>JAZSFP010000027.1:0-123765 GCA_045532295.1 Pumilibacteraceae bacterium | reverse complement strand
CCTAATATTTATAAAATGCTATCAATGTTAACCGTTCTGGTATGAACACTATATAAAAAACATAACCTTCTCCGAAAACAGTACAATAGTAATAATCTTTTTCAAAATCTACACAATATTTTTCCGGGGGAACGCTATCTTCCCCAAATAAATCGAAATAAGTATTATATTTTTCTTCAAACTTCTCATCTTTACCTTTTTCTCTTCCATTTTCTACTTCTCCTTTGCGTTTTTTATCATATTAATTACTTCTTCCATAGGAATAGGGTTGTCAAATATTTTGGATACCTCTACTTTAGCATCATACCGTTCGTTCCTTTTCGTGAATTTTACGACGGCATATCCAACGGTTGTTTCGCCGTTTTTAACAATGATATCAACGAAAGCACTTTCCTCTTCTCCTCGCCAACGAACGATTTCGCCACTTTCAAAAATATCATTTTCGTTTCCCACAAGCGTACCGCCGTCTGCCGTGCAAACGAAAGTATAACTCCCTCTCGGCGCATAAAGTTCAAAGGGATAATGCTTACCAAAAGTTTCGCTCGTCGCTCTCCAAAAACTCAAAAACACGAAGTCATCGCGAGATAAATCGTCTTCCAAAGGATTATTTTGCTTTAGGTTTTCTATAATTTGCCCAACTTCAGTTTCACTATAATTTTTATTCGTAGACATAGCCGAGCCTATTTCTTTTGCTTTGTAGTTGCCCGTTTTTAGCAAATCTATTCTTATTAACGAATACCCCACGATTTTTTCTTCTTTGTAAATTCTCGCCTCAATAAACGCGCCGTTTGACCTTTCGTTTTCTAAATTTCTATAATCCCACTCAACAGTTTCGTTATTTCCTGCATTAATTTCAAAGTTTTTTTCATTGTCTTTTACCAGTATTCCGCTATCAGTTTTATATCCTACGACAACTTCCTCACTATGTCGTAAGATAATTTCTATTCTACTTATATCAGTCAACATTTCAGTTTTTTTAAGTTCAATTTTATTTATAAAATCTTCCACACACCCACCAAGCGCCAACACGCTCATTATAACAGTCAATATTATCGCTAATGTTTTTTTCATAATAAACCACCTTTTTATACCCTAATAGTCCATTTTAAGATATATAAGTAACGATTCATCTGATAAAAATATTAAAAAATCGAGTCTCTCACCCCAATAGTAATAATCTTTTTCAAAATCTACACAATATTTTTCTGGAACACTATCTTCCCTAAATAAATCAAAATAATGATTATATCTTTCTTCAAACTCCGTATCCTTTCCCTCTTTAAATAAATTTTCTTCCAACCACTCTTGTAAATCCTCTTCTACCATAAAAACATAATACCTTAAACCGTCTCGCCCACCCGAACTATTATAATATAAATTTTCTATTTTTGAGGGAAGGTCAATCCCCGTTCCTTCTTTTACTGTTTTTCGAGCCACTCGTAAATTATCGCCCTCACACCCACGTAACGCGACTCCGCCTATTATAACCGTAAATGTTATCGCTACGTACGCCAAAATTATCGCTACGTACATCAATATTATCGCTATAACTTTTTTCATAGGAAAAGCCTCCTTTTCTACCTATATTATACAGTGAGAAATTGCTAATGTCAATAGAATAATAAAAGGACCGCTTTTGCGGTCCTAAGTTTACTTATACTCTTCGATAACTGCCTTAAAAGCAGGAAGGGAATTGATAATTCTTTGTTTGTCAACGCAGTACGCAATACGCACGTAACCGCTAACGCCGAAGTCGTCGCAGGGGACTACGAGCAGTTCTTTCTGCTTGGCTTTTTCAAAGAACGCGTACGCATCGGGCTCGGGCGTTTTAACGAAAAGGTAGAACGCTCCGTCGGGTTTTACGCAGTCGTATCCGTAAGAAGTAAGGTTTTCGAGAAGTATATCGCGGTTTTCCTTGTAGATATTGATATCCACTTTCGCGTTTATACATTTTTTGATAATCTGTTGGAACATACTGGGCGCGCAAACGTAGCCGAGCGAACGACCTGCGCCACAGATTGCAAGATACACTTCGTTTGCGCCTTCCGCCTTAGGCGAAACGGCGATATAGCCTATTCTCTCGCCGGGGAGAGAGAGCGATTTTGAATACGAATAGCAAACGAGAGTATTATCGTAGAGGTTCATAAGATAAGGGACTTCAACCTCGCCGTAAACGAGTTCGCGGTAGGGTTCGTCGGCTATAACGAAAATGGGGTTGCCGAACTCCGCTTGCTTTTCCCTTAAAACCTCGCACATTTTCTCTAACGTTTGACGGCTATAAACTACACCGCTGGGGTTGTTGGGGGAATTGATAATAACCGCTTTAGTGTTCTTATTTATCTTTGCTCTAAAGTCGTCGATATCCACTTGGAAGGTCTTCTCTTGAGGCTGACTTTCCACTACTTTTCCGCCTGCGTTTTGGATAAACACGCGGTACTCGGTAAAGTAGGGCGCAAAAACGATACACTCGTCGCCCTCGACGAAGAGCGCTTTAAGACAAATGGATAGCGACGCCGCCGCTCCACAAGTCATATAGATATGGTTAGGGGTAACGCCTGCATTAAAGCGCGCGTTGATATCGTTTGCAACCACCTCTCTAACGGACAAATCGCCTTGAGCGGAAGTATAGCCGTGAAGAAGAACGCTATTGCCGTTCTCGTTGAGGTCGGCTATCGCCTCTTTTATCTCTACGGGCGGAGCAACGGACGGGTTGCCAAGGCTAAAATCGTAAACCTTGTCCGCGCCTATCTCCGCGCTACGCTTTTTGCTATACTCGAATATCTCACGAATAATGGAGCGCTTGCTACCAAGTTCGTACATCTTTTTATTTAACATAATATTCCTCCAAGCCAAGTAGTTTTAGGGCGTTCTTGCTAAAAATTTTCTGCTCGTCTTCCGCGTTTAAGTTGAACGACTTTAGAATTTTGATATCCTCGCTTTGACTACTCCAAGGGCTATCCGTAGCGAACAAAATTCTATCGGCAGAGTGTTTTTCGAGCATTTTCTTAAAGTCCTTCTCGCTTATATATTTTAGCATATACGCGGTGTCAAAGTACACCTTCTCTCCTGCTAAAACCTCGTATACTTCGTCGAAAAGTTCGTTACCGCCAAAGTGCGCAAGTACCAAATTTTCATAACCGTTTAGTTTTTTTAGCGCATTTTTCACTCTTTTGGGCGTACACTTAACCTCAGTTTCGGGGTACGCTCCGTCCACGCCTGCGTGCACGACCGTAATAAGAGAGTTCTCCTTTGCAAGCGAAAGCAAACGAAGAGTTTTTTCTTCGTCAATGAAAACGCCTTGGTACTCGGGGTGCAGTTTTATTCCCTTAAAGCCGTTCGCTTTTAGCCACTTGAACTTTTCCTCGATATCCTCGCAATCGGGATGAATACCGCCAAACGATAGAATTTTACTCTCGCCCTTATTAAAGCGTTCGTTAACCGAAAGGGCAAAGGCGTTTATGCTATCGAACTGCGAGGGTTTGGTTACTACGGGAAGGGAAAGCGCAAGCGATATTCCGCTCTCTTCTACGCTATTACTGAGCGCAGAAACGGTGCCGTCAAGGTACGCTTTCGTGTTTGCGGAAAGAGAAAGGGCGGATATGGTTTTCGAGGCTATTTTGTCAGGAAAGATATGCGCGTGGGTGTCGATAATCATTAAAGTGTAAGCAAGTCTTCTCCTGAAAGCGTGCAAATGCCGTTGTTAGCCAAAATTTCTCTTGCTTTAGCAAGGTCGCTCGTTTTAAGAACGATGGACGCCATATCGCCGTCGATGGACAAGCCGTACATATACTCAATATTAACTTCCTCTTTAGAAATAAGCGCGAGGAATTTTTGGAGCGAGCCTGCGGTATGACCTATCTTGATTACGATAATGTCGGTGAGCATCGTGGAAAAGCCCTCTTCGGTAAGTTTTTCCTTGCCAAGTTCGGGGTTGTTTACTATGAGACGGAGCAAGCCGTACTCGGTGGTGTCGGCGAGCGAGAGCGAAAGAATATTTACCTCGTTCTTCTTAAGCACTTCAAGCACTTCGCCAAGTCTACCTTGTCTGTTTTCAATAAACACGGATAATTGTTTCGTTACCATTTTTGGTTCCTCCTTATTCATACTTTCTCTTATCGGTTACGTGCACCGCTTTACCCATACTTCTCGTGAGCGTTCCGGGTTGAGCGATAGTAATCTTTGCGTTAATTCCAAGCGCTTGTTGGATTACGTGGCCTATCTTTTTAGTGAGTTTTTCGATACCTCTAATCTCGTCGGTGTAGTACTCGGGCTTAATCTCAACCTGTATTTCGAGCGTATCAAGGTTGTTCACTCTGTCTACGATCATCATATAGTGGGGCGATACTTCGTCTACTTCTACGAGAGCAGCCTCTACTTGCGAGGGGAATACGTTTACTCCGCGGATAATAAGCATATCGTCGCTTCTGCCCTTAAAACGCGAAATTCTCGCGCTCGTTCTTCCGCACTTACAAGTCTCGGTTGTAAGGGAAGTAAGGTCCTTGGTTCTATAACGAAGAAGGGGAATACCCTCTTTGGTGAGCGTGGTGAACACGAGTTCGCCCGTCTCTCCCTCCGCTACGGGTTCAAGCGTTTTGCTGTCGATAATCTCGGGGAAGAAGTGGTCTTCGCATACGTGCAAGCCTTCGTGATGCTCGCAGTCGCACGCAACGCCCGGCCCCATAATCTCGCTTAAACCGTAAATGTCGTAAGCCTTAATGTTGAGTTTGCTCTCAATCTCGTTACGCATTTTCTCCGTCCAAGGCTCTGCTCCGCAAACTGCCGATTTAAGTTTGATTTGATCCAAAAGTCCTTCCTCTCTCAAAACTTCGGAAATGTGAAGAAGGTAAGAGGGGGTACAAGCGATTGCCGTTGCGCCGAAGTCAACCATCATCGTAGTGAGTTTTTTAGAATTACCCGTACTCATAGGAACGACCATTGCTCCTATCTTTTCCGCTCCGCAATGCGCTCCAAGACCACCGGTAAACAGTCCGTAGCCGTAAGCAACTTGGATAATATCGTTCTTGCCTACGCCAGCCATAGTCATACAACGCGCCACGCACTCTGCCCAAACGTCGAGGTCGTTTCTCGTGTAACCTACTACCGTTGCTTTACCCGTCGTTCCGCTACTTGCGTGAATACGAACGATATCTTCCTGCTTTGCTGCGAAAAGCCCGAAAGGATAGTTATCGCGAAGGTCGTCTTTCGTGGTAAAGGGAAGTTTAGTAATATCGTCAATTCCCTTAATATCAGAAGGTTTAACGCCCATAGCGTCCATCTTTTTGCGGTAAAACTCGACGTTATTGTAAACGTAGTCTACGACTTTTACAAGTCTTTCGCTTTGAAGCGCGCGCATCTCTTCGCGCGACATCGTCTCAATTTCTTTGTTCCAAATCATAATTTTCTCCTTACGCGTCGTATCCCTTTTTAAACGCCTGTTTATTTATTTCAATAGTCTTTTGCGGAACGGTCTTTTCTACCACTTCAAGCCAAGCCTCTTTGCTAAAGCCGATATGCTTTGCCGCCAAGCCAAGCACTACGGAGTTAAGAACCTTGCTATTTCCAAGTTCTTTAGCAATGGAAAGTCCATCAATTGCGTAAACTTCGTGCTCGTCTTTGAGTTCCTCGATGATGTTTTCAGGGTAAGTCTTTGCGCCGATTACTACGGTCATAGGATCGATACGGCAGTCGTTTACGATGATTTTACCGTTCTTTTTAAGAAAATGCGCGTATCTTTTCGCCTCAAGTCTTTCAAAGGAAATTAAAATATCAGCCTCGCCCTCTTCAACGACGGGTTCGTTTACCTTTTCGCCGTAACGAACGAAGGTTACTACGCTACCTCCGCGCTGAGCCATACCGTGTACTTCCGAAAGTTTAACGTCGTAGCCTGCCTCGAGCGCAGTTTTTCCTATAATTCTACTGGTAAGCAGAGTTCCTTGTCCGCCTACGCCAACAACCATTATATTCATTATCTACCTACCTTTTCGATCGCCCCAAACTTGCAGTAATGCTTACAAAGTCCGCAACCGTTACACATTGTCGAATCAATCTTAATCGTACCGTCCGCCTGCTTGGTAAGGGCGGGACAACCTATCTTAAGACACATTCCGCACTTTTTGCACTTATCGCTATCCGCAACGCAGATATCAGGGTGCTTTTGACCTTTTAACAGCGCGCAAGGCTCTTTTGCAATTATTACGCAAAGTTCGTCGCTCTTAACACACTCTTTAATGGTCTTTTCTAATTTATCCACTTCAAACGCGCCGATTTCCTCTACTCTCGGAACGCCGATTGCTTTGCAAAGCGAAACGAGGTTGATTGCGTAGGTGTCTTCGCCCATAAGCGTTTTACCCGTTGCGGCGTGCTCTTGATGTCCCGTCATACCGGTGGTGCGGTTATCAAGGATTATTACAGTACCCGTGCTCTTGTTGTAAACCATATTGACGAGCGAATTGATACCGGTGTGAAGGAAAGTACCGTCGCCGATTACCGCTACCCAGTTCTTGATATAGTCTTTTCCCTTGGCTTTTTCCATACCGTGAAGAGCGGATATGGACGCGCCCATACAGATACAAGTATCAATTACCGAAAGAGGCGCAACCGCTCCTAAGGTGTAACAACCGATATCGCCCGACGCGTGAATTTTAAGTTTATTAAGCGTTGCAAAAACGCTACGATGAGGACAGCCGGGACAAAGAATAGGAGGACGAGCGGGAACTTCCGCTTTGCTAAACACTTGACTTTGCTCGCCGTAAATTGCCTTTTTAAGCATATTCGCGTTGTACTCGCCTTGACGGGTAAAGAGTTCTTTACCCTTAACCTCAACGCCCCAACTCTTGATTTGTTCTTCGATAACCGGTTCAAGTTCCTCGAATACGTATACGGTTTTTACGCGAGAGCAGAACTCTTCGATGAGTTTTTTAGGAAGGGGATTAACAAGACCAAGTTTAAGAACGCTGGCGTTAGGACAAGCCTCTTTTACGTACTGATAAGCAATACCGCTCGTTATAAAACCGATGCTCTCGTCGTCGTAAGTCGCTTTATTTATTGCAAGAGTATTAGCGTCGTTTGCAAGCGCAATCTCTCTCTTTTCTACTTCTATATGTCTGCCGATAGCGGACGCAGGCATCATAACGAACTTAGGAACGCTACGCTCGTAAACCTTGTCTTCTACCTCTTCTCTTTCGCCAAGCGTTACTACGCTTTGGGAGTGCGCAAGTTTAGTGGTCGTTCTCAAAATTACGGGCGTGTCGTACTTTTCGCTTATCTCGAAACCGATTTTAACGAACTCTTTAGCCTCGTTACTATCGCTCGGCTCGAGAACGGGAACGTGCGCAGAGCGAGCAACCATTCTCGTGTCCTGTTCGTTTTGCGAACTTGCAATACCGGGGTCGTCGGCAACCACTAATAAAAGTCCGCCGTTCGCTCCGATATAAGAGAGCGTATAGAGGGGGTCGGAGGCTACGTTTAAGCCTACGTGTTTCATACAAGCAACCGCTCTAACGCCCGAAATGGACGCGCCCGCGGCAACTTCAACCGCTACCTTTTCGTTGGGCGCCCACTCGGTGTAAACGCCACCCATTTTTGCTAAATATTCGCTAATCTCCGTACTGGGCGTACCGGGATACGAACTTGCAACCTTAACGCCTGCCTCGTATATACCACGGGCAATCGCCTCGTTGCCAAGCATAATCTTCTTTTCCATTACATATTACTCCTTAAATCTCTAACCCTCTTTGCCTTACCCTCAAAACGCTGTAAAGTGTTGGGCGATTCTAATTTGATTTTTGCGTCAAGACCAAGCACAGTCTTAAGTTTTCCTGCCGTTTTCTTTGCAATCTTTTCAAGCGTTGCAAAACTGTCCGTCTCGTGATTAAGTTCAACGCGAACGGTAAGTTTGTCCGAATATCCCTCTCTCTCAACGATAATCTCGTAATGCGGTCCGAGTTCGTCAATGGAGAATACGACTTCTTCAATCTGCGAGGGGAATACGTTTACTCCGCGGATTTTAAGCATATCGTCGCTTCTTCCCGAAAGATTTTCCATTCTGCAAGTCGTTCTTCCGCACTTACAAGGCTCGTAGATAAGTCTCGTTATGTCCTTCGTTCTATAACGAATAAGGGGGAGCGCGTCTTTTTTAAGACAGGTTATAACGAGTTCGCCTTTCTCTCCTGCCGGCAATACTTCGCCGGTTTTTGGGTCGATAATCTCGGGGAGGAAGAAGTCCTCGTTAATGTGCATACCGTCAAGGTATTCGCACTCACCCGAAACGCCGGGACCCATAAGTTCGCTCATGCCGTAGTTGGAAGTAACGAGCACGTCGTCGCCCCAAACCTTGTGCATTTCCACTCTCATAGCCTCCGTCAAAAGTTCGCTACCAACGAGCGCAATTTTTACTTTGAGGTCGGTTTTAGGATTAACGCCGATAGAGTTTGCAACCTCTGCAAGACGAAGAGCGTAGGAAGGCGTTGCAACCAAAACGCTCGTTTCAAAGTCCTTCATATACATAATCTGTTTTTCAGAGTTGCCAGACGAAGAAGGTACTATCGTTGCGCCTATGTTTTCCAAGCCGTAGTGAAGACCAAGCGCGCCGGTAAACATACCGTAACCAAAGCAAATTTGCGCCATATCCTCTTCCGTTGCTCCGCCCATAACGGCGATACGCGAAACACACTCCGTCCAAACTTCCATATCGTTTTTGGTGTAACCTACTACCGTGGGCTTTCCCGTTGTTCCACTGCTTGCGTGAACGCGCAAAAGGTCCTTTCGAGGTACTGCAAAAAGTCCGAAAGGATAGTTGTCGCGAAGGTCTTGCTTAGTGGTAAAGGGCAATTTTTGAACGTCGGAAAGCGTTTTAATATCGCTCGGCTTAATGTTTGCCTCGTCCATTTTTTTGCGATACGCTGGAACTTTTTCGTAAACTCTATTTACCGTTTCGATAAGCCTTTCGAGTTGGATTTTTTCGATTTCCGCTCTTGATAGCGTTTCTTCTTTAGCCCAAATCATTTCGTTCTCCTAAAAATAAAGAAATTATAATTATTATATAATAAGTTATATTCTTTTGTCAATTAAAGCAAGGGCGCAAGAAAAATTTTTACTTTTTTATGCGCTAAAACAAATGACAAACCTATTAAAATTCGCTATAATTAAAATATAATAATCCCAAGGAGTTTTTGATATGATTAAGAAAACCTATTCTTTTGAAATAAACGGCGAAACTATCGAAGTTTATACCCTCTCTAACGCTATGGGTATGGAAATGGACGTTATGACGGGCGGAGGCAGAATTCTTCGTCTTACCGCTCCCGACAAGAACGGCTACTTCGGCGACGTGATTATGGGCTACGCTAAACCTGAAGATTACTACACTCGCGAACACGCTTACTACGGCGCGTTCATCGGCAGATACGGTAACCGTATTGAAGGGGCAAGTTTTTCTATCGACGGCGTTAAATACGATATCTCCGCTAACGAAAAAGGCAACACACTCCACGGCGGAGTAGTGGGTTTCGATATGCGCAATATGACCGCGTCCATCGAGGGCGACACTCTTTTCCTCTCCCTCGTTTCTCCCGACGGAGAAATGGGTTTCCCCGGAACGCTTACTATGAAAGTAGGCTATACTCTTAACGACGAAGGCGAAGTAGTGCTTGACTACTACGCAACGACGGACAAAGACACCGTTTGCAACCTCACTAACCACGCTTACTTCAACATCGGCAACGGCGACGATATCTTAAACCAAATCCTCGATATTAACGCCTCCGCTATCACGCCTTGCGACGACGACCTTATCCCCCACAACGAATTCCTCGATATAACGGGCACGCCTTTCTCTTTCAAAGGTGGCGTCCCCCTTTCAAAGTATATGAACAGCGACGAACACCTTATCTCTCTTTGCGGAGGCTTTGACTTTAACTACTGTCTTGACCGCGTAAGCAAGGACGCTCTTGAGTTTTGCGCGTCCGTTTTCGACGAAGAAAGCGGAAGAAAAATGGACTGCTTTACCACTCTTCCCGGCGTTCAACTCTATACGCAAAACGTTCCCGCCGGTTTTACGGGCAAGAAGTTCTACCCCAACCACGCGTCGCTCTGTCTTGAAACGCAGTGCTACCCTAACTCTCCCAACTGCCCCTCGTACCCCACCACGCTTTTACGCAAAGGCGAAGAGTACAAAACCAAGACCGTTTATAAGTTCTCGGTAGTAAAATAATTTTAATTTTTATCGTTTTTCTCTTGCTTTTTTTTATCGTAAGTTTTATAATAAGACTTACTTGAGAGGTTTATGAAAATGAACGATACTTAAGACTTACTTGAGAGGTTTATGAAAATGAACGATACTTTAGCGAAAAAAGACGAATATAAGTTCAGCCGTCTCCTTTATATAATCGAGGCGGCTTTAGAATATTTTATTTCGCTTATGTTTACGGGCGCGTATATAGCGAAGATTGCTACCGCTATCGGTATGGACTCGTCAACGACGGCAATCCTCACTTCCTTCGTAGCCCTCGGTCAGTGTTTTCAAATTTTCGCAATCTTTCTTGCAAACAAAAAACCCGTTCGCCACTGGGTTACTGCGCTACATATCGTAAGCCAAGTAGTATTCGGCTCGGTCTATCTTCTCCCCGTTTTCGATATTCCCGATACCGTTAAGCATATTATGTTCTTCGTTTTCCTTATCGTAGCGTACTTCTTGCATAACCTTATTAACTCCCCAAAGATTAACTGGTTTATGTCCTTAGTCCCTCACGATAAAGTGGGCGTGTTTACTGCAAACAAGGAAATCGTTTCGCTCTTTTCGGGTATGGCGTTTACCTTCGTTATGGGTACGGTCATCGACGCTTACGAGGCGGTCGGGGACTTAACTTCGGCGTTCATTTTCGGAGCAATATCTATCTTCGTTATTGCTCTATTTCATACGCTAACGCTCGTCTTTTCCAAGGAAAAGCCCGTCGATGAATCCGCCCTTCCCTCTACTAAAGGCTCGTTAAAGGCGGTGCTTAAAAATAAGTTCGTGTGGAAAATCGTGCTTATGAGCGCGCTGTTCGGAATAGCAACGCATATCTCCGTTCCTTTCTACGGTACTTACCAAACGATTGAACTGGGCTTTTCTATGACTTTCGTGTCAATTATCAACATAGTCCACGCCCTCGCTCGCGCACTCGTTTCTCGAAAAATCGGCGAGTTCGGTAACAAAACTTCCTTTACTAACTCACTCTCGCTCTGCTACGGAATATGCCTCGTCGCGTTTGCAATAAATATCTTCACTACCCCAAGTAACGGTCATATCCTCTTTACTATTTACTTCATCCTCTACGGCGTAGCCTCCGCAGGTATGACGAGTGGTCAACTTAACCTCGTCTACGCAGAGGTCGAGGAAAACCAACGCACCCAAGCCTACGCTCTACTTATCTCCATTACCGGGCTTTCAGGCTTTTTGTCAACGGTTGCAGTTACTCCCCTATTCGACTTTATCCAAGCAAACGGCAATACTATCTTCGGTATTCCCGTATACGCCCAACAAGTCCTCTCTCTTATCGCGTCGATTATGATGCTTATAACCATATTGTATCTTAACTTATTCGTCCGCAAGAAAAAACCCAAAACCGAACAACCTATCCAAGAATAAAACGAAAAGGCTCGAACACCGAGCCTTTTTTTAATCTTCATAACATTTATTTACAATCCTAACTCTTTTTCCAAAGTATCGGTTAGAAGTTTCATTTGCTTTACGCAGTCGCGTCCGTAGTCGGTTAAATCTTCGCTCTTGCGATTGCGCGCGTAGTTTGTCGTTTCGTTACCGCAAAGCGTCATACTATATTTTGCGCTTAAAGGATAGGGAAGACCACTTTCGGTGAACCCAAGCGAACCGAGAACGGCTTGGACGAGTTCGGCTTTTTCGTGGTAGGGGTTACGGCAAAGCCAACCGTAAAGACGAGGGTGGAAGTTAGACATTATTCCGCAATATCCTTTTCCGCCTGCGCGAATACTTGCAAGCAAGGTTTGGCAGTTCGCGTTCAAAAGCGCAAACGACGAGCCCTCTAAAATCTTTAGTCTTTTCTCTATTTCTTGAGCGTTACAGCAGGTGTCTTTCATAAAGTAAAATCTACCCGTACTCTTGCACCAGTTAAGCACTTTTTCCGTTACTAAACGCTTATAGGGATAGGGGCACTCGTAAAGACCTAAGCACACGTCCTTAGGCAAAGATTTTAATACCGTTTCAGCATTTTTAATCCAAACATCGTCGCTTTCGTCCTCTTTTGCAAAGCGGTTGGTTATAAAAATGAGCGCGTCAGTTCCGCTTTTTACGATAGCGTTAAGTTCCTCAATCTGACCTTCAACACTGTCGGAAGTATGCCCAGAGGACACTATCGTAAAGGGCTTTCCTAATCTCTTTTCAATCTCTTTCGCCCTTTTATAAACGAGCGAATTTATCTTTACTTTTTCCTCCAAAGTAAGATAAAATATCTCGCTCGACTGACATATGGCAAAAATACCGTCGCAACCGTTATCGGCGTACCAGTCCACGTACTTTTCCACCATTTCGTAATCTACGCTACCGTCAGCCTTATAGGGAGTTATCATCGTAGGATAATTGCCGTATCTAAAGTCCATAATTTATTCCTCACTTAATTTTACTTACCCTTATTATACTCTTTTTCCCGTTGGTAGTCAAATTTATCAGTCTCTTTTTTTGACACTTTTATCTCTTTTGTTGACACTTTTGTTCCCTTTGTGCTATAATTCCCTTATGAATAGTCAAAATATTTACGACAACGACGCCTTTTTTGGCGAATATAAAAAACTGCGCAAGAGCGAGGCTAACTATAACCGCCTTTTAGAGCAACCTGCTATGCGCTCTCTTCTCCCCTCTCTTGTGGATAAAAGCGTGCTTGACCTTGGTTGCGGTTTTGGACAAAACTGCGTAGAGTTTATCTCGCTTGGAGCAAAAAGCGTGCTTGGAATTGATATTTCCGAGAAAATGCTTGCCGTTGCAAAGCAAGAAAATGCGAACGAAAATATTGAGTATTTGCACGAAAATATGACTACGGTATCAAAATTTTGCGACGAATTCGACCTTATTTACTCTTCTCTCGCCTTTCATTATATCGAGGATTTTACCTCGCTTTGCGCGTCGCTTTACGGGGCTTTAAAGAGCGGTGGAACACTCCTTTTTTCCCAAGAACACCCCATAGTTACCGCCACTAAAGAGGGAAAACATTATTACCTTAAAGACGAAAACGGTACTCCTTACGCTTACGCTTTTTCTGACTACGCAAGCGTGGGCGAACGCAAAATCCACTGGTTCGTGGACGGCGTTATTAAGTATCATCGTCGTTTTTCCGATATTATCAACGCTCTCGTCAGCGTAGGCTTTACCATTGATAAAGTTTTAGAACCTTACCCAAGCGACGAGGCTTGCTCTCTTCTTCCTAAAATGGCAAAAAAAGAAAGCGTTAAGCCCTCGTTTTTAATAGTAAGAGCAATTAAAAAGTAAACGAAAAGCCTTTCTCTTTTGAAAGGCTTTTAATAATCTTTTCTACCAAGTAAATAGTCTACGGAAATATCTAAAATTTCGGCAATTTGAACGAGGCGAGAGAGCGACGGCTCACTCGTTCCACTCTCGTAACGAATATAAGAGGGTTGCGTTATGCCCAACTTATCCGCCATATCCCTTTGCGTTAGCCCAAACGCCTTGCGCTCTTCCCTTAACCTGTCTTGAAAAATTTTCATAAAAACTCCTTTTCTCTTGACAATTATAGCAAATTGCTATATAATTAATACACAATATAGCAGTTTGCTATCAAGAGGAAGGAAGTGAGATAAAGGAAAAGCGCCGAATTATATTTCGGCGTTTTTTCTTCTAATATTTAATTATAATTATTACTTATAAAGTTTAGCGAGACCGCCGATTGAGGTTTCGCGGTAGTTTTCGTGGAGGTCGTGTCCCGTTTCATACATAGCCTTAATGACGGTATCGAGGGATATTTTTCTCGAAGAGGTCAAAAAGGTGGCGAGACGGACTGCGTTAATAGCGCGCATTGCCGCTACCGCGTTTCTCTCTATGCAAGGAATTTGAACCAGACCGCACACGGGGTCGCAAGTAAGCCCAAGATGATGCTCAAGCGCAATTTCCGCGCTATACTCTATTTCGTCAAGCGACATTTTTTGCATTTCCGCAAGCCCTGCCGCCGCCATAGCGCACGCCGTTCCAACCTCCGCTTGACAGCCACACTCTGCGCCCGATATCGAGGCGTTAGTTTTAACGAGGTTGCCTATTATTCCGCTTGCAAGCAAGGCTTTTACTATTTCAAGGTCGGTCTTTTTATACTTCTTTTGGAAGTAGAGGAAGACTGCCGGCAATACTCCACTCGCTCCACAAGTAGGGGCGGTTACGATTTCTCCGCAAGAGGCGTTCTCTTCGCTAACGGCAAACGCGTACGCAGACACTATGCGGTCGTCTTTAATCTGTGGGTCTTCCTTTCCCTCGGGCTTTTTCCACAGCGATTTTGCTCTTCTGACCACTCCAAGTCCGCCGGGAAGAATTCCCTCCGTTTTTAATCCGCGCTGAACCGCCGATTTCATAACCTGCCACATTTCAAGCATATAGTCGATTATGCCCTCGCCCTCGCAAGATACGGCGTACTGCCAAAGATACATATTGTTGTCTTGGCAATGCTTTTTGATTTCATCAAAGGTGTTAAGAGGATAAACCTCGGGGTAAATGGGCGACTCGCCCGCAACGACGATTGCGCCTCCGCCCACGCTGAAAACCTGCATTTTAACCTTTTCTTCCTCACCCTCGTAGGCGATAATATCCATAGTGTTAGGATGAACGCAAGGCGATTTTTCATCAAAAACAACCTCTACGGGACGCTCCTTGAAAACGCCCTTTACCGCTCGGTCCGTTCCGTGTCCCTTGCCAGTAAGCGCAAGCGAGCCGTAAAGCACGACCTTGTAACGCTCGTAGCCGTCGTTCTTCTCTAAAAACATCTCGCAAGCCTTCGCCGGTCCCATAGTGTGCGAACTGCTCGGTCCTATTCCTCTCTTAAATAACTGTCGTAAAGATTTCATAATCTCACCTCTTTTTTTATTATATCACACAAAAATGAAAAAGGCTAACCTTTTTAACGGATTAGCCTTAATATTCTCGTTTTATTTAGATGATAAACGAAAGACCGATAGTTACTAACGCGATGATAACGCCCGAGAGTAGATTTACGGTGCTATTGTCAATCGCCGTTACGCCTTTAACCTTAACTGCGTCGCTATCGCAGTGCGTTCTGTTTTCAGTAAAGATATTACATACGGGACATTTATAGAGGACTTGGATACTCGAGCCGAGCAAACTGTCGATAATTGTACCGCCAAACGCAAGAGCGGAAAGAATAAGGTAGTTTATTGCGTCCATAACGCCGAACGCGTAGCCGATTGCAACAGCCATAAACGAGGCTAAGAGCGCGCTCACAAGTCCCAAAACGCTTACGCCACCGCTAATGCCTGCGTCGATATGCTTAAGCGTGAGGATATCGCGAGGGGGCTTCCCCGAAAGGCGACCTACGTCCGAGGCAACGGAATCGGAGAACTCTTCAGCGAGCGAAACGATTGCGCCAAAGAGGAAGACTTGGCTATTCGTAAAGTAATAAAGCGCGGTACAAACCATAGGAGCAAAGGCGTTTGCAAGTATTTGATACAGTCCGCGTGAGTGTTTTTCCTTAACCGCTCCACTTCTTTGATTGAAAATCTTGGTGGTAACCTTGGATATAATCGCCTCGACGAAGAAAAGTCCGAAAATCATAACGACGAGCGCGGTATGCCCGAAGAACGAGGACAGAGCAAGGTAGATTATCGCCATAAGTCCGCCGTAAAAACTGAGTGATTTCGTGCCTGCTGCAAAGGGGGTAAAGAACATTACGATTATGCAGGCTACTTGGAACTCAACTGGCACTAAGCCGTAGTGATTGAGAACGAGGTACGCAAAGGACAAAAAGTTTACGAGCAAATTGTCAATTCCCTTTCTTCCGTAAAGTTCTGCGTGTGCGCAAACGCTACCGAGCGAGAACATAAAAAGAACGGATAGGTCAAGGGCAAAGATGCCGTTAAACACGAACGCAACGATTACGGAAACGATATACACCGTCAAAAATCCAACGAGGGATTTGGGTTCGTAAATCTTGATATTCGCTTTACCAAAAAGGCGAGCGGTAATGGGCGCAAGCCCGTCGGCAAGGGCAAGACAGTAATACGCTACGCCCGAATAAACGATAAAGGTTTCACCCAAGAAAAAGGCAATCAAGATGGTCAAAAAGGTGCTTAAGCCAAAGTAGAAAAGCCCGTAACTTTTATCAGCGTCCGTGCGTTCTGCCGACTTCATCAAGTTACCAAAGGTAAGCACGGTAAGGGCAACGAACGCGAGCGCGTTGATAATTATAAGGTGAAAGGTAGGACCTGCTAAAAGATAGGCCACTACCCAACTTGCAGAGGTTGCAATATGCTCGACTTTTCTCGTCATCTCGGGGTCAGCGCCCGTCTTTTTTTGAACGGTTTCGCCCACGACGATAACCAGTCCCATATATAGAAATGAAAAAATATACGCAAGCGCTACCATATTACACCTCTTCGTTGTGAATACACTTTTCCGTCGCGCTTAACTTCGACGCAAAAGCCTCTCTAACCGCTGGATTAAAGTTATCAAGCGGTATATTCTTTTCCACTATCTCGTCCATTTTGGCTTTAATATGCTTGTAGAGTTTCTTAAAGAGCGTGCAAGCATAGGGCGATGGCTCGTTTATGTTGCCTGCGCAAATAGCCGCGTCTGCGCATCCGCCTTTACAAAGGTCGAAGTACTCGCACTCGCTCTTGCACTTATTTCTACGCGTAATCGAGCCGATAAGAAGTTTCTTAAAGCCGTCGCTGTTAAACGCCTCTTTAACGCTTTCAATCTCGTCGATATGTCCAAAGGAATACTCGTGCGCAGAGCCTCTTGAACAGTTAAAGATACTGCCGTCGGGCGCAATGCAGAGGTATCTTCCGTGGCAAGAGGAATTATCGCATACCCTCGCCTTTCCACCGAGCGCCATAATCATATACGACTGGAAGGTACGAACGCCTACGCCGTCGCGGTCGTAAATCCACTCGTCGAAGAAATTTATCATCTTCTTAGCGTACTCTTCCGCGCCCACTTGCGCTAAGTCTTTTCCGCTACCCTCGGGTATCATATGCGAAAATTCAAACCACGTATTGCGATTTTTGAAAAATTCGTAGTTTTTCTTGAGGTCGTATTCGTCGTTAACGACTACCGCAATCACGCCGAAACGAATACCGTTTTTCTTGAGAAGGTCCATATTTTTAAGAACCTTTTCGCCTTGCTGACGGTAAGCGTCGTTGTCAACGCCGTCGTAACTTAAGCCCAGTTTAAAGCCGTGCTTTTTGAAAAACTTAATCCAGTCCTTGTCGATAAGCGTACCGTTAGTCTGAACGCGATTATCGAATTTTATATCTTTAAGAAGAGAAATCTCTTCCTCAATCTCCATTGCTTTTTTATAGTACTCTTTGCCGGCGGTAAGAGGCTCGCCACCGTGCCAAATGAGAGTTGCCTCGTCGTACTCGTCGCCAAGAAGAGAAAGCATTTTCTTAAAATGCTCAATCTTGAGAACTTCATTAGAAAAGCCCGCGCCTCCGTTATAGCAGTACTTACAGCGCAAATTACATCCGTTTGTAACTTTTACGATTAAACTAATTCTTTTCATTGCTTTTCCTCTAAAAGTTTTCTCTTCTTTCTACCTTTCTTTAGTCCCTTAAAATTGCCGTACAGTTCGTTGAAATAATGGAATTCCACGTCCTCGCCCTTTATAATGTTATCCACGACGGTGTCAAGCGCGTGCGTTATTATCGCTTTTATCGCGTACCACTCGTAACTTTCGTCGGCAATTTTTTCAAGAGGCTCAAGCACTCTTTCGTTTATAACGGCGTTTTGCTCGATTAAGTAAGAATAATACTTGTCAAAATACTCCTTAATCGTCTTCGCGTCCTCGCGGTAAAGCGTGTTCGGATTGTTTTCTTTAATATCCTTATCGTAGTCGCAAAGCATATCCACGAAGAAAGTCCACTCGGCAAGCGCCTCGATTAGATTATAACCCTCGCCTAAGTCCCCGAAAAGATTTTGCATAATGTCTGCTACGGCGCGCCCGTAAGCGTAGAGAACTTCGTTAAGCGGAGCGTCTGCTTTTTGAAGTTCGTTAACCTCGTCGTTTCCTCTTTTTGCAATCTCTTTAATCTCGGGCAATTCCTCGTCCACTTTTTGAATAGTTTTCTTAAAAAGCGCGCGGATTATTCTCTTTTTGAACGAATTATCCCCGTCAATCTCGTCGTCGCGCAGTTTTTCTCCAAACGCAATAAGCGAAATTCGGGCGAGCGTCATACCAAACTCGTCCGAGGCAAAGTAATTCATATTGCCCTTTCGCAACCTTTGACAAGGGAAAAGAGGCGGACACTCCCTCTTCGTTACGATACTTACTATTATCCCGTATATCGTAACGTCAAAGGTCGTGAAGGCTCTCGCCTTCTGTCCACCTATCTTTCTTAAACAATAACAAAGTCTACAATAATGCGCGTTAAACGCCCGTTTCTGTCTTGTCTTTCTTATCGATGCGTAAGGCCTAAAATAGCCAAACATCTTTTAGCAGCAGCAATCGTCGCTATAAGTATCGCGGTGCAAAACTTCGTCGTACTCGTGCTCGCCAGCCTCAGAGGTCTGCTCGTTGTACGCTTTAAGAAGTTCAGTAGCGTCTTCGATTACAATCTTCTTTTCTTCCATTAGTTTTCTCCTTTTTCTCGTGTCCTTAATAGTAGTTAACGGCGTTAGCCGGTATTAGCAACAGCAATCAGAGTCAGCGTAAGTATCGCGATGTAAAATTTCGTCGTACTCGTGCTCGCCACCTTGAGCGGTCTGCTCGTTATACTCTTTAAGAAGTTCAGTAGCGTCCTCTTTTACGATTTTTTTGGTGTTTTTCTCTTCCATTAGTTTACTCCCTTTTCCTTTGCTATGGCTACGACGAGTTTTTCTTGCTCGTCCGCCACTATTTTTTCCAAACTCTCGTTTTGCATAACCGCCAAAATTTGACGAATTATTTCAATAGATATAATTGAGGCAAGGTTTTCAAGCGCTCCATCCTTGCGTTTTAGGAGTTCGCCGTAAAAATCTTGCTCTTTTAATATTAAATGCCCTATTTCGTGGAAAACGATTTTCGCCACGCGCTCGCTCTCTCTCGAGAAAAGAAACTTGAGCGAGAAACTCACGAAACCTTCGTCAGACATATAAGCCTTGCGTTTATCAAAAAAGTGAAATCTAACTTCCGCTTTTGCCGAGAAGGAATAAAGGCTTTTTTCCATTAACGCCTTAACGCTCGCTTTTCTTGCTAATAAGTGAAATTTGCCCAAAGATAAAAGCCGTGCCGTCTCTTTCGCTACTTCGTCCAAAGCGCTTGGCGAAGGTAAATGCGGTTTATAGGGCAAGGCCGTGAGGTAATTTTCAATCTCGGTTATGGTTTTTTCCACTCTTTCCCTTTTCCTACTCTTTGCTTTTTTTCGCAAGGTACGATATAATTATAAACTATCTTCGCCTTTTGTGTCAAGGACTTTTCGCCCGCCTTGTCTTTTTATTTTCTTTATTTGTACTTTTTTATGTTTTTTCACGAAGTTATTTGACTTTATTTTCCAGTTATATTATAATACTCTCAACCTTTAACGGTACTTTTAACAAAACTTGGAGATTACTATGAACGCTACGAGAGTTAAAATTGCTTGCTATTCAACCAACGTTTCAATGGCAACTACTGCAAACCTTTCCCCTCTTCTATTCCTTACCTTCCGTGAACTTTACGGCCTCTCTTTTTCTATGATGGGTCTTCTTATTCTTTTAGGGTTCGTTACGCAACTTGCTATCGACCTCGTATTCTCCTTCTTTTCTCATAAATTTAACATAACCCTTACCGTGCGCTTACTCCCGGCAATCAGCGTAGTTGGGCTCGTCGTTTACGCAGTTCTGCCTCTGCTCTTCCCCGCCCTTGCCTTCATAGGCATAATTCTTGGAACGCTTATTTTCTCGCTTGCAGGCGGTCTTGCCGAGGTGCTTATAAGCCCCGTAATCGCCGCGCTCCCCTCCGATAACCCCGACCACGAAATGAGCAAACTTCACTCCGTTTACGCTTGGGGCGTCGTTGCCGTCGTACTCTTTTCCACCCTCTTTTTGTGGGGCGTTGGAAAAAACAACTGGTTCTTCCTCCCCCTCGTTTTAGCGCTTATCCCTCTCTTCTCTTTCTTCGCGTTCTTGGGAGCGGATATCCCCGCTCTTAAAACGGAAAACGTTACTGCCGGCGAGGGCGCAAAACTACTGAAAAACGGTACGCTTTGGCTGTGCGTAATCGCTATCTTTATGGGAGGCGCAACCGAGTGCACGATGGCGCAATGGGCGTCAAGTTATCTTGAACAATCGCTCGCTCTTCCCAAAGTTTACGGCGATATCTTCGGCGTTGCTCTCTTCTCTCTCTTCCTCGGGCTCGGTAGAACGCTCTATTCAAAGTTCGGCAAAAAAGTGGAACTCGTTATGTTTTTAGGTTCAGTCGGAGCGTCTATTTGTTATCTCGTCGCAGCCGTTACGCCCTTCGCTATTCTTGGTCTCGTAGCGTGCGCGCTCACGGGCTTTTGCGCCTCTATGCTTTGGCCCGGTAGCCTTATTTCCGCTGAAAACAAAGTCGCAAGCGGTGGAGTGTTCCTCTACGCTATTATGGCTGCAGGCGGTGATATGGGCGCAAGCGTCGCACCCCAACTCGTTGGAATAGTCTCCGACGCGGTAGCCTCTTCAGATTTTGGTCTTTCCCTTGCCTCCTCTCTTGCCCTTACTCCCGACCAAATCGGTATGAAAGCAGGTATGCTCGTAGCCCTAATCTTCCCTATCCTCGCCTCAGTATGCTTTGCCTTGCTTATGAAAAAACCCGATAAACCCGCCCTCTTAAACGAAAAATAATTGATTTTCCTAAAAAATTCCCCTCTTTTTCGAGAGGGGTTTTTCTTTATATTTTATTCGCGATTATTAGACTTTTTTCGACATTATTAGTCGAAATGTTTTACCGTTTTTTGTTGTCTTTTCGCTCATTAAAAGTTATAATGGAATTGTAACTAAATCGGAGGTTTAAGATAATGAAAACACGAATTTTGCTCGTTGACGACGACGAGAAAACTTTACAGAGCGAAAGAGAATACTTCAGCGCGTCGCCTCTTTACGAAGTAGTGGGCGTTGCTCGCGGAGGGGAAGAGGCAATAAGGCTTTTTAAGGCGCATCAACCCGACGCTATGGTACTTGATATGCTTATGCCCTCGCTTGACGGTGTGGGCGTTCTTGAGCGCATTGACAAGGAAAACTGCAAGATTATAGCGGTAAGCGAGACTAAGGCGGAGAGTATGGTGAACGAGGCTATGGACAAGGGCGCGGACTATTACTTAATAAAGCCCTTTTCTCTTCCCGACCTTGACCGTAGAATTAGCGCAATCAAGAGAACTAAACCGTCAAACCGCCCGTACCGTTCCGCTTTAAACGGCGTAACCGAACAGCGCATTACGGAAATCTTTATGACCGTGGGAATTCCTGCGCACATCAAGGGTTATCAATTTTTACGCGAGGCAATCAAGATGGCTATTGACAGCCCCGAAATTATCAATAGCATAACCAAAAAACTCTACCCCGAAGTCGCGACGAGGTTTTCTACGAGCGCAAGCAAGGTTGAGAGGGCTATTAGACACGCAATCGAGGTTGCTTGGAACAAAGGTAAGATTGAAAACATCAATTCTCTTTTCGGCGTAAAGGTTTATTCGAGCAACGAAAAGCCCACTAACGGCGAATTTATTGCGCTCGTTGCGGACAAAATGTTACTCGAAAATATGTAATTTCCCTTGATTGTTTTTCTCGTTTGGGGTATAATATAGTCAAGTTACTAAACACCAAGGAGAGAAAAATGGAAAAATTCAAGAACGTTCGAATAGTAGACAACTTCTACCAAACCTCATCCTACTTTCCTATGCCCACTATTCTTATTTCGACGGTATCGGAAAGCGGACAAACTAACCTCGGCTCGTACTCGCTTTGCTTTCCTTACTACATTGCCGGCAAAGACTATTACGCTATGATACTTGAGTGTCGCAACAGTTCTAACACCGCTCAAAACATTTTGCGCACTAAAAAATGCTCGCTCAACTTCATTACCGACGAGCGCAAATATTTCAAAGAGGCGGTTAGACTTGGTTTCCCCGGCGACAAGACGGAAGACAAGATGAAAAACTGCTTATTCACTCTCGTCGATAGCGACCTAGAAGGCGACAGACCGCAAATCGTTGAAGAGTCCTACCAAGTGTTTGAGTGCTCTTGGGACGACACCCTCGAGGACGCTTACCTCGATAAGCCCGGTGAACTTGAAGGCTACGAGCCTCCATACCGCAACTTCAACGGTATCACGAGCAAGTTTGGAGCGCACTTTATTCTTAAAATCGACCGCATTTTAATGAAGGAAAAACCCTACAAAGGCATCATCGAAGGCTCTAAGCCCAAGTACTTCCCCGCCGTTCCCGTCGACTACGGCTACCGCGATAGTACGAAGTTCTGGTACTCCCGTTTCCGCCGTCCAGTTTTTGATAAAATTCAGGCGAAAGAGGGCGATGTTAACTCGGTAATCTACGCTGCTGAGCGTATTGACAGCGAAATCAAGTTTACCAAAGAGGCTTGCGCTAAACTCACTAAAATCCCCAGAATTTTCCTTAAAGCCGCGCTCTCGCAAATGGTAAACATTGCTCGCGAAGAGGGTATAACTCTCATCGACGAGAACGCGTTAGATATTATTAACGACAAACGCCGTAAGGAAAAAAAGAAGTAGTTCGTCGCAAAATTTAATATACGGTATGCTTTTTTAAATACAAAGACCGCCAAAGGAAAGCCTTCGACGGTCTTTTTAGTTGTGTGCCAACCTAATTAAATTGTTTTAGTTAAAATATCTCTTAAGTAAACCCTTGAAACCTGCGCCGTGACGAGCCTCGTCCTTTGCCATTTCGTGAACGGTATCGTGGATAGCGTCGTAGCCAAGTTGCTTAGCGCGAATAGCGAGGTCAAGTTTGCCCTTGCAAGCGCCACCCTCTGCTGCCATACGGAGTTCGAGGTTCTTCTTGGTAGAATCGGTGATTACTTCGCCCAAAAGTTCAGCGAACTTCGCTGCGTGCTCTGCCTCTTCAAAAGCGTATCTCTTGTAAGCCTCTGCAATCTCGGGATAGCCCTCGCGCTCAGCAACACGGCTCATAGCAAGATACATACCTACTTCAGTGCACTCGCCCATATAGTTATCGCGAAGACCTTGAACGATTTCAGCGTCGTCTACCATACCGTCGCCTACTCTATGCTCGCAAGCCCAACCCTCTTCATCGGGAAGAGCCTCGAAAGTAGTTACGCCACACTGGGGGCAACGAGCAACACCGTCTTCAACTACACATCCACATACAGTACATCTTTTCATAATTTTTATTCCTCCAAAAAAATTTTTTATTTTATTTCGCCAAACCCTGTTATTTTTGGCGTTATTAACTAATTACTCGAGCATTTGGGACACGCGCCGTAAAGTACGATTTTTCCACGCTTTACGCTAAACCCCTCACTCTTTACTCCGTCAAGCGAAACGAAGGGAATATCAATATCGCTTATCTCTCCACACTCTTCGCATACGAAGTGCGAGTGCGGAAGAACGCAAGCGTCGTAGTGAACCGTTCCGTCCACGCTCTCTATCGCAACTATTTTTCCGCTCTCAACCAAAGTCTTAAGATTGCGGTACACCGTCGCTATTCCCATATCAGAGCAAACCTTTTTCGCCTCTCTAAATACCCACTCCGCATCAGGATGGCTCTTGGTAGAAACAAGTACTTCGTATATTACTTCGCGATTTTTAGATTTTCTTTGCGCTACTTCCATAAAACCTCCTTCTTTGTGAGTGCTTATTGATAATGATTATCATTATCGTACTTATATAATAACACAAAAGAAAGCGGTTGTCAACGATTTTTCGCATATTTTTTAAATTTTTTTGAAAAATTTTTTAGAAAACATTTGAGCAATCAAAAACTTGACAGTACGGATTAAAGATGATAAAATATTTCCTAAGGAAACGAAGAGGAGTAAACTATGAAAAGTTTTATTCATCCTAACGATAAGTACGAAATGAACTGGGTGGAAGGTTATAACGAGTGGGGAACGGTTAAGCCTCTTCCCGAGGGCTTTGAGGTTAAACGCGAATCATTTATCGATGGCGACGCTTTGCGCGAGCGTTTTACTTTTACCAACGCCTCCGATAAATATATTTGCACGAGCCGAGACTCACTTGGTATCTACGCGCCCTTTAACGATAATTACGATTACGCGGAAGTCTGCCTTTTTAATCGCTGTCATACCCATATATTCTGTGGTGGAGAAGTCAGTTACATTATGGCGCTTAGGATGAACGGCGAACCGCCCCACCTGGGACTTACGCTTACCGAGGGCAGTCTTTGTGGTTACAGTGTTGAGCGCAATCAGTCAGACGCGTGCAAAGATAGTAACGACCGTGGAGATTTTATTCTTCACCCCTCGCCCGTAAATATGCTTGCCCCGAACGAAAGCGTTACTATCGGCTGGACTTTATTCTGGCACGACGGCGTTGAAGATTTTTATAACAAACTCGCCCTTTACAACCCACGCCACATAGAAGTAAAGGCGGAAAATTACACTCTTTTCCGTGGCGAAGAAGTTAGGCTTTCCGTTGCTCCCGTTTTTGATTTTGCTGAAAGCGAAGTAAAAATTACGCGTAACGGAAAAAGCGTTGATTTTACGACGCGCGACGGCGTTATATCCGTTTTAGAAGACTGCGACGACCTTGGCGAGAGGGTTTATAATATCGCGGTTGGTAGCGTTACCACTTCTTGCCGAATACTCGTCCTGCCTCCTATCGAAGAACTTGCAAAAACAAGGTGTCATTTTATTGCCGAGCATCAACAAGCGGATATGCCCGGCTCATCTCTTGACGGCGCGTTCTTAACCTACGATAACGAAGAGCGTAGTCTATACTGCGTACCCACTCACGACTATAACGGCGCGCGCGAGCGTGTGGGTATGGGCGCGTTATTAGCCGTTTATCTTCAGTCGCACCCCTCTAACCAACTTGAAAACAGCCTAAAAAAATATATCGCCTACTTAGAGCGCGAAATAGTTGACCGCGAAAGTGGCTCGGTTTACAACAATTACGGCAGAGACGATAGTTTAGTTAGACTTTATAATTATCCTTGGGTGGCTGAACTTTATATTAATCTTTACGACCTTTGGGGAAAGATTGACGACCTTCTCCTCTCGTATAGGATAATGAAGGAGTTTTATAGGCGGGGCGGAGCAAAATTCTACGCTTTTGAAATCCCGCTTATCGCTCTACTTAAAAAACTTGACGAGGCGGGGCTTAAACGCGAGCGCGAAAGCATAATGAAAGACTTTAGAGCGCACTGCGAAACTATTCTTAATAACGGGCTTAACTTCCCTCCACACGAAGTCAAGTTCGAGCAAAGCATTTCCGCGCCGTCGGTTGAGTTGATGATAAAAATGTATAAGGCTACCGGCGAAAAAAAGTATCTCGAGGGTGCAAAAAAGCATATGAAAGCGCTCGAACTTTTCAACGGCAGACAGCCTGACTATCATCTTTACGAGGTTGCTATTCGCCACTGGGACGGCTTTTGGTTCGGTAAACGCAAGTTATACGGGGATACCTTCCCTCATTACTGGAGCGGACTTACCGCCTGCAATTACGAGGGCTTTGCGGATATTACGGGCGACGAAACCTTCTATAAGCGCGCAGAGTCGGCGTTTAGAGGCGTGCTTTCGCTCTTCTCCCCCGACGGCAAAGCCTCGTGCGCTTATCTTTTCCCCATATCAGTAAACGGAACGCGCGCAGAGTATCACGACCCGTTCGCCAACGATCAAGACTGGGGATTATTCTTCTACCTTAGACATTTAAAGAATAAGGATATGACGAAATAGACGGAATATTTAAAGAAATTAGATAGAATTCAAGTAATAAAAAAGCACCCTGCAGTTTATTGCAGAGTGCTTTTATTTTTGAAAATTTACTCTATAACGCTACGGTTGCGCTAACGGCATTAACGAACTCGTTATAAAACTCTTCGTCAACTATAAATTTCACGGTGTCCGTCGAAGTTTTAAATTTAAGTGTAAAGCGCGTTCCTTTTTTGGTAATCGTTTGATAAATACTATAATGGGTAATCTTATTTAAATTATAACTTTCAATCTGTTTAAGTTTTGGCGTTTCAATTTGATTATAAAGTCGTCTATTAGTTAAAACCAAAAAAGAAATTACGCTACCAGTACGTCTATCCATTACAAAAAATAACACTGCCAAAATTGCAGAAGTAAAGACGATTATAATAGGAATCGTGTAGGACGTGTCTTTAAATACGTATTCCCAAGCGTCGTCCATTGACGCAACTACGACCACGGCTATTAAACTCAATGCTCCAAACGCGACGAACGCGTACGCCAAATACTTAAATATCGTCGTAATTTTTCGAGTAGTTTCTATTCTACTAATTTCTCGTTCCATAAAACCTTCCCCTTCGTTTCTCTAAAACTTCACGTTCATTATATCATAACCGTTAGTTTTTGTCAATAAATATAAAAAACACTCTGCAGTTTATTGCAGAGTGTTTTTTAATAATTTTCTTTTAATTACTCGCCCTTGTAGGGAAGGAGCGCGATTGCGCGTGCGCGCTTGATAGCAATCGCGAGTTGACGCTGATGCTCTGCGCAAACGCCCGAAGCACGACGGGGGATAATCTTACCTTTCTCGGTAACGAATCTCTTGAGTTTCGCGATATCCTTGTAGTCGATTTCTTCAATCTTCTCAACGCAGAATGTGCAAACCTTCTTCTTGGGAACGCGCTTGAATTTCTTGGACTTATCGTCCACTTCTACTGCTTTATTGATATTTTTCTTTTCCATAATTTAAATCCTCTTAAAATAATTTTTAGAAGGGCAAATTATCGTCTTCAACGGGCGTAAGTCCACCAAAACCGCCGTTGCCGTTGTTAGAACGGGGGCTGGTCTTAGGCTGGGACGCAGGTTGGGGCGCGGGAGCGCCTTCGCCGGCTTGAGAACGGGAAGAAATAAACTCAACGTCCTCTGCTACGATATCCGTCGTATAACGCTTATTGCCGTCTTTGTCCTCGTAACTACGGTTTTGTAAACTACCAACGATGCAGACTTTACTACCCTTCGTAAGATACTTGTTGCAATTTTCAGCAAGTCCTCTCCAGGTAACGACGTTGATAAAATCAACCTCTCTTTCCCCGTTAGCGTTAGCGTAGGTACGGTTTACCGCGATAGAAAAGCGACAGAGTGAAACGCCACTTCCGGTAGTCTGGAATTCAGGATCGCGGGTAAGATTACCGATAAAAATACATTTGTTCATAATTTTACTCCCTTACTTCTTAACGACGATGAATCTCATAACGCCGTCGGTGATACGCATCTGACGTTCAAGTTCAGCAGGAACTACTGCGTCTGCAGTGAAGTTCATAAGAACGTAGAAGCCTTCGGACTTGAAGTTGATTTCGTAAGCGAGTTTCTTAACGCCCCACTTGTCAACTCCCTCAACTGCGCCACCGTTGCTTTCTACAACGCCCTTAAATCTTTCGATAAGCGCGTCCTTAGTAGCGTCGTCAAGTTTGGTGTCCAAAATGTACACAACCTCGTACTTGTTCATAACTATACCTCCTTTTGGTCTTTTGTCCCCGTTTCATCCACGGAGAAAGGATATCCTGCATTTTTGCAGGCTATTTATTATAACACGAATATAAAAGTTTTGCAACCGTTTTAACGGGTTTTTCGCAATTTTCTTATGTTTTTGCCCTTTTTTCTACTACTTTTAAGGGATTAAACAACAAGAAGTGACGACCAACCGTTCTTTATTCCGTACGCAAGAACGCCCATTTCCATTTCAAGAAGAGTAAACTTATCTGCGTTCTCTTCGTCAATGTACGCTATCATATCCAAAAGGTCGGACTGCTGTTTTTCCGTCATCGTATTAATCTTGAGCGTGGTGGGATAATACTTAATCTTCACTCCACCGATATTGTACTCTTGGTAGCCTGCGGAAGTATCTACCACGAAGTTAGCGTAAATGGTCTCAAGGGGAAGATAGGAACTATCCGTCGAGCCGTCGTCAAGATAGGACGCTATATCGTACTCGTAAGCCATATACAAAGTGCTGTTCACGGTATCGTCCGCGTAACCGATTGCGTTACCGATTTGCTCAAAGTCGAACGCAGGTACGCCCAAAAGTTCAAGCATCTGCGCAAGCGCGTGCATTTGCGCCTCCATACCAAGCGTGCCTTCCTCGTCGTTTTCTAATCCGCCGAACATCGTGAACGCGTCTCCGGGAAGAACGGTTACGCCGGCGTCGGCATCCGTCCAACCGAGCCAGCCGTCAGGGTTTTTATCGAGAAGGAAGTGATGGGGATTGCCCGAAATTTCCACCGTTTCGATTTGAGGAATATTGTAAAGTCCGCGCATTACGTCGTGAATTTCTTCACCCGTAAGGTCGATTACCGAGCCGTTATGAGTGCGCGCAGGGTCAACGGGGAAACCGTTTGCAGCAATAAGAGTGAACGCGTCGGGAAGGTGGATTTTGCCGTTCATAATCTCAATCGAGCCAAGCGCCGACTCCATCATAGATATCGCGTCGCGAACGGGGGTTGCGAACTGCGTGTTAATCTCTTCCGCGCTAAAGAAAGATATTCCTACTTTTTCAAGAACGGATAGAAGTTCTTCCGTTTGCTCGGGCGTAAAGTCGCAATAGCAAAGCGAAGGCGCGGAAAGCGCGTCCGTCTTTAGCGCAGGCGTTACGTCCATCGTAATAATTACGCCTATTTCCTCGTCGATAAGGTTAGCAACGAAGTCCATATCGCCAAAGAGGTGTTCCGTCTTAAGCGTTACGCCCATCGAAACGAGGTTTCTTTGAATAGTTACTTCGCCACTATCGCTCTCAGTTATCGTCGCGTCGGCAGAAACGGTTTCTTCTTCGCCAAGTTCAAGCGCAACGAATATGAGTTCAAGGTCGGAGAGCATTTCGTTGCCCTCAAGCATTTCCGTTATTTGCGAATTGATAAGAGCGGCAAGCATTTTATCGGTAAGATAGAACTCAATTTCGTCTTGCGGACGGTATACGTACCACTGACTTCTATCCGCCTTTTCCTCTTCCGTCGCGCTCTCGCTAAAACCACCTATCGGCTTATTAAGTCCGTGAGTATCAAGGAGCGATTTAAGTTCAAGACCAAGCGAAAGGTCAAGTTCGCTCTCACCCATACCAAACAACGCCGCCACGTCGCTAAAGCCAAGGTTTACCTCTTCAAGAGCAAGCGTTTCTTTTTGCTCGGCGGTAGGGGTAAGGTAAATTTTCTTATGCTCGGCAGTGTCGTCGGGGTCTACCCAGAAGTTAGTGTGCATCAAGTATTTGTCGCTAAACTCGTGCATAAACTCTTGCTCGGTAGCCTCAGTGCTCATTATAATCGTGCCGTCAATATCCTCGATTTGTTGTTTGAAGAACTTCGTAGCGTTCTGCTCTTTCATCTTCTCAACGTCCGCTTGCATAACGCGCGTGTAAAGCATCGCCAAATCTCCACCGCTAAGTTCGGGGAAAGTGTTTTCCGCTATCAACGAGAAAAGGTCAAGCCCGATATATCCGTCCGTCACGTTCTTTCTAAGGTCGAGAATACCGTCAAGAGAATCAATTACCGGCGTTGCGAACTCCCCAACGAGCCCGTTAATCATTTCCTTGCTGTCAGTATCGTTACCCATAAGAGTAAGCACGCCTCCGATAACGCCGTGAAGTTTTTCAAGCGACTGGGCGGTCATACTATTGATATAAACCCCGGCAGTAATTTGCTCTTCCTCAATAGTAAGCGCGGCAGTTAAATAGAGCGATTTAGGAATAAAGCCCTTGATTATGTTGATTACAAACTCGGGAATACCAGAGTCGGCGGTAAACATACCGCTCGTTAACTCTTCAATATTCACCTTTAAGGTAAGCGTAAATACGGGATTCTCGTTATCGTCAACGCTCAAAACGAGTTGAACGGGCTCTATGGAGTTGATTAACTCCGCGCCCTCACTCTCCGCCATCGAGGAAGTCATATCGTCCCAAATCTTATTGACGATTGCCATAAGTTGCGTGTCTTTTACGTTGAGTACGAACTTATCCTTATACTCAGTCTCAAAATCAATGTCCGCAACGAGCGCAAGTTTTTCGGGGTCGATATTCTCTTTTTTAAGAATATCCATAATGGCGTCTACCATTTCCTCGTCACCGCCACCGCCCTCGGTTAAGCGAACCGCAAGCGTTCCTGCGCCCTCGCCACCTTCTAAGCCTTCGCCACCGCCTTCGCTACTCTCGCCACCTCCGCTAAGTCCAAAGGAAGACAGGAGCGAGCCGAAAAGTTCTCTGTCGATCGTGCCGTCTTTAAGAAGGAGCGTATCCGATACGCTGTCGTAAAGACCTTGTTCATCTTCAGGTGTAGGCGCGTTGGTTACGATTTTGCTCTCGTCTACGGTAGTAACTTCTCCCAAGAGCGAAAAAGCCTCGGGAATAGAAACGCCGAAGTTATCAACGACGTACTGGTTAGCGTAGTATCCCCCTACGCCCACGCCTACGCCAAGAACTAATATAAAGACAAGCAAAATTCCGACGATGCATCCACAAGGATTACAACCACCGCCCGACGAAGTTTTTTGTTTTCTCGTTTTTTTGTTGGGTTTATTACTCATTTCTTCTCCTTAAGGGCTATCTTTTCATTGCCTTCTAACACTATTTTACCTTTGGTAAACCGTTCTGTCAACCCTTATTTATAAAATTTTTGCAAATTTAATATAACTTTAATGCGAATAAAGAAAAAACCGACCTTTTCAGTCGGTGTTTTTACTATTTTTTCCAAGTTGACGGGGAGAAAAGCAGGAGCAAGGGATAAATTTCCAGTCTACCGAAGAGCATTGCGCTCGAAAGAACTATTTTGGAAAGGTCGCTATACCCTGCAAAAGTCGTGCTTGCTTGATTAAATCCCGGTCCTACGTTATTTAGACACGTCGCTACTGCGGAAAAATTACTGTCAAACGCAAAGCCGGTATCAAGCGATAACACGAACAAAACCACGGCGAAGATTAAGATATAAAGCGCGAGGTAAACGCTTACGCCCTTTACCGTTTGCTCGTCAACGGGCTTGCCGTCGAAGGTTATTTTTTTGACCGTTCGAGGATGAAGAACGCGTTGAAGTTCGTAACTTGACGACTTAAAGAGCAAGATTATTCGCGTTACTTTTAATCCTCCGGCGGTACTTCCCGCGCAACCGCCTATAAACATAAGAACGAGGATTACCGTTTTTACTGTACTATTCCAACTCTCAATGGGAACGGTTAAATAGCCGGTGGTGGATATTATCGAAGAGACTTGGAAGAACGCGTTTCTTATCGTCGCTGAAAGAACGGAAAGCGTAGAGAAAGAGTTAAGAACTACAATTACCGTAGCGGTAAGCACTATGCCAACGAAAATCCAAAGTTCTCTCGACTTAATCGCGGAAGTAAATCTGCCGATTAAAATAAGGAAATAGAGGTTGAAGTTTATGCTAAACAAGAGCATAAAGATTGCTATTACCCATTGAATATACGCGTTAAAGTCGGCAATGGACGAATTTTTAGAGGAAAATCCGCCCGTGCCTGCAGTTCCAAAGGTGTGAATTAGGCTATCGAAAACGTCCATTCCGCCGAAAAGGAGCATTACGAAAAGTATAGCCGACATTACAATGTAGATATAATATAAAATTTTAGCAGTGTCTTTTGAGCGAGGCGTGAGTTTATCCACGATAGGCCCGGGCATTTCCGCGCGCATAATATGGATATTTCTGTCGCTCGAGGCTTTAGTAACGGCGATAACGAACACTAAAACTCCCATACCGCCTATCCAGTGCGTAAAACTTCTCCACATCAAAATTCCGTGGCTTAAAAACTCTATCTCTCCGCCCTTAATTATGCTTGCGCCCGTAGTGGTAAAACCGCTCACCGTTTCAAAAAAAGCGTCTACGTATGAGGAAATTTCGCCACTTATGACGAAGGGGAGAGCGCCGACTGCGGACATTACTATCCAAGCGAGCGCAACGATTACGAGCCCTTCGCGTGAGAAAATCGTACCGTCCTTGGGCTTAAAAATTACGCTTATAAGCAATCCGACTATTACCGCGCCGAGTATTACTACTAAGAACGCAAAAGCCGTCGTCCACTCGCCGTAGCATAACGCGGTTATTAGTGGCAAGAGCATTAGCACGCCTTCAAGCGCGACTACTCTTCCCAGCGTTTGTAAGATTATTCTATAATTCATACTACCCTAAAATATCGTTTATTTCCACGAGGTGTTTGCTCGTTGAAACTACGATGAGACGGTCGCCCACCTCTATCGTGTCGTCACCTCCTGGGATTATTGCGTCGTATCCGCGCAAAATCGAGGCAATAAGCATACCTTTTTTAATCTTCATTTCCTTAAGCGGAACGCCTATCTTCTTAAAGTCGTCCTCAACTTTGAACTCAACCGCCTCCGCGCCTTCGTCCATAATCTTATAGAGCGTTTCCATCGTACTTCCCACGCGGTTTTCAAGCGCGCGCACGTATCTTAATATAACGTTAGCAACGATATTGCCGGGCGAAAACACACTCTCTACGCCTAACTTTTCAGCCATCGGGAAAAGTCCGTCACGATTAACTTTTGCCGCAATCTTTGGAACGCTGAGCGTTTTTGCGTAATACGCCATAAGCAAGTTTTCTTCGTCCTTGCCCGTAAGGGAAACGAGCGCGTCCGTCTCTCTTAAGCCCTCTTCGTCAAGAATTTCTCTATCCGAGCCGTCGCCGTAAACGACGGTTGCTTGAGGAAACTTAAGACAAGTATCTTCACAAACTGCCCTATCTTTTTCCACGATTTTAACGCTTATTCTATTCTTTATAAGTAGGTCGGTCAAGTAATGCGCCGTCTTGCTTGCTCCCACGATTAGTACGGATCGAACGGTAAACGAACCAAGACCGAGCCCTTTGATGAGTTTGCTCATCTCCATTTGCGTAGCGATTACCGCCACTCTGTCGCCGGGCAAAATTTCGCTCGAGCCGTGGGGGATAAATACTTCCCCTGCGCGACGAATTGCGCAAATAAGGTACGCGCCCTTTTGTTTTTTCTTAAGTTCAACGAGCGTTTGACCGCAAAGAGCAGAATTCTCGGTCGCTAAAAACTCAGTCATTTCAAACCTGCGGTTTGAAAACATCTCCACTTTCGTCGCTGACGGCAAGCGGAGAACGTTGTAAAACGCCTCGGCGGTAAGAAGTTCGGGGTTGATTATCATATCAATCGCCAAACTTTCCTTCATAAAGCGAAGGTTTTGGTTGGTGTATTCGTAGTCGCGAATTCTTGCCACCGTATGCTTTGCGCCTAACTTTTTAGCAGCGAAACAGCATAGCATATTGAGTTCGTCCGAGCGAGTTACCGCAATAAAGACGTCCGCTTTGTCCGTTTCCGCCTCAAGCAGTTTATCGTACGATACGCCGTTACCACATATACCCATAACGTCGTAAGTATCGACCATCTTTTTTACGATATCGGGGTTAGTGTCAAGCACGAGAACGTCCTGTTTCTCGGCAACGAGTTCCTCTACTATCGTCTGTCCGATTTTTCCACATCCAACGATTATTATTCGCATAGATACTTCCTTTTTGTCTTAAATATTACGATACGGTTGCTCTTTTTCGTTACAATCCGTTAAAGTTCTTGAGCGCCGTTTTCGATAGAAGTCTTATAGAAAAGCGCGCGCACGCCCATATCTTCGTAGTACTTTTCGTCTACGTATTTAATAAAGTCGTCCACCATATCTTTCTTTACGATAGATACGGTACAACCGCCAAAGCCTGCGCCCGTCATACGCGAACCGATACAACCCTTATGCTCACGCGAGCGAGAGGAAAGCGCGTCAAGGTATGCGCCCGTAACTTCGTAGAGGTCGCGAAGAGAATAATGCGATTGATTAAGATATTCGCCAAACGCGAGGATATCGCCTCTTTTAAGAGCCTCTGCGCTATCAATAACTCTTGCGCACTCTTCAATTACGTGCTTTGCTCTGTCGTATACTTTGCCCGAAAGCACTTCTTTGCCCTTTTCAGCGAACTGAGCGGGGGTAATATCTGCAAGGCAAGTTGCAGAGGGGAAAACGGTTTGAAGTTTAGCAAGAGCCTCTTCACACTCCGCGCGTCTTTCATTATACTTGCTGTCTTGAAGTGAACGGGGCTTATTGCAGTTAGCGATTACGAGTTGATACTCGCCAAGGTCGAGGGGAATATAGTCGTATTCGAGCGTTTTGCAGTTAAGCATAATAGCGTTGTCTTTCTTTCCAAGCGACGAGGCGAACTGGTCCATAATTCCGCAGTTTACACCGTTATAGGTGTTCTCACTTCTCTGTCCTAAAACGGCAAGTTGAACGAGGTCAACGCCCTTTCCGCCGTTTTCTTTAGAAAAAGTAGCAAGCGTCATACCCGTTGCAACCTCAATGGACGCCGACGAAGATAAGCCCGAACCAAAGGGTACGGTGGTGTCGTAAAGAAGGTCGCATCCTACGATGTCGTAGCCGTCCTGTTGCATAATATACGCCACGCCCGCTTGATAGTCGCCCCACTTTAAGTCGCGGTAAGCGTCAAGGTTGTTAATCTCGAGCGTTACTCCGCCCTCAATGGTAGTAGCGGAAAGACGGATTTTATCGGAGTTGGTCTTTCTTGCAATAACGGTAGTGCGAAGGTTGAGAGCCGCGGGGAATACTTTACCTCCGCAGTAGTCAATATGCTCGCCGATGAGGTTTACTCTGCCTGCCGCGGAGAATACTCTAAGGTCGCACTCACAACCACCGTAAATTTCAACGAATTTTTGCTTAAGTTCAGTAACAGTCATTTTAATTTCTCCTTATTTTTCTTCGGCTTGAGCAGTTTCTTCGCTCGCGCTCGTAATTTTGATTTTATCGAAAATATCAGTTAGCACGTTGAGTAACAAGTAATTGAGAAGTACGACGGAGGTAAGGAAAGTAATGTTCGCAAACTTAAGGTTAAACAACGAAACGAGTACGCCAAAGGGCGTTTTGGGAAGTCCTATAAGCGCGCACAAATCTACGAGCCCAGTAAGCGCAAGCAACACGAGAGCAAAGGTCAAGATGACGAGCGCCACTCGATAGCCGTTATAGGGCTTACAAATTCTAACGAGCGCCATAGTTCCCGTGAACATTACTACCGCTACCATAAGCGTGCGATACTCAACCTCGTTACAAGTAATAAGTCCGGTAATATTGCATACGTATACGCTTAAAACTGCCAAAGCAAGCGCGATACCACCCGGTATACACTTCTTTATAACGTTTTTAAGGAACGAGCCCTTGATGATATTCTTATTCGGCTGAAGAGCAAGGGCAAACGAGGGAATTGCAATAACTACGAACTCAAGACCGGTAAGGTTAGAAGTATCGAAGAAGTACACGTCGTTTGAAAGTCCCGTAAGGAAGAGGATTGCCGCGGTAATAGAGAGCAGAACGCTCATTAGCGTTTTCATCAAGAACAGCGTGCTTGACTTTTGGATATTGTTTACCACGCGTCTGCCTTCCATAACTACTTGGGGCATTGCCGAGAAGTTGTTGTCGAGAAGAACGAGGTGGCTTACGTTTCTCGCAGCCTCCGAGCCCGACGCTACCGCTACCGAGCAGTCCGCCTCACGCATAGCCAAGATATCGTTTACGCCGTCACCCGTCATAGCAACGGTGTTGCCTTTTGCTTTGAGCGCTTTAATGAGCGTACATTTTTGCTCAGGCGTTACTCTGCCGAAAACCGTATATTTATTCGCAGCCTCGATAACCTCCGCCGTACTCATACCGTCAAGGGAAATATAGAGTTCGGCTTTGTCCACGCCTACGCGTTTAGCGACCTCGCTAACGGTAATGGGGTTGTCGCCACTTATAATTTTAACTTCAACGTTGTTTTCTTTAAACCACTTAATAACCTCGGGCGCGTCCTCGCGAATATGGTCCTCGATTACGATAAGCGCCACGGGACGAACCGCAGGGAGTCTGTCACCCGTAATTTCAAGGGGTGTGTGCGCAAGCATTATTACGCGGTATCCGCTATGCGCCATTTCGTTCACTATTTGCGTAACCTTTGCTCCCGGCTCTTTAACGACGAACTCCGGCGCACCGAGAACGTAAGTTCCCTCGCCCTCGAAGGTTACCGCGCTCAGTTTTCTTTGCGAGGTAAAGGGGATTACCGTTTTGGGCGTTAGCGCTTTAGAATATCCGAATTTGTCGGCAAGCGCCATCGCCGTCTGGTTATTATCGCCCGTTGCTTGTAAGAGCGAGCCTACGATTTCGCCGATGGGACGGTTTAATCCGCCTTTCATTTCGATTACGTCGTGAACGCTCATAGTCCCGTCCGTTAGCGTTCCCGTTTTGTCAAGGCAAAGCACGTTTACGCGCGCGAGCATTTCAATACAGTAAAGGTCTTGAACGAGCGTCCGCTGTTTAGCAAGTCTTATAACGGAAGTGGCAAGCGCAATAGAGGTTAAAAGGAACATACCCGACGGTATCATACCGATTACCGCGCCTCCTACCTTTTCTACCGTTTCTTGCCAGCCCTCCCACGAGTTCACGCCCTTAAGGTGCGCGCCGTAAAGCATTAAGATTGCTACGGGGATTATTACGAGCGAAACCATTTTGATGATAAGCGAAACGGAATTTCTTACTTCGCTCTTGGGCTTTTTATAGCGTTTTGCGTAGGAAGTGAGTTTTTCCACGTAGTTAGCCGCGCCCACTTTTTCTACTCTACAATAACAATTTCCGCCCGAGACGAACGAACCCGAATAGAGCATATCACCCTGTTTTTTCTTTACGGGTACGCTTTCGCCCGTAAGTAGCGCCTCGTTGAGTTCCGCCTCGCCCTTAACCACTACGCTATCCGCGCAAACCTGTTTACCAAGTTCCACGTACATAATATCGTCGAGAACGAGTTCAGTAGTAGGAATAGTGATTTGTTCGCCGTTCCTTATTACCGTTGCGGTAGGCGCAGTTACGAGTTTGAGTTTTTCCACGGTGCGCTTTGAACGAATTTCTTGGATAATACCGATTAGAATATTCGCAGACACGATTACCATAAAGAAAAGTTTAGTAAAGTCTGAACCGAAAACGATAAGCGCGATTGCCACTGCGAAAGTGAGCATATTGAAGAAGGTAAAGATATTAGAAAGGAAAATGCTAAGATAGGATTTTCCACTCTTGCTTGCGTTGTAGTTGAAAAGTCCGTCCTCAAAACGCTTATTAACTTGCTCGGTGGTAAGACCTTCCTCGAGCGTAGGATAATAACGCTCGGCGTTTTCCATACCAAAACCGTCCGCCGTCTTTAAAAGGCGGGTGGTCGTCTTGTTTCGAGCAAGCCTGTCCTTTGATAGAATACTGCCGTCAATAGGCGAACCCGTGGTGGGGCGATAGTCCTCGGTCGAAAGTTCGCTACCGTTATCCCCCTCGAAAACCGAGCGGTCAACGACTTCGCTTACCTGCGCTTTGAGTTTTTCGTCCACAGCCTGAGGTTTTTGTTCTTTCTGTGCCATTTATTTTCTCCTTGTCGTTAAGGGCAAAATTCTCTTTATACCTTATTATTATACCCCTTAGCAAGATTAAAAGCAAGTGTTTTTTTCCTCTAACCCTCTCTTATAATGAAAATTTAATGAATTTTAGCCACAAAAAAAGAGCATTGCTGCTCTTTTTCGATATTATACGCTTTCATTTAGTTTTTCGAGGTTTATAAGTTTCTCCAAGAACGAGTTTTGCGTATAGAAGTAATGATTGCTCGCCTCGTACCCTATACGGCAGTCTTTAGAGGCTATTTCATAATGCTCGAGCGTTAGTTCTTTTTCCCTCTCAAGCAATTTTCTGCGCTTTTTTTCCTCCTTTTCCACGATAAACCTCGCCTCGTTTAGCGCGCTTTCGAGTGAAACTGCGGTAGCGGATGCGAAAAGTTTGAGTTCTTCTCCTCTCACGCTGAGTTTTCCCTCTAAAAGCGCCAAGCCTTCACGGAATTTTTTAACTAAAGTTTCCAGTCTCGTCGTTAATTCCTCTACTCTATTCGCTCCTCGCCAGCAGTCAATATCGTCGTAGGGATAGCAAACCATACTTGCCTCTCTGCCCGTCCTCTCCTTATACAAAAGGTTAGTCGCGCCCACGTGCTGAGGCCCGTAATAGAGTATTTCGTAGCCTTCGGGATAAACGGAAAAGCCTTCGGAGAACAGCGCAACCGCGCTCTTTATCGTTTGCCACTCCTCCCCAAAAGTATATTTAAGCCACTCGTCGTAGTCGAACTCGCCTTTGAGCATTTCGCTAACGAGGTCGCAAGTAACGGTGGGGTATCCACCCAGCGTCCAAGAGAGCATAAGCCCCGAAAGGTCAAGTTTTTTAAGCCCCTCGATATGCTCCATTACGAGATTGAAAACGGGAATATAGGGAACGGTGGAAAACTCCCAACTGTTGTTGATTTGAACCTTCGCCCAAACCTTGTGCCCTTTCTCTTTCGCGTAGGCAAGATTGCGCTTGGTTTCTTCGCACGGACCTATCTGCGAGAGCGAATATTCGCTTACCGTTTTGCTTTTTCCGTTACGAATTACCGTTCCAAGTTCGCTTACGGACATTACCGCAACGCTCTTATCGAGGTTGTCTAAAGCCCTAAAAATCATCTCGTCACTCCAGCCGTGTCCCTTAGTCCACGCCCAAAGGTTCGCTATGACTTCCGTCTTTGCTCCACTGTCGCGCACCGCTTTAGCGATAATGTTGTTTACTTCGGGAACGACCACTTCTCTGCCCCTACTTAAGCACACGGGACAATCCTTGCTTCCGCGCGAAAAACAGTTCGTGAGGTTTTCGCTCATCGTTATCGTGATAATTCCTGCAAGATTAGGCACGCTTTCGCAAAGCGAACGCACCGCCTCGTAAAGATACTTTTGAGTTCTTTCGTGGCTCGTGCAAAGACAACGATTATTGCCCTCGCGTCCGCCTTTAAGTTCTTCCATATCCTCCGTAAAGAGTTCTTCGTCAAGGGCGCGCGGTTCGTTGATATAAAGGTACACGCCCACGCCGTAGCGAGCGCACTTTTCCACTATCCTTTTGAGGTTTTCTCGGCGTTTTTCGTAGCCCTCGCTCTTTTTCGGGCAGAACGGATAGGGAGAAAGCGCACTAAGAACGCCTTGCATCCAAATGCCGTTTACTCCCACTGATTTCATATTTTTAAGCAAGCCTTCGTCGATTACGCTCTCGCCCTCTAAAAAGGTGTCGCCGTAGGCAAGAGAGTAACTGTACGCTACTTTCTTAATATCGTCCGTCGGCTCTTTATTGAAGGTTTCCGCCTTGTCGTAAAAGCGAAAATAGGGCGCGTAATCGTCGATAAAGTTTTCCTCGATTATAGCCCTTAATTTAGCCGTTTCACGCTCCTGAGCCTCCGTTAAGGGCGAATATACTACCTCCTCGCAATAAGGCTTAAAACCGCCTAATTTGCAGTCGAGGAAGTCGTCTTCTTTGAGGTTATAATCGAGCGTTTGCTCGTCCATATCAAGCAAGGTCATAATCTGCGAATAGGGCAAAATATTCCACACTGCGCGAAGTGGGGTTATATAACCGCGTACTCTGAACTCGGGCTCGAATTTTATTTTGCTAAGCCCTAATTTTTCCGCCTCTTTAATTACGGTTTCAACGCTTACGCGCAGAGTTTTTGCAATACGGTCGTTAGAAATCACGCCGTAGCAACGCAAAATTAGCGTTTGCCAAAGCGTTGGCGTAAAGACGGGAAGAGCGTTGACTTCTTTGATTTTCGGTAACATTATTTAATCCTCTCTTCGAGCGAGGCAAGGGAAAGTTCTACCATTTTTTTACCAAGTTCGGCGTTGGCGTTCTTCGCGCTTTCAGTGAACCAGTGCTTGCGCTCGGGAAGGCGCGTAAGGTCTACGGCGTCTGGATAAAGAGCCATTAAGATAGAGCACTCAAACTCGCCTGCGTGGTCGTAGCCGGTTGCGTTTTGAACTTCCGTCGTCATCGTGGGGATTACTTTAATCCAGTTGAAAGGGTTGTCGTTATCGCCAAGTTGAGAATAGTAGTCCGAATAGTTCTCGCTACCCCACCAGCCTTGACCCATAGTCTTTTCAAGATAGTCCATAATGGCGCGAGAGGCTGCAAGGCGATAGCAAAGCGTCATCGGTTTTTCGCACTCCTGCTCGAACTGATGATGAATTACCACGTAGATATTACGAAAGCCTGCGTTAAGCATACTCTTAAACACGTAGTAAACGTAGTCCTCGAACGCTTTTTCGGGGATATGCACCGTTCCGCTCTTCTCGTCGCCTACCGCATACGAAGCAGGGCTATAACTAATGGTGGGCGCAATCATAATCTCTTTACGCTTTGAAAGAGCGTGTATAAGACCTTCCGCTACGAGCGTATCACAACCGTACGAACAATGCGGTCCGTGATACTCTACCGTTCCTCCCGCAAAAACGAGAGGGATATTCTCGCGCTTTACTCTATCCGTCTCTTTGGGAAAACTCTTGTCTAAAATCATTTTCTCTCTCCTTTTTCGTGTCTATTATAATTATAGCACTTTTTTTCGTTTTGTTCAAGACTATTATAGCACTATTTCCGCGTTTCCGTCTTTAGAAAATCGTAATTTATTCTTTGCACTATTGTAAACTCACTGCCGTGAGGGGCACTGTCGCGTTCAAGCGAAGTTAAGTTTATAAATAAAGTGTCCGCGTATGAGCGTAGAGGTGCATATAGCGTTGTTCTTTCTTGCAAACGGGAGTGATAGTCGCGCCGTAGTAGGCAAAAACATAAGCGCACTTTACGCGCAACGAGAAAGTAGGTAAACACGCTATTTATATTGCGCGTGAGGGGCACTGTCGCTTTTAAGCGAAGTTAAGTTTATATGCAAAGTGTCCGCGTATAAGCGTATTATGTCATACCGAGCGGAGTGAGTGAAACGAACGCAGTCGAGTGTATCTCTTTTTTCTAAGGTCGGAGTTCCTATCGTTTCGCCTACGGCTCACTCCAGGAAGACACACGCAAGGCGTGTGATTTAGATACGCTCCACGCGGTTGCTACGCAACCTTGGTCGGTATGACACTCACTACCGTTGGGCGTTCCCCTCCCGTAGCCAAATAAAAAAGGTTAGGAAAAACTCCTAACCTTTCTATCGTTAAAACTAAATTATTCTGCGTCAGCCTTTTTCTTGGTAGTCTTCTTGGGCTTTTCAGTAGTCTCGCCTTCAGCCTTTTTAGTGGTCTTTTTAGCGGGTTTCTTTTCAGCGTCGTCTGCCTTCTTGGTGGTCTTTTTAGCAGTTTTCTTTTCAGCCTTCTTAGCCTCTTCTTCTGCAAGTTTAGCAGCCTTAGCAGCCTCTTGAGCGGCTTTCTTCTCTTGACGAGCAGCCTCACGAGCGGCTTGAGCAGCCTTAGCCTTTTCAGCAGCGATGGTCTTGTTATCCTTCTTGATAACTACTTCTTTCTTGCCCGACTTGATGTCAGCAATGCGCTTTGCAATGCCCGACTTCTTGTTAGCGGCAGCGTTCTTGTGGATAAGTCCCTTAATTACTGCCTTGTCGAGAGCAGAATAAACCTCGGGAAGAAGTCTTTCAGCCTCTTCCATATTGTTAATGTCGATAGCAGCATTGATTTTCTTCAATGCGGTCTTGAGTTCGCTCTGCTTGCTTACGTTTTGAGCGTTCTTCTTTGCGTTTACGAGTACGCGCTTTTTAGCGGATTTAATATTAGGCACGATTTTGTCTCCTTGCACTTTTTTTGATTTTTATCGTAGTTTCGCTTTGCTTTTTTCCACGGTGATAGAGGGTCAAACGACGACGAATGAGGGTCGTCGGTGAAAAATTGCATAGTGATACTACTTAACTATGTTAGTTTACCACAAATTTTTATTTAAATCAAGCGTTTTTTCGGTATATTTTCACCAAATTGCGCAATATTTAATTTTATGGCTAATTTTAACGGTTTTTTACGTTCAGACCTCGCCTCAGAACTCGTCAAAACTACCTCTAAAGTCCTTGACGAGAGGATAACGAGGGAAGAAGTTAGGCTAAATAGAGCGCAAGCAAAAGAGATAAATAAGCGCGAGGGCGAATATATTTCCTTTACTTCGCCTATCGCTTTAGAGGGCAATTTTGCGCTTTTTTCACGGCTTTCAAACGCGCTTGCCGTTGATATTAAACGGCTTATTAGAGGCAAACGCTTACTCGTTATAGGGCTTGGTAATCCTTCACTCTCGTCCGATAGTTTAGGACCGAAAACGGTGGAAAAATTAAGCGTTAGCGATAACCTTTTATCCTTTTGTCCGCTCGTCTCGGGGCTTACGGGCATTGAAAGTTTTGCCTTATGCAAGGCAGTCGCTCGCGAAGTAAACCCCGATACCGTGCTTTGCGTTGACTCGCTTTGCGCAGCGGATAGGAAAAGAATTGCTACCGTTTTCCAACTTACAGATACGGGCATTATCCCCGGCTCGGGCGTTGGTAATCACCAACGAGCGCTCGACCGCGAAACTTTGGGCGTTCAAACGCTCTCGCTCGGCGTTCCCCTCGTAGTCTACCTCTCTACTCTTATTCGCGAGGCAGGTGGCGACGAAAACCTTTCCGACCCCGAACTTATCGTAACCCCAAAGGAAGTGGATATTTTGGTGGAAAATTGCGCCGAAATCCTCGCCTCCGCAATAACCTCGGCAGTAAACTAATCAAAAAGGACTGTGGAAACCCACAGCCCTTTTTCGCGTCATTGCTTAAATTTTTGTTTAGATTAGGTTAGTCAAGATACTCGAAGGAAAGAGTTACGGTAGGAAGTCCAGTTCCGTCTGCGCCGGTATTTGCAGTATTATTAGAACGGATAAACAAGCCAAGTTCTTTTACGCTGTCTGCAAGAAGTTTTGCGTGAACAGCCTCGTGATTAGCCTCTGCCTTTGCAAGGTCTTGCGCGCCGTCCGTCTTAACCGAAGTCCAACCGAAACCAGTAACAGCATCAGGATTATCAAGAGAATATCCGTCTTTGCTAATGGAGAGAACTTCTACGAAGTCATCGCTACCACGCTTGGTGTAAAGAGTTATCTTGTTTCCAACTCTTCTTAACTTCATCGAGAAATTGTTGTTGTCTTGCGTGTTACCAGTAATGTTATTCGTCGACATATCACCGTCGTTAGCCATACCGTTTGCAAGAGCACAGCAGTCAACTTGTCTATCCCACGCCTTGAATTGGAACCAAGCTGTATCAGTACCATTCGTAATACCTACACCAAGCATACCAGTCAAATCACCACTGAACGAGAAGGTAAACTCGAAATCTCTATCGGTTACAGTACCGGGGAGCATATGGTTAGAAACTTTTGCCAAATCAAACGTTCCGTCGTAGTCAACGGTTGCGCCTTCAGAAGAAGATACGGTCTTGCCGTTAACAACCATCGAGCCGCCTACTGCGTAAAGGTCGGTCATAATTGCGCCAGCATTGATAGAAACGATTCCGTCTTCGCCTACGATAACAGTGCCAGTAGCAGTGCCACCATTTGCAACTTTAACTCTATAAACGTACTCGCCTACGGGAAGGTTGCCATTGAACTTACCGTCAGTTGTAACGGGAAGGGTGTACTTGCCGAAAGCCGAGGAAAGAGTTAAGGTAACGTTGTTGCCATACTCAACAGCCTCGCCACCGTGAATAGCGGTTGCGGTAAGAGTACCGTCAACAGCAACGGTTTCGCCTACTTCTTCAGTAGAATAGTAAGCGGTATAGTTATACGATGCGGTTCTATTTGTACTATAATATCCAACCATAAGTTCTTTGCCTTCGCCGAAGAAGTTAGCAATGTTGTTCTTAAGATTGTTTACGTTTCCAGTGCCGTGAACGGTTAAGCCAGGATTAGCGTCAATAAGCGATTGCGCTACAGTATAACCGTCATTACCTTCACTTGGAGCGTGGAAAGATATAATTTCAATATCACTCGGTCCAGCATAGAAGGTAATAGCAGTTTGAGTACGAACTACTTTAATTCTCAAATTAGCCTCTACCGTAGCCGCTGTCGTCCAATTAAACGTATTACCAAACGCTATGGGCGTAGTATTATCAACACTCGTACCACCAATACCAATACCCATATCACCCGCGTTAATGTTGAAAAGAGGTACGTTACCAGCGCCACACCAGTTAGTAAATCCAAGATAAAGAACAGTCTGTCCGTTGAAAATTCCAATTCCTCCCATGTGAAGAGGATTGCCGCTTGCAGGCATATCAGCAAGTCCGTTTAACTCAAGAACAAAAGTGAAGTTTTCGGTAGTAGCCGTCTTGGGCAAGTAAACTCTGTTACTAGAAAAACCTTTGAAATCAGCATTTGCGGTATTACCAATAAGGTTAGTTTGGGCAAGGGATACCTCGTAAAGTGCGCTGTCATTAATGGGCATATCGTTAAGAGTATATCCGTTAACCTTAGCATAGCCGTTTTCTTGATAGGTTGCGTCTACGAGATTAATTACGGGGATAGTTGCGCCGTTCTCAGTTACGGTTATACCAAACTTTTTGTTTGCGTATACGCCACTTACGAGTTCAATATTGTAAGTTCCTTCCGTAATCGGAAGAGCGTACGCTCCGTTAGTTACGGTGATATCTATTACTTCAACTGCGTTGTTTGCAGTGTTGGTAACGATAGCCTTTGCGCTCTCAATCGTTACGCCTTCGGGCGCGGTAACCGTACCCGTAGGCATATCGTACATAGTAAGCGTTGCGTCAATCGAACAGCCTTCAGTAATCGCCGTATGAGTATAGCCAAGCGCAAGTTCAAGGTCAGTACCAAAGAAGCCACTTGCTATTGCGTTGATTTCAGCAAGAGCGGTGTTGTTATTGTAGGTAAAGTCGCCTGCTAAAGTAATTCCACTTGCAGTAATAGTTGCGAATTTACTTCTGCTTTCAGGTTGACCTGCGTAAATAACTATTTCATTAGCCGTTCTCGCTACGTAGAAGTGGAAGTCTGCTACACCGCCGTGAGGATAAACGTTGCTGTTGGTCATATAGAATACAGACTCAGTACCATACTGCTTTCTAATGGCTACGTTCTTACCACCAGCCTCCCAAGATACAATTTGGAATTCAATAGCGTTAGTGCCGTTGGAAATGTAGAAACCAGTGTCTCCATAGGTTTTTGCGCTTGCGCCATTGCTAAAGTCAATTTGCGCAAAGAAATCGTCAGCCGTTACGGTTCCAGCAACAAGAATTTTCGTGTTAGCCGCTTTGGTGGGATTGCTACCCAAAGAAGGAACAGTGAACGTTCCGTCGTTAGAATCAGCAATCATTTCAGGAGTAATATTCGCTTGAAGTTTAGTGTTGCCGTTAATGGTAACAATCGAACTTACTCTGTACTTAGAAGAAGTTTCTGCTACGAAATCAGCCGTCCAAGCAATAGTACCTGCGGGCTTAGTAAGCACGTCAAATTTATCGCCTTGAACAAGTTCGAAATCGTACTCTTCTTTGTCAAGAATAAGGTTAAACTTGCCGTCAGCAATCGTTACGGTACGAAGGTCGCTACCGTTGATTACGAGTTGAGCCTCGCCGTCGCTAAATCCAGTTGCGTTAGCAACAACAGTGTATTCAGCAAGAGCGCCTGCTCCAACCTCAACTTCCCAGTTAGAGAAGATACCGCCGTGCTCGTTTGCAAAGCCTACCTTAATGTTGGGCGTCTCAGCGTTGCCGTTAATCCACGCTTTAATGGACTTTCCGCCAAATACGTCGTTCTCGCTAACGGTAAACTGACGAACGTCGTCGATAAGAACGGTGTAGTTTGCTCCGTCGTAGATAAGAACGTATTCAAATACGGTGTCGTGAACCGCTGTTCCAAACGCGCCAACGGGATTTTTCGTTACGGAAAGGATGTTGGGCCAGCCAGGACCGTTACCTATGAACATATCGTAAGTAATATCATTGTCCGCGTTGCAATCCTTTCTAATGTTGAAGTATACGTTATTGTATCTGGTAATCGTTACGGGCTCTTGTGCAGAGTTTTTACCCTCAGTCTCGTAAGAGCCGTCAGTACCTACGAAGAAACCAGCGGAAGGCCAGTTCGTGCCGTCGGGACGAACGTTTGCTTTAAGGACGAAAGGCTCGCCTACTGCAAGGGTAATTCCCTCGATTGCCTTAGCGGAAGAAAGGTTCATTCCGGTAAGGTGAGTAGTATAACCTGCTACGGAAGAAACGCCTGCAATTGCGCGAACGAAGGTTGCGTTAACCTCGTGTTCAGCCTTGCTACCAACGAAGGTGTACTTGCCGTCTACTACGCTTGCAGTTACGTCAGCGCCGTCTACGGTAAGAGCGGAGAGCGCGTAGTTGGTATCTGCCTCTACGCTAACGGTAATATCTGCGTAGTAACGGGGGTCTGCGGTTTCAACGGTTACGGTGCCGTTGGTTGCAGAGGTATTAACGGTAAGCGTTTCGCCGATAAAGGCTACTTCAACGCTATACGCGTCTTTCTCTGCGGTGAAGGTGTACGCGTTATCGGTAAGTTCAACTTCTACGCCGTCAACCTTTACGTAATCAACGAGAGCGTTAGCGTCGGGAGTTACTTCGATAGTTACTTCGCTATGCCATTTTGCGTTCTCGGTTACGGAAACGGAGCCGTTTGCAGGATCATTTACGGTAATCGTTACGCTCTTAGCCTCGAACTCTACTGCGACTGCGTAAGTATCAGCCTCTGCGGTGAAGGTGTACGCGCCGTCAGTAAATTCTACTGCAACTTCGTTAGCCTTTACGCTCTTAACTTGATATCCGGTGTCGGGAGTAATAGTTACGGTAATTTCGTCGAACCACTTTGCGCTCTCTACTACTTCAACCGTTCCGTTCTCAGGAGCGTTCTTGGTAATGGTTACGCTCTTAAGTTCGAACACTACTTCTACTGCGTATTCTTTATTGTTAGCAGTGAAGGAATATGCGCCCTCTTCAAGCGTTACGTCAGCGCCGTCTACCTTTACGCTCTTAATTTGATAACCGGTTGCGGGCGCTACGGTTATGGTTGCGGTTTCGCCGTACTTAACGTTAGGAGTAACGGTTACGGTTCCGCCTACGATTACCTCGCCACCGTTTACGATAACGTCTACGTCTTTAAGCGCAAATTCTACTGCGATTGCGTAAGCGTCGGCATTTGCCTCGAAGGTGTAAGTTCCATCAGATGCAAGAACGATAGGCTCGCCGTTAAGGGTAATAGTCTGAACGCCGTATCCCTCTTCTGCGGTTACTTTAATGGTGATTTCGTCGAACCATTTTGCGCTCTCTACTACCTCAATCGTTCCGTTTGCAGGAGCGTTCTTAGTAATGGTTACGCTCTTAAGTTCGAACGCTACTTCTACTGCGTAAGCGTCTTTCTCTGCGGTGAAGGTGTACGCGCCGTCGGTAAGTTCAACTTCTACGCCGTCAACCTTTACGCTCTTAATCTGATAGCCCGTTGCTGCCGCTACTTCTACGGTAACGCTTTCAAACCATTGAACGTCTTCGGTTACGGAAACGGTTCCGCCTACGATTTCCTCGCCACCGTTTACGGTAAGCGTTACGTCTTTGAGCGCAAACTCTACTGCGATTGCATACTCGTATGCGTTAACGGTGAACGAATATTTATTGTCGGTAAGGGAAACGGTCTCGCCGTTAACCTTTACGCTTGCTACTTCGTAACCTGCGTCTGCGGTTACGGTTGCCGTTACGGTCTCGCCCCAAGCGGAAGTCTCAACTACGTCTACGCTACCGCCCGTAATTTCCGAGCCACCGTTTACGGTGATTGCGCTTTGCTTAAGAGCAAGCGTAATAGCAGGAATAGTAATTGCTTTGTCGCCTACTTCTACTGCAAGAGCCTTACCTTCGTAAAGATCGCCCGCGATTGCAATATCGTAAGTTCCTTTTGCAAGGGGAAGAGCGTACGCGCCGTTAGAAATGGTGATTACTCTATTTTCAACTTGGTTATTTGCCTTGTTGGTAATAACCGCGTTTACGGTATCAAGAGTTACCCCCTCGGGTACGGAAACCGTACCCGTGGAGATTTCGTTGAAGGAGAAGGTAGTCGTGCTATCAACCTGAGAGGTAAGCATAATACCAAGTTCGTTAGTGTCTGCTAAAACTCTTGCGTAACGAGTTGCGTGAGTATCAAGAATCTTGTCGCTACTAGTCCAACCGATAGATACGCCGTTGTAGAAGGAGTATCCGCTTGCGCTAATGGTTACTACCTTAAAGAAGGGAGCGTCTACTACGCCAGCCTGACGAGCAACGTAAACGGTAATGCTATCGCCTATTCTTTCAATTCTAATCTTAAAGTTAGTATTTTGTCCTCTTGCGCCGGGGATTTCAGTCGTAGAAACGTTATCGTCGCCGTAGTCTGCGTGCTGACGAATAGCCATACCAAGTTGACCGTCCCAAGACTTAATGTGGAACTCAATACGGTCGTATCCGTTAAGGTTTGCAGTATCTTTAGTACCCGTTACTACGGAGAATCTATACTGAGTAGAACCAAGGTTGGTTGCAACGCTTGCCTCGAAGATGAAGTCCTTATCGGTTACGGTACCGGGAAGAAGTACGTCAGTGTTTGCCGTTATTCCGGTAAGAGCAACTACGCCGTCGCTACCAGAACCGGTATATCCGCCCCATTTAGCGTCAGCGGTAATACCGTTTACGGACATCTTATTAGCGTAAGACAAGGTCTCGGGAAGAATATTAGCGGTAAGGCTTACTGCACCTTCGCCTACTACTACGTCGTTAACCGTTACAGTTGCGCCGTTGGGATGCGATGCGGTTACAGTATAAGTACCTGCTAAAACTTCGTTTGCAGTGAACGCGCCGTTAGAGCCTACGCCGTTAACTGCGAAGGAGTAACCGTCTTCGCGAGTGAATACCATATCTACTGCGTTGCCGTAGAGAGAAAGGTTACCCTCTGCTCCGTTTGCGGTTTTAGCGGTAAGAGTACCACTTGCGTTAATGAAGTCGCCTTCAATAAAGTTAATGGTTGCGTTTGCGGTAGTTCCGTCCGTGCCTGCGCTATTCGTCCATCTCCAGTCGGAAGAACGAACGTATATGCCAAGTTCTTCTACGCTATCTGCAAGAAGGTTTGCAAATGCAGCCTCGTGTCTTGCGATAGTGGGAGCGTAAGTTTCTTGCGATTTTCCACCGCCCTCGTTAGCCGACCACGACCAGTTGCCTGCAGCGGAAGTCTTTTCGTAACCGTCTTTGCTGATGGAAAGAACTTTTACGAAGTTGTCGTTACCACGCTTAGTGTAAAGAGTGATTACGTTACCCACTCTTCTAAGTTTAATGGTAAACGCGTTATTGTTTTGGCTGTTGCCAGCGATATTACTCGTTGCCATATCGCCACCGTTAACCAAAGCAAGATTATCTGCGTTACAGTCTACCTGATAGTCCCACGCTTTAAACTGGAACCAAGCGGAAGACGAACCGTTAGTGATACCTAAACCGATCATACCAACCAAGGTACCGTCAAAAGTGAAGGAAACTTCGAAGTCTTTATCGGTAACGGTTCCGGGAAGGAAATGGTGCGCAGTTTTTGCTAATGCAAAACTTCCGTCGAGAGAATCGGTTATCATTTCGGGCGTTACGCCAGCGTTAAGAAGAGTTACGCCGTTAACGGTCATAATCGAACTTACTCTGCCTGCAACCTCGTCGCGAGCAACGAAGTTAAATTCGCTCGTATTAGCGTCTACGGTCTTGCTAATATAGTCGAACTTATCGCCTTGAACGAGTTCAAAGTCGTAATCGCCTGCGCCAAGAACGAGGTCGAACTTGCCGTCAGCAATCGTTACGGTCTTGAGAGTCGCGCCGTTTTGAACGAGTTTTGCCTCGCCGTCGCTAAATCCACTTGCGTTAGCAGTAATTTCATATACGTCCTTTACGGAAGGAGCGTAGGTTACTTCTCCGCTTCTCGAAGTAGAACCAAAACCAAGAGTAAATTTATCCGCTGCGAAGATGCCTTCGATTGCCTCTTTAAGTTTTTCTCTCTTAGCGTCGTTAATCGTCGAAGTGAAACCTTCTGCAAGAGAAAGAGTACCGTCGCTGTAAATAGTAGCAACGTAAGCCTCTTTGCCGGTAGGTCCGCCGTAAAGTTCAAGTCTGTTGGAAAGTTTCAAGATACGAAGAGTTTCGTCTGCCTTGCCGTTATAGGTAAGACCGAAGATACCTGCTTTCTTAATCTCGAAGGTAAATCCGCCGTGTCCGTATTGAGGAGTTACTACGAACTCGCCGGGAGCCCAAGCAACGGTATGAATTGCAAAGTTGTAGTTGCCTGCAATAATAGATATACCGTCGATACCTGTGACCTTGTCGGTAGTAAGACGCATAGAGTAATCGAGGATAGTATCCTTAGCGTAGGTTTGGTTACCCATCGTTGCGTAAGGCGTGTTGTAATCGGTAGTAACGATAACCCCGTCAGCAGTTGCTTTCATTACGCTATAAGGAGCAGGCTTAGTGCCCGTTTGGTCAATAGCGGTAATCATAAAGGGTGCTGCGGTTAAAGTTACGTCAATGTTTTCTGCGTTAACGTCGTCAATAAACGCTACCTTGTTTCCTTCGGTAATTACAGCGGAGAATTCGCCTGCGCCGTAAAGTTTGAAGTCGCTTGCGCTGGTAATTTCAAAAGTATGATAATTTCCTTTCTTTTCGTCGTCAACGTAAAGATTTACGTTCGCTTTTTCGCTAATTCCGTTTACGGTTCCGGAAAGAGTGATAGCGGGAACGTCGTCAAGCGCGCTTTCGCCAACCTCGATATTCCAGTTAGAGAAAGTTGCGCCTTGCTCGCAAGCAATACCTACTTTAATGTTAGCCTCGGTATCGCTACCGTTGATAAGTTCAGCGATAGTCTTGTTAAGAGCAATTACGGTGTTTTCGTTGTACGCTACTTGAAGTTCGCCGTCAACGATGAAGAAATAGGTAGTTCCATCGTAAACGAGGGTAAGAACTTTAGAAGTGGTTTGGTCGGCAGAGTAAAGATCGCCAACTGCTACGACGCTGGGACCGCTAAGGTTGGGCCAAGCAGGACCGTTACCAACCAAGATTTTGTACTTGTCTGCCTCGCTACCCGTTTGCTTAGAAATATTGAAGAATACGTTGTCGTATCTGGTAATCGTTGCGGGCTGTTGAGAAGAGTTTTTACCGTCAGTCTCGTAAGAACCAAGAGAGCCTACGAAGAAACCTGCGGAGGGGTAGTTTGCTCCCATATCCGAAACGGTTACGGTTGCAACGAAGGGCTGACCTTTTTCAAGAGTAATTCCCTCAAACGCGTTTGCGCCGATAAGACTATGTCCCTCAATCTTCGTGCTATATCCTGCTACGGAAGTAGTGTTGGTAATATTGCGAACGAAGGTTGCGTTAACTTCGTGTTCAGCCTTGCTACCAGCGAAGGTGTATTTGCCGTCTACTACGCTTGCAGTTACGTCTACGCCGTCTACGGTAAGAGCGGAGAGCGCGTAGTTGGTATCTGCCTCTACGCTAACGGTAATATCTGTGTAGAAACGGGGGTCTGCGGTTTCAACGGTTACGGTGCCGTTGGTTGCAGAGGTATTAACGGCAAGCGTTTCACCGATAAACGCTACCTCGATAGCGTAAGCGTCTTTCTCTGCGGTGAAGGTGTACGCGCCGTCGGTAAGTTCAACTTCTACGCCGTCAATCTTTACGTAGTCAAGAAGAACGTTTTCGTTAGGAGTTACGGTTACGGTTACCGTGTCGCCCCACTTAACGTTTTCCGTTACGGTTACTACGCCACCTTCGACGGTATCTCCACCGTTTACGGTAATCGCAATATCTTTAATCTCGTATTCAACTACGATAGCGTGAGCGTCTGCGCCTGCAGTAAAGGTATATACGCCGTCTACTACGTCAGCAGTTACGTCAGCGCCGTCAAGAGTGATGCTCTTGAGTTTGTATCCCGTTGCGGGCGTAAGGGTTACGGTTACTTCGTCAAACCACTTAACGTTCTCCGTTACGGAAACAGAGCCGTTTGCTACGGTCTCGCCACCGTTTACGGTAATAACGGACGCTTTCGCCTCAAACTCTACTACGATAGCGTGAGCAGTCGAAGTAGCAGTGAAGGTATAAACGCCGTCTACTACGTCAGCCGTTACGTCAGCGCCGTCAAGCGTGATGCTCTTGAGTTGATAACCGGTTTCAGCAGTAATCGTTACCGTTGCCTCGTCGCCTTTAACGAGGTCTTCCGAAACTTCTACCGTACCACCCGTAATAGCCTCGCCACCGTTTACGGTAAGCGTTACGTCTAAGGACGAGAAGGTTGCCGAAACTTGATAGATACTCTTAGTTGCGGTAAAGGTATATACGCCGTTAGTGGTGGTTACCGCCACGCCGTCTATCTTAAGTTCTTCAAGTTCGTATCCGGAGTTAGCAGTTGCGGTAATCGTTACGCTATCGCCTACTCTCTCGCCTCCCTCTACGGTAAGAGTACCGTTTGCGGGGGTGCCTTTGGTTATTGTTACTCTTTCAGCAAGTACGGTTACGGTACAGGTCGCGGTTTTTCCGCCTACGCTTGCCGTAATCGTTGCCTCGCCACTTGCTATTGCGGTTACAGTTCCGTCGGAAACGGTTGCTACCGCGTCGTTACTCGTGGTCCAAACGATTGCGTCGCTCGTTCCACTTACTTCGGCGTCTTCGGCAAGGTCGAGCGTGTCGCCCACTTCCAAAGTAGCCGTCGTTTGTCCTAAGACTAAAGTTATTTCAGGATCTGTCTCTCCGCAACCAACGGCTACGATAGAGAACGATAGAGCAATAACTACGCTTAAGAGCATAAGTAATACTTTTTTCATTTTTGCCTCCTATAATAATTTTTTTGGGGGAATTAAACTCGAAGATTTTTCTATTTTTTCTCTTTAAATATACGAGTACTCTTATTCCTCTCGCTTTTCCCTATTTAACTGCGTGACCGTAACACGCAAAAGTTAACAGTTTTATAAAGCCCTACTGCTCGGACGATTTTACCCGTCCGAGCAAGGCTATTTAGTTATTATTGAGTAATAGTGAAGTTAGCGGTATAGTTATACGCGCAGGTATTCCAAGTATTCCAGTAACCCACCATAAGTTCTTTGCCTTCGCCGAAGAAATCCGCGATGTTAGGCGTTACGTTATCGGCAGTTCCTCCTATCTTAACGCCTTGGTAAGTATCAGTAAGCGATTGAGCCAAAGCGTATCCGTCTTTCGTGAAGGTAATAAGTTCGATATCGTTAGGACCACCGTAGAAAGTAATAGAGGTTTGAGTTCTAACTACCTTGATTTTCAAATTAGCCTCAACGTTAGCGTTGTTTTGGAAGGTGTTACCAAGAGGAAGAGCCGTAGTGTTATCTGCGTTCGTTCCGCCTACGCCGATGGACATATCGCCACTGTTGATATTGAAGAGGGGAACGTTACCAAAGCCCGTTCCGTTTACCCAGTTACTAAATCCAAGGTAAAGCACGGTCCTGCCGTTGAAGATAGAAATACCTGCCATATGCGTGTAGTTTCCACCAGTTTGCGGTGTTCCCTTAACCTCAATCGAGAACTCGAAGTTTTCAGTAGTTACCGTCTTGGGAAGCATAATTCTGTTGCTCTTGTAGTTTTGAATATCGGCGTTAGCGTTCAAACCGATAAGGTTGGTTTGAGCAAGCAACTTCTCGTAGGTTGCGCTATCGGTAATGGGCGCGTCAAGAATTTCAACGCCGTTAACCTTAGCGTAGCCGTTCTCAAGATAGGTCGCGTCCTTAATCGTTACGGTAGGAATAGTCGTCGTATTGTCGTCAACTACGAGTCCGTAAATCTTACCTGCGTTTCTGCCGTTCATAAACTCAATGTTGTAAGTTCCCTTTTCAAGAGAAAGCGTATACGCGCCGTTTTCGATGGGGAAATCGTAAACCTTTTCGTAAGAGTTATCACCCTTGGCAACGTTGGTAATAAGGAGCGTTGCGCTGTCAATTTCGATACCGTCAAGAGAACCCGTAAGCGTCTTGATGGGGAAGTTAATTACGGTGCTGTTTGCAGAGAAAGTTCCCGTTGTCGTTACGTCGTAAGAACTGCTTACCGCTCTTACCTTGTAAGTTCCGTAGGGTACGGATACGGTGTTTTCGCCGGGGTTAGCGGTAAATACTCTGCTGTATCCGGTGGTTTGCTCAACGAGAGTGAGTTTAACCGAGCCGTTTGCCATACCAGAAACGGCGGGAGCGTTTACGGTAAGGTCGTGGTTTTCGTTGAGAAGAGCGAAGTTGCTCTTAACCGCCATATCAACGGCAGTAACGTCGTTTCTAAAGATACCAACCATAAGTTCGTTGGGAACGTCTACACCCTCTACCTTTCTCGTAGGACGAAGAAGGTTAGCGATGATTGCGCCGTGGTCAAGGAACATATCCTCTTTAGAAAGCGTCGAAGGCGTCATCGTAAGACCCCAGTCCTTAGCAAACGAGTAAACCGCTTTTTGCTCGGGATAACCGTTTACCATAACCGTTTCAAGCGATACGGTAAGAATATGAATAGCGTTTTCTCCGTTGCCTGCAGTAAGCGAAATGCTCGAACCTATCTTGGTAATCGTATAGGTAAAGTCTGCGCAACGGTTTGCGTTATCGTTTTGACAAGCAATAGTGAAGTTATTACCTGCGCCAAGCCAAGTAGCAGCGGAAACGATTACTTGCGCTCCACCACCCGACCAAGCGGTAATCTGGAAGGAAAGCGAATTAGTGCCGTCCGTTACGCCGATACCAAGCATCGTGGTTTCAAAATCGCCGGTAAATCTCGTGCTGTAAACGAAGTCGGAAGTAGTTGCCGTTCCGGGAAGGAAGAGGAGCATTTCGTTTCTATCCAAAACGAGGTCGTACTCGCCGTCGAGCGAATCAATAAGCATTTCGTTATCGAAAGTCGTGCTTGCAATAACCTCTTTTCCGTTAACGGTTGCGGTTTTTCCTATCATATTATAGTTAGCCGTAAGCGTTGCGTTAAGCGTTTCTTCCGCCTCGTCAAGTTCAACTCTGTGATAAGCAGACTGAACGCCGTTTTGGAAGATGATATCGTAGTTTGCTTTGGGAATAGTGATAGAATACTTTCCGTCAGCGCCTACCATACCGACGATAGGCTCAAGACCAAGAACGTTGATTACGGTGTCAGAAAGGGTTGCTCCCTCTGCGCTAATCGTACCACTAATAGTTGCAAGGTCCGTCCAAGCCGTTACGCTCGCAGAACAGTTCGTCTTGGGAATAAAGGTAAATACGGTTACACCGTCTTCAATGCTATAAACGCCTTCAACCGTCTCGGTGTCGCTTGCGCCGTAAGTAAGAGTGAGCGTTTTTGCCGCCTTGCTCTTATCTACAGAAGTTACTACCAAGTTAACGGGAGTGCCCGCTACCCAACCGTCGGATACGGGAATACCCGTAAAGTAGGAAGTGTACGCGTTGCTCGTCTCTAAAGATACGGTGCTCTTTCCAACGAAATCAATAATCTCAGCGTCGTTCTTGTTAACGTCTACTTCGTAGTAAACCTTTGCAAAGCCGTAGTTGGAAATACCGATTGCGTTGTACTCCGAACGGCCGTACATAATCTTAATCTCGCGATTAACTTGCTCGTAGTTGGTGTCTTGGAACTTCTTGTTGCCAAGGAGGTGAACGCCGTCCTCGTCAATATAGAAACCAAGGTTGCCGTCCTTATCGAACACGAAGTAGGACTTGTTAATTCTTGCTACGGTAATATCAAGCGTGCCGGTATAGGGGTCGGTAGTGCTTGTTCTACGAGTAAGACCGTGAGGGAAACCGCTGATTGCCGTTTCTACGTCTTTACTATTATGTCTACCGCACTGAACGTAGAGAATATCTTGCGCCCAGTTAGCAGCCTTAAGAATAATGTTGTTCTCTTCTCCGCCCGCAGAAATTACGATACCGGGAACTTCGTAATTAATGGTGTTTCCGTTATGGTCTGCTTTAGTGGAGTTGGTTACGGTAAGATGCGCCTTAACTAAGAAGTTCTTTGCCGTTGAGTCAAGGAAGTAACTTCTAACTGTGCCATTACCGTCGGAGTAGTAAAGTCCTTTACCCTCGTCGAAATGATGCTCAGCCTCTGCGTCAAAACCAATAAGGTTTCCTGCCCAAGGCGTTTCAGTCTTGTAGGTATTATCAAGAGTTACTTGACCAAGGTTTACCGTAGTTGCAACGGCTTCTGCAATATAAACGCCCTTTGCGTTGTACTTGCTTTCGTCGTTAAGGTCGATAGTGTAAACTGCGTCGTGAGTATTAGGTCCACTAAACTTAAGCGTATAAATACCCGATACGGTGTATTCTTTGCCTGCTACGGTAACGGTGCTTTCTTTAAGAAAATCGCCTAAAATTCTACCGTTGTTGTTTGCTTTTCCTTCGTAGTAGAAAAGGTTGTTGTTTCCGCTAAGCGAATACTCTGCGGCAACTATCGTAGATCCCGAGGAATCTTTCAGGGTGATTTGCACTTCCTGAAGGTCATCAGTGGAAAGTTTTTCCCACTCAGCCGTAATGGCGCAATCGCCTACGGGTGTGAAAGTATATTTACCGTCTTGTAAGCCTGCAAGAACGGTGTCGTAAGTTCTATTCGCGTCGTCCGAGAAAGTAATGTTCTTAAGCGCGTAACCTGCAGAAGGTACGATGTTTAAGGTAATGGGTTCACCCTTTTGAACGGTAAGCGTAGACGCCGTTACTTTACCATAACGCGAAATCGCAGGCGTTTTAACAAAGTAAATATAATCTGCTAAGATATCGTCTATCGCGTCGCGATTATTCTCGTAACTAGTATAAACGTATTCGCTAACGGTTGCCTCGCCCGAAGTGTAGAAACCTGCGATAGTCTTAGCATTCATCGTCTCAAGATACTCGTTGAAGAAGAACCTCCACTCCGTATCACCATCCTTTTTATAGAAGTAGAACATATCTCCGCCACGCTTTACAACGCGAAGGTAGAGCGCTTTTTTATTATAACCCGTTTCAACTACTCTATTGAAAGTCTGGTCGCCTACCCATTGAAGACCGTCCGTCCTCGTACCGCAAACGAGTTGGATATTTCCGCCGTCCATCTCTCGTGCTCTATAACCAGTAACCTGATGCTCAAGCGTTTGAGTATCGTACTGGATAAAGCCAAGAACGGGGTAATACCCTGCTCCGTACGAACCGTGAGAGAACTTCGCCTCTACGATGTAATCAAGCGCGGGTTGAACGTCTTTGCCAGTAGCAAGTTCCTTCTTAAACCAAAGCACTTGCGTTCTGTTTTCGTTGTTGTAAGCAGTACCTGCGTTGTCGTCAATCGTCCAACGGTCAGACGCCGTTACGCCAGTAGGAGACGCACCAACGAAGGGGCTTTCGTAGTAGTTTTCAAGACCGTCTTTACCGTACTTAAAGTAAGTATCAAATCTGCCTTCTTGTTGAAGGAACGCGTTAGAAAGCCAGTAAGCCTCGCCCGTCTTAGAGAACGCGCGGTAGTTAGTATAGATTTGTACTCTTTCAGGATAACCCTCAGCGGTGAGTTGGCTATCCTTATAATGCATTTCTTCCCAAGGAGTAAAGAGTTCTGCTGCAAACGAAGTAGTTTCGCCACTTCCGGGTTCGCCTACGACGTTCGTTGCAAAAGCGAACTGCGTTTCACGGTAAGAACGGCATTTTTCAATATCGAAAGTATAGTGCCAGTTTCTCGTGGTATGCTGAGTTCCCATACCGATAACGTCGTAAGTGGGCTCATTTTCTTTTACTATTTGAATAATGAAGTGCGAGTTTTCATCGAAGTTATACTTAATTTCGTGAGTAATGTTCTCGTCGTAAGCGATTATTGCGATATAGACACCTTTAGAGGTAAACTCGGTGGTCATTTTAATAGTAACGCCTGCGCTCGCGTGCTCAAACCAGTGGTTGTTGTCGTAAACTTCTTCGTCGAATACACCGTCAATCGTCATAAACGCGTCGGTAGGTGCGCTAAAGGGAGGATTGTAGGTGAATTCGTAGTCAGGGTCGGTTTGCTCTAAAGTGGTGTTACAGCCAACGAGACCCGTGAAAATCATTATTATACCTATAAGAAGGGTTGCGATTACGCTAATTTTTCTTTTCATCGTTTCTACCTCCTTTATTTACCAAGAACTTCGATTTCACTAATCTTAATGTTCTTCGAATCGGGAATTTTACAGATTTTGTCTTGGATATCTACTTCAATAATTATCTTGCTTACGGTAATTTCGTCAAAGGTTGCAACTGCTGCGGATGCGGACTCAAGATAGTTAAGAGTACCGCTACCGATATAGTCGGTGTTAAAGCCAAGGTTTTGAATAACCGCTACGTTCTCAGTTCCCGTTCTCCAAGAAGGAGTTTCGGCAAGGACGAAGGATATTTTCTTAATCTTGCTAAACGCGTTATCGTACTCGTAGGCGGCTTGCGCAAAGTCGTAAGCGTTATGGATTAAAATTCCGCGTACAGTCTTGGGCTCAGCAAAATCCATCGTAATAGTGCTGTTGTCCGTAATGGTAAGTTGACGAGATTCATATCTCTTCATAGTTACTACGAGTTCGTCGTTTAAGTACTGAGTACCCGTTGCGTTAGTCGCGCTTATAGTCGCCTCGGGAGCAATATTGCCGTAGCCCGAGAAAATCTTGGGGTTACGCTGGAGCGAAAGGTGAGGACCGTTCGCTACGGGAATATTAAAGCCTAAAGACTCTTCGTACTGCCAAGACATCGAAGAAAGCGCGTAAATACGGCCGGGGTTAACGCCACCGGTGAAGGGCTCGGGACACTCCCAGTGAGCAATCCACCACTCTCCGCCTACTTCGAGGAATTGTACGTGGCCAAGGTTGGACATAAAGTTGTTGGTTGGGTCTACGCCGAGCGTGGTGTTCGTCCAGTTATCAACGGTCTTAGTAAACGGACCGAACGGCGAATAACCGTATGCCCACTTAACGTCGTAGTCGCCCGAACCTACGCCACGGGGCGAATAGGTTACGAGGTAAACTTTTTTGCCGTCCTTGTCGGTAGTGGTAAGCATTTGAGGAGCCTCAACTACGCTCCACTCGTTCTTTTGCTCGGATGCGGGAAGATCTTCCTTTTTGTTTCCTTCAGCGTCTTCGTAAATGGTTTCCCAACTACTATCAAGATGACGAGGATAGTTAGGGTCTGCGGGGAATTCGCTACCGTCGTCCTCTCCTTTATAGCGAACGGTAAGACCGTGGTAGGTGGGAACGCACTTAGTGATAGTCGTGTAGTCGGGAGTAACCATATCTTTCATACGGATTACCCAAATTTGGTTACCGTCGGTGTTGTTTCTCGACACGTGCTTTACGAAATAGATATAGAACACGCGATTGCCGTTCTCGTCGTAGTCGAAAACGGGGTTGATATCAATAGCCGAGAAGTCTTCGTCCTTGTTAACGAAGTCTGCGCGAGACTTGAATTCGTCGGTATAGAAAAGTTCGTCGAGTTCTTTATCAAGCATAAACGCAGGGTTAATGCAGTGGATTATCTCGCCGTTCTCGTCCGTTTTGAATTCGCCCGTGCTTGCGTCGAAGTTAGTTCTGTCAACCAAGCGGAAAGGACCTGCGGGGTTTTCACTAACTGCTATACCAAGGTAGAATCTATCGTAAAGGTAGTTAGACGACGAATAGGTCGCTCCGGGAATAGAACCGTCGTTAATCTTACTTGCCGCCGAGAAGAACATATAGTAAAGGTCGGTTACGGGGTCGTAGATTGCCTCGGGCGCCCAAAGGGAAGTTTTGAGCCACTCGTCAAGTTCAATTTTGATAGCAAGTCCGTTGTCTACTTGACCACAAAGTTGCCAGTCGTTAAGGTCCTTACTTCTGGAAATTGCGGTAATGCCGTAGTACGCAGGAACTCTGCCGTTAGCGTGCTCAAGCGGTGGCGTTTCGCCGTCTTCAGTGGAGGGAACGGCGTTTGCTACGCCCGCGCAACCGGACATATACTGATAGAAATATCCGCCCCACTCGGGATTTTCTTCTTCACTTACCCAAATGATACCGCTATCACCGCCCCAAAAATCCGACTTGTTCTTGTAAAGAAGGTCGGTATCGTAGCCGTTAGATAGGTCTACGCCGTCGAAGTGAGGAAGGGCGAACTCAGTGCCGTATCCACACGATGCAACGGACATAAGCATCAATAAGCAAAGAACTAACGATACTAATTTTTTCATCTTTTTGTCTCCTTTTTTTATTTTCACTTCCCTTTCGGGAAAGAATTGCCTACTATTATTATTCTTTATTATTAGGTTTTGTCTTCATCTTCGGTTATACGAATTCTAATTCCGTTGGTTGACGGGGTATAGTCTCCGTAAGTATAACCAAGATATTCCGCGTACTCGTCGCCCTCAAAGGAAGGAACGGTAACCTTAACTTCGTACTCCATTTTGGGAATATGCAAGATATTTAAGCCCTTATAAAGCGTTTCACTTATCGTCATCGTCGAAAGTTTAATATCTTTGGGGATAAACTTTACCGTCGCTTTATCAAACTCCGTCATCTCGTCGATATCCACCTCAACGGGAACGATTACGGTATCAAGAATTTCGTAACTTATCGAAGTTTTGGGCTTGTTAAAATCGGAAGTCGAGTTTCTCATAAACACTACGCCGAGGTCTTTGCCTTCGCTGAAAATCTCTTCCAGCCTTTGCTTATGCGCGGTATTGACTTTCTCGAGAGCCTCTTCAAAGGTGTCTGCGTCCTTTACTCCGATACTATGATGGCTCCAGTTGATATCCACGCCCTCGCTAAATTCGTATCCGTCTTTATCCACCGAGAAAATCTTCTTTAGTACACTTCCTGCGGGGATATAAACTTCTACTCTTCTACCAAGACGGCGGAAGTATAACGAATAGTTGTTGCCATTGTTTGGGTTAGAAGGAATTTCGTCGGTTGAAAAATCAAAACCTTGCTCGCCTACTTTTGAAAGTTCTACGCCAAGTTCTTTAATTCCCCACTGCTTAAACTGAAAGGAAAGCGTCCACTCTCCGTCAGTTATCCCCACTCCCATCATCGAACCTATACCGCCCGAAAAGTCTACTCTAAAAGCAAAGTCTTTATCGGTTACGGAATTAGGCAAAAGATGAAGATTGCCGTAAGGCGTCATTTGGAACTGACCGTCCGCGCTATCGAGCGCAAGTTTTTCGTCAACAGCGTCGCCCTCAATCGTTTTTCCGTTAATCGTCATACTCTCGCCAAGCGTAAGTACGGGGTGGGAAAGAGGGATATTAAATTCCACTTCTTTCTTTTCGATAAGCACCTCTCCGCTAAAAGTAGCGTCGCCTGCCTTTGCCGAAATAGTATGCGTTCCGTACGGAAGGGAAAGACTGTATCGTCCGTTTTTCTCGATAACGGTATCGTTTTTTTGCTCCCCGTCCACTTCGATAGTAACTTTTGATAGGTCTAACTTGTACGCAGAAGTTATTACGCCACTCATCGTTGCTTGAGGGGGTTTTTCCTCTTCTCCACACGCTAAGACGGGAAAGAAAAGAAGACAACTTAATAAAATCGTGATTAGTTTTTTGATCATATCTTCTCTTAACCTTTAAGTCCGGACGAGATTGCAACGCCCTTTAAGATGAACTTTTGCGAAAGAAGATAGAGGATAATAAGGGGTACCATCGCAATTACGCAACCCGCCATACGAAGAGGCCAGTTCTGCACGTACGCCTCGGTAAAGAACGCAAGCGAGATTTGGAGCGTATATAGACGCGCGTCGTGAATGTACAAAAGGGGAGGAAGATACTCGTTGTACGCTCCGATAAAGTTAAGTATGAACTGAGAAAGAAGAGCGGGAAGAGAAATGGGGAGCATAATTCTAAAGAACACGCCGATTTCTCCCAGTCCGTCGATGTTCGCCGCGCCTATTAAATCGTCGGGAAGTCCCATATAGAACTGTCGGAGGAAGAACACTATTCCGATACCGCCCAGCATTCTTGGAATCATAAGCGGAAGGGGTGTGTTAATCCAGCCTATCTTGTCGAAAATAAGGAAGGACGATACCGTACCCATACAGTTAGGAAGGGTAAGCGTTGCCATAAGGATAGCAAACATAGGTCCTTTCAAGAAGAAATCGAGTTTTGCGAACGAGAAGGCTGCCATAGCGGACATAAACACGCCGACTGCAACGGAAGGAAGGTAAATCCACATCGTGTTAAGGAAAGACTGAAGAAGTGAGTTACCAGCCATCTTTCTGGTAAAAGCAGTCTCGTACGCGTATCCCGTTAAGCCCATTTCAGGCCACCAGTGGAATTCGGCGTCGTTCGCCTCAACGGGCGAGGTTACGCTCGTTATGAGCATTATGTACATAGGCACCATAATGAAGAGCACCGCTAAAATCATAATGATATGCGAGCCTATCATCGGGTCAACTTTCTTTTTGTTTGGAACGTAATTAGCAGGATTTATTACGTCATTTTTAACTTTTTCCATAATAAATACCTCCTTAATCGTAGTTAACCCAGAATCTACTTGCCCAGAAGTTAATTCTCGTTATAATCAAAATTACTATCGCTACGTACCAACTGAGCGCGCAACTCATACCCATACCCATCGTAGTCGTATGCGTGAACGCCATACGGTAGACGTAGTACACGAGCGTTAGCGCTCTATGGTCAGGTCCTACGCCGTTGGTCGTAATGATTTGCATCGTCGTTTGCTCTTGAAGAGCGGCAATAAGGTTCATCGTGAAGATATAGAAAATGGTGGGAGTAAGAGCGGGAAGAGTTATCTTCCAAAATACTTGGCGCTCGTTCGCTCCGTCAATTCTCGCAGCCTCTTGCAAACTCTTGTTTACGTTTACGAACGCAGACTCAAGAAGTACGATGTTCGTTCCGTGCGTCCACAAACTTATGATAAGAACGGCAGGAATAAACCAGTTTTTGTCGTACATAAAGCCGATTTTGGGAAGTCCGATTGCGTGAAGGAAGGTATTGATTACACCGTAGTTACCCTCGAAAATCCACTGCCACATCAAAGTTACCGCTACGCCCGAACAAACTTGGGGCATAAACATTATAATCTTTGCAATCTTTCCACCTGCAAGTTTCTTTGAAAGCGTATTCGCTAAAAAGACTTGGAAACAAAGGTTAATGGGAACGCTTATGCAGTAGTAAAGCGTATTTCCTATTGATTTATATAGCATCGGGTCTTTGAATACATCTACAAAGTTGTCAAAGCCCACGAATACTGCGTAACTCATATTGTACGAGTGCAGTTCGTGAAAAGACATATAAAGCGATACTAACATAGGGAAAAGCGAAAAGCATAAAAATCCGATAAAGGGCGGACTTGCCATCGCCGTTCCTATTATGTTTCTTTTGATTATCTTTCTTTGACGCGCCCTTTTTTCTGCCTCAGTTCGCTGATGCACGTAAGCAAGATGGTTCATTTTTCTTTTTATCTCCTTAATTTTATCCTTCGCTCCTGGGACAAGAATTACCTCTTGCCCCGTAAAGCGAATTTCGTCGATTTTTTAATTTAGATACACTCGTCCGTGCAAACGGGAGTGTCTTCTCGCTCCGCTCGGTTTGGTCTATGTTAAACGAGTGAGAAACAAGCAAGACGAGGAAAGGGCGAAGTGGGGCGAGGGCGCGTACAAGGACGTACGTAACCGAGCACCCACGAGCCACTGACGAAGTATTGCGAAGTTTATCGCTCGTTTATAAACGCAATAGATGCGAGCAAGACGAACAACAATCGAGGGCGCGTACCGAGAAGTACGCAACCGAGAGGTTGTGAAGTATTGCGACGCAGATTTTGCGTTTATTAGCCTCTTTCGATGTCTTTGTATCTCTTTAAGTAAGTGTTGGTTGCGGTAATGCAAGGACCGTTGCCGGGGATACCTTGGATCCAGTCGTTATAGGAGAGGTCTCTACCGTTACGAACCTCTGCGTTAAGGTCTACGCACCACTCTTCTACCCAAGCGTGGTCAGGCATATACCACCAGTCGCCGGGGCCTTGATACTCAAGAGCCTCAGCAAACACTACTGCGTTCTTAGCGGCGTAACCGGGGAACTCGATATCGTCAAGAAGGTCTTTTTGGTTGGGGAAGAAACCGAGCGATGCGCGGATTGCTTGACCCTCACGGCTTGCGAACCACTTAATGAACGCTGCAGCCTTTTTTTTCTTGGGACTTTCGTATCTGATTACCGCGCTTTGAGCGTTGGAGTGTCCTGCCTCTTTACCGATAGCGTCGATTTCGTCGCAATAGGGGTCGGAGGGGTCGGTATATCTCTTGTAGCGAACGAGAGGCGCAACGTCCCACTCAAAGTTACGCAATTTAGCCTCTTCGGAAAGGGGAGCCATATAAACGGAAGTATTAGCCAAGAAAGCAAGTTTGCCCGAGAAGAAGTAGTTCATTGAGGTACGGGAAGAGAAAGTGTTGGGGTTGGGGGAAATATCAAGTCCGCCCTCGCCGTCAATAAGAGCCGTTTGGTCTGCGCCGAGTTTAAGGTAACGGTTGAACGCGTCGCGAGTAGAAGGAATAGCAACGAGCGTGCCAGCCTCTACTGCGTCAAGAACGGTTTGACGAACTCCTACGGGAGTAAGAGTGCTATCGCCTGCGTGAGCGTAGTCGCCTGCGTTTACGCCCGTCTCAATGGGGGTAAGAACTTCGTATTCGTTTCCTACCTTGTTGATATTCATTTTGTCAACGAAACCGATAGTGTCGCCTTCGTTATAAACGGTACCGGTATCACCGGTGAAAGTTCCGTCCATTACCACGTAGTTGGGGTTAGGGTCAAGAAGAGAGAAGTTCCAGTCGCCTTCGCCCGTAAGGTCGTTAAGACAGTCTCCACCTACCGACCAGCCGTAGTTGAACCACCACTCGGTGAAGTAACCGTAGTTAGTTCCGTAGTCGGTTACGGGGTTGTTATTAACGTTCTCACCTGCTTTGGGGTTGTATTCGCCGGTAAAGAGCATCGAAACATCTTCAACTTCGTCCCAGTTCATTGCGATACGGTTATTAAAGATAAGGACTTCAGTTGCGTCTACTACCTGCCAGCCCTCAGTATTCTCGGGCTCTTCTTCGTTATAGAAGTAAGGAATTTCACGGAAGAAACCTTTAGCAGGGATTTTTTCCATTTCAGCAAAGCCGTCGTACTTAGCGGAATATTGAGGATACTTTTGCTTATACTCTGCTACGAGTTGAGCCTTTGTTTTACCGGTGTTGTCCGCTTTAGTTCCTGCGTTGAACGCCTCAAGGTCCTCCGCGTCAACGGAAATTACGATAATACCTGCTTTTTCAAGCATCGTCTTATTATAGTAAAGAGCGGTAGGCTGAGCGTCAATAGGCATACCGTAAAGGGGATCGTCAAGGTTAGAGGTGTTGGTTGCCTCGTCGTAACGAAGACGACGGAGGGTGTTGTCCATTATGTCGTCAATGCTTACGTCTTCTGCCGCGTCAAGTTCTTGTTGAATATTGCCGAAATACTTACCTACGATCCAGGTCTTAAGCGCTGCGTCTGCTACGAGCATTACGTCAGGGCCTTGCGTCGAGGACGCGCTGATTTTGATAAGTTCTTCATAAGAGGCGTTGGGCTTTTGCGAAACTGCTACGTAAATGCCGTGCTCTTTTCCGTAAGTTTCGTTAAACACGTCGGTTACTCTGGTGTACATATCAAGTTGCTCGGACGAGCCCATTACCCAGAAGTTAACCGATTGAGAGTTGTCAACGCAACCTACGAACAAACTTGCGCAACTCATTGCCATCATAACTGCCAGAATTAAACTAATAATTTTTTTCATTTCGTTCTCCTTGTAAATTATTTTCTAAAGCGTTTCCGCTCCGTTTACCTTGTGAGTGTTTTTTGTATCTTATAGTTAAGATACACGAAAAGGGTACCCTTTTCTCGCGATTTTTAATATTTTTCCATTATAGCGCGTATTCTTTCGATACTGAACTTAGGCTTGTGGTCGGCGTCAAGCAAACCGTTAACCTCTTGTTCGCAGTCGCTAATCTGCGTGTAACATACTCCGCAGAAGAACTTGCTTGCGCGCTTTAGCAGGATTTCAAACCTTTCCATAAACGCGTCTTCTCCGCTCTCGCTCTGACCGTAGCCCCAGCCGTTGCCGTTACTTAATGATATTCCGCCGTACTCGGTGAGCATTATCGGTTTATCGGGGAGCGTTTCGCCCTGAGCCATAACCCTTTTATTGAGTTGCGGGATTATTTCGCCGTGGAAGTCCGTGTACTTCTCGTCGAAGTCGTCGCCTCGAGCAGAATAGTCGTGTACGGTTATTACGTCGCTACACGCGAGGTTTTCCCAACCGTCGTTGGTCATACACAATCTCGTTTGATCCATTTTTTTAGTTAGCGTATGTATATCGCAAACGAACTTTTGAACTTCCTTTTCATTTATTATGCCCGGAATTCCCCAACTTTCGTTGAAAGGCACGTAGGCTATTACCGAGGGGTTATTGTAGTTCTTTCTTACAATCTCCTTTTGAAGTTCGGTTATTTCGCTCTTGGATTTTTCCGTATACGCATACGCGCTCGGCGTTTCCGCCCAAACGAAGAACCCAAGAAGGTCTGCGTAGTAGTTAAAGTAGGGATCTTCTACCTTTTGATGCTTTCTCGCTCCGTTAAAGCCCATCGCTTTACTAACTTCAATGTCGTGTTTTAGCGCCTCGTGAGAGGGAGGAGTAATACTACTTTCTCTCCAGTAGCCTTGATCGAGTAGCATCTTAAGTTTTAACGGCTTGTCGTTAAGGTAAATCGTATTGCCCTTGGTCTCGATTTTGCGGTAGAAAATATATGTTTCCATCTCGTCCACTACCGCGTCTTCGTCCATAAGTTTTACTACCGTAGGGAAAAGTTTGGGATTTTCGTCGCTCCAAAGTTCCTCTTCGCTCGCCTTTCCGCTTTTCGTAAAAACGCCCGTCGTTTCGCCCTTGCCTTCTTTAAGCAAGATTTCCACCGCTTTGTCGCCTTGCTCGGTCTTTACTTCTACTATCGCCCTGTTTGCAGTTTTATACGCGGAAGTAAGTTCAATTTTTACTTCGCCACTGTCAATATTAGGGGTAAAACGAATATCGCTTATATAGTCGCCGTCGTTTCCCTCAAGCCAAACGCTTTGCCAAATGCCCGTCGTCGGATAATACCAACACTCAAAGGGCGTTTCGCGATAGGTCTGTTTGCCTCGGGGTTGCTCGGCGGACTTGCTATCGAATACCTTAACTACGATTTCTTGCTCACCGTCCACTAAATACGGGGTAATATCTGCGCTAAATCCTGCGTAACCGCCCTTATGCGAGCAAACTTCCTTGCCGTTTACGAAAACCCAACACTCGTTGTCCACCGCTAAAAACCTAATCGTGATTTTCTTGCACTTTTTAAGGTCGTCGTTAAGCGTGAACGCTCTTCTATATACTACGAACTCGTGGTCTGTCTTATCGTTTATACCACTTTTTTCCGTTTGGTAGGCAAAGGGAACTTCTATCTTAAGCAACTCGTCGGATAATTCTTTTCCAAAGCAAAAATCCCACTCTCCGTTAAGCGGTTGCCATCTCGCTCTTTTTTGTTGGGGATTGGGGAATTCCAGTCTCATTTTCCGCGCTTTCTCCTTTTATTCTTTCTCTTGCAAAAGGGCGCAAAAAGCCCTTTGTTATCTTTCGTATTCTTATTATAAATCATCTAAATTTTTCGCGCAATAGGTTTCCATAAAAAACCCTAAAATTAATTTCACTTAAACCAAAACTTATGGAATACCCTTTTTATCAAACGATTTCTTATACGCGCGTTATCCTTAATATAGGCGTTTTGGCTCGTTATTCCAAAAATCTTGTTTTTTGCTGGCGAGGTTTTTCAAAAATCTTGTTTTAATTTGGTTGACAAGAGAGGAAAGGTTTGTTATACTGTACTTAAATAAACGGATTTTAGAGAGGGAAACTATGTTAAACTCAGTAGTAGCGAGTATTGACGAAGAGGAAAGACTTATTGAACTTGCAAAAGCGTTGTCTTCGCCCGTAAGGCTGGATATTTTACGGCTTTTGCTGTTTTCGAGTATGTCGGTAAAAGAGATTGCGCTATCGCTCAATCAACCCATTTCTTCCACTGCGCTCAATATCAATATGCTGGAAAAAGCGGGGCTAATTTTTACCGAAGTTAACTATTCTACTTCGGGTAAAACGCGTACTTGTTACCGCAGTTGCGACAAAATCGAGATTACGCTGTTCGACCAAATTACCGCAAGCGAAATGGAGGATAAGATTTCTCACGAAGAGCGTATTCCCATCGGCGCGTTCTCTTCTTACCACGATATTTCCGCGCCCTGCGGTATGGCAAGCAAGGACGCTCACATAGGCTTAGACGACGACCCCGCGCTTTTCTTCTCGCCTAAGCGTTTCGACGCTGAACTTTTGTGGTTTTCGCACGGACAACTTGAGTACCGCGTTCCCACGAGCAATTTAAAGAAGAAAATTAAACGCTTGGAACTTTCTTTTGAGGCTTGCTCTGAAGCGCCCCTTTACAACAATAACTTTAAGTCGGACATTACCGTTTGGATTAACGATATCGAAATAGGCACTTGGACTTGCCCGGGCGACTTCGGTGGAAGAAAGGGACAATTCAATCCTCCCTTTTGGCCAAGCACCCACACGCAGTACGGCACTCTCACTAACTGGCACGTATCAAAAACGGGTACGACGATGAACAACGAGTTCTTAAGTTATATCAACCTTGACAACCTTCATCTTTTTGATAATCCCTACGTGTCCATTAAAATCGGCGTTAAAAAAGACGCCGTTCATCGCGGAGGAATAAACCTCTTCGGCAAGAACTTCGGCGACTACGCCCAAGATATAATATTTAAGACAGTATTCGAAAAATAACCTCTCGTTTTGCTTGTTTTTGCGGTTTTTGTCGCAAAAAAAGTATACCGTATTAACTTTTTCGTGACCTATGGAAGAATTTTTAATCAAACCTATCGGGGTAGTTCGCTCGGATTTTAAGGATAAATTCGGCGTTCCCCGTCAAAGCGGAAGAGCGCCGTCTCTCAAAGCAAAAATAGAGTTTTTCCCTCCCTACAATCGCCCCGAAGCGTTTGTGGGATTAGAGGGATTTTCTCACGCTTGGGTTATCTTTCAGTTTTCTAAAGTAAAGGAGGATAGCGTTTCTCTTACCGTTCGTCCGCCTCGTCTTGGTGGGAACGCTCGTCGCGGAGTTTTCGCTACTCGCTCACCGTATAGACCCAACAGAATAGGGCTTACCTGCGTAAAAATCGAAAAAATAGAAAAGGTCGACGGTATTTCGCTCGTGATTTCGGGCGCGGACTTAATAGACGGCACTCCCGTTCTTGATATTAAACCCTATCTGCCCTTTGCCGACAGCGTGCCTTCAGCCGTAGGGGGCTTTGCCGACAGCGAAAAAGAGCATCGTCTTTGCGTTGACTTTCCCCCGTCGCTACTCTCTTTGCTCCCGGAAGAGAAACGACAAGCGGTAATCGAGTGCATTGCCGACGACCCTCGCCCCTCTTATCACGACGACGAAAGAATTTATTCTATGGCGTTCGCGGATTTTGATATTTCCTTTTTCGTCAAAGACGCCACCGCTACCGTTACCGCGGTTAAAAAGATATAAAAAAAGCCGACCTCTTAATAAAAGGTCGGTTTTTTATTCGTTTATTAGTTATCTCCGCTCTCGTCGGCAAGCATTAAGGTAAACTTAATAGGGAAACCTAAGCACTGATGCGAGAAAATCACGTCGTCGATTTGTTTTTTGAAGGAATCCTTCCACTTGAGCAGTATTTGTTTTTCGCCGTCGTGCGCGTACACGGTAGCAAGTTTATCGAGGTTAGAATTTATATTGCGAAGTATTTCAAAAGGCAAGCCCTCCGAGCCGAACACTTCTTCTCTTCTCTCTTTCGCCAAGAGCGAAACGTCCATAATAAGCGCAACTACGTTTTGGTCGGACGATATTTTGCCGTTTACAGCCTCACCGGTTACGCCTTGGAAAGTATAAAGGAAAATATCCTTATCTTTCTTCTCTTGTTCGTCCGTCTTTTTCTTGCCTAAAAGTTCGCCCGCTCTTTGCGCTATTGCGGAAAAGTCGGGAATATCAGGCTCTGCGCTTTCCGCTCTCGCCTCCGCCTCTTCCTTAGCCTCAGCCTCGTCGTCCGCCTTTTGCTCTCGCTCTATTTCCTCCAAAAGCCTTCTCGTTTCTTCGTCGTGCTCAACGATCTCGTCCTCGCTCGCGCGACGAGTAGTTTCATCACGATAAGCCTTTCTTCGCTCGCGTTTTTGCGCGCGGTGTTTAATGCGTTCCGCGTTCTTTATTTCCGTCTCTAAAACCTTAAAGTCAGCCTCGTTTATTCTAACGATAATCTCGTCGTCTACGATTTCCACTATTTCCCAACTGCGCATATCGTTCATTAGTAATTTCTCAATCTGGGCAAGAGCGGAATACCGCTCGCTACTTTTCATAACTCTACGCAAAAGGTCAATATGCGCCGTATTCAGTTTTTCAGTCGCGTCGCGCGCTTGCTTTATATTAAGCCGTCTTGCTAAAAGATTATGTTCTTTCTTTATTCTCTTGATTTCCTCGTCGTCGCCGTAAATATCGTACTCGCCGTTACCTGCGTCACGGAATATACCCCTTTTAACAAGGTAAATCATTACTTCCGCTGAATCAGCGCAATTACTTCCAAAACGCATAAGGTCTTGGATGGTAATAGTTTCTTCAACTTCGATAATTTTAAGCGCGTCAATTAAAGTTTTAATGTTCATAGTAATTCCTCTTTAACTAAAATAATCCTCGAGCGTAAGCACTTCGGAAAACATCGTAATGGATAAACTTAGCGCGTCGGAAAGCAAACTCTCGTCCTCTCTTCCGTACGCCTTATTTAGTATAAGTCGCGGAAAAATCCGCTCACGGTTAATGTTTTTCGTTACAATTTCATAAAATTCGGGGTCTTCGGTGAGGCTCGCTTTTACCTTTTCCTTCGCGCTATCCATCAAAGATAGCATCTGTTCCATAGCCTCTTCGCTCCACCACGCCTCGTCCACCGTCACCGTCCAAATGCTCGAGGGCAAATCCTTGCTTTTTTGCGCGTCAAACTCCTCTAAAAGCAGGTCGAACGCGCGTTTCATTTCCTCTGCGCCCTCACGATAGACGGCGGTAAAATAATCGTCGATCAACTCGTCCGTTTTCTCGCCCGTGTTCCAAGACAGTCGAGAGTAAAGGTAGTTCTTAATATCGTCAAAGCCCGTACTCTCGCTCGTATTATACGAGCCTTGCATCCACACGAGCGAAACGCTTTCGCTCTTTGCCGAGGTCAAGATTTCTTGCATTGAGCCGTAGGTGTTATAGGGGGTAAGGTAACTGTGGAAAAAGGCGTCGTAGCCCCAAAACCAAACGCTTTTAGCGTACTTGTTCCACTCGCTCAGCGCTTTAGCAATTTCCTCTTCGCCGTCAATATAGTTAGCCGATATAGGCGCAACCCAAACGGAAACTTTGTCGTTTAGTTTTTCCTCTAAAGTGGTCGGAGGCGTAGCAGTTGCTTGGTAAGAGAAAATCACGAACTCAACTTCGCGGTTTTGCTCTTTTAAGTACCCGTCAAGACTTTCTACGATATCGTTTATAAGCGGTACTTGAGTTGCGAACGCCGAACCACACCGAGCGGTTATCGCAGAGCAAGCGTTACACTCACACCAGTCTCCGTTATCCATTTGCGTTATGGAAAACGCGCTACGCGACTTGTCTTTTTCCAGCAATTCTTTGATATTTCTGGCAATTTCTTCCACCAAAAGCGCGTATTCGTTCTCGTCGCCACGCGCAGTATAACAAAGTTGATTGCCTTTATCTTCGCTAAACCACTTGGGGTGGTCGATACGATAATCAAACTGCATTTTACTCGTATCGGAGGGAAGTATCGTTCTTAAAATATTATGTACTCCACCGCCCTCGATAAAAATTTCGTCAAGCGTCGTCGTTCTCATCCTACGGCGTGGCAGTTCTCTTAAAAAAGTCGAACCGTAACTTGCTATGCGATGCGAAAAATCAGGAACTTCGCGAACGCTCAGGTCGGGCAAATATCCCGCTTTTTCCTTGCTCAGCGAATAATAATGAGCGTTGTACTGCCGAAAGCCGACGAGATGATACAAAAGTTCGTACGCGCCGTTGAGCGCGCCCTCGTCCCTACCCACTAAATAGAGCGATTTTCCTACCGTGTGTAGTTCGTAGCCCTCGCTACCGATTTTCGACCAAAGCGGAACGATATTAGCCTTTTTTAACGCAGTCGTTTCGCCAACCGATATGATTTTCTCGCCGTAAGATTTATCGTCGGTAAGTACGGGCAAGGTTATTCCCGTTGCGCCACGAACGATAGAAACTATTTCTTCAACCGCCAAAAGTTCACTCTCGGAGCAATCTTTTTCGCGAACGATTGCGTACTCGCTTTTGCCGTTTTCGTAAAATAGCGTTTGCGTTTTGGCAATCCTACCGCCGTGAACTATCCCTTCGTCTACGGCTACGGGCGAACTGCACCCAAAGAGCAAGAGCATACAAGATAAAATTGTCAGTATTACTCTTCTCATTTTTTGATTAATTTAAGCCCGTTGCGTTTAAGTAACCAAAGCGCGTCGTCAAGAAGTTGATAATCGTACTTAATCACGTCAAAGTCCGCCTCGGTGAGCGTTTTGCCATCTTCGTTTGTCTTGAGCGCCTCTTCAAGCATCATTTTGCGGTACTCGTAAAGCCCCTCGAAAGTGGTAATGTTAGCGTGTTTGCGCGTCTTTATCATCGTTTGCTTATCAAGAGTACGCATTTCCTCAATAGAGGCGGGTACGTAGCCGTTAATTATTTCGTAACTATTCCAGCGTTGATGCTCTAAAACAGCCAAATTATATCGAGCAGTTCCGCTTTTAAAATTGCACTCGCCGTAGTCAACCGCGCGCTTGCCGTCTAAAACTTCTATCGGCTCGCCCTCGTAAAGCACGGGGTCGTTTTTCTCGTATCTTTGCTTAAATTCTTCCGCTAAAGCGTCCTCGCCCTTCTCGTCCTTTGCGCGTTCAGTATAGTCAAAGCCAAGAAGATTGAGTTTAAGTCGGAGCGACATTACGCCGTAAGAATTGCTGTCGCGCTGAATCTGTTCCCAGCGTTCAAACCACTTCTCCGTTGCCTTTTCTAAAACGGCGCGCTCCTTTTCCGCCTTCTTCTTTTTCCACTCTTTTAGTAGTTTTTTGTCCGTCGGCTTAGGCTCGTTATCCCCCTTTTCGCTATCTTCTAAAGCGTAGCAAAGGTGTCTGTCTTTAGCCATTTTCTCGTTACTCTCAGCCATTATATCGCTCTCGTTAAAGACGATATCGCCCTCGTTTCCGTAGCAGATAAATCCCGAAGTCGTGCCGTATTCTTTCGCAACTTCGCCACCAAGCCTACTACTTGCTACGCGCGTAAAGATTTTAACTTCTCGAGCGTTCCACTCAATAAGTTTTTCTGAAAGTTTCTCTGCAATATCGAGGTTTTCCATATCGTTTTCGTAATCAATTATTATATACGTATAAGGAATTTGCTTACCTTCTCCGCTTAAATCCTTTTTAAGCGTCTCGTAAAAATCCTTGTCGTTTATATCCTTATTTTCAAACGAAACGATAGCGGGATTAGGAGGAACGGGCAGATATCCTTTTTTGTTTACTCCGTTAAATTCGCGAATATAACGGAAGAAAGTGTGGTTAAGGTTCTTGTCGTTCTCGCTCGCCTTTTTATCGTATACGCGATAAGTAATGGGCTTTGCTAAGAGCGCGCCGTTCTTTTTCGTCATCAGTTGATTGTTTGCAACGAGCGTAAGCAATAGACTTCGAGAAGTCTCGCCAAACCCAAGCATAATAATCGAGGGTTTAATTTCGCTTTTAACCGTTGCGCTATCGTAGTCGATATGACGGCTATCCATAAACTTCGTGATGGGATAGCGCGAGGTGAAGTCCTTTGCAACGAGCGTGTGCTTATTAATAAAATGCACTCTGCCCTTGCTCTTTTTAACGAAGTGTAGGAAAACTTCCTTGTTCGTTTGCTCGCCGAATACCCAAACGCTAACGCCTCTGTCAAGCCCTATTTCCGCGCTGTCCATCGTTAGTTTTTCCATTATAGATACTAAACTTTTAACGAGAACGAGGTTTTTGGCGTCGTCACCGGTATTGACGATAACCTTGACTTTCTTTTTCTTCATCGAGCCGAAAAGCGAAGTTATTTGCGCGCCCAAGTCTTCCGTGAGCGTTGCGTAAGCGTGACGGTTTATATACGCGTAGTCAAGCACTTCTTCGTCACTCTTCTCGCAAACGAGCATAGTTGCGTCCGTTTTCGCGCTGTCGAGAATTTGCTTATTCTCTTCGCTAAATCCCACGACTACGAGCGCCTCTTTGCTAAAACGGCAAACGCTCAATTTTCTAAACGCGTTAGAGAGATTTTCCGCAAAAACGCTCGTCGCTAATAAAATGAGGTTGAGCGCTATCATTACGAAACAGAAGTTAAGCGCAAACGAGTAGAAAGCGTTGCTCTCTACTAAATCAACCACCGGCGCGGTTTCAAACTTGAGGATAACCAGTTCTACCATACACGCAACCGAGGTTACTATCGCCTCCCATACTCCCATACCGCTATAAAGCGCGCCGATTATGTAAAGGGGCAAAGCGACGATATATATAACTATGAACTTTCCACGCGTCTCGCGTATGTATTCAAGCCTCTTTTCGCGGTCAAGAATAATCATCCTTATCGCAGTCGAAAGCACCGTTATTGCCATTATAACGATGCAAACGCCCACGACGGCGTAAGATATTGCGTCCATTTTTCTCTCCTTCGTAAAACGACGGCAAATAAATGCCGTCGCGTTTCGTTTTTTTAGTTGTTAGTAATTTAATTTCGGTAAACTTCTCTATACTGTTGAGTATAGGCTTTTGAGATGATTTCGTTCGCCCACGAGGGAGGCGTGCCGAACGCACGTTGACCGAGGGGACGAGCAAAAGGGCTCAAAAAGACCGTTTTGAGCGTAGGTTTTTGAGATGATTTCGTTCGCCCACGAGGGAGGCGTGCCGAACGCACGTTGACCGAGGGGACGGGCGAAAGGGCTCAAAAAGACCGCTCAAAAATTAACCTTTAACGAATTTATAGAGTTCCGAGGTACTATATCCGCCTTTAGCGAGCATAAACAACTTGTCGTTGTATCTGTCTACGGTGTAGGTAGAGATTTCAAACATATGAGCGCAGAGGTCGTGAGAAACTTCCATACCCATATAAGAGGAAGTGATACGGAAGAAAATTGCTCCGGAATCGATATTAAAGTCGAAACTACCTTCGCGAAGGTTATCGGTAATAATTGCGCAAGCAACGGCGCCGTCAGCAATCTTTTCCTTTTCAACGTTGAAAGGCATTTGCGAAAGGATGGAAATGAGTTGATACTTGGAGTTAAAATAGATGTTAAAACTCATAGTCAAGTCGTCACCCTTACCGCTAATGCTAATTTTGTAGCCCGTTTCGGTAGTCTCGGTGGTATACTTAAGGTTTCTACCGTCAAAATAAGCGCAGAAAGTATCGAAAGCGCTTTTGGTTCTTCTTTCTTCAATAGTCATAATATTCCTCCTATGCGCGCGTGAGCGCAAATAATAATCTTAATAATATGATTATAACACTATAAAACAAATAAGTCAATATTTAACGCGCATATTATTGACAAAATCGTAATATTTAATGTATAATAATGCTGATATTCGGCGACTTTAGGTCAAAACGGGAGAAAGTTTTATGATTAAACAAGTTTTTCAAAATTACGAGGCGTTCTACAATATGGTACTGTCAAGCACCATTATGTCCAACTCTCAAACCATTGCGTTCGCGGAAGACTCGAGAAAAATTATCCGCTTTATCGGTAAGGCTTACAAACTTAAGCCCTCTTTCGTGGAAGAGTGCGTTTGCGTTATTCTCGGCGAACTGACTAAACTTGGAAGAACGATTGACCAGCAAGCAGTATATTCCGATAGAGCGTACGGCGACGAATACACCGACGTTGACTCGCTCTTCGATATTAAAGGCGACGTGCTTTCCACCTTACAAAAAATCGGCAAGAAGAACGACGGTCGCGCGGACTTCGACGACGCTTACGAGGGTTGGTTCGACTATTCGCACTACAAAACCTATCAATCGAATATCCGCTTTAACAAAATTGAAATGACGAGCGCGTCTGGTAACTTAATCGCAACTCGCCAAGTGGGAATATTAAAGACGCTTGGAATAGGTTGCAAAAAGGACTACTCTCGCGCCATTATGCGCCTTACTCAATGCGCGTTTTGGGGCGATATCCCCTCAATGCACTACCTTTCCTTCGTTTACTCGCTTAACGGCGACGAGGAAAAGAGCAACCTTTGGGGAGAAATTACCGCGCTCTGTGAAGAGTATCTTCGCTCGGGCATAACGGTTATACCCGACGACGAGAAAGACAAGTATAGCGAAGACGCTCTTACTACTTTCGTGTACATTTCCTCTATTTTCCAAGACGTAGTACACTCGCTTGGGGTAAAGAACATTGACTTTTCCTTTATCGAGGCAATAACTTCCCCCTCGCTCGACTATTACCAGAAAATGTTCCACATAAACAACTATCGCTCGCAGGCGTGGAAAGAGATAACCAACTCTTCCTCTCGTCCTAAACGCACTCTCGGATTTTAAGGAGAATTGATATGATTAGAGGCTCTATTACCGAAGAAAGACTTTCGCGTTACGTAGACGAATATTTAGAAAATTCCACCGTCATCAAGTACACCGACTTGACCGCAAAAAGAAAACACGTAAGCGTTTTATACAAGGATTTACCGAATACGGAAATGGAAGGCTATCCCGTTGCGAGCGACTATATTGACGAGACGGGCAAGGCTTATTCGACGGAAGAATACCGCCGTCTTTCGCCCGAGCGCAAGGAAAAATGCAACCTTCGTTTCCACTATATGCCCACTATGCACGAACTTTACGTGGGTACTACGGGTAGCGGTAAGACGACGGGCTGTATCGAACCGCAACTTCGCGCTATATCGTCGCAGAAAAATAAGCCTAATATCTTCATAACCGACCCCAAAGGCGAACTTTTCGAGCATAACGCTCATCATCTTGCTCAGCAAGGCTATAAACTCTACGTGCTTAACTTTAAGGACATTACTCGCTCGGACAAATGGAATCCCCTGCTTGAAATGTACGATAAACAGATGTATAGAGCAAACCTTGGAAAGAGTTGCAAGTTCCGTCTCGGCGCGCCCGAGCCGGCCTTAGAACTTTACGCGGACGAGAAAGAATTTGACGGCGAGTCCTTTATCGAATACGACGGCAAGGCTTTCCCCAACGGCGCGACTTTTGATAACTATCTTGCTTTCCGTCGCGATTATCTCGACGCGGAAATCAACGCTATGGTAAATCAGTTCGCTAATATGATGATTAAAGTTCAGTCGAAAACGGACGCAAGTTGGGAGTTCGGCGCGCAACAACTTCTTAAAGGCATAATCCTTTGTATGCTCGAAGACGCGTCCTTCCCCGACAGCGGTTTTACCAAGGATATGATGACTTTCTACACTATCCAGCAATACTACGATAGACTGCGTATGGACCTTACGGGCGATAAAAAATGCGAACTTCATCAGCATCCGCTCCTCAAAAACAAAAGCCGTCGCGCAGTTATTCACCTCAACGTTGCCCTCAACAACGCGCCTAACACTATGAGAAGTTACTGCGGTGTGTTCGAAGGCGCGACTAAGGACTGGTTCCAAGGTCATATTTTCGCTCTAACTACCGGTTGCACTATCGACCTTGATAACCTCGGCGACCAACCCTACGCTATTTTCAATATCACGCGCGACTACGACAAGAGCGACTTTACCGTTGCAGGTATGTTCATTGACTGGGTTTACCGTCACGCGCTTGAAAAGGCGGAGGCGTCTATGAAGACCGACAATGGCGCGCCCACTACTCGCCCCCTTCACTTCCTTCTCGACGAATTCGGTAATATCCCCGAAATCCGCGACTTTGAAAACAAAATCGCAACCTCTCGTTCGAGAAATATTTGGTTCCACCTCGTCGTTCAGTCCTACGAACAGATTGATATCGTTTACTCTAAAGAGAAGGCTACCGTTATTTGCGATAACTGTAACGGTCAGATCTTCCTCGGCGCGCAATCACGCGCAACCAAGGAAAAGTTTTCCAAAGAGTGTGGTAACCGTTGGGTACCCTCGCTCCAAAGTAGACTCTCCCCCTCCGACACCTCGCTTACCGAGGTTGCCGTTATCCCCGTAAGTAGTCTTGACCTCATTAAAGAAGGCGAAATGTTCGTTAAGCGTTTATACTTGCCCGTTATTAAATCGCAGTATATCCGCTCCTACGTTTGCGCAGAGGCAGGCGACTTTACGCACTTTAGAGACCGCAACGCTTACCGCGACTTCGCGCCCATCAATATCGAGCCGTTTATGTCCGATAAGTTTACTTTCGCGCCTCTTTTAGAAGAGATTGACGAAGACGAATTTTTCTAAAACTAAAGCCCGTTACTTTTATCGTAACGGGCTTTTTTTATTTATAATTTAATTATTGCAAAGGGCGGAATATACACTGTTCCCCATAGCGCAATTTGGTATCCTATCATCAAAAAAATGCATACGGTTGCAAAAATTGCGGGCAACATTGGTAAAAAGATGGTCAGTTCAAAGCCTCGCAAAAGTTGAGTTATACCGAGGAAAAGCGTTATTACGATGAATAGTACCGAGGGGTAAAAAAACCAACCGAAAATCCTTGCTCCCCAGCCTGCGTCGATTTTAAAGACGACGAGCGAGCCTATCGTGAGCAATAGCGCGAGCGCACCCGCTACCGTCTCTAAGATGATATAAAGTCTCGTCGAGGGTGGCAAGGGGTGAGGGGTATGTTCAGTTTTTGGTTTTTGCTCAATCATACTTATATAATACACTTTTTTTTCGATAATGTCAATGTTATTGCCCATTTTTTAAAATTTAAAACCCCTGCCGTAAAAACAACGCAAGGGTTTTCGTTTTTTTGGGATAGTTTACGCTTTTAATACTCCTGCTTTGGGGGTAAGACCGTAGCGTTTTGCAAGACCGCTGATAATCTCGTCGGGAATAATGTTTACGCAATGACCGAGAGCAAGCATATAGAGTTGAGCGGTTTTTTCCACCGTTTCGATAAGACCAAACGCCTCGTCCATATCCTTACCCGTTCCGTAAATACCGTGGTTCGTCCAAACGACAAGACGATATTCGTCCATTTTCTCCGCCGTAGCCTCGCCGATTTCGTTAGTTCCGCAAACCATCGCAGGAAGTATGCCCACGCCGTCAGGGAAAACTACTACCGCCTCGGTATTACTTTGCCAAAGTTTATGCGTAAAGTCCGCCTCGTCAATAGGGCAAACTGCGTTCATTGCAATGGTGTAGGTGGGGTGCGTGTGCATAACAACTCTATGTCCTTCGTCCTTTTTAAGACGCGCGATATGGCTCATAAGGTGAGCGGGGAATTCGCTCGTAAACTGACCGCCCTGCGCCCAGCCCCACAAAAGATCAACGCTCTTGCCGTCCTCTCTAATGCGCACTACGCCGAGGTTATTCTCGGGCTCTTTCTCTACGTTCTTAAAGTACTTGCCCGTACCCGTTACGATAAAAACTTTGCCCTTGAGCGCGCTCGCGTCAAAGTCGATAGGGATTTGACGGATAACGCTATAATCGTACTGCTCGATTTCGCCCTCTTCAAGCATCATCGAAATATTACCGCCGTTGCGCTCATCCCAGCCAAGACGGTACATATTCGCAGTAGCCTCGCTCATCTGTTTAACAAATCTTGAAGTAAGTATGTCCTTTTTCATTATTAACTCCTTTCGGCTTTAACGCCGTCCTCATATTTTTTTATTCTCTCGTAAACTTCTCTGCCCGTGGGTACGCCCTGCTGAGTGCAGTAAGCGTTCCAAACGATGCCAAACGGTAGTTCCTTAATCTCTTCCTTTAGAGCAAGAACTGCGCCGTAGTCAGCCTCATCTTGCAGTCTTTTCATCTCTTCGTGGGGCTGAAGAGTAGCGTAAAGCAACGCTTTTTGCATATTTCTCGCGCCCGTTACCCACGCAAGAACTCTGTTTATGCTTGCGTCAAAATAGTCAAGCCCGATAAGTACGCGCTCGTCTGCGTTGTTTCTTATAATCTCGGTAGCAATTTCCTTGGTCTCGTCGTCCAAAATAACCACGTGGTCGCTATCCCAACGCACGCCTCTCGTTACGTGGAGGGCAACCTTGTCGTAAAAAGCAAGGAGCGAGGGAATTTTGTCGCTCACGAACTCTTGCGGATGGAAGTGTCCGTTATCAAGCAGAGCGCAAACGCCTGATTTTGCGGAATACGCTTGGTAAAACTCGCTACTGCCTACCGTATAACTCTCTACGCCTATGCCGAAGACTTTACTCTCTACGCTGTCGATAATATATTTTTGCGGATACGCAACCGAATAAATCTCGTCGAGCGAGGCTTTGAGGCGAAGTCTTGGGGTAAGACGATCGGAAGGCGTATCCTTAAAGCCGTCCGCTATCCAAAGATTATGAAGACAGGGCGAGCCCTGTTCTTTGCCTATTTCAGAGGCTATCTTTCTCGTTGCTTGCACGCATCTAATCCAAAACCTTCGCGTTTCTTCGTCGGGAGAGGATAGCGTAAGCCCGTCCTTTACTTTTTCGTGGCCAAAGAGCGTGGGGTTAAAGTCGATTTTAACGCCTCTTACTCTCGCCCACTCAAGCCAAGGTCTAAAATGTTCGATAGTAAGATTGTCAAGACTAACTTCACCGTCGGTTACGGCGTAAATTGCGTGAAGGTTTATTCTCTTAACGCCCGGAGTAAGACGCAAAACTTCGTCAAAGTCGGCAGTAAGTTGCTCAAATCCACGCGCAGAATAGGGATACGAACCCGTCGTTTGTATTCCGCCACCGTCCGCTTTATTGTTCATAAAGCCCTCGATGTCGTCGCCCTGCCAGCAATGGATTGATACGGGAATTTTGCTTACCCGTTCCATAGCCTTGTCGATATCTACTCCGTACTTTGCGTACTCTTCCCTTGCGTATTCTAAAATAGCCTTTTTCATTTTCTCGCCCCTTGTACTTTAAGGTTGCCAAGCGCCGTAGCCTCAATAGGCATAGCGATGATTTCCTTGCCCGTTTCTTTTGCGGTGAGTTCGTTAAGGTACTCGTTTTTAGCGCCTCCGCCCACGATATAAATGCGTTCGTATTCTCTTCCGTGCGTTTTTTCGATTGCGCGAACCGCCTCGCCGTAAGCCTTAGCAACGCTCCTGTAAGCGCATCTAAAATAATCGCCCATTTCGACGGGTTTGTTATCGGTAAACCAGTCCTCGATTGCCTTTTTCATACTCTTCGGAGCGTAAAAAGCGTCGTGATTTACGTCAACCGTATCGTTAAATTGCGAACTTCTCGCCATTTTTACTATGTCCGAAAAACTCGTATCGGGACACATTTCCGCTCGGAGCGACTGAACCAGCCACATACCTGCGATATTCTTTAAATAACGGTTGTAACCTACTCCGCCCTCGTTGGAATAACCGCTAAGCCTACTCTGTTCGTCCGCTACCGCTCTCTCCGTTTTTGCGCCGAGGAGCGACCAAGTTCCGCTTGAAATAAACAAGCCGTCCTTTTCCATAGGAATTCCTTCAACCGCGCTTGCGGTATCGTGGCTTGCGCAAAGCACTACGGTGGTCTGTCCGCCCACCCTTTTAGCAATCTCGTCCTTTAATTTTCCCACTTCTTCGCCCGGGAGCGAAATCTTACCAAAAAGCCGAGAGGGGAAACCCAGTTTTTCAATAATCTCGTAGCAGTATTCCTTTTTATTGATTGCCACGAGCCCGCCCGTAGTCTCTTCGGTGTATTCGTGCTTTTTAACGCCCGTTAAAACGAAGGAAAGGTACTGAGGCATCATAAGATAGTCCGTCGCCTTAGTAAGTCTGCCTTTTAAGTGGTCGTCGTACATTTGATAAATAGTATTAAAAGGCTGAGTTTGTATTCCGGTAAGAGCGTAAAGCGTGGGAAAATCAACGATATTATGAACGAGCGGTATAGTTTTCGCCGTTCTGCTATCTCGATACGCGTAGCAAGGCAAAATCTCTTCGTCTCCGTTAAGTAGCACGTAGTCAACGCCCCAAGTGTCGATAGCAACGCTCTCAATTTCGCCTGCCTCTTCAAAAGCCTTTGCAATTCCCTCAATCACGCCCTCTTTAAGCGCGTCTAAATCCCAAACTAAACTACCCTCGCGCTCCACTGCGCCGTTAGGAAAACGGTAGACTTCCTTCTCCACCATTTTACCGTTTTCGTAGTAGCCAAGGATATGTCGTCCACTGCTCGCGCCTATATCTATTGCTAAATAATTCTTTCTCATAATCTTTCTCTATCCTTTAGAGTAAATCTTTATTTAATTATACCATAGAAGAATAAAAAAATCAATAATATTTCTTTGCAAAATCGTAAACATATTTGCTGTTTATGTTTTTTAAAAGAAAACGCCCCTCTCTTTATGGAAAGGGGAGTTTCGTTTTTTAGTCGATTGCGACGGTCTTTTTAGTTACTATTTTTTCCTTTTCTTTGGGAACGATTACGGAAAGCACTCCGCTATCAAACTTCGCTTTAATCTCGCTTTCGGGAATATCGCCGATATAGAACTTTCTCGAGCAAGAAGAAATTCTCTCGCGTCTTAAATACTTGTCGTCGCCACTCTCTTCACGCTTTGCGCTAACGGTAAGGTAACCGTCCTCAACTTCAATATTGAGATTTTCCTTCTTAAAGCCGGGGATCTCAATGAGAAGTTCATACTCGCCCTCTCGCTCCTTTACGTCCGTACTCATAACTCCGCCTGCCTTTTCCCATCTCGTCGAAGGACGGAAAAAGTCGTCGAAGAAGTCGTCGAATACGCTGGGAAAAAATCCGTTGTTTTTAGTTACTAAATAGTTTTTCATAATAATAATCCTCCATAAATTTATTTTGCGCCCGTTTCCGAAGTTCTATGCTTACGCGCGGAGCATATCCCCTCGTTCCAATCAAGGTTAATCGCGCTAATTTTGGCAATCGCGTTTTGCTTTTGTTAGCACTCTTTCCCATTGACTGCTAATATTATAACACGCCTTTTTCGGTTTGTCAAGAGTTTTTTGAAAATTTTTTAAATTTTTTTGAAAATTGCGCTAACGCGTATAAAAGAATAATTTTACTTGAATTAATCGTCTATTTACCTAATTGCTTGAATATTAAAATTTCACTTTATTCCTATTGACTTTATTCGGCAATTAAAGTAAACTGTTAAAAAGGAGGTAACTACCTTTGCCGTATTTAATTTTGCTCGCTTGCGCTTCTTTAAGCGCCGGCACCACTCTTTTGAATAAACAATTCCAAATTACTTTTGAAAAAACACCAGAAAACTATGCTAAACACGCCTTAATTATTGCTGTCGTTACGGGTTTTTTTCTGTGTCTTTTTAACGGTTTTAACCTCCAAGTTAACTTTTCAACGCTAATTTTTGCCGTTTTTCACGCAACACTCGTCCTAACGTCTTTGCCACTTGGCTTAATCGCGCTTAACTTTACTCCGCTTTCGCTTTATTCTATTACGAATATGTCGGGCTCGTTAATAATATCGTCGTTGTTTTCCTTTATCTTTTTATCAACGCCTCTCACCATTCCCACTATCGTTTCAATAGTTTTAATGCTTATTGCCGTAGTTCTTCCTCACCTTTTTCCCAAAAATAAAATCGGCGAAGAAAGGGGAACGGACGAAGAAAAACCCAAAAAGAAAGTTACCGCGTGGGGTGTCGTCATTTGCCTAATTTTATTCGTCCTCGCCGGAGCAAGTTCAATTCTGTCTAAATTATTTACTTTGACACCTTCCGTTACAGATTCTAACTCGTGGCTTACTTTATCAAACGGAATAGTTGCTATCGTATCCTTTATAGTTCTTATCTTTTTCGCAATATTCAAAAAAGAAAAAAGCTTAAAGGTCTTTAGCCCTTTCCCGTTAAAACCTTCGCTTTATCTTTTTTCGCAATGCGCAGTCACGGGCATTAGTGCTCCCCTATCAGTATACGCCGTCTCCCTCGTCCCACTCCCCGTTTATTCGGTAGTAACTTCTGCCCTTAGTATAATATCGTCTTTCCTTCTTTCCCTATTTTTCTTCAAGGAAAAAACCTCTCTCCCTCAAATAATTTCCGTAATTCTTGTAACCTTAGCTATTTTAATAACGCTATTTTAATAAAAACCCCTTCCCAAAACAACGGGAAGGGGGTTTTATTTATACAAAGAAATTAATGATTGTTAAAATTAAAATTGCAATAAAAGAACTTAACGTGACAAATAATGTAAGCCCATTTTGTTCCTTCCTTTTTTCCTCAATTTCTTCAAGTGTTCTTTTCAATCCATCAATTTTTTCTTCTTGGTTTATTTTTAATGCTTCTAACTGCGCTGTTGTTTTTTTTGTTTCTATCTCGACATATTCAAATGCAGAGTGTATTTTTTTATAATCCTGTAAAACACTCTCTATATTTCTTTCTATATCTTCGTGTTTTTTCTCAATGAGCTCAATATTTTCAACATTTTTTAAAATTATATTTTTAGTATCATTTATTTGAAAAATTGCTTCATTCATTTTCAGAGCAATCCCTTCAAGTGTTTCCTGCGTTTTTGATATTTCTTTAATATCATCAACGCATTCATCAAGATTTTTTAATACATCATCCATTTTATCGTAATTTAGCATCTATTTTCTCCTTCGTTTTTAATAATTTATCTATAAAGTTTACCAATAAATATTTTTCCGCTTGCGCATCTTGAGTTGCTTCATAAATGCAACGCGCATCTTCGGATATATGCTGCAACCATTTCCCTGTAAAAATATTACGCATTTCAGCATCTTCAAGAATTTCATAAGTAGCAGCAAACAACTTGCTTCGTTTTTTGTTGGACAATCGTCTTACGCCGTCCATACTCATATTGAAGCGTCTTTCGCCATCAAACTCATTAAACTCCCCTAAACGCAATCTTGTAATGCCAGATATATAATTTAGGGCATCGATGTTTTCATAAGACTCCAATAAACGCGCTATTCTTAATCTTGTCTCTTCTGGCTTTCGCTCCAGCGCGGAAATCCAATCTTCAATTGATGTACTTCTATCCGTTAATCGAACGTATATCGGGTCATTAGAAAAATAATCCGATAATTTTCTCATAAAGTTATTAGAATCAGTAAATTCAATACACCAATCGTATAGCGTTTTCATGGATTTTATTCTTTCCAGCAAGAAGTTATCATACGACCATTGAAGCAATTTTTCAAGGCGCGATTCAAAATCATTTTTCTTTGGCATCGCTCTTGCTCGAGATTCATAGCGCTCTATATGTTTTACTAATCGCTTATATTTCTGCTCCTCCGTATAATCCGTTTTCTTTAAGTGAGTATACATTGGATTTACGATATCGGACCCATAGACAACATTCCACATCTCAATTTCGCCTAACAAAAATAAACGATAAAGAGCCCGTTCAACAATAATACTAGCGTTTGAAGAAATTATTAATTCTAATTCAGGCTCATCAACCCCAAAACAAATATTACTTTTAACTCTACCCAAAATATTAATTAAATGTTGATTATTAATACTTTCGAACAAAGCGTTACAAATTGTTCTACAATCGGCAAAATCAACACCTTTTTCATTCCTTGAAATAATACCTTGATAAATGCGCATTATAACTTCTTTTTCTATTGCAACATCAAGGTTTGCGTTTTGTATAAAAAAGAAATTTGTTCCCAACTCCTTTAATTTATTCATATTCTCTTCAATTTCTTGAATTCTTAATCCAGCAGGAGAAAAAAACAGATCATAGTCTTCTTTTTGTTCTTCACGGAAATAAATATAACAATCAGATTGCTCGCCATCGCGACCTGCTCGGCCTATTTGCTGATACAGGCTTTCCATAGAAGAAGGCAAGCCATAGTGTATAGTTTTTCTAATATCTTTAATATCAATTCCCATTCCAAACGCTTTTGTCGCAAATATAATGCGCAAATCAGAATCTTTTTTAAAATTAGATAGAATATAATCCCGTTCGGCTTCGGTCAACTCATCGCCACCCGAAAAATAACTGACAATATTTTTTCGACCATATTCCTTTCCCATCAAATCAAAATATTGACTGAGAGACATACAAGCTGAAGCGGTGACATCATTCGCTCGGCTTCTTTTTGTTTTAGTGAATACAAGTGTTTTCTTTTTGTTTTTCCCCAACAACGTGGGAAGCAAATTGTCCCTCAACGCACCAAAAATTCCCGTCTCATCGTTTTCTTTATTGGTAAAACGTTGTACGTGAATATTCAGATTCGTTCTTCTCATGTCATTAGCATAAATTGCTTTAGTAGCCTTTTTCTTAAAATAGAAAAATTCATTTTCTATATCCCTAAAAACACTGTGAGAGGCTGTTCCAGTCAAAGCCATTAAAAATGTATTTGTCGGTAAAAGACGGCTAAGATTATGCGATAAGCACAAATATGATGTTCTAAAATCATGCCCCCACTCAGATAAGCAGTGCGCTTCGTCAATAACTATAAATCCTATTCTCAACCCTGTTTTTTGATTTATAAATGCTTCCAAGAACTTTTCGCTAAAGAATCTTTCAGGCGCTACTAGCGTTATTAAAGATTTGCCTTTTCTAAAAAGGTCGATGTGTTCTGTATGTGCAGAATTTATAAATGTTGCATGGTTAATTCCTAATTTATCGCGCAGATGTTCGAATTGATCAACCATTAAAAGTTTAAGGGGGGCTATAACAATTGTCATCGCGGGGATTAATACTGCCGATATTTGGTAACATAGTGATTTTCCTGCCCCAGTTGGCAGAACGCCAATTACACACCGATTATTTAATGCTTCAATAATAATTTCAAGTTGATTGGCCCTAAAATCTTTATATTCAAAACCAGATATGTTTTGTAAAACATACCTCAAATAGTCCCCGTGTTTTTCTTTATCTAAATTATATTCTATTGGGGAATATGCTGTTTTATAATAATTCTTTTCTTTTATTTCGACAAGTCGTTCTTTGAGACGTTTTTGAGAATACGTACTATATTTAAAATAATCATTTCGAATATAATAAACATCTTTTGATGCTGTGGCACAATAAACCTTCGTGAGAGATATATCTATTTTAATCCCGTCTTTTTGTAATAAGGTTTGAGAATCATTACAGAAACAAACATCTATTCGCGGTTGTGTGAACTGCATATTTTGCAAACCTGCAAGATTTTTAACCCAAAGATAAAAATCATTTAAAATTATTTGTATCTGTTCCTTCTTTATATAAGTATCTGTTTTAATATTTAATTTAAGCTCAGGAGTATCTATCTCTATCTGTCCCGTCCCATAAAGATACAAAAGAAGCGTTTGAAATCTAATCGCAAAAGAATACGGGATATTCTCCTTCTTAAATGGACTTTCAAGAGACAAAAATTGTAAGCGATACCCATCTCCTTCAAAAATTTTATTAAGCTTTTCTTTTACTTTTTCATTATTATATAAAATAGACGTGGGTATTCTTACAATTTTAATGTTATTTCTTTCAAACAACTCGTCCCGTAAAACATCTTTAGTTTTTTGTTCCCCATAATGATGCTGACTGCCATCAATTTCAATAACGGCATTATAAATAGGCGAATAAAAATCTACTTGTCCAAATTGTTCCGAATCTTCTACCCAATCTAAATTAGATAAAATACTACTTACAAAACATTCTGGAATAAATGAACCGCCCAATTTATAATGCTTCAACAAAATATTGTAGTAAAAATAAATGGCAGGATTTGATTGCGTTCCACCACGAATAATTCCATTCCAATTTAAATTATTAAAATCACGACTATAATTAAAATTTTCTTCTTTTTGTAGATTACCAAAATAATTTCTCAAATACAAAGATGGATTTGTAGGACAACCACGCATTAAAATGTTTTTAAGCACCGCAAAAATAGGATGACTCCATTCGCTTGGTTCATCTAAATTCTGAATCACAAAATTAGGATTCGTATAATTATAACTTGCCGAAATTTTAATCATTTTTTGTCTGTTAAATACTGTTATGCAATTCCATTTCTTTATTTTCTATACTTAAGATAGGTTTTATCGGTAATTTTATCTTCGTTTGCAATGAGGAGGTTTTCGAGTTTACCGCTACCGCCCTCGTCGGCAGAGAGCACTGCCATTTCTTTAGCGGGCGCGCCGAAGGAAAAGCGGAGACCGTTTACGATAGAGCAAAGTTTGCCGTTTGCTTTGATGCCTCCGTAAAAGCCGTCGAGTGGGGAGTACCAGTAGCAAAAGCAGTTTGAGTAAAGATTGCATTTGCCCTCGCCTATTTCGTAGCCGTAGCAGAACTGGTCGGAATAGCAATTATCGTAAAAATTCGAGCCACCCATATCGCAGAACGCTCTACTGTTTTCGTAAAAGCCCTCGGTTTCATTGCGATACAAAAGGGGGTGGATATTGCGGAAAATATTACCGCAAGTATTTATCATAAAGCCTTTTTGAACGCGAGCAATACGCATATTCGTAAAGGTATTGTCCCAGCCGTTAACGAGCACGCCGATAGAACCGACTTCGCCCGTTCCAACTATATTAACTCCGCTAATATCCGCGTCCGACGAGCCGTTGTTCGCGCCACGCTTAACGATAATGCCGATTTTGGTATTCTTAATGGAGCAGTTTTTAATAACGGTTTCGCGTCCTCCGTCAATAGACACGCCGTTCGCTCTGCCCTCTCCGTCGATAATACCACCGTCAAGATAGTAGTTACTGCCCGCCTCTTCAATAATATTAGCCTCGTCCTTTGCGCCAAGACGAATAAGCGCCTCTTCGCTATCCCACTCCTCAGTCGGACGAATTATAGCGTACGCCGAAAGCAGTAAACACACGCTCTTTTTAGGATGCGCGCCCGTTAAAATGGGTTTAGAGAGCGAATAAACGCCGTCGGGGAAGAAGATTACGCGGTTAGGGTTGTCGTCAATCACTTTTTGTATTGCGCCACTAATATCGCTTTTGCCGTCGTTTTGGATATAATCCGTGATTACTAAGTAGCCGTTCATATCTATCTCCTTATTTATTCTTTGGGCAAACTTTTATACAAATTCCACACACCGAACCTCTTCCGATATGCTGATAAGCCTTTTTCATATGCGTCGAGCAAAGCGTAGCGTCGAAAAAATCCTCTCTATTCGTTGACGGCTGTTTTCCGCTAATCGCGCCTGCCGGGCACGCTGAAACGCAAAGATTACAATCTCCGCAAGAAAACTCCACTCGCTCTCTTTGAGGGGAAAGAGGCATATCCGTAAGCACCGTTGCAAGCCGAATTTTCGAGCCGTACTCTTTGGTTATAAGTAAACAGTTTCTTCCGATATACCCAAGCCCTGCCTTTACCGCCGCCTCTTTGTGCGAAAAATACCCCTTAGTTCCCTCAATGCTTTGCGACGCTGCGACGGGGAAAGCCCTATACCCTTTGCTCTCGATAAAGGAAAGGGCGGAGAGGGAAAGTAAGTCAAGTTTGGTGTTCACTATACGGTAATGCTGAAAGTACATCATCGTAGGCGCGTTAGTTATGGTAGAGAGTACGCTATCGCTCAGTTTATAGGCTATGGATACGGCGTAGGGAAGATTTTCATCCCCAGTTTGACAAAAACCCACTAAACACGCGCCCTCGTCTTTTAGAATTTTTTCAAGTTCGGTTTCAAACATCGCTCTTCTCTTCTTTCTTAAAAAGATTTCTTATATCAAAATTGAGTATAAAGTTAAAAAACTTCTTGTCTTCGTGCTTTTCAAAAAGCCCGAATAACGCCTTCGTAATAAAAAACGCTCCAACTGCGCTTGCTCCACCCACCAAGCAGGCGAAAAGCGCGTCGCTTGAGTAATGCGCAACGAGATAAACTCTTGAAACGCACATTAGCGCGGTTACGATTATAGCAGGAGCGAGCCATTTTTTACCTCTTGATAAAACTACCGCGAGCGAGGCTGAGGCGCAAGCAGTGATATGTCCTGAAGGAAAAGAAAAACCGTCCTCTACGCTCTGTCCTGCCGTAACCCACCAGCCGTTATAAATAGCGTTGTTAAAGGGGCGCGGACGGGCAACGAGGTCTTTTAGGATAATATTAGTGATAATTGCGCCAAGCGCGACCGCTCCAAAAATGCAAACGCCCGTCTTTCTCGTAGGTTTGAAAAGCATCAATACTACCGCCGTAGCAAAAAAGATTATTCCTTTTTCACCAAGGAGAGTAATAAGTTTGAAAAACGGGGTAAAAATTCCGCCCCCGTTTAGCGCAAGATTGTGCCAAATCCCACCGAAGAACAGGTCGAAATCGTTAAAAAATAAGTTAAGCCACTCCGCCATTATAAACTTCCTCCGCATAAATCTTTAACTACTTCCGACGCAATCAAAAGTCCTGCAACGGAAGGACAAAAAGCAATGCTTTGCGGTACTCTCTCGCTCGTCTTTCGCTTTTCAGTAGAATACAAAACTTTGAGTTTGTCCACCCCTCTTTTTTTAAGTTCCGCTCTCATAACCCTACAAAGCGGACACACGCTCGTTTCAAAAATATCGGCTATCTTAAATAGAGTGGGGTCAACCTTATTACCCGTTCCCATACACGAAATTACGGGAACGCTCGCCTCTCTACTTTTTCTTATTATCTCTAATTTTGCAGTAACCGTATCAACGGCGTCGACAATATAATCGTACGAAAAAAAGTCAACCGTATCACTATTTTCAGGTAAAAAGAAGGTTTTAACGGCAGTAACTTCACAGTTTGGGTTTATTGATAAAATACGCTCTTTAATAACTTCAACCTTATCCTTTCCAACCGTTTGCTCGCTCGCTATAATTTGACGATTTATATTACTCTTTGAAACGATATCCCCGTCAACGACGGTTATCTTTCCCACTCCGCAACGGGCAAGCGCTTCAACCGTGTAGCCTCCTACTCCGCCCACGCCAAAAATTAGTACGCTCGAATTTTTAAGCGTAGACAATTTTTCCGTTCCTATTAACTTTTCCGTGCGGATAAATCGTTCCATTTCTATCCTCTGTAATTTGCTATATCGCGCTGAGCCTGACGGTCAAGGTCTCGCTCTTTAATAACGTTCTTTTTATCGAACGAGTGCTTACCTTTACAAAGCCCAAGTTCAATCTTGATATACCTTCCCTTAAAGTACGCTTTAAGAGGAACGAGCGTATAACCCTTTTCGCGAATTTTACCTATAAGCCTTGCTATTTCCTTCTTGTGAAGAAGAAGTTGACGGTCTCGTCGCGCCTCGGCGTTATAATAAGAGCCTTTCTCGTAGGGGGTTATCTGACTGTTTTTAAGAATAATATTTCCGTCCTCGATAAAACAAAACCCGTCGCCTATACTCATATGCCCGAGTTTCGCGCTCTTTACCTCAGCGCCCGTTAGCGATATGCCTGCCTCGAGCGTTTCTTCTATAAAATAATCAAACCGAGCCTTGCGGTTGACTGCTATTTCCTTGATTTGCATAATTTTCTCCTACTTTCCTACGCAGAACTTACGGAAAATCTCGTTTGCAAGCGCGTCCGAGCCCGTTATTCCCGTAATCTTACCAAGCGCGGTATAAGCGTCGTAAATATCCGCAGATATAAGTTCAAGCGGAAGAATTAAAGCGTTTTCCTTCGCCCTTTCAACGCACTCTTTCGCGCTCTTCGTAGCGTCGTACTGACGACGGTTATTGAGCGCAACGCCACCGCTTTGCGTAATACCGCTCGCTCTATAAATTTCGTCCTTTAATTTTTCAACGCCCTCGCCCGTTTTCGCGCTAATTTTAACGCTTTTTTCTAAACTCGGCTCTACTATATCAATCTTATTTTCTACGACGATAATCTCTCTTCCCTCACCCTTAACTTTTTCAATAAGTTCAGTGGGATTTTCTCCGTTTTCCACTAAAACTAAAACTATATCGCTCGACTTTGCGCTGTTTACCGCTCTCTCTATACCCATTTTTTCTGGGAGTGATTGCGCCTCACGAATACCGGCGGTATCGGTAATATTAAACCTCACGCCTTTATAGATATAACTTTCCGTTAAAGTGTCGCGCGTAGTTCCCTTTTCGTCCGTTACTATCGAACGCTCGTAACCAAGTAAAGCGTTCATTAAACTGCTCTTTCCCGCGTTGGGCTTTCCCACTAAAGATACGGAAACGCCGTCACGAATAAGTCGTCCGTTTCTATATGATGAGAGCAATTTTTCTAATCTTTCGTCAATTTTACATAGCCCATTATAAACCGACTGCGCCGTCTGTTCTTCCACGTCCTCTTCAGGATAATCAATAGGCGCTTCAATGTCCGCTCTAACGGATATAAGCATACTTTGAATTTCAGTAATCTCTTTAGAAAGTTTTCCCGATAAGAGCGAATACGCGCCTCTAATTTCTGCCTCGGTTTGAGCGTTGATTATATCGTAAATACCCTCCGCCTCGGTTAAGTCAATCTTACCGTTAGAAAACGCGCGTGCGGTAAAATCTCCGCCCTCTGCGTAACAAAAATCCTCGTTCTTTATAAGATAGTCAATAACGCCGTTCATAAGCGCGAGCGAGCCGTGGCAATAAATTTCTACACTGTCTTCGCCCGTAAAAGAATTAGGCGCGACGAAATAGACGGCCATACAATCGTCTACGAATTCGCCCGCTTTAATCTTTCCAAAAGCCATTACTCTCGGTTCAACTTTTTTAAGCGCGCTCATAATCTTGCTTACGCCTTCAATCGCTTTCGGTCCGCTTACTCTTATTATTCCGATTGCGCCCACTCCAAGCGGAGTTGCAATCGCTATTATCGTTTTACTCTTATCAGTCATATCATTATTATATATCTTTTTTTAAATAATGTCAATGTTTTGTTTTACCCACTTTTTAACAATATATTAACTCACAATGTGGATAACTTTTGTGGATAACTCAACTTTATTCACACTTATTCACTATTTATACTGCTTTAATCCTTTATATGACTAAAGCGGAAAAAAGTTTTCCACATACCTTTTCCACCCGTTTTTACACCCTTATAAACATAGTTTTATGAGGGTTATCAACAAAGTTACTATTTAATAACAATAGACTTTTTCACGGTTTTTTTAGTTAAAAAACGGCTTTTTCAGGATTTTTGAAAGGTAAAAAATAGTTATTAACATTTCCACTCTACACTATTACTTCTACTACTATTCTTTACTTTAAATAATATAAGATTTACGAGGAGTGAAGAAAAAATCTTCCGTATAAAAAACTTCCACCAAATAAGATGGAAGTTATTCTTTTTTACTTATCTCCGTCGTTTATGTAAAGAATACCGATAGTTCCTTTTCCGCAGTGGCAAGTTATCGTTGACGAGGCAACCGTTTCGTAAATTACTTCAAAGTCAAAGCGCTTTTTAACTTCGTCACGAATAATGTTTATTACTTTTTCGCTCGTTCCGTAAGTATAAGTGATAAAGATACGCTTAAGGTCGGGATTAGGATACATCTTAAAGATATTATCTACGTACTGCTTAGCAATCTTTTCAACGCCACCCATATACTTTTTACCAACGACAATTTTACCCTCTTTAAGAAGGAGCGAAGGCTTAATACCGAGCGCCGTTGCAACGAATGATGCAAGACCGGAGCATCTTCCTCCTTTGTGGAGATAATCCATTTTATTAACGAAGAAAGACGCCTCAACGAACTCTACTCTTTCTCTTACTTTTTCAGCGATTTCGCTTGCGCTGAGTTTTCCTTCGTCACGAAGGTCGCACGCGTACAAAACTAAAAGTCCCGTTCCGGTAGAAAGTGATTTACCGTCAACGATATGTACTCCGCCTAATTCTTCCGCAGCCTTCATAGCGTTTCTACAAGTAACGGAAATTTCGCCGGATATTGAAATATGGATAACTTCGTCGCCCTCGCCTTTAATGGAAGAAAAGTATTCTTTATATTCTTCAACGCTTCTTGCGCTCGTTTTAGGAAGAGAGCCCGTCTCTTCAACGGAGTCGTAAATCTTTTGAGGGTTTACGTCAATGCCGTCTTGGTACATTTCGCCGTTTAAGATTACCGCAAGAGGAATAGTTTTTACTTCTCTTTCGTTAAATAACTCGTTAAGGTCTGCAGTGCTGTCAGATGAGATTATAATCATTTTAAGTTCTCCTTGATGTTAAATATTATTAGTCGTATTCTCGCTTTTATAGAAGAGTGAGAAAAATCCGAACCAAAAATCTTCTTGATTAAAATTTGCTATTACCGTACCGACAATCGAAGTTATTTCAAAGCAACCGTATCTTCTTGAATCGAGAGAAACGTTACGGTTATCGCCAAGAACGAATACCGAATTTTCAGGAACGGTTATATTTTTTTGCGACATTTCCTCTTTCGTAGAGCAAATATCAACGGCAGTAAAGAGAGAAGAGGAAGAAAGTTCCATTTTTTCGTTTATATAATCTTCTTCGACCTTTTTAAATCCGCTACCACTATCAATATAGAGGTTTATTACGCCATCTTCTTTTAAGAAAGCAACCCTTTCGTTTTCGCTTGCAATTACGCGTTTAATAATGTAGTGCTTAAAAGATTGACCGTCTTTTTTATAATCTTTGCCCGTATCTATTACGACGATATCGCTCTTATTAGGCTGGGTAAGTTTACTTACGAGCGCCATATCGCCGTTATTAAGCGAAGGCAACATACTTGATCCGTCAATATTAAATGGAACAAAGAGTACGTACATTAAAGCCAAAATCGAAATTACGATAATAAGGAAGTTAAGTAATCCCGAAACGATATTGTCTATAACGTCAAAAGACTTATTGTCAGTTTTACCTAAAAGAGAATTCATTTAATTTCCTTTATAATCTTTTTTGCTTTATCAAGAGGAATAAGAACGATATGTTCGCATTTATTACACTTAAGTTTAATATCCGCGCCCGTTCTTACTACCGTCCACTTATTTTCTCCGCAAGCGTGAGGTTTTTTGGTTATAACGATTTGTCCTAAAGAAAGCGTCATATCCAAACCACCGAGTTAATAAGAAGTTCGCTTTCGCTGTTTATCGTGATACAAACCGCGTCTTGCCAGCCGTCCATAGTTCCGTGGTCGCTCTTAAACTCGTTAGATGACAAAGTAATTTTTGACCACTCTCCAAAAGATGAAACCCATTTCGTAGTCGAGTAAGAAAGATATTCGTCCTCTATTAAACAGGTTATTTGAATATCCAGCGTTTGTTGTTTTTCAGAGTATATGAGAAGTTGGAGGGTCGAGTCCTGTTCGCCCTGCGTCCTTATGTCGCCGATTGAAAGCGAAGTAACGGAATTAGTAGAACCCGTTACGCCCTCAATTCCTTTACTTCCTTTTTTAATGAAGACTCTCGAAGAAGAAAGTTTACTTTTAGTAACGAGCCAAGCCTCTGTACCCATATCCGCGTCGTAAACGAGACGGGATTTAATGATATTTTTGCTCGCAACTCCTAACAAAAGCGGAATACGAGTTAAAATTTCACTGGAAAGACAGAAATCGTTTTCGTATTTTACGGTGACGAAGGCGCTCATCTCGTCTTTAGGAAGGAATACGTCTACTTTACAAAGGTATTCCGTTTCGGAAATTTTAACGAGCGGAAGTTTAAGCCAGTTTCTATACGCTCCTCGTCCATTACCAAAAGTGTGGTAAGCATATACCCCTACTACCTTTTTAGGCGATGGAATAGTGATATTAAAGTAAAGTTGACGGTCGCTATTCTTTGCCTCGATAATAGGATAAGACGCCATATCAACTTTGCCGTTTCTGTGGTTATTGACGAAAGCGACGAGGCTTTTCGTTTGCGAAGAAGACAAAGTGTTATCCGAGTGTTCCGCTATATACATACTAACGCTATTACTCGAAACGGTGTATAACGCAGACGAAGAAAACAGTGAGTTTTCAGAGTTATTAGAACTTTCGATGATATAGGTAGGAACGGTTAAAAGCGCGGCGTAAGTTTGGTTGGCAAGACAGGAATTGTAAAGGTTAGCCTCTTCGCTTTTAATATCGAGCGAGGGAATATAGCAAGAGTTAAATAAAGCAATAGCGCAAAAAGCCTCGGGTTCAACGAAAGCCGCTTTATAAACGGACAACGCGCCCTCTCTTACGCCGAAAAATCCTATTTTACCCGAACGAAAAGAACCTTTTTGTTTAAGATAACAATAAGCGCGGAGCATTACGCAAGCGTAAGAAAAATGCGAGTGAAGTTTTGGATTATTAGGAAGAGAATTAAAGTCGCTCTCTTCGCTAAAAAAGTTTGCCGAGCGTAGTGAATAGGGATAAATCGTATAAAGACCGCTATCTCTTTTGCCGGCGTAGTCGGGAACGATTACCGTATAGCCGTTTTGAAGAAGAATAGAGGTGTAAGTCATATCGAAAGGATCGTTAGCGTCGTTGCAAAGCACCATACCTGCAAGAGGCTTTCTATCGGTGGGAGTATAAACGCGCGCAAAAATACGGACGCAACCGTCTTGAGTAGGTTCGCCGTTAAAATAGATATATTCAATTTTGTAATTATCCGCTTTTTCTTCTCTTATGAGCGTTTCGTTAAGAGGAAGAGCGGAGTAATCGTAGTCGCGCCATAATCTATGGGCGGTAATTAGTTCCATTTCGCACCTCGAAAAAAGGAATATACCTTATATAATTATATAACTTAATTAGAATTTAGTCAAGTAATTAAAATAAAAGCGTGTGTAAACGCTGTGAAAATTAGGTCAATTATTGTTGATTTAACAAAAGTACTGCGAAAAAGTTGCCCAAATCTTAAAATTTTGCTATAATCAAACTATGGAAAAGGCAAAAGAATTATTTTTACAAAACAAGAGCGCGTTCGACTGCTACTTTGAACTTCTCGTTTTTTGGAACGAGCGTTTTAATCTTACCGCTATAACTGAAAAAGATGAAGTTGAAGTTAAACATTTTATCGACTCTCTCTCGTCCGTTGACCTTATAAGCGAAAACGCCTCCCTTTTAGATATAGGTAGCGGAGCAGGTTTTCCCTCTCTACCCCTTAAAATAGTTCGCCCCGATATAACGCTAACTATGGTGGATAGCGTAAACAAAAAGGTGGGCTTTTTAAATGAGGTCGTTAAACGGTTAAACTTAGAAGGCGCAGAAGCAATTCACTCAAGAGCGGAAGACTTAGATAAAGATAAAAAATACGACTTCGTAGTTTCTCGCGCGGTAGCAAGCCTTTCTACTTTATTAGAATACTGCTTGCCTTTCGTTAAAGAGGGTGGTTACCTTATCGCTTATAAATCGGAAAAAACTGACGAAGAAATTTTAGAGAGCAAGAACGCTTTGACTATTTTAGGCGGAACGATTGATAAAGTAGTAGACAAATCACACAACGGCTTAAACAGAAAACTAATCGTAGTAAAGAAGATTGCCCCCACTCCTAAAAAATATCCAAGAGGAAAAAATTTACCGAGAGTAAAGCCATTATAAAAACAAAGGACAGATATGAAAATCTGTCCTTTTCGTTATGAAATTTAATAACCGTATGCGTTTTTTACTCCGTTCTAAGAGCAACGACGGGGTCTTTTTTCGCTGCTGCGCGCGCGGGGAATACTCCGCTAATGAGGGTAAGAAGGACGCTTAAAACGATTAGTCCCACTGCCTCGACGATAGGCAACGACGCAATAGAGGGTATGCCGATAAGAGGATAGAGAATTGCGTTTACTATTGCTGAAATTCCGTAACTTACTGCTACGCCGATAAGACCTGCTAAAAATCCTATGATAACGGTTTCGGCAGTAAACAATCTTGAAACGTCTTTCTTTCTTCCGCCAAGCGAACGGATAACGCCTATTTCTTTTATTCGTTCTACTACGGAAACGTAGGTTATAATACCTATCATAACGGTAGAAACGACGAGCGAGATAGAAGTGAAGGCGATTAGAGCGTAAGACACGATATCAATCATCGTGTTTATTAATCCGATTACGAGCGATAAAGTATCGGTATATTTTACGTCGTCGCGGTCGTCTTCAGTTAGCGTTTGGTCGCCCAGAAGAATATCGTTTTTGCTATTCCACTTTTCAAGATGATTAGTAACTAAATCTTTATTGTCAAAACTTATGGGGTAAATGGTTATAGAGTTAGCGATATCGTTTCCGCCAAGCGTACGAATAATGCCGTTTTTAATGTCGGTAACGCTATTTGATCCGCCCATCATCATAGACAGAATTCCACTTCCAGAGCCAGATAGAGAAACTATTTGCTTTTGCGAGAAAGATTCGCCGTTCAAGAAGAAATCAATGGTGTACGAAACGCCTTGGCCACTACTTGCAAGCAAACCGCTATACATATAAATAGAGGACGCTCCCATTTGTGAAGTCTCGTCGATATCCTTTATCGTTTTAACGAGTCCTTCGTTTTCTGCTTTCGTAACGGAAAGAATATGGTTAGTAAGAGCCTCGGTATAATAAACGCCTGAACTTAGTGAGCCGTAAGATATGTTTTCTTTAGGTTGAAGAATACCAACGACTTTGAGTTTTACTGCGTTATTATCCTCTTTCCACTCTTCGTTTGCAAGGTGGTTATAACTATAAGAAATTCCGCTCTTTTCAAACACCTTTTGGTTAGGATACCAGTAAAAAGTCTTATTCTCGTCCAAAATTTCTTCGTAAGTAAAGTACTCTTTGTCAAGCCCCAACGACGGATCGTAATAGCAGTCTTCGTCGTGAGTGTCGTTTTCAAGTTTGCAATCGCAGTCCGCTTTATAAACGAGGTTTATAAACTCGTCTTGAGAGTAGTAACCGAGCATAGCAAGCAAGAGGTCGGAAACTTCGCTCTGTTTATTAATAACGAGCATTATTTCATCCTTTTCCGTCGCTACTTTTCCGTGAACGTTGTATTGATGCTCGATATACTCCTTATTAGACGGCGCTTGCTCCATTGAAGGAATAAACATATTTACGTAATTTGCGTACTCTTCAAAGGAAGTTTTCTTCAAAATCTCCGTGTACATCGAAGTGATTGCAGTAATTGAAAGATCAGAGGCCTTAGTTCCTTCTGCCGTCGAAAGATTTATATTAGTGAAAACGTTGTTATGTAGGTTTATTCCGTACTCCAACTTAAGAGCGGAATAGTAATCCGAGGGCATAGACTTAACGAAGTCCACGTAGTCTTGCGTAATGTTATTCTTTATTAGCATAGAGTCGGAAATCTTGCCCATCTTTATAAAGTAGTCTACCATTGAGTTTATGTAAACCCTATTAGGCTCTTTGATAATTTCCGTCTTTTGCACCGTGTCCATCATACCCGTCAAAGCGTTAAGGTCGTAAGTCTGCTCGGTAATAGTAATAGGGTTGCCTGACAGCATATCGTCCTGCATAGAGGCTACGTAAGATTTAATACCCGCCGAAAAAGCAAGTACTAACGCTATGCCGATTATACCGATTGAGCCTGCAATACCCACCATTATCGTTCGACCACGCTTTGAAATGAGGTTTCTTGCTGACAACATAAACGCAGTAAAAATCGACATTTTCGCGCGTTCTTTCTTCTTCTTTTCTTTTTTTCCGCTCTCTTGCTTAAGGGAAATAGTCTCTTCCGTAATACCGTCTCTAACGATACCGCCCACGGCGTTCTCCGCCTGCTCTTCTTCGCTACTATACGGCATAGAGTCAGATTGAAGTTCGCCGTCGAGTAGTCTAATAATACGAGTTGAGTACCGTTCGGCAAGTTCGGGGTTGTGCGTAACCATTATTACTAAACGCTCTTGGGCGATCTCTTTAATGAGGTCCATAATCTGCACGGAAGTAGTGGTGTCGAGCGCGCCGGTGGGCTCGTCGGCAAGCAAAATTTCAGGCTCGTTTACGAGCGCTCTTGCAATCGCTACGCGTTGACACTGTCCGCCCGAGAGTTGATTGGGGCGTTTTTTGTATTGTCCTGCAAGTCCTACTCTGTCAAGCGCTTTTTTTGCTCTTGCTACGCGTTCAGCCTTGCTAATTCCGGCGATAGTGAGCGCAAGTTCGACGTTGCCCAAAATCGTCTGGTGAGGAATAAGATTGTAACTTTGGAAGATAAAGCCTACTCTGTGATTGCGGTATACGTCCCAGTCTTTGTCGCGGTACTTTTTAGTGGATACGCCGTTAATAACCAAGTCGCCCGTGGTGTATTTATCAAGACCGCCGATAATATTAAGTAGGGTAGTTTTACCACAACCGCTCGGACCTAAGACAGAAACGAATTCGTTCTTGCGAAAATTGATGCTAACGCCTTTAAGCGCTTGCACCGTACTGTCCGCGACTTTGTAGTCCTTGGTAATATTCTTAAGAGAAAGCATAATTTACCTCCAAGTGAAAGCAAAAAGGGAGAAAAACTCTCCCATTAGCCCGTATATGTGTATTATATAATTTAAATAAGTACTTTGTCAATATCTTAACGGCAAAAGTTTTGTAAAAGTATTGTGAAATTGTTTATCACAAAAGCCCGTCCATCTCGGTTTTTGTCAGTTTTTTGTGATTTTTGGGCGAATATCCCGTATTTTTAGTAAAAACTGCCGATAAATACTTCTCGTCACAAAAGCCTACTCGCTCGGCGATTTCGCTCATCTTAAATCCACCTTCGCGAACGAGCGCGGACGCGTGGCGAATACGCACCGCCGTTATAAACTTCCTCGGCGAAGTGCCCACTTCCTCTTCAAAGACTTGACGAAATCTCGACTCGCTAAGTCCGCACTCTTTCGAAAGCGCGCCAACTGAGAGCGCGCGATTACCATACTCTTTAGCAATCTTATCAAGCGCAGGCTGAACGCGAAGTTCCTTTATTGCGGTTTTACCTATTTCCTTTGAAATTTCCGAAAGTATTGCGTAAAGCCCTTTTGCGCCCTCGTAGTGTGTTTCACCGAAGCGCGTTGCGTTAAAAACGGCGAAAAAAAGGTCGATAAACTTCTCCGGTTCCGAGGGACGAAAATGCTCGATTTCCGTAAAAATTTTGTCGGTTGTATTAAAATTTATGCACAGCACTTCGTCAAGGTCGCTACGGCGTTCGTAGTCGACGGTAGGCACGAAAATAATATCGCCTCGCTGGAGCGAAAGCGTTTTATTTCCCTGCTTAATTTGGGTATTTTTACTATTAAGCCTTATACTTATAGCGCAAAACGGGCGTTTAGCAACCCGAATTGCCACTTTTTCTTGCCTAAAGCCAAGCGTTTCGATATAATCAAGATTAAGATTTTTCTTTTCAAAGAACACGATAGTATCACCTCGGTTATATTATACACCCAAAACGCTCGAAAATCAAACCTTTTTAAGCGGTTTTGCGGTTGAATTTTGACTTTTATTGATTTATAATAGAAAGAGAATTAAAAACACGAAAGGAGAAGACTATGGATAGACCAGCGAGCGAATATTTTAAGGTTTCAGCCGAGGCTAAAGCGCGGATGAGCGAGGGCATTGAGAGAAATCGCAAAGGCTATTTTACGGTGGAGGTCGTTGATAGCGAGGGAAAAAGGGTGGACGCGGAGGTCCGTTTTAAGCAAAAGAACCACGAGTTTAGGTTTGGCGCGAACCTTTTTATGCTTGACGAAATTCCCGATAGCGAGGAAAAGAACGAACTTTACAAGCAAAAGTTTGCCTCGCTTTTCAATATGGCGACTTTGCCTTTTTACTGGGACGCAACCGAGCCTGAGGAAAATAAGACGCGATATCATAAGACGGCGGAGAAAATGTATCGTCGACCGCCCGTTGATTTATGTCTTGAGTTTTGCGAAAAGCACGGCATTGAGCCACGCGAACACGCGCTTGCGTACGAGCATTTCTTTCCCGACTGGCTGAAGAGCAAGAGCGACGGTGAGGTAAAAATAGCGCTTGAAAAGAGGATGAGGGAGATTAGCGAACGCTATTCGTCGCGTATTCCCACTATTGAAGTTACCAACGAGATGTTTTGGGGATACGGCGAGAGCGACTACAAGACGGATTTTTATAATAACCCCAACTATATAGAGTACTGTTTCCGCCTTGCAGAAAAGTATTTCCCCGCTAACGAACTTTGCATTAACGAGTGGACGGGGCTTTGGAACGACAACGGCAGAGCGCAGGACAACTATTATCTTTATATAGAGAACGCTTTGTTAAAGGGCGCAAGGATAGACGCGATCGGACTTCAGTATCATCTTTTCTACCGCAGAGAAAATTATTACGACGCTACTCGCAGATTGCTTAACGCGGACCACCTTTACCGCATACTCGATAACTACTCTCGTCTGAACCGCCCCATTGAGATAACTGAGATTACCGTGCCCGCCTTCTCGGCTCTTCCCGAAGACGAGCAACACCAAGCGGAAATAATCGAAAATCTATATACGCTATGGTTTTCTCACGACAAAGTTAAGCAAATTATTTACTGGAACTTGGTGGACGGCTACGCTTACGGCGCGCCCATAGGGGATATGCAAAACGGCGAGAACTACTTCCACGGCGGACTACTTCGCTTTGACTTGAGCGAAAAGCCTGCCTATAAAGTTATTAAAAAACTAATTAAAGAAACTTGGCGCACCGACGAGACGGTAAAGACGAAGGAGGGAATTGCGGAAGTAAAAGCCTTCTACGGCGACTACGAAGTAGAGATTAAAACTAAGGATAAAACGATAGTTAAAACTCTCCCCCTCTTAAAGCAAGCAAGAAAGAATTTTAAGATAGTTTTATAAACGAAAAGGACTGACGAAGTGTCAGTCCTTTATTTTATTCAATTTCTCTATATAGCGCGGTGAGGTCCTCAAGGACGGAAGTGTAGGTAAAGTCTTTATTGTATACTATGTTCGTTTCGCGGACGAGCGAGAGGTTTTCAATGGGAAGGGCGAAGAGTTTGCCCTTTTTTACTTCGCTCATACACGCAGACTTCGCTAAAATGGACACGCCGAGGTTTTTGCGCACTAAATCCTTTATCGTTGCGATATTGTCCACCTCTAAGATGATGTTAAAGTCGGACGCGTTCTTGCCGATAGACTGGAGCGTAGCGTCGAACAGCGCGCGCGTTGCCGACGAGGGCAAGCGCATTATCATTTGTTCTTTTCGTAAGTCTTCAAGCGTAACCATATTACGACGAGCAAGTTTATGTTCAGGAGAAACTACGCACACCAGATAGTCGGTATCAAGCATAAGAGAATAAAGGTTAGCGTTTTGCGTTTTTCCCTCGACGATTGCTAAATCTAACTCGTAATTTTCCAACATATTATAAAGATTTTTTATAGTATCCGTCGTTACCGTTATACTGCAATTGCCTAAAATAGAGGTGTATTTAGCAAGCGCCTCGCTTATTTTATTGTTCTCGGCAGTATGCGTAATGCCTACTCTAAGCCTTGCAGGTCTACCAACTGGCGCGCGTAATTCCTCGGTCAGTTTTTCGTACATAGCGTTCATTCTACGCGCAAAAGATACTGCAATTTCCCCTTTTTCCGTCAGTTTTAACTCGCCTTTGCCACGAATTATCAGTTTTACGCCCCACTCGCGCTCAAGCGTGCTCACGTGATTTGATACTGCAGGTTGGGTAAGATTAAGTTTTTCCGAGGCTTTAGTAAAACTCTTTTCCTCGGCTACGCATAAAAGCGTTTCAAGTTTTGCGTCTAACATTTTTACTCCTATAAATTTTATTTATATAGCAATAATAAATTATTACTTGACATTATGATAAAAGTATTATATCATATAGCATATTTAAAATCAAGCAAAAAGGAGGGTTTTTGATGTTAAATTCTTTTTACGAAAATATGGGACTTTCATCGCCCACCACGGTAATAATCGGACTTGCGCTTATGCTCTTATCGGGATTTTTGATGACGAGGCTAACCAAACTATTGCGTCTACCGGCAGTTACGGGATATTTGTTAGCGGGAATTATAATCGGACCGAGCGTTTTAGACCTGGTGCCTTCGTCCGTAACGAAGAATATGGATTTCTTATCCGACGTCGCGCTTTGTTTTATAGCCTTTTCCGCCGGCGAGTATCTTCGTCTTCCGCTACTTAAAAAGAAGGGCGCAAAGTCGCTCGTAATTGCGCTTTTTGAAACGCTGGGCGCAGGAATACTCACCTTCGTTGCGCTTTTCTTTATCTTCGACCTTCCTCTTCCCCTCGTTTTGACGGTGAGCGCGCTTGCGTCTACCACTTCCCCCACTTCCACCATTATGACTATTCGTCAAACGGGGGCGAAAGGGGACTTCGTAAACACACTTATAAGCGTGCTTGCAATAGACCTTATCGTCGGTATACTCTTTTACTCCACCGCTATTTCGGTTTCGTCCGCGCTTATGGGCGGAGAGTTTTCGTTTTGGGCGGTAATTTCTCCGCTGTTAATAAATGTCGGCGTTATGCTCTTAGGCGGAGTGTGCGGATTTATTATGAAGTTTTTACTTCCGCCCACTCGCTCGTCGGATAACCGCCTTATAATTTCGCTTGCCCTTATCTTTGCCTTTTGCGGAGTTTGCGCCTTTCTTTCCGTCTCTCCCCTCTTAGGCTGTATGTCGATGGGCGCGGTGTATATCAACCTTACGGGCAACGAAAAACTATTCAAGCAACTTAACTACTTCTCGCCCCCGCTCTTGCTCCTTTTCTTCGTAAAGTCGGGCATCGAGTTTAATATAGGCGCGCTCTTTTCAGGGGGCAGTTATTCGGGCGTTTCCCTCGCCCTCGTCGCGCTCGTTTACTTCATAGTAAGAGTGCTCGGCACTTGTTTAGGAGCGTCGAGTGGCGCGCTTTTGGTAACGAAAAACGATACCGTTATTAAAAATCTCGGACTTGCGCTCATTTCTCAAGCAGGCGTTGCCATTGCGTTATCGTCGCTTGGAGCAAGAACGCTCGGCGGAGAAATAGGTAGCGCGCTCGTTACGATCATAGTAACTGCCGGTATGGCGTACGAACTAATCGGACCCGTACTTGCCTCGTTTGCGCTTAAAAAATCCAAGTGTTACGACAACTTGGAAGAGGCGACCGAGGAGGTGGTTGTGAGCGAAGAAAAGAGCGAAGTAGATATTTTAATAGAGCGAATAAACGCTATTCGCAAAGAAAATCCGCCTTTGCCCGTCGAGGAAAACGAAAACGCTTTCTTAGAGGGCGCGGAAGAAATGTACGCTTTTCATCGACCCCGTCGTCGCGGTCGATGGTAAAATAGATTTTTACGGAGGTAAATTTTTATGAATAACGATCCTATTGCTTTACTTTTGGGAGAGTGGTCTATGAGTGTGAACGCAGGCAGTATTGCTTTTAGAATTGCGCTAAGCGTACTGTTTTCCGCCGTTATAGGATGCGAACGCTCGGCAAAACGGCACTCGGCAGGACTTAGAACCTTTATTCTCGTCTCGCTTGGCTGTACGGTAGCAATGCTCCTTGACGGATTTATCGCAAGTGACGGCCACACTTTTATCGTGTCGGCAGGCGCGATTATCGGCGTAGCCATACTCTCGGTTAATTCCATACTCTTTTCTTCGCGTAACCGCATTAAAGGGTTAACGACTGCGGTGGGACTTTGGGTTAGCGGAATAATCGGGCTTTCCTTGGGCGCAGGCTATTATACGGTAACGGCGCTTACTTTCGTGGCTCTCCTCTTTTCGTTGTCCGTTTTCCCCAAGTTTGAAATGTTCTTGCAAAACCGCAGTAACCACTTTGAAATTCACCTCGAACTCTCTTCTGCCACCGCTCTTCAAGACTTTATTGCGACCATTAGAAAACTTGGACTGCGCGTAGACGATATCGAGAATAATCCGGCTTACGCAGGCTCGGGGTTGAGCGTTTATACCGTATCGCTTTCAGTGGTGGGCAACGAACTTAAAAAGTACAAAACGCACGCCGAAATTATCGAGGCGCTCTCCAGCATCGAGTACGTAACCTTTATCGAGGAAAGCAGATTTTAAGGATAAAGCGTTGACATTAAAGCCTTGCTATGCTATAATACACCTAAAGCGAGGTGTAGTATGAAACTTGATTTAGAAAAGATTAAAGAGATAACCGTAGGCGCGCTTTTCGTTAGAGAGGTTGACGGAGTATTCCGTTTCACGCGCTTTACTTCAGAGCAAATTAAGGCTTGGGACAGAACGGGATTCGTCGCAGGAGCGCGAACGAGTACGGGCATCTTTCTTTCCTTTATTACCAACTCGACTTTCGTATCCTTTCAGCCCTCTACCAGCGGAAAGTACGAACTGCGCGTGGACGACGAACTCGTAATTTCGAGCGCGAACGCGTTAGAAGAGAGAACCGTTTATCTTGACGGCGAAGAACACGAAATTATGCTTGCCCTCCCCGCTCACGGCGGAGCAGGCAATAACGGCTTTATTAGTCTTTCCGTAAGCGACGGCGCGTTCGTTCGTTCCACCGAGAAAAAGAAGAAAATTTTCTTCGTGGGCGACAGTATAACGCAAGGCTGGGGCACGGAAAACGATACTAATTCTTACGCTTATCGTCTTACTCGCCACTATAAAGCGGACGCGCTTAATATCAGTATCGGCGGTTCGGTATTTAACCCGGATATTTTTGACGATACTATTGATTTTGAGCCCGATATTATCACCGTTGCTTACGGCACTAACGACTGGGCGAGAGGCTACGACGGCGAAACTTACGCTAAAAACTGCGAAGGTTTGCTCGCAAAAATCCATAACCGTTATCCGTCTACGAAAAAATACTGCCTTACTCCTCTTTGGCGCTCGAACGAAGACGCGACTACCAGCGCAGGTACGCTCGAGGATTGCCGTCAAATCATAACCGCCATAGCGCAAAAGTACGGTTTTACCGTAATCGACGGTAAGGATTTAGTCCCCCACTCGCCCGTTTACTTTATCGACGGACTTCATCCAAACGACGCAGGATACGCAATCTACGCCAAAAACTTGATTGCCGAACTGGATAAGCAATAAGCAGTGTAAAATAAGCGGAATTGAAAACGTTGCATAATGATTTAAAATAAAACCCCCTCTCTGCAAAAGCAGGGAGGGGGTTTTATTTTAGTCTTCTTTATCGAACTTAACTATTCCGCTATCTTTAAGGAGGAGGGAGAATAGTCCGCCTTGAACGGTACGGTTTCTAAAGCCGATTTTAGTACCTTGACCGCTATAATACCAACGGTACTCTCCGCTCGTGGTAAAGTACCAGTCGGAGAAAGGCACTCTCGTTACGCTCTTTCTGAGGAAGTTTGCAACGGGCTTGATGAGTTTCTTTTGCTTTTCGATATCCTCGGTAAGCGTAGTTGCCCACAAAATCCAGTCGCTCTTGGTAAAATCTGAACGGCTATCGAGGGGAACGCCGTATTCGTTTTGAACTTCGATATAGTAGTCCACTTCCTTCTCGCGTACTTCGCTCGTGAAGAGGTTAGTGCCGAAAAGTACGTCGAACATCATATTGTATTTAAGCGAGAAAGTATCAGTGTCGCCGTCGAAGACGAGGGGCGTTTGCTTACCGGGGGTAACGCACGCTTTAGCCCACTCTACCGCGTAACTTTCCGCTAAATCCTTGAACTTGATTGCCTCGCTGTTCTTGCCTAAAACCTCGCAAATATAAGCGTAAGCGCGGATACCCACGATTGCTTTTACCGAGAGGTTAATATTCTTGTCGAGGTGGCCCGCAAAGTCGTCGGTGCAAAGTTGGTTGCCGGGCTTAAGACCGTACTTTTTAAGATACTTAACCCAAGTCTTAAGGAGATTGAAGTGACGACGAACGAGCGTTTTGTCTCCGTCCGCTGCGAGCGTTGCCGCCGCCATAACGAGCATATTACCGCACTCTTCTACGGGCATTTGGCTATGGAAGTTATATAGCGAGCCGTCGGGGTTGGGGAAGTTATAGATAATGGGGTAGTTATAGGGCTGGTTGACTTGCTTGCCGGTTGCGCCGTTTCTGCCGTCTACGAAACGCTTGTTGTCCGAAGTATTATAAGCGTAAACTTGACCTAAAACGTAGGGGTAAGTTCCAACGTCGTGGGGCGCGAAGTCGTAAGTCCAAACGGGCATTTCCGCAAACTCGAAAATAGGACGCATCATACCTTTTACGAGTTCGGGGTTGTAGAGAAGATAGAGGGGGATTGAGGGATAACTTACGTCTACCGTTGCGATACAGCCGTTAGAGTGGCACTCTTTAGAGAGGAAGAGGGTTTCGCCTTTCTTATTCTTAACGAGTTTGTGCGCCGCGATGGATTGACGAAGTCCGCCGTAGAGCACGAGCAAGTAGTCTTCACCGTACTTTTCCGCTCTCTTTTTAATGTCGTTTTCGTATTCGTCTAAGAGCGCGATGATATTGTCGTATTCGTCGTATGCGAATTTAATCGCGTCGAAAATATCCTTGCCGTCTTCGAACCAGTAGCCTTTAAGCCACTCGCCGAAATAGAAGATGGAAATGCCGTCGTCAAAGGAAAGAGCGAACTTGCCAGACACGGAATTTTCAATACCGTTATGCGAATTTACCGCCATAAGATGCTTGTTGATCCAGTCGGTGCAATTAAATACGAATTCGCCTTTTTCAACGAAACGCTCGATAGCAAGAGTATCGATGAGCATTGCCTTTTCGCCCGTAAGATACCAGTGTCCCCACTCTGCCGCCGCGCTGTCGGACGATTGAGACATAAGGAGTTGTTTCTTAAGTCCGAACCAAGCGGTCTCGCCTTGGGGAAGGGTGTGAACTCCGCCACGAACGGGCATTGCATATTTATCGTAGCAACTATCCTCGGCTAAGGTAAGCGCTATGGAGAATTCTTCTAACTTCTCTTTGGGCGTTACTTCGTAAGTTAAGTAACAAACGGGGAGCGCAAGAATATCAAGTTCCTTAAGGGGAAGGGGCGAAATGAAACTAACTTTAAGGTCGAACTTTTCGCAAGCAAAGGTGTAGTCGGTGCTGAACGCTCTAACTTCCACGCTCGTTTGCTCAAGACGAACCGTGTTTTCCACTATGCCCATAAAAGAGTACGCTACGCCGTCGCAACGAACGATACCGTACGCTCTACGCTTTAGTCCCGTCCAAAAACGAGTATCACTCTCGTTAAGTTTGTCGCTCTCCGACCAAAGTGAGAAGAACGGGTCTTTTACGAACAGTGGATATGCTGGTAATAACTGATTTGCTGATTTAATTTTTTCCATAATTTCCTCCGTAAGAGCGGTAGTGGGTTTTCCCTATTTTGTTTCGTTTTCTACCTATATTTATTATAAAGAAAAATACGCAATATTGCAAGCGTTTTAACCGTATCAAAGTAGATTAATTCAATTAAAACAGTTATGATATCATAATTAGTATATAGTTATGATATCATAATCAATATGAAAACGCGAGTTGTTTTGTACTTGCGTGAAACGAAAATAATGTAAAATAGATTTAGTTTTGGCTATGCGACCCTCTTCGCTACAAAGAAATAAACAAGTTGCTGTTTCGCAACTAATAATAGTTACTACCTAAGCAAGTGTATGTTTATCGTAAAAACAAATCTTGCAACTGTATTGCCCTAAAGGTTGTTGACGAAAACGGCAAGTATAGTTATTAATGTATAACCAATATATTTATAGCAAACAACGAAGTTTCTTATCGAGCATTGCTTATAGTTCCACGATAGTAATAGTTATTATCCTATAACCATTATAGTTATTATTGCATAACGAAAAGTGTGTATTTGGGTATCGAAAAATTTAGACAACCTTCGATTTCACAAACCTCCTTTTTGTAACCTAATAGTCCACGAATAAAACATTAAGCCAACAAAACGCCTAAAATATCGTATTTTGGGCTATTTTGCCCCGTTTTAGCCGTGTATTATCCCATATAATGATGTTTCACGTGAAACAATCCCCACTACCCTTTCTGAAAGCATTTACCTAAAACCTTGGGTCTTTAAGGAAAATCATTGTTCCACGTGAAACAAAAATCCCTCGGCTTTTGCCGAGGGTCGATTGTTAGTTTGCATTAGGATTGTAGTTCTTTTCAATGACTTCGAGTATTTCAATTATACGGTCGAGGTCGTCGCGATTATAATAATCTATGTAGATGCGACCTTTTTTGTCGTTTCCGAGAGCGGAAACCTTGGTTGCGAACGAGCGTTGCATACGAGAAACCATATCTTTAAGTTCAAGGCTTTGCTCTACTTTCGGTTTAGCGGGCTTGGGATTAAGGAAGTTTTTAACCATTTTTTCAAAGTCGCGCACAGTAACTTTGTTGTCGCACCCCATTTGCGCTAACTTAAGTTGAGCCTCTTTGTCTTCCACTACTACCAAGCAACGCGCGTGACCTGCGGATAATCTGCCTTCTGCAACGAGCGCAATTACTTCGTTTGAAAGCGTAAGTAGACGCAGGGTATTTGCTACAGCAGGACGGCTTTTGCCGATACGGTCAGCCACTTGCTCTTGCGTATAGCGATATTCTTCCATAAGTTGCTTAATTGCAACGGCAGTTTCAATGGGGTTTAAATCCTCGCGCTGAAGATTTTCTATCAAAGAAATCTCTTTTACTTGTTGGGGCGTATAGTTACGCACTATTGCGGGAATAGTTAAAAGCCCTGCTCTCTTCGATGCGCGCCATCTGCGTTCGCCGGCAATTATCATATATCTGCCGTTTGGCTGATTTACGAGGATAATGGGCGAAATAACGCCGTGCATACGGATACTATTAGCAAGTTCGGTAAGCGCAACCTCGTCAAAAGTCTTACGCGGTTGGTTAACGTTAGGGTCAATTTGCGAAATAGGTATCTCGTGAGGAGTCTCCCCACTCGCTGGAGCAGATATATCGGAAGAACTGTACTCCTGCTCTACGTCGGATAATAACGCACTTAATCCTCTACCTAATCCTTTCTTGGGCAATGCCATAATTTTTCTCCTTAATCAACGAATTGTTATGATAATATAACGAGTTATTTCACTTATAATTATATAACATTTATTGAAAATAGTCAACTGAATAAGAGTTAAATAGCAAAAACATACGACTGTTATGAAAACATAATAAATATTTACGCAATAGTTATGATTATATAATTAAAGTATTGAAAATTACCCTAATTTGTTTCAGAAAAGTTCAAAAATGCCCTAAAACCATCTAAAAAATATGTAAGTATATATTTGATATAAAAATATGCGGTCAAAACGCATAAAATAGTGTAAAATAACGGGTAAAAGATAAAATATTAATTAATAATAATATATTTATGATAATAAAAAACAGGCAAAAAACGGCTCTAAATCGCGCTGAGAGTAAAAAATTAACGAAAAATGACCGTTTGTCGTAGTAAAAAAGCCAAAATTTCGCCTAAATTAGTTATATAAACATAATCAATATTAAATTTTCGATAAATTAAGCGGAGCAACCGAAGACAATGTTAAGAAGTTAAGGAAAAGCGACGTTATCGAAAGAAAATTAAGTAAAGTAAAGGTGGGAATAAAGTGTGAATAAAACTTGAAAGGCGCTGAAGACGGGCGATTGTAATGCTTTAGACGAGCATCGGAACGCGCTACTCCACTCTTCTTTGCAGTATTTTCATACTATTACCGTATTTCTTCGTATCTTTGATGAAAAATCGTTAAATCAGGATAAGTTAGTAAGAGAGTAAAACTTATAATTTGATTTAGTAAAAAGTAGGAAAAAGCGAAAAAGTTAGTACGTTATATGTTTTTTGTGTCATTTTTATGTCTAAAAAGCAAAATTCGATTAAAACAGTGTAAATTTAATGTAAAAATATCGATTTACGATTATAATATGCCTAAATATTCACCAAAACGACCCGTTTTTCCATAAATTAGACTAATTGAGCAGAAAATGAAGGAAAATTAGAGACTAAAAAGTAACGAAAAGTATTAAAAAAGTTGATACGTATGCGTTTTTTGCGTATTTTTTGCTACATTTTAACTATTTTAGTAAATTTGGGGATAAAAACGGTCTAAATCTTCCGATAGGCGCGTAAATACCTACCATAGAGTAAAATTCTGGAAGTTTTTTGTAAAAAGAGGCTTAAAAAGGCTAAAATCGCTTAAAAACACGCATAAATTAGCAAAAATACTCAAATTTGGGTAAAAATGAGGGTTAAATTGAGTTTTTTATTCAAAAACAGCAAGAGTTTTCCGCGAATATCGTCGAATTTTGTGGATAAAGTGTGAAAAAAAGTGACATTTATCCACAAAATTATATAGTTAATACTTAATGTAAGCGGATAAATAAACATTTAAAAGTTTGAAAAACGATTATATATTAGCCTTTAGTCGTCTCCACTGCTCTTTTGGTTTGTTTGCTCCTCAATTTATTAAAATAGCGCATGTGTCGTGAAGATATACTAAAATTCACAAAAAGAACACAGTATTTTTAACTTTTTACCCCGTTTTTTGCTTGCTCCAAAAGGGGTTCTTGTGTTATAATCATATAGTACGAATTTTTTTCTTGAATATATATTCAAGTTCGTTCATATCATTGTAAAATTAGCGCAAAATAATAATGGCAAGTATTTTGCCACGGAGGTATATATTGAAATCAAAAACTAAAGGACTTATTGCCGTAATAGTCGTTCTATCAATTTTTATGCTTATCGGTGTATTTTTCCTTTTTTCTAATTCTGCAGAAGAGATAACGCTCGATAAGTTCAAAAATATGATTGACACGGGCGAAGTAAAGGAAATCGTGGTGAGCGACGATATCGTGTCCGTTAAGAAAAAAGGCTCGAATTCGTTTGATTACACGGTAAACGTGCAAGAAAGCAACACTTCTTGGCTTTTCGTAGATAAAGACACCAACGAAACGATTGAGTGTGACAGTTTGTTCGCGTACGTAAGTCTTTATAACGCGGACGCGCCCGTAGGTAGTACCATTTCCATTTCGCAAAACGATAGAAACGAAGGCTCTTTCCTCTCGTCGCTAATTCCTCTTGCGGGAATCGTGTTTATGGTAATATTTGCAATCATCTTATTCCGTTCGCTTTCCGGAACGAATAATCAAGCAATGAATTTTGGAAAATCGCGCGCAAACGCTCAAGCCGGAATTAAAGTACGCTTTACCGACGTAGCGGGCGCTGAAGAAGAGAAAGAGGAACTTAAAGAAATCGTTGAATTCCTCAAGTCTCCCCAAAAGTTCACGGCAGTGGGCGCAAGAATTCCTCGAGGCGTACTTTTAGTCGGCCCTCCCGGAACGGGTAAAACGCTTTTTGCAAAAGCAGTAGCCGGCGAGGCGAACGTACCGTTCTTCTCAATTTCAGGTTCGGACTTCGTGGAGATGTACGTGGGCGTGGGCGCAAGCCGTGTTCGTGATTTGTTTGAAAACGCAAAACGCAATATGCCTTGCATTATCTTTATTGACGAGATTGACGCAGTAGGTCGTCAGCGTGGCGCAGGTCTTGGCGGTGGCCACGACGAGCGCGAACAAACGCTTAACCAACTTCTCGTTCAGATGGACGGTTTTGCAACTAACGACGGAATTATCGTTATGGCGGCAACGAACCGCGCTGATATTCTCGACCCTGCGCTTCTTCGTCCGGGCAGATTTGACCGTCAAATCTACGTAAATATTCCTGACGTACGCGGAAGAGAGGCGATATTTAAAGTACACGCTCGCAATAAGCCGATGGCGTCTGACATAGACTTTCAACTTCTTGCCCGTATCACGAGCGGATTTTCGGGCGCGGATATAGCGAACCTTCTTAACGAGGCGGCAATCCTTTGCGCTCGCGACAACAGAGTAAAGATCACGATGGAAGATATCTACGAGGGTATCAATAAAGTTATAATGGGACCTCAGAAAAAGTCGAGATTAGTAACCGAGGTTGACAAGCGCATCACCGCTTATCACGAATCGGGACACGCAATCGTGGCTCGTTGCATCAAGGACTGCGACCCCGTGCACGAAGTTAGCATTATTCCTCGCGGTCAAGCGGCAGGCTATACTATGACCAGACCGGATAACGACGACGATCATATCACGATCAACAAACTTCGCGGTAAACTCGCTATGTCGATGGGCGGAAGAGCAGCGGAAGAAATCGTAATCGAAGACGTTTCCGCAGGCGCGGTAGGCGATATTAAGCACGCGACCTCCATTGCAAGAAAGATGGTAACCGAGTGGGGTATGAGCGAAACGCTTGGTCCCGTTTACTACGGTTCTGACCAAGAAGTATTCCTCGGCAGAGGTTTCCAGTCCACGCACTCGTATTCTGAGGAAGTGGCAGGCAAAATCGACGCCGAAGTTGCAAAACTCGTTGAGGAGGCTCACCAAAAAGCGCTTTCCATACTTCGTGAATACCGCGCAAATATGGACGTAATGGTAAGAGTACTTCTTGAGTGTGAAACCATTTACAGCGAAGAAGTGGATATGATAATGAACGGCGCGTCGGCTGAAGAGGTAAAAGAGGCGCTTACCGCTCGACTTGGCGAAAAGTACAAAGATAAACAAAACTAAAAAATCAAACCCAACAAGGAGAAAGATATGAAAAAAGCAGTTATTAGAACCATTATTATCGTAGCGGCAGTTATTATTGCGCTTGGCACGACCATTTTAGTGTTGTCGTTAATCCAAAATAACCCCTTCGCTGACAGTCTCGCAGGTTATTCGAGAGTAGAGATTTACGACCTTGGCAGTAGCCAAGTAGAACCCGAACTCTCCGACGCTGACCAAGCAACCTTCGACAACGCCCTTAAGACTACCTCTTATTCGATTATGCAGGGCATTTTGGAAGGAAAGGCAGGCGCAGGTCTTGAACTCAAGAAGAACGCAAACGACGAACTCGTTGAGACCGAAGGCTCGGAGATTAAGAGCATTTCCTCTTCGTCCGTTGCTTACAAACTTGAATTCGTTTACGCAAGCAATAAGACTATTACCGTTGAAGATAAGACGATTGAGTACGATCGCGCAGTAGTTCTTATCCACGATACCGTTAATGAGATTGAAGAACTTGAGATTATCTTCTACGACTACGACAAAGTAGATAACGAAGTAGAGGACGACGAGGAATACAAGGTTAACACCGTTTTAGTAAGAGCAAAGACTACCGATTTTTATAACGCGCTTTCTAACCTTACCGCCTAAGGAGTTTTAGCCCCTTAAATAAGGTAGAATTCTAATCCTTTAAATAAGATATAGTAGTACTCTTTTTCCGTAAAGAAGAAGAGTACTTTTTTCGTTCAAACACAGCAAAAAAAGAGCCTTGAAAAAAGGCTCTTTTGTCATAAAAAAATCAATACGGTATTAAAATTTTAAGAAAAATCGGGTTTATTATCGCGGTAACTGTTATCGCGCTGTTGCTGGCGGTATTCGTTGGGAGTAAGGTCGATATGCTCCTTAAAAACCGTGCAAAGATGCGAGGGGGAAGAAAAGCCCGTAATACGCGCTATTTTATTAACCGAATAGTCAGTATTTAGAAGGTATTCTTTAGCGTTGGTTATTTTGAGGTTAGTGAGGTATTTTTTTGCGCTCATACCCGTTTTTTCAACGAAAAGTTGACGGAAGTAGTCGTAAGAATATCCAAGATTGAAAGCCATTTGTTGAACGCTCACATTTTTGTTAGCGTTCATTTTGATATAGGTCAAAATGTCTTCAAAGTTAGCCTTTTCTTTGGCGTCGTTTACGGGGTAACGGAGAAGATAAAGCACGATTTTATCAACGAGAAGGTTGAGCATACGCTTATAGTACGGCTTTTTGTTCTCCATTTCGCGCTCTATTTCTTCCATAAGTTCGCGAATAGGCGTGGTGTTATTGTAGTACATTCCTTCGGTGAGCGGTTCGTCGGTGGTAAAACCGATAAAAAACACTTTGGAATTGTTGTCTGAGGACTCGGAGTGAATAGTGTTGGGTTTAACGAGCGCAAAAGTGTCCTTTTCAAAGTGGTATTGCGTCTTATCAATACCGCTCGTACCCGTTCCCTCGAGATAGTAAACGAGTTCGTAGCAAGGATGAGTGTGGCGCTGAATAGAATAATCACTCGTATAGTTTTGGCGCACGAAGAATTGAATTTCGCTGTTCATAAAAACCTCCACCGCAGTTTTAACGTTGAAAATACTATACCATATTTTATGATATCCGTCAAGTAAAATCTGATATAAAAAAAATCGTAGGTTGCCTGAACCCCTTATATATGATAAGGAAAAAAAGGAAATGGCGCAAATAATACTAAAAAATGATATTTTAAGCATTTCAAAAATCGTTCGAAATATATCAAAAACCGTAGGTATGTTCAAAAGTCTATTGACAAGGCAATGAAAGTTTGTTAGAATAAATGCGTAAGGAAAAAACCGAAACTAAATCAAGGGAGGTCATTGATGCAAAGAACTAAAAAATTTACCATAGCCATAATTTTGGCGGTGGCGTTATTGCTTACCGTGATTTTTGCATTTTTACCCGTTAGCGTTACGCGCGCGGAGGCGCAGACGCAAGAGAGAGTAGTCGTTGAGCAAGATATGTTCAACCTCGGCTTTAACACGACGGACGGAAAATGCGTAAGCACTTATTTTCCCAACGGCTACATAAACACCAAGAAGAACGCAAGCGCGAGTGGAGGTAATAATACTTGGTCGTATCACGATACCGCAATAAGCGTTCCCTCTGCAGATTACAGCGATTTAACGCAAATTTGGATTGAGATTGCGCTCGTAAACGGCGCGTACGACAATAACGGCAACACTTGGGATCAACTTACCATTGCAACGGTGGACAAGGGCGGAGATATCGGCGTTTACACCAAGAGAGCGGACAGCGCTCAAACCGAGGGTAATAGCGTAGGCACGCTCCGAGCAAACTCCTTAGGCGCAACGACGAGCGCAGGTTATACGCAAAGCAATAATACGCGCTTTTGGTCAAACAGCGTAAATTATTATATTCTTGACCTTGCAAACAAAACGGATATTTCGGCAGGCAACTGGTTCCAGTTCTATAACGAAAACCCTGCGGTTGCAAACTCGTCGGATAGCGCGTTCACGCAAAAAGACCTTGCAGGAATAATTTTCCGCACGCACAACGATAACAACGACAGAAATGAATACAACTACGGCGCGATTTACGGAAAGAAGAGCGACGGAAGTTTCGTTCGTCTATTTAATCCCGCGCACGCGACGATAGTAAGCACTTCGGTGGAGGGTAAAAATATCTGGAACGCGACGGCTGATTGCGTAATGGAAAACCCGTATATCCAAGCGAGCGGAACGACGGTAAACGCTTGGTACGACGTTACCGTAAAAGAAGGCAAGTACACCATTACTTCCACGCCCTCTAACAACTGGTCTAACTGGTGGGACGCAATAAAGTTCGATCAAAAAGACCTTACCGCTTATAACGGCTTTAGTTTCTACGTAGACAATACGCTTGGCAATATCCCCGTTCATCTTAATCTTTATATAAGAGACGCAGGCAATAACGTTAAGTGGTTTAATAGAGGAAACACCAACGCGCTCTTCGTCCCCACGACGGGCGACCCGTATATAGCGGATATTCGTATTCTTAAAGCGGGCTTTAAGGGAACGGTTTACGCAACCTTCGCTGGAAACGGCAACGGAGAGTTCGTGAAGAATTCCACCAACGGTATATTAGGTCTTAACTTCTATATCACGAGCACCTACGCGCCTACTTCGTTCGTGCTTCGCGACTTTAAGTTTACCTCTTCGGCGGAAAAGTACCTTGAAACTCAGTATATCCAAAACGCCGACGGTACTTACACGCTTAAAGGAATAAAGATAAACGCGGTTGACGGCAAGGTGGTTACTCCCCAAGCGGTTGAAGAAGTAGTGGGAGAGGAGCGGGCAGACGAGTTCGTTTCGCATCTTGGAACGGTAGAGTCTAATCTTACGGGAGGAGTTGCGCAAAATTTAAGTAACGTAACCACTTATTACAACCTTAAAGACGCGTTCTCTCTTCCCGAAGAGTTCGATTTAGGCTCGCTCGTTACTACTAATTCTTCGGAAGTAAGTATTTCCGGCGATACCGTAACGGTGCAAAAAGCAAGCGCGACTAATACTTGGACGGGCGTAATGCTTTCTAATAAAATTCCTACCAACTCTTCAAGATACAACGGAATAAGTTTCTATATCGACCTTTCAAGCAACAGCGAACCCGTGTTCTTTAATAAATACTTAACAGAGGACACGCTCGACGGCTGGAACGATACTAACTTCTATTCAAACTTCGGCGCGGCGATGTACTATCCCGACGAAGGAACTCCCGAGTATGAAAAGTACGGCGCGGAATACTCGGGCAATATCAACACCGTACCTGCCGGATTTAAGGGAACGGTCGTAGTGCCTTTCGCAAGTTTTGGTAACAACGGAGGCGTAGCAAAAGATCACAAACTTGACCTTAGCAATTTAAGACAAGGCGTGGGACTTACCTTTGACCGTGGAGTAGGCGGTGGCTCGTTTACTTTGAAAGACTTCAAACTCGTATCCGACGCTAAAGTTTATATAGCGGGTAGCGCGTTCTTCCAAAAGCGCGACGGAGACTTCGGCGAGGGCAAATCGCTTAATACTTTGAGCGGACAAAGAGTAGCCGTTCTTGCAGGTAGCGCTTACGAAGTACCCACTACCGTTACGATAGGCGGAGTTGAGTATATTTTAGACGAGAGCAAGAGCAAGATTGACCCAAGCGACGCAAACAACTATAATAGCACGGGTCACGTACATAAAACCAACCCCGTAATCGGCACGGAAAACCTTGACGGCGATAAGCAAAACTGGGGTATGGGCTGGGCTATGTGGAACTACAATCCCCAAGTTTACTACGTATACAAAGACGCGTTTAAGGTGGAAAAAGTATTCGGACTTGACGATATAAAGACCGCTTTCCCCAAAAACACGAGCAAAGAAACGGTACTTTCGCAGTTCCCCACGGGAGCGGTAAGCGTAGGTAACGACAAGGGCGGATTTATGCAAATCCCGGGCGAGTGGAGAATTGAGGATAAGACGGGCGGATTTAGAGTTTACTTCGTGTCCGCTAACGGCGTGGTAAACTTCATTGACCCGGACGGACTTTTAGAGTATTCGATAGAGGTATCCACACTGGAAAGACAAATAGTTGCAATCGAGGTTTCAAGCCCCTTAAAGACCAACTACCTTTTAGGCGAAGACCTATCGGTAGCGGGCTTAACGGTAACGGCGATTTACGACGACGGCTCTAACGAAGTTATTGATATTGACGAAGTAAGCGTAAGCGGTTACGACGCTTTAACGCTTGGCGAACAAACGGTTACCGTAACTTACGGCTCGTTTAACGGCTCGTTTAAGGTAAGAGTAGTGGACGCGACGGCTGAACTCGATCCCGAAGGTTCTAACCGAGTGCCCGTTGTAGATAACGGCGGATGTTCGAGCGCTACGGTTTCGACGGTACTTGCAATACTCGGAGCGCTTGGAGCGGTGCTCTTTATCAAGAGGAGGGCGTAAACAATGAAAAAGTTAGTTAAACTTATCGTAGCGTTAACGCTCGTATTAACTACGGCGGTAGTAGGAATAGGCACGGCTTTTGCTCTAACTCTTCCCACCCCCGAAAACAACGGCGTAGTTGACCGCAGTTTTAAGTTCGACGCCTCGCTCGAGGGCAAAAGCGTAATTTTTTACGGCGACTCCATTACCGCAGGGCTTGGCTTAGGCGTAACCGAGAACGATTATATGGAATATCTTGCCGACGAACTTGGCTTTTACTATTATAACGCAGGCTCAAGCGGAGCAACCGTAACGAGAGCGAACTCGACGGACACGAGCGGAAACACCATTTATCGCCAACTCAAAAATACTCAAGCGCTTTATCGCGACGCCGATTATATCTGTATTTTCCTCGGCACTAACGACTGGGGCGTAGGAAGAGCGCTCGAAGGCGACGCGGGTCAGCAAAAGGGCGGTATGAAATCCCCTGCGGACGGCACGAGCATTTACGGAGCGTATAAGCAGGTTTTAACGACCATTATCGAGGCTAACCCCGATGTAAAAATAACGCTCCTTACCCCCACCCTTCGTCGCGACGTGTGGTCGACCACTTTCGTTGAGTACGACACGCTTGGCAATATCGTTTACGGCGCGGACGGTAAACCTAAGTCCTTAGCGCAAGCAAACGGCGGAAAGCCCTTCGTTGCAAGCGTTGACGGTAATAACTTTGCAAGCGTTCCTTACTCTATCAACGATATAACGGAGGCAATTAAGGAAATCGGCGAGGCGTTCGGCGCAAGCGTTATTGATTTAAGCGGACTCGTTAACGAGCAAAACGCAGACGACTATCTTAACGCCGACGGTATCCACTTCAAAGAGGCAGGATATCGCGCAATGGCTAATATGATTATGGGCAAGTAAAACTAAAGAGATACGCTCGACTTCGTTCGTCGTACTCACTTCGCTCGGTATGACAGCATAACCTTGGTCGTCATACCGACCGAGGCGATAGCCGAGAGGAGTGTATCTAAAAAACTAACGCTTATACGCGGAAGAAAGGCTTGAAAACTAACTTTCCGCAAGCGCGACACCGCCCCTCACGGCAGTGAGCGCGAGAAAAGGGTACCCTTTTCGTGTAACTTAACTATAAGATACAAAAACACTCACAAGTTACAACACCGCAAAATGCGGAAAAAAATAATTCTTTTGGAGGAGAAAACTATGAGAAAAGTAAACAAACTAACGGCAACGCTCGTAGCAGGTATTCTGTGCTTAATGCTCGGTATAACTGCCCTCGTTTCGTTGCCCCAGACCGCCACGGCAAGCGCAAGCGAAGTGGCACCGGCGACCATTGATTTGGTGGATAACCAAACGGACGCTTTAAACAATTATACGGGCTATATGGGAAACGGCTATCTTAACGTTTATACTACCGCTTGGGCTAGTTCTGACTGGAAGAACGCCTTCGTTAATATCAAGCCTCAGGCGGATGCCTCTGACGTTATTAGAGTATGGACGGAACTCAAATATAAGAGTGGTAACCGCTACGGAAGTACTGAAGTTGACGTTCAGCCCTATCTTGTTGACGGCGACGGTACAGTTCGTACTTGGCAGATGGCAAGCGGAAAATATTACACTACCGATATGGGAGATTACGGATTGAGAGCAAATACCCGTGGCAATGCTAATATTTTCGGTTCGGAATACCTTCAATCCAACGGGCATACGCAAGTAAAATCTGCACATAACAACTGGTACGTTTGGAATACCACTATTTTTGACGGAGCGTATTATTGCCCCACTTGTCAAAAACACATAACGACTTCTACTTGCGCTACGCATACCGACGCTACCGTAAAAGCGGTAACCTTAACGCCTTGGACTGACGGAGCAAATAGCAACCACGCTAACTTCGACATTTCGACCTTAAAGGAAATTCGCTTTGGTATTTATAACTCTACTGAAAACGTAACGACCTCCATTGATATCGGTACCGTTTGGGGCGAGAAGGCAGATGGAAGTTGGGTAATGCTTTTCAATCCTGGTAAAGCAACCCTTGCTGATGTCCTTACCGATGGCAACGACTATACTATTACCAACGAGACGGCAAGCACCTGGGCTTCTAAAGTGGAAAAACTTGCTACTTATAACACTGCTAATGTAGGTGACTGGGGTGGCGGACACGTTGCTCATACGCCTAAACAATCTGACTTATCTACATACAACGGAATTAAGGTTTACGTAGATAACACCGTAGCGCAAACGCCCGTGGCAGTATTCTTTAATAAGTTTATGTCTTTCAAAGACCCCAGTGGAACGGAGCGTACTTATTACGATAACCGCCAACAAGCAATGTTCTATCCTGACGGTGGTACTGCTTACCAAGGCAACGGTCAAGTAATTCCTGCTGGATTTAAGGGTTCTATCGTTGTTCCCTTCACGGCGTTTGAGCCAAACGACGGACAAAAACTTGATATAGCAAATATGATTGCGGATAAGAGAATAGGTATTTCCTTCCGTTCTAACACCGCAGATAACGGCAAGTATCCTGCAACCACCTTTAAAATGGGCGAGTGGCAACTCGTAAAAGACGCTAAGGTTCAGTATCAAGAATTCCGCTACGTAGAAAACGCTCTTGGCGACACCAAGTACGTTAACGTAATTCGTGAAGACGTAGTTAACGCTCCGTTTACTACGGAAATTCTTACCGAGGGTGGTAGCACTCTTAATTCTGTAAATACCCCTGAAGAAGTTGAAGAATATAATTCCCTTATCGCAGGCATTACTAACGAAGAAGAATTCAACAAAAAGTACGTCGTATCCTATACTATGGGTTCGGCTAATAACAGAGAAAGCGTAGTTCACGGTTGGACGGGCGTTTGGGCTGAAAGTAGACCCACAACCACCTATAACCGTGTTAAGTACGACCTTACCTTTGACACCGACGGAGGCAATACGATTGAGGCTCAAGAACTTCGTTGGGGCTCGGCGCTTGACCTTCCCACTCCCGTTAAAGTAGGCTATACCTTCAAGGGTTGGCTCAAGGGTGGCGAGGCGTTCACTGAAAGCGTAATGCCCACCGAGGACGTTGCTCTTACTGCAAGTTGGGAAATTATCCCTGCAAGTGAAATCGTATTCACTACTCAGCCCACCAACGCGACCATAACTTACGGCGAGGGCGCAACTCTTACCGCGGTAGTAACCGAAGAGGCAGGACACACCTACGAGTATCAATGGTATCAAGTGGAAGACGCGCAGGGTACTAATCCTCAACCCCTTGAGAACAAGAACACCGCAACCCTTTCTCTTCTTGGACTTCCCGTTGGCGACACCTATTACGCGCTTTTCGTAAAGGCAACGAGAACGGACAACAACCAAGTAGCGACTAAACTTTCTAACGGCGTAATGGTAACCGTAGAGAAAAAGGCTCTTACCATTACCGCTCCCAGCGCAACTATTACTTACGGCGACGAACTTATTCTTACTGACCCCACGGTTGAAGGCTTTATCCCCGGCGATAGCATTATGAGTGGCGCAGTAGCAGGTAGACCCGTAATTGCTTGCGACTACGAGCAGTTTGGTAATGTTGGCACTTACGATATCACCGTAAGCGGACTTACCGCAGACAACTACGAAATCACCTATGTAAACGGTACTCTTACCGTAGGCAAGAAAGCAATTACCGTAACGATTGACGACAAGACGAGTGTATACGGTTCGGCTCTTGTAGAACTTACTGCAACTGCTAACGGTATCGTGAACAACGACGAAGTTTACACTCTTGCAACGACCGCAACTGATAACGCAGGCGAGTACGCAATCACCGGTACTGCAACTAACGACAACTACACCGTAACTTTCGTAGACGGTACTTACACCATAACCAAAAAGGCTCTTACCATTACCGCTCCCAGCGCAACTATTACCTACGGTGACGAACTTATTCTTACCGACCCCACGGTTGAAGGCTTTATCCCTGGCGATAGCATTATGAGTGGCGCAGTAGCAGGTAGCCCCGTAATTGCTTGCGACTACGAGCAGTTTGGTAACGTTGGCACTTACGATATTACCGTAAGCGGACTTACCGCAGACAACTACGAGATTACCTTCGTTAAAGGTACTCTTACCGTAGGCAAGAAAGCAGTAACCGTAACGATTGCTGATAAGACTTCCGTATTTGGTGAAGTTCTTGCAACTCTTACTGCAACTGCTAACGGTATCGTAAATAACGACGAAGTTTACGAACTTACTACTAAC
>JAZSFP010000006.1:0-28034 GCA_045532295.1 Pumilibacteraceae bacterium | reverse complement strand
GATCGCAACCTACGTCGGCAAAAATTTCGACGGGCGTTACAAGCGAACGTACAGCGTTTAGCCTAGTCATTAGTCAATGTAGTCCTTAAGTTTTTTACTGCGCTGGGGATGACGCAATTTTCTAAGCGCTTTTGCTTCGATTTGACGAATACGCTCTCTCGTAACGCCGAACTCTTTGCCCACTTCTTCAAGCGTTCTGGGGTGGCCGTCGTCGATGCCGTAGCGAAGACGAAGTACCATTTCTTCACGGGGCGTGAGGTTGTCGAGAATACTCAAGATTTGTTCTTTGAGCATTGACACGGTAGTAGCGTCCTGGGGAGCAGGCGCGTTGCTGTCCTCGATAAAGTCACCAAGGTGGCTATCCTCTTCTTCGCCGATGGGCGTTTCGAGCGATACTGGGTCGAGAGCGATGCGCTGGATTTCACGAACGCGTTCTTCGCTTACGCCCATCTCTGCGCTGATTTCCGCGGGCGAGGGATCTCTACCTAACTTTTGCACTAAAAGTCGAGTGGTTCTGGTGAGTTTGTTAATCGTTTCCACCATATGAACGGGGATACGAATAGTACGCGCTTGGTCGGCGATTGCTCTCGTGATTGCTTGGCGTATCCACCAAGTTGCGTAAGTGGAGAACCTAAAGCCTTTGGTGTAGTCAAACTTCTCTACCGCTTTCATAAGACCAAGGTTTCCCTCTTGAATAAGGTCAAGGAAAAGCATACCACGACCTACGTGGCGTTTTGCAATAGACACTACGAGACGGAGGTTCGCCTCGGAAAGACGCTTTTTAGCGGACACGTCGCCCGTTGCCATTTTATTAGCAAGTTCGAGTTCTTCTTCCACCGTCAAAAGAGGTACTTTACCGATGTCTTTAAGATATACTTTTACGGGATCGTCAATCGCTACGTCGTTCATAATCTGGTTGATGTCGTCCGTCATAAGTTCGAGCGTATTGTTGATTACCTGTATATCGTTGTCGGCGAGAATTTTAAATACCGCCTCCATTTGCTCGGCGTTAGCCTCGTATTCTACGGCAAGTTTTTCGCCCACCTCGTCGTAAGTAAGGTGACCGTGTACTTTGCCCACTTTTATTAGTCTTTTTACCTCGGCGTCTATCTTTTCGGATAAATGACGCTCCGCTACCGGCTCTATGCCTGCGCTTGCAAGTATACTCTTTACGCTATCTACGTAACGCTCTTCCATTCCTACGGTGAGTAAGTTAACGTCCTCAAGCGTGACTTTTCCTTCTTTTTTGTAACGGGCTTGGAGAACCTTTACAATCTTATCAACTTCTTTCTCTTTGTCCATTTTTACACCTCTCTCTATGTTTTTCCTTATATTATCATTTGTTTTCTCTCAGTTAAATATCCGCGCCCGCTACCCCGGCTCTAAGTTTAGAACTGAGCGCAGGACTGCGTAGTTTTTTAAGGGCGGACATCTCTATTTGACGAACGCGCTCACGCGTTATGTTGTACTTTTCGCCTACGTCTCTAAGCGTCATCGGTACGCCGTTATCAAGCCCGTAGCGAAGTCTTATTATCTTTTGTTCGCGTGGCTCGAGCATTCCGATTACTGCGTCGAGAACGGTGTGGAAGTAGTCGTTTATGACTTCACCGTCGGGCGAGGGCGCAGACGGGTCTGCTATCATTTCGTCAAGCGTCATATCGTTTTCGTCGCCAAGCGCCTCGTAGAGCGAACGCTCTTTGAGTTGAAGTCGACGGTAAAGGCGAATTTGCTGTTCGCTTTCCCCTAAAATTTCCGCGATTTCGCCGTCGGAGGGGAGGCGCGAGTGCTTTACTTCAAACTTGCTTATCTCTCGTTGCATTTTTTCCATTCCGTCGAGGACGTAGCCGGGGATATGTACTGAACGGGATATATCTCTTATCGAGCGAGTAATGTTTTGCCTTATCCACCAAGTTGCGTAGGTAGAAAACCTAAAGCCTTTTTCGGGGTCGTAGCGGTCTACGGCGTTTATTAGTCCTACGTTGCCAAGTTGGATTAAGTCGTCTAAGTCCGAGCCTCTTCCTACGTACTTCTTCGCAATGGATACCACGAGGCGAAGGTTGGATTCGATAAGTTTGTTCTTTGCTTGCTTGTCGCCTGCAAGTATTTTGTAGGCGAGTTCCTTCTCTTCCTCTGCCGAGAGCAAGGGGGTTTTACCTAAGGTTTTAAGATATTCCTTAGTGCTTTCAATCGTTACGATATCGTCAAGGTCTTCGTTAAGGTTTACCGGAGCGTCCTCTTCAACGACGAGCACTCTGTCCTCGTCCAGCGTTTCGTACGCGTCCATTAGTTGTTCTGCGTTAGCGTTTGCCTCGAGCGCGATTTTTTCGTCTACCTCTTCGGTAGTTAGAAATCCTTTAATTCTCGCGGCGCGTTCAAGGCTTTCGATTTGTTCGTTAAATTTTTCTTCCATTTTAATCATTGTTATCTCCGTTTTTGAGTGAGCGCAAAGTCTTGTCTATCTTCATCATTCGTTGAAGTAAGGCTATATCTTTGGTCTTTTCGTAGTCGCTTGCAAGCAATTTTTTCTCGTTTTCAAGATACCGTATCACTATTCTCGATACGCTACTTGCATACTTCCTCGCAAGCGCGTCGTTGTCCTCGCTCATAAATTCGTATTCCGTCAAACTTTTTACTTCGTTGGAGTCCTCTAAGGAATACAGCATACTTATGGGGAATTTTTCGCCCTTGTCGTGTCGCTCTTTTACGAGTGCGAAAATACGCTTGTCCACTTCAAGCGAAAGATAGGGACTTATGTCCTCGCTAAAGTTTACGTACGGTTTTTGATGAACTACCGACGCCATTACGAATAATTGCGCGCTATCACGCTCGGGCGCGATAGTCGTCGGCGTTTCCGTTTCTACGCTCTTCGTTTGTTCTACTTGCGTTATATCCGCTTGTTTTCTGAGCGCGTCGAACGAATAACCCGAGTGCTCGTGTACGGTTTTGAGGTATTCTTCTTGCTCGACGGGGTTTTCAAGTGATTTTATGACTTTAATCGCGTCGATTGCGTACGCGGACTTACCGTCAGGCGTAGAAAGGTCGTGGCGTTTTCTTACTACTTCGAGTTTGAACGCAGGAAGGGTAAGCGCCTCGTCGAGAAGTTTTTGGTACGCCTCCGCTCCGCGCTCTTTTATAAGGTCGTCGGGGTCGAGACCGTCGGGAAGAACTACGACTTTGACGTTTAGTCCCGCGCTTTTTAAGATATCAAGACCGCGCATCATTGCAGTTTGTCCTGCGTTATCGCCGTCGTAACTAATGTAGACGTTGGGGGAATAGTTTCTTAACAGTTTTGCTTGAGAATAGGTAAGCGCCGTTCCCATACTTGCCACTGCCGTATCAAAGCCTGCTTTGTGGAGGGCAAGCACGTCCATATAGCCTTCGGCTACGATTACGTATTTGATATGCTCGCGCTGTTTTTTGCGCTTTAAGAGGTTTATTGCATACAGCGTTTTGCTCTTGTCGAAAATGGGGGTGTTGGTGGAGTTGCGGTACTTTACGGGGATATGCGTTTCGGGGTTTATAAGCCGTCCGCCAAAGGCTACCACTTCGCCCATATTGTTGATTATGGGTATCATAAGCCGTCCGTAAAAGACGTCGTACCAACTGTCAGCGCGCTGTTCGATAAGCCCTGCCTCTTTCATTTCTTGCTTGGTATAGCCTAAACTCTCAAGGTGCGTTATAATGTCAGTTCCGTCTAAACTCATACCAAACCCAAAACGCGTTACGAGGTTCGAGGGGATTTCTCTTGCTTTTATGTAGTCAATGGCGTGCTTGGCTTTAGGCGAGGAAAGGTTTTCGTTATAGTGCTTTGCCGCCGAGCGCATTAACGCGTAAAGTCGCTCTCGCTTTTGGCGTTCAACCTCGTCCGTTTGCTTGTAGTCGAACGAGGGCAATTCCATTTTCGCCTCTTGAGCAAGAAGTTTAATGGCGTCCATTCTCTCGATGCTTTCCATTTTTTGAATAAAACTTATGGCGTTTCCACTCTCTTTACAACCAAAGCAATAGTAAAATTGCTCGCTTTCATTTACCGTGAAAGAGGGCTCTTTTTCGTGGTGAAACGGGCAACAACCCCAGTGGCGATTGCCTTTCTTCTGCAGAGGTACGTACCGTGATACTACGTTCACGATGTTTATCTGCGATAGAAGTTTCTCTATAAATTCTCTCCAGTCGTTTGCCAAATTTTATTCCTCTAAATTTTTTTGATAGGTAAGGTTTTCAGTTGAATTTTAGTTGAGTTGCTTTAGATACGCTCGACTTCGCTCACTGCTGTTCGCTCCGCTCGGTATGACACCACTATACGTCGGGGCGTTTCTCGCTTTCGCTCGGTGAGGTCGACCAAAGGGTATGGTTGCATAAACTTGGGAGTTTCTATCGCTACGCTCCAGAAAGACACGACCCTTGGGCTTAGGTTAGCACTATTTTACGAGGAAAATGCAAGAAAGACGAGCGTTCTTATGAAGGAGCGTCACTGCCGTGAGGGCACTTCTCGCTTTCGCTCGGTTTGGTCTATGAGTTAGCCCCGTTTTACGAGGAAAATGCAAGAAAGACGAGCGTTCTTATGAAGGAGCGTGCAAGGACTAAACAAAACGCAAAGTATTGAGTCAGCACTATTTTACGAGGAAAATACAAGAAAGACGAGCGTTCTTGTGAGGGAGCGTACAAAGACGTACGTGACCGAACAAAACGCGAAGTATTTCACAGTATTTTTCCGTAAAATTATAGTTTAGACCAACTTTTTGGGATGGTAATATCCTCGTAGGTTTTTACGGCGTATTGATCGCTCATCATAGATATGTAGTCGCATACTTTTTGCTCGAGGGGACTGTCCATATCCAAGAATTCGCGAGGAAGTTCGTCCTTGTGATTGTAGAAGTACTCGAACAGAAAGCGTATCATATCTACGGCTTTATGTTCTTCCGCTTTTGCTATTGACGAGCGGTAGACTTTATCGAACATAAATTGTCTTAAGCCCATAATCTCTTCGCGAAAAAGGGGTGAGGGCTGAATTACGGGGCTATCGTAACTGTTTTCAATCATATCCATTACCATAGCGTTGATGCGTTTGCCGTTCTTGTCGCCAAAGATTTTGCGATAACGCTCGGGGATATCGGTCTCGGCGATTACTCCGCCTCGAATTGCGTCGTCAATGTCGTGGTTTATGTAGGCTATTCTATCGCTCCAAGCAACGATTTGTCCTTCAGGCGTTGCCGGATTACCACGGCTCGTGTGGTTGAGTATGCCGTCGCGAACCTCAAAGGTAAGGTTCATACCATTTCCGTCGTATTCAAGCACGTCCACTACTCTTAGGCTTTGTTCGTTGTGTTCAAAGTGCGTGAACTCGTTGAGCGCGCGCTCGCCCGCATGTCCGTAGGGGGTGTGTCCAAGGTCGTGTCCAAGGCTGATTGCCTCGGTTAAGTCCTCGTTAAGCCTTAACGCTCTTGCAATTGAACGAGCGATTTGGCTTACTTCCAGCGTATGCGTAAGTCGCGTTCTATAATGGTCGCCCTCGGGCGCAAGAAAAACTTGCGTCTTATGTTTAAGACGACGGAACGCTTTGCAGTGGATTATTCTATCTCTATCGCGCTGGAACTCCGTTCGCATATTGCTCTCGGGAATAGGAATTTTTCTACCCTTGGTTTCGTCCGAGCGCGTTGCGTACTTAGAAAAGAACATTTTTTCTATGTCAAAAGTTGCAGATTTGTAATCTTTCATAAACTCACCCATTTAATATTACAATCAAAATTTGTAAAATGCAAGCGTTTTCAAGGGTATTTTAAATATTTTTTAAAATATTATTATAATAAACAACGCTCGCGGAGGCGCGCACGAGGCAGTTTTTGGAGAAAAAGAGCAAAAAAAGATACGCTCTTTAGCGTAAAAGGGCGTATCTACTTTTATTTTTATTCTTTATTTCGCGCTTAAAAAAACGGGGTTTTTTGCAAAACGACGGGGTACGTACCCCTCCGTTTTAGAGCAAAGGGATAGTTGCGAGGAACTTAATATCGGCGCGTTTTGCCGCAGAGCCTTCTGCAAGAACGGTTGCTTTAAGAGTAACAATACCGCCTGCTTTAGCGACGAGAAGTTCAAGACCTTGGAGCGAACCGCCCGTTGAAATTACGTCGTCTACGATTGCGACCTTTTTTCCTTTAAGAAGTTCAACGTCGTGAGCGGACAAGTAAAGCGTTTGCTCGCCACCCGTCGTTATAGATTTAATGGTCGAACTGATGCCGTCTTGCATATAAAGTTTAAGGGATTTTCTTGCTACTGCGTAGAAGTTATGACCAAGTTCTCTTGCTACTACGTGGGTGAGTTGCAAGCCTTTGCTCTCTGCCGTTATGAGAACGTCAATCTCTTCTCCGCTCTCTTTGATTACCTCTGCGATTTTCTTTCCGCAGTACTCGGTCAAATCTTGGTTACCGTGAAGGTTAAAAAAGGCTATTTTGATGCCGGAGGGAAGGGGGAGGACGGGAAGTTGTTCCTCTCTTCCGCAAATATTGACGGTATGAAATTCTGCCATTGTTTCATTCTCCTTTTTCTCTTGTTTTCGTTACTTTTATTATACTCCTTTTGCGTTTTTTAGTCAATAATTTACGCAATAATTTTCATAAGTTTTAATTATAAATATAATTAAGTTGACAAGTCGAGGAAAAATAGTTATAATAATAGAACAATCGTTCAGTTACCGATAGGATAACGAGCGCGCACTAAAGATTTTTGGGGAGGCAGTATGTACGAACTTGCCGACAATATAATAAAACTCCGTCTTGCTACTCGCAAGGTGTGTATGTGCGAAGGCGACGCTAAAAAAAGCACGATTTCGCTTAAGACGAAGGTCCTTGCTCTTATCGAGCGTGGACTATCGACGAGAGAAATTTTGCTTACGCTTATGATTGCGAAAACTAACCTTGCGCTTTTAACCAAAGAAATGGCGTTTGAAGGGCTTATTGAAAAGAGCAAGGGCGAGAGCGACCGCCGTGAAGTCCGCTACTCTATTACCAAAACGGGTACGGAATATCTTAACGAGAGAAAAAAGGCGATTGAAGAGAGCGTTAGCGTATCGGATAGGGATAAGGCGATTGAACTTATCAACGAGGCTACTAAACTACTTAAACTATGAGGAAAACGCTATGTTTAGCACCATTAGACAAGACCTTAAATCAGTAAAACGGCACGACCCTGCCGCGAGAAACACGCTGGAGATTTTACTTACTTACAGCGGTTTTCACGCGCTACTTATGTACCGTTTTGCGCATTTTATGTACACTCATCACTATAAACTCGTTGCGCGTATCGTTTCTCAACTTTGTAAGTTCTTAACGGGCGTTGAAATTCACCCCGGCGCAAAAATCGGACACGGAGTTTTCATCGACCACGGTGAAGGCGTCGTTATCGGCGAGACGGCGGTGGTTGGCAATAACGTAGTGATTTATCAAGGCGTTACTTTGGGCGGTACGGGTAAAGACAAGGGCAAGCGCCACCCGACCATTGAAGACGGCGTTATGATTAGCGCGGGCGCGAAGGTTTTAGGACCGTTTACCGTAGGTAAAAACGCTAAAATCGGCGCAGGCTCGATCGTGCTTAAGGAAGTTCCGCCTAACGCTACGGTGGTGGGCGTACCCGGGCGCGTGGTTAAACTCAACGGCGTGCGCGTGGACGATCTTGACCAAACGCTCCCCGATCCCATTATGGACGAAATTAGTAAACTTAACGGCAAAATTGACGAACTTTACGCTTTGCTTGGAAAGAAAAACGATTAACTTTGTGAGGATATTATTATGCTTAAACTTTACAACACTTTAACGAGAGATAAAGAGGAATTCGTTCCCGTAAATAAGATTGTTACTATGTATTCGTGCGGTCCTACCGTTTATAACTACGCGCATATCGGCAACTTGCGTACCTACGTGTTTATGGACCTCGTTCGTCGCGCGCTTAGGTACGACGGATACAAGATTAAGGGCGTTATGAACATTACCGACGTAGGTCACCTTCTCTCTGACGGAGACGACGGCGAGGATAAGATGGCTATTGCCGCTAAAAAACAGCAAAAAAGCCCTTACGAGATTGCATCTTTTTATACCGAGGTTTTCTTTAAGGACATCGCCTCTCTTAATATCGGCAAGCCTGAGATTATCGCTAAGGCTACCGAGCATATCGACGATATGATTAAGTACGTGGAAACGCTCGTAGAAAAGGGCTACGGCTACGAGACGAGCGACGGTATTTATTTCGATATTTCCAAGTTCCCCGATTACGGCAAACTTTCTCGTCTTAATCTTGACGACCAAATCGCAGGTGCGAGAGTTGAGGTTAACAGCGAAAAGCGTCATCCCGCGGACTTCGCTCTTTGGAAAAAAGCACCCAAAGAACATATTATGCAATGGCCTTCGCCTTGGGGTATGGGTTATCCCGGCTGGCATATAGAGTGCTCTACTATGAGCAGAAAGTATCTTGGTTCGCTTATTGATATTCACTCGGGCGGTGTGGACCATATTCCCGTTCATCACGAAAACGAGATTGCTCAGAGCGAGGCGCTCGAGGGCGCAAAAACCGTCAACACTTGGATGCACGGCGAATTTATGCTCGTTGACGGCGGTAAGATGAGTAAGTCGCTTGGAAACACTTACACCATTGCGCAGTTAGAGGAGTTAGGCTACGAGCCCCTTTCCTTTAGATATTTCTGCCTTAACACGCATTACCGCAAAAAACTTAACTTTACCTTTGACGGTCTTAAGGCGGCGCAGGTTGCTTACAACCGTATGCTTAACGCTCTTTACGAGCATAAAATTTCTAAGGACGCAACGGACGAGGGCGTGCTTAATTCCTATCGCGAACAATTCCGCTCGGCAGTTAACGACGATATCAATATCCCCCTCTCTCTCGGCGTAGTTTGGACTATGCTTAAAGAAAAGCCAAGTCGCGATATTTACAATCTTGCGCTTGAGTTTGATAAAGTTCTCGGTCTTTCGCTTGACAAGGCTAAGCCCGCCGTTAAAGAGCCTATCGTCGTTCCCGACGATATTAAGGCTATTGCGGACGAACGCTTTAAAGCAAGACAGGAAAAGAACTGGGCGGAAAGCGACCGTCTTCGTGATATTTTGTCAGAAAAAGGCTATATCGTAAAAGACGCTAAAGACGGCTATTCGTTAGAAAAAAAGTAAACCGTATATTAAATTTTAGGACAAAAACTATGTTTAAGGCTTTATTCTTCGATGCGGACAATACGATTTTTGATAATCATAAGTGCGCGGAATTTTACTTAAGACGAACTTGCGAGAAGATGGGTATTCCCTATACTCGTGAGTTTTACGACACTTATTTTTTAGTAAATACTAAAGTTTGGAAGATGGTCGAAGAAGGTAAAATTACTCGTCCCGAGGCTCGAAGAAGACGGTTTATTGAGGTTTTTGATATCCTTAAAATTGACCTTGACCCTGCGAAAGCAGAAGAGTATTTAATGGAAGGATTGCGTCTTTCTCACGAACTCGTTGAGGGCGCGGAAGAGGTTTTAGAAAAACTTTCCCACTACTATCCTATATATTTAGCGAGCAACGCCTCCCCCGGTCAACAGCAAGGAAGACTTGCCCTTGCCGGCGTTGATAAGTATTTTACGGGATTTTTCGCCTCGGGTGAACTGGGCGCGGAAAAGCCGAAAAGGGAGTTTTTTGAGAGGGCAATCAATACTTTAGAGGGCGTAAAGCCTCACGAAGTTATGATGATAGGCGACTCGCTTAGGGCGGATATCGTCGGCGGTAGCGCTTACGGGCTTGCAACCTGTTGGTTTGATTTTTACAATAACGGCGGAGATTTCCCCTCTGCTAAACCCGATTTTACTATTTATTCGTTATCAGAACTTTTGCCGATGCTACTTCCCGACGGGGAATATTTTGCAAAAACGGAGAGCGTTTTGAAAGTGTCGGACGAACTTTTTAAGAAAAATTTGAAGGCTTACGAGGAACTTTCTTAGATGATTTGGCTTACGGAAGAACAAGTTATGCGTCTTCACGCCGATATGCTTAAACATACGGGTGGTGGCGAGGGATTACGCGATAGGGGTATGCTCCTCTCTTCGCTATCCTCTCCCTTTGCAACTTTTTCCGGTGTTTCCCTCTTCCCTACTATTTTAGAAAAGGCGGTTAGGCTTGGCTCTGGACTTACGCAAAACCACCCGTTCGTTGACGGAAATAAGCGCATAGGCGTTCACGCAATGCTCGTTACCCTCGCTCTTAACGGGATTTTGCTTGACTACACGCAAGAAGAGTTAGTAAAAATTTCGCTCGCTCTTGCAAGCGGAAAAATAGGCTACGACGAACTTTTAGTTTGGGTTAAAGAAAGAATATAAAGAAAACGCAGTACTATTTACTGCGTTTTTTGTTGCGATTATTAAACTGTCAGGAGCAAAAGATACGCTCGACTGCGTTCGCGTTGCTCACTTCGCTCGGTATGACACCCACGGGGTGTAAAGTATAAAAAAAGCCTTGAGGAAAACTCAAGGCTTTTCTTTTATTTAATTATTCAGCGTCAGTTTCTTCTTTGGTTGCGCCCAAAAGAGCGGTTACATCGTAAGCGAACTTAATCTTGTCGCCGATGTTAATCTTGGGAACGCCGGGAACGATTGCGGTGAAGTAGGGTGCTACGCCTGCAACGGTTGCCTTAATAATGGTGGTATCGCCAAGAATGTCTGCGTCTTCAACCACACCTGCGATAACTGCTTTGGGGTTAGCCTTAACAGCCTCTGCGGTACAATCGTAACCGGTATAACCAAGAGTAAGTTCAGTTTCGCCCTCAGCGAGCGCGCCTGCGCCGTTGGGAACTACGAGTTTGGTCTTACCGAAGGAAACGATTGCATTGTTGTCCTTAACTTGAACCTTAGCAGAAACGGTGTTATCGGTGATCTCGAAGAAAGCAAGGAGTTTTTCGCCGGTTTCAGCGTCGAAGAGTTGGATATCTTCGGGGTTTACATAATAGGTAAGTTTCGTTCCACTCTTGATTTCTGCGTCAAGCGCGTGCTTTGCTACCAAGAAGGTGGACTTGCCTGCGATGTCGCTATATACTGCGGTGAAACGGGGGAAGGGCTCGGTGAAGTCTACTTTAGCAGAAATGGTTGCTCCGCCTTCGATTGCGTCGGTAGTAAGAGCGTCGGGCGCGATACCAAGTTTAACGGTATTGCCGATTACTGCGGGGTTGGTAAGACGAGCCACAACGGACGAAGGAAGTTCGATTACGGTCTTGCCGAACGATGCGGTAAGTACGCCGTCTGCGTTGTAATCGAGTTTTGCATCTACGGTGTTGTACTTGGGAACACCCATAATGGTAAGTTCGGTCTTGTTGTCGAAGAAGTGAAGGTGATGAGCGTCGATTGCAAGTTTTACGTCCTCGCCTGCCTTAACTGCCGTTCTTGCGTCGATACGAGCAACGGTGTAGTCTTCCTTACCGCTTACTTCCATATACAAGAAGGTTTCGTTACCGAGTTTTTCCATAACGTCGATATGAGCGGTGATTACGGTGTCGGGGGAGTTTGCAATGAATACTTCTTCGTCGTGGATATCCTCAGGGCGAACGCCGAGGGTGATTTCCTGACCGATATAACTTTCGTCGATAAGTCTCTTCGCTCTGTCTTCGGGGATAAGGATTTTGTTGTCGCCGAAGGTTGCGTAGAGTTTGCCACCTTCACGAACGAGAACTGCGTGCTCGAAGAAGTTCATCTGGGGCGAACCAAGGAAGGACGCTACGAACTTGTTCTCGGGGCTGTCGTAAAGGAACTGGGGAGTATCTACCTGTTGAACGATACCGTCTTTCATAACTACGATACGAGTACCCATCGTCATTGCCTCGGTTTGATCGTGAGTTACGTAAATGAAGGTCGTTGCGAGTTTGTTGTGAAGTTTGGTAATCTCGGTACGCATTTGTACACGGAGTTTTGCGTCAAGGTTGGAAAGAGGTTCGTCGAGAAGGAATACCTTGGGCTCACGAACGATTGCACGACCAAGCGCTACACGCTGACGCTGACCACCCGACAAAGCCTTGGGCTTACGGGAAAGAAGGGGCGTAATGCCGAGGATTGCTGCTGCCTCTTTTACGCGGTCGTCAATTTCTTGGGACGCCATCTTGCGAAGGCGAAGACCGAACGCCATATTCTCGTATACGGTCATATGGGGATAAAGCGCGTAGTTTTGGAATACCATCGCGATATCTCTATCTTTGGGTTCTACGTCGTTAACTAACTTGCCGTCAATGTAAAGTTCGCCTGCCGAAATTTCTTCAAGACCAGCGATCATACGAAGGGTAGTCGATTTACCGCATCCAGACGGTCCTACGAATACGATGAACTCTTTGTCGTCGATTTCAAGGTTGAAGTCGCTAACTGCTTTTACGTTACCAGGATAAATCTTGTAAACGTGTCTTAATGATAAACTTGCCATAATCCACTCCTATTAAATGTAATTTAATTTATACTTAAATTTTACTATAATTTATTTGTTCGCGCAACAATAAATTGCACAAAATTAAGCCTTGTTTTAGGTTAAAATGCACAAAATTATAAAATTACGTGTTCGACAAAAAAGGCGGTTAAATTTTGTTAATTTTTGCATATAATATCTTGACTACTGCGGTTAAATATGGTATAATAGTTTTTGGCGCGTCCGAGGGCGTAGTCTTAGAAATGGCGATTTAGCCAAGAAAAATTAGGGGTAATTATGGAGTTAAAGAAAATCAGAGAGTTGTCAAGGCGCAACTATATGAGTGTTTTCGCTCGCCAAAATATTTGTTTTGTTAGGGGCGAAGGCAATCGGCTTTACGACACTTCGGATAAAGAATATATAGATTTCGTTTCAGGCATTGGCGTGAACAGTCTTGGTTATAATCATCCTGACCTTACTCGCGCGATTTCCACACAAGCCTCTACTCTAATTCACTCGAGCAATCTTTATTATAACCGCGAGCAAGCAATCTTATGCGACAAGATGCTTGAGGGCACTATTTTTTCCAAGATGTTTTTAGCAAACAGTGGCGCGGAGGCTAACGAGTGCGCCATCAAACTCGTGCGCAAACATTATAATAAGCGCGGTCAAAAGCGTCCCGTTATCGTTACGGCGCAAGGCTCGTTCCACGGCAGAACGCTCGCTACCCTTACCGCTACCGGTCAGGAAAGTCATTACAAGATATACTCTCCTCTTCCCGAGGGATTTAGGCACGTGCCTTACGGGGACTTTAAGGCTTTACGCGAGGCTTTAACCGAGGACGTGGGCGCAGTTATGCTTGAGGTTATTCAAAGTCGTAGTTGCGTTCGCCCCGCAGATTACGATTATTTGATTAACGCTTACGCGCTTTGCCGTAGCCGTGATATTTTATTTATCTTAGACGAAGTTCAGACGGGTATGGGCAGAACGGGTAAGATGTTCGCTTTCGAGCATTACGGTCTTCAACCCGATATCGTTACGGTTGCTAAGGGTATGGGCGGTGGCGTGCCTATTTCTGCGGTGCTTGCCCGTGGCGAAGTTGCCGAGGCGTTCGCTATCGGCGACCACGGTTCAACGCTTTCGGGTAACCAACTCGCTTGCGCCGCGGCGACCGTGGTAGTTGACGCTCTTCGTGGCGGACTTATCGACGAGGTTGCGGAAAAGGGCGCGTACCTTGAGGGCAAACTTGCTTACTTTAGAAAGTATAAATTCATTAAAGACATTAAGGGCAAGGGCTTACTTCAAAGCATTGAACTTAGCGAGCAAGTGAACGGAAGTTATATCGCGTCTCAACTACTCTCTAAAGGCATACTCGTTAATTACACTAAACAAAACGTTATTCGTCTTCTTCCTCCGCTGACGATTAAAAAAGAAGAAATTGATATTTTTGCTGAAAAACTCGAGGAAGTTTTGAAGGACACTAACGCTTAAAAAAACACGAAAATTGTATACCGTTGCAAGAATTTTGCGACGGTTTTTCATTTTTTTAGTCAATTTACTTGACAATAGTAAACTATGGACTGTATAATTAAATATAAGATAAATAGGAATTAAAGGAGGGGGAAATGCTACAAGGTTTTATTTTAAGAAAAAACCTAAGCAGGCTTGGGGTTATTCTTTCTAATATTTCACTGGCTCTGCTTGGGATAGGTATTACTTTCGTCTTGAGCGGACTTTTCAGTTTTTTAATACTTGGTATGTTCACTCTTGGCATACTTTTTATGTTTGTGCTTATTCTCGTTACCGTGGGTATGATTTTCATTATTATCCCAAACTACTGGGATTTGGTGGGACAATACGCCTCTTGGGTTGGTTCGCTTACGGACACGGGCGAGTTTTTCTCCTCGCTTACGGGCGTGGGACTTTGGATGCTCCTTGCCGGAGTAATTTGTTCGCTCGTCTCCGCTCTCTTTCTACTCTTTGAGCCTAAGCCCAACAATAACGGTTGGAGGCTCGTCGTTCCCGTCGTTATCATATTCGTTGCCATTGCCGTGGTAGTTGGGTTCGTGATTTCTATGAACCAGGGAGGTTAATATGAATAATCTTGATATTAAGTTCGTAAACCACGCGCAATCCTCCACCGTTCTTCTCATTGACGGCGAAATGCCCGTAAAAAGCAAAAAGACGCGTGGCGTTAATCATATTTATCACGAGACGGAAAAGGATAGCGTTAAGGTGGAAATTGTTACTTTTTCCTATCTTTCGCAACCGTTTTGGTGGCTTTTCGAGGCGCTTTTCTTTATAATAAGTATTTTCGGTATTTTCGATATTCGTCAAAAAAATCCCGAGCGCGTCATACTTTACGAGGGAACGCTCTCGCTTTCCGCCCTCACTACCGCTACCGTTAGGGTTAAAAAATGGAAAAAGGGCGAGCCGTGCGTGGTTATTGACAACTGTTCCACTTCGATTTTGGAAGTTAGAAACGAGGCTACGGTGGACGAGGATATTAAAAAGCGCGCGAAGAGTTTAGTATTCATTAAAGTTGCGCTCGTTATTGCTTTGGCAATCGTGGGCGCGGTTATAATAGCAAGTTTGATTTAAGGAGGAAAAAGATATGATTTATTACGTAAAAAACAAGATGGTTAGCATCGGCAACGGCTCGTTCGTCACTGACGAAAACGGTAAAGAGCACTTTAAAATTCAAGGCAAGTGGCTCTCTCCTACTCGCAAAAAGTTCATTTTTGACGCTGAGGGCAATCAAATCTTTACCGTTCGCAATAAGTTTTGGCACTTTATGACCAAGAAAGCGCTCATTTACAACGCTGACGGCGAAAAAATTTGCAAGGTTAAGGAGCGGTTCTTCGGTTTGGGCTTTAACTTTGACGACTGCGAGGACGACCTTAGCGTTGATATCGAGTGGGGAAAGGGTATGCTCATTACCAAGAACGGCAAGGAAATCGGGCGTTATACTTGGGGCGTTCAGAACGCTTTAGATATTTTCCGCGACTGCTTTAAGTTGGAAGTTTTCGACGAGAGCGAAACTAACTTCCTCGTCGCGCTCGTTATCGCCATTGATAATATCCGCGACCAAAAGAAAGATAAGTAGTTTTTAACTCCTCTGCGACTTTTCGTGGGGGAGTTTTATATATTCCATATATAAAGTTTATCACTATACTTGACATAATCACTCAAAATACGCTATAATAAGTAGGTATGGAAAAGGAAAACCGCAACAAGTTAATAAGGAATATCTTCGGCGGAGCGTATATCGGCGTTACCGTTATTTTGGGCGCGCTGTTTATTTGGGCGCTTTTGGATATTTATTTCGGCGGACAAGGTAGCGAGGTTATCTTTACTCGCGAGAAAGTGGCGGAAAAACTTCTTCTCTTGCTTGCGCCTATTTTAGTTTGGATTTTAATGACTATAACCGCGTTCGTGCTTTCGCTCGTCTTTCCCGTAAAAGAAAAGCGTATGCGTCCGCGCGACGAATATCTTTATATGCGTTTTAGAAAGCGCGTGCCGGCGTCTAACAAAAACAACGAGGAGTTTTCGATGATTGACGCTCACGAAAGACAGATGCGATATATTAAGATTGCTTTGCTTTGCTTGGGGCTTGCTATTTTTATCTACTGCATCGTTTTCCTCGCTATCCCTGAAAACTTTCCTAAAGAAGACGTAACGGCGGAAGTTCTTAATATGGTTAAGTTCCTCTTCCCTTTTATTGCGCTTTTCGGCGTTGCGTGCTATATCGCGTCAGTTTACGAGGGTGTTAAGGCAAGCAAACTTTTGCCTACCGTTCGTCGTCTTGCAGGCAAGACGGTAACCGAGAGCGAGGGGCTTTTCGAAAGAATTTTTGGTTGCGAGAAGGTAATTTTCTTCTCTCGTATCGCGCTGTTTTCAGTAGCGGTTATATTCATTATTATAGGAACGGTTAACGGCGGTCTTCACGACGTGCTCGTTAAGGCTATAAATATTTGTACGGAGTGTATCGGTCTTGGGTAAGATTAAGGAATTTTTCAAAAAAATAGGTCAGTTCTTCGTTAAGATTTGCCCGACCAAGCGTAAGATTATTCAACTTTACGCCGCTCTCTTGATGAACGCTAACGTGAAGGGGTTTGCGACGGGTAAAATTTACCGTGGAAACACGAAGGCTATTTGTACGCCCGGACTTAACTGCTATTCTTGTCCCGGCGCGGTTACCGCGTGTCCGATGGGCGCGCTACAAAACGCGCTTGCCGCGAGCGGAACGAGACTGCCTTTCTATATTTTCGGTATTATTATTCTGTTCGGTCTTATTCTTGGCAGAACGATTTGCGGTTGGATTTGCCCTATCGGTTTTGGTCAAGAACTTCTTTATAAAATAAAGTCCCCTAAGGTTAAAAAGAGCAAAGTTACCTACGTGCTTTCCTTCTTTAAGTACGTAATTTTAGGGCTCGCGATTGCCGTTCCGCTTATTTACGAGGGAATTCCTTTCTTCTGTAAGTATATTTGCCCCGCAGGAACGCTCGGGGGTGGCGTTGGGCTACTTCTCAACATTGCTAACTCCGATTTCTTCGCTATGCTCGGCGCGCTTTTTACTTGGAAGTTCCTTCTTCTCATATTGATTATGATCGGCAGTATCTTTATTTTCCGTCTTTTCTGCCGTTTCCTCTGCCCTTTGGGCGCGCTTTACGGTTTCTTCTGCCGTCTCGCGCTTATCGGTATTAAACTCGACAAGAACGCTTGTACCGAGTGCGGACTTTGTATTGAGACTTGCAAGATGGACATTAGACGCGTTGGCGACCACGAGTGTATTCAATGCGGAGAGTGTATTCCCGTTTGTCCTACTCAGGCTATTTCGTGGAAGGGCGGTAAGGTTGCTCTTCATCCTTCAATGGCTAAGACGGGCGAAACTCCTATTGATATTAAGAACGGCGTTATTGCATCGAGCGAACTGCCCGTTCCCGATAAAATGGAAGAGCCTAAGAGCGAAGGCGTCGTAGAGAGTGAAGTTAAGGTTGAAGACAAGCCTATAGGCGAAGAAAAGAGCCAAAAAGCAAGAGGCGTCGTTAGGGTTATTAGTTTTATTCTTGCTATCTTGGTGCTCGTGGGCGCGCTCGTTTACTATAATTTCTTAGCGCCTACCGAAAGCACCACCGTTTACACCGTGGGCGATAAGTGTCAAGATTTTACGCTCGACCTTTACGATAGTCAATCTGGCAAGGAAAAATTCTCCGTGCTTGAGTGCAGAGGCAAGGTCGTAGTAATCAATTACTGGGAGACGACTTGCGACCCGTGCGTTGAAGAACTCCCCTACTTTGAGGAAGTTTACGACGACTTTAAGGACGATATTTATATGGTAGCCGTTCACGGCGAGCATATCACGGAAAACGTGCAGGCGTTTATTGACGATAACGGTTGGAACGAGTGGGATATGATGCTCGCTCAAGATACCGCCGAACTTGATACTTTCACTATGCTTGGCGGAAAGGCGGCTTTCCCCATAACCGTTATTTTAGACGCAGAGGGCGTTATTACGCATATTCGTCAAGGTAAGATGAGCGAGGCTCTTTTAAGACAAAAGATTGAAGAGGCTATGGAATAATGGACGAAGTTTTATATAAAAATTACATAGATATTCTTCACGAAGAGTTATTACCAGCGATGGGCTGTACCGAGCCTATTTCTCTTGCGTACGCCTCCGCGCTTGCTCGTAAAACTTTGGGCGCGCTCCCCACTTCCGTTACAGTTAGCGTTAGCGGTAATATCTTAAAGAACGTTAAGTCCGTAGTCGTGCCGTCAAGCGGTGGACTCAGAGGCGTATCGGCGGCTGCCGCTGCCGGTATCGTTGCAGGCAATCCCGACAAAAAACTTCAAGTCCTCTCTTTAGTTACCTCTGAGCAAGAAAAGGCTATTGCGAAGTTTTTAGAAAACACGCCTTTTACCGTTACTCAATCGGACAGTGGTTGCATTTTTGATATAACGGTATCGGTTTTTCGCGACAACGAGAGCGCTTCGGTACGCATTGAGGGACACCACACCAACGTAGTTAGCATTATTAAAAACGGCGAAGTTTTGCACGAAAGTAAGACGGGCGTTACCGTTGCTAAACTCACTGATAGAGAGTGTCTTTCGGTAAAAAATATCGTTGAGTTTGCCTCTACCGTGGATTTAGCGGATATTGACGAGATTATTAGCCGTCAGATTGAATACAACACCGCTATTGCCGAGGAAGGTTTGAGGGGTGATTACGGCGCAAAAGTCGGTAAGATTTTACTCGCATCCTTTGGCGACAACGTGCATACGCGCGCAAAAGCGTACGCGGCTGCAGGCTCGGACGCGAGGATGAACGGTTGCTCTCTTCCCGTAGTTATCGTTTCGGGTAGCGGTAATCAAGGTATGACCGCCTCTCTTCCCGTTATCGTTTACGGTAAGGAACTTAACGCGAGCAAGGAAATGCTTTATCGCGCGCTCACTCTTTCCGACCTTATCACTATTCATCTTAAGACGGGCATAGGCAGACTTTCCGCTTACTGTGGAGCGGTTAGCGCAGGCGCAGGCGCAGGCGCGGGCATTTGCTATCTTCACGGAGGCGGTATGGACGAGATTGCTCACACTATCGTCAACGCGCTTGCTATCGACTCGGGACTTATTTGCGACGGAGCAAAATCAAGTTGCGCGGCTAAGATTGCGTCGGCGGTTGAGGCTGGACTTCTTGGATTCGAGATGTATCGCAACGGTTCGCAGTTCTATGGCGGAGATGGTATACTTGAGCGTGGCGTTGAAAACACCATTGACAACGTGGGTTCGCTCGCGCGCGTTGGTATGAAGGAAACGGACGAAGAGATTATTCGTCTTATGATTAAAAATTTAAACAAGTAAGTTGTAAGAGTTCGAAAATAACGGACTCTTATACCTTTTAGGGAGATTTATGCGCAATATATTTGGTAGAGCAAAATTCATATCCTCATCCTTTTATGACAAGGCATACTCCCTCTACGACCCATTGCCTGTTTTTAGACGCGAATTCACCTTGAATTGCGAAGTGAATAAGGCTAAGATTATTTTGCAAAGCCCCGGATTTGCGCGTTGTTTCATTAACGGCAAGCCTATTACGGACGATCTTTTCATTTCCGCGGTTAGCAATTACGATAAAATTTTATGGTACAACGAATACGAAGTTTCTTCGCTTTTAACGAAGGGTAAAAATACTATTTCCGTTATTGCAAGTAACGGATTTTACAATGAGCCGTTTAGAAGCGCTTGGGATTACGAACAATCGACTTGGAGAGGCGCACCTAAGTTTATTATGTCGCTTAAAGTCAACGGCGAAGTTGTACTCGTTAGCAACGAGAGTTGGAAAGTTAGTCGCGAGGTTTCGCCTATAATTTATTCACATCTTCGTAGCGGAGAATATTTTGACGCGCGAAAAAAAGACGAGGGTTGGAAATTTAACGGATACGACGATAGTAACTTTGATAGTGTTGTAACGGAAAACCCTCTACCATATGTTAAATTTTTAAAAACCAAGTGCCCGCCTATTAGAGAAATCGAGCAGTTAAAACCCGTTAGAATTTTGAAAAACGGTAGGGGCTATATCGTCGATTTCGGCTTTAACATATCAGGATACGCCGAAGTTAGAGTGTGCGAGCATCGTGGACAGGAAATCACTATGCGCTACGCCGAAGAAATTGACGAGCAAAATTTGCCCAAATACGCCTATCTGTTTTACGAAGTTCCCGCTAATAATTTAGGATATTTAGAGGGTACGCGACATTCGAGATTTTATCCTGAGTCGCCTTTTCAAGTAAATAAACTGTTTGCGTCGGGCGAGGTTGATACTTTTAAGCCTAGTTTTTGCTATCACGGATTTAGGTACTTACAAATCGAAGGATTGTCTTACGAGCCAAAAATGGAGGATTTTACCGCTTATTTTACTTCACATAAGGTTAAAAAGCGCGCTAATTTCCGCTCGGGCTCGACTATTTTGAACTTTATATACGACGCGGGTATTCGTTCTACTCGGTCAAATCTGTTTTGGAGTTTAACGGACTGTCCTACCCGTGAAAAGTTCGGTTGGACTAACGACGCGGCAGCGTCTTGCGAGCAAGTTTTAATAAATTTTGACAGCGAGCGCCTTTTTGACAAGTGGTTTACCGACCTAAAAGCCGATATGCGCAAAGACGGTTCACTCCCGGGCATTATCCCCTCTAACGGTTGGGGCGACGACTGGGGACCCGTTTGTGATAATTTGTTGTTTGAGTTGCCGTTTAAGGTTTATATTTATACGGGAAACAGCAAGATGCTAACTTCCGCCATACCGTATTTTCGCAAATATATCAGATTTTTAGCCCGCAAAAAGCGTGAAAATCACGAATTCATACTTGGTGACTGGCTAGGCTACGACAGTAGTCCGCTTACTCCCAAAGAGTTCGTCCGCGATTTCTTCTTGATTAAGGCGTTGCGCACTACTCTATTCGCTCTTAAATTAAAAGAGAAAACCGACAATAAACTTCAAGCAATGCTTGAAAAATTAGAACGCGAATTTATCCTTACTTATTCATTAGAGGATGGCAGTAGTAGCGTTTGCTCACAAACTGCACTTGCAATGATGCTTACGGGCGGACTTTGCATTGATAAACAAAAGGTCAAAGAACAGTTAGTAAGTCAGATTATCGCTGACAAATACAATCTTACTTGCGGTATGGTTGGCGTTCAGTATCTTTACGACGCCTTGGTTAAGTGCGGACGAGCCGACCTCGTTATTAAACTATTGATGGAAAGCAAGCCAGGATATAAAACCTGGTTCGATGCGGGTGCAACTACGCTTTGGGAGTGTTGGGACGGCAAGGAAAACGGTTCACATAACCATCAAATGTTTTCTAATATTATCGCTTGGTTTTTCAAGTCTTTGTTGGGAATTAACGCTTGCATTGACGCCCCTGCTTTTGAAAAAATTCAACTAAAACCGAATTTCATTAAGAAAATCAAGCACTCAGAGGGCTTTATTAACACTAAATACGGTAAAATTTGCGCAAAATGGAGATATCGCAAAGGCGAATTCGTTTATACGGTTACTATTCCCAAGGGCGTTACGGCTGAGTATAACGGCGTTACTCTTTTGGAGGGTAAACACGAATTCATAGTCCCACTACGCGTGGAGGCTTAATGTAGCAACAAGGCAATATAATAGACAAGGGGTCGTACCAACTAAAACCGTCAATATTCATATCGGCGAAGGTAGTTTCGGTATCAAGTTCGTCATCTTTCCTTTTTAACGATATATACGGCTTTATAAACTGGCAAAAAATGAAAAAATGCCAAGCAAACAACGAATAAAAAAGACACCGAATAGTCGGTGTCATTTTTTTATTCTGGCAATATTTCTGCCGTGATTTCAAAAGTCTTTAGGTTGATAATTAAATCGTATGTTCCCGCTTGCTTAAAATACTTGTTACTTCCACTACCCATTAAAATATTCGCTGTATCCACGACCGTTAAATCGTAGGTTTGATATTTTTCAGAGTGGAATTTGGGTAAACTATCGTATTTATCTACCGTTATTTGATAGTGGAATACGTAGGGAACGGCAATATCGTAAGGCTGGAGTGTAATAAAATCCGCGCCGTCGTAGTAAACGCAACCGTAAGTAGCAGTTTCAGGATTAAGGAGTTCCATACGAACGACGTAGGTTTTTCTATTTATATAGATATCGTAATTACCGCCTACGTTTACGGTAACGATCGTTTTCCTCACTGACGCAAGTTTGTTATTCACGCTCTCGTCCAGCGTTACTTTATAATTGCTTACGTGCAGATTATTGTAAAAACCGATTATTTTACCGGGCTCTACGCTAAAATTGTTAATAACGAACTCGTCGTTATTATCGGGGTTTACGCTCATTTCAACCCAACTCGTCGCCACGCTGTAAATACTACAATTCTTTATGGTGTAATACACGGGCGTAGTTATTTCCGATTTGTATTCCATATCGAATTTGAGCGTTTTAACGTCAAAGGTAAGTTTATAAATTCCCGCTTTTTTGACGTTAATTTGGATATCGTAGCCTTGTTCTTTTTCTTCTTCGGCGTACTCTAAATCCGCGCTATCGCCAAGCGACGCATATAAATCCTTATAGTCGTCCGTAACGATATAAAAATAATCGTCTTCGTAAAGATATAAGTTATCGTAAACGCGCTTATCCCCCTCAATCGAGAAGTAGTTCATAACCATAAACTCACCGTTTACCTCTAAAGATAAGTAAAATCCCGGGGAAGTATAATAAGTAGTGTCTTCTTCTACGGCAAAATGCTCGGTATCAATGTCTTCGGGCAAAACTACTTGCACGTCGGCGTTATAATCGGGCAGTTCAGGGATAATCGTTCCTATATCGCAACCGACAAGGAATACTCCGCTTATAACGATTATTAAGATTGCTACAAAATACAGACTTTGCTTTTTCATAGTACTACCTCCTTAAATTAAAAGGTCGGAGTTTCTATCACTTCGCCTACGGCTCGTTCCAGAAAGACACACGCAAAGCGTGTGACCCACTAGCGTGGGGGCGTTTTCTCGCTCCGCTCGGCTTGGTCTACGACTAAACTGCGAGCAAGACGAACAACAATCGAGGGAGCGTACAAGGACGAGGTTGGGAAATATTGCGACGCAGATTTTGCGTTTAGATTAACCAGAGGTATGACAACAACCACACAAGCAAAAACGCCACTATAACGATTGCAAAAACGGGGAGCATAGCAAGGAAAGCGCCTTTGACCATACTCCAGTATTCCTTGCTGGACAACTTGATTTTGCCGTTACCTTTACTTCCCTTTTTCTTTTTGGAGGGGTCGTACCAACTAAAACCGTCAATATTCATATCGGCGAAGGTAGTTTCGGTATCAAGTTCGTCGTCTTTTCGTTTGTCGTCGTTTTGTGCCATTACTTCTCCTTTTTCTGTTTTTCTAACTCTTCCTCTTCTATTCTCTTAGCCTCGTCAAGCATTAGAGCGGTTTGCTCTTCGGTGTTGTAGAGGTGACAAGCGCAGAAGTGTCCTTCCTCTACTTCGTGATAGGGAGGGCGGACTTTTTCGCAGATTTCCATACATTTATCGCAACGGGTATGGAATTTACAGCCCTTGGGTGGATTTACGGGCGAAGGAATATCGCCTTTGAGTACCACTCTGTTCATTTTTACGTGAGGGTTGGGCACGGGTACTGCGGAGAAAAGCGCTTTGGTATAGGGATGAAGGGTGTTATTGAAGATGCGTTCTTTAGTGCCGTACTCGACTAAACTTCCAAGATACATTACGCCTACTTCGTCGGAGATGTGCTTTACTACCGACAGATCGTGCGAGATGAATACGTAGGTAAGTCCGAGCGTTTTACGAAGGTCAATAAGCATATTGATGATTTGCGCTTGGATTGACACGTCGAGCGCGGAAACGGGCTCGTCGCAAATTACGAGTTCGGGTTTAAGGGCGAGCGCACGCGCGATACATATTCTTTGACGCTGTCCGCCGGAGAATTCGTGTGGGTAACGCTCGAAGTAATGGGGCTGAAGACCGCACATTTTCATTACCGAGAGAACGTATTCGTGGTAATGCTCTTTGTCAGTTATGCCGTGCTGGAGCGCGCTTTCGCCTATGATTTCGCCTACGGTAAGACGGGGCGAAAGGGAGGCGTAGGGGTCTTGGAAAATCATTTGCATATTAGGACGGAGTTTATCGAACTCGCGGTTTTTAAGCGAGGTGATTTCCTGTCCCTTAAAGTAGATTTTTCCGCCGGTAATATCGTCGTAGAGGCGAAGAATTGATCTTCCCATAGTGGATTTTCCGCAACCGCTTTCGCCTACGATACCAAGCGTCGTGCCTTTCTTTAACTTAAAGGAAACGCCATCTACCGCTTTAAGAAAGAGGTTGGGCTTGCCCCAAAAGTTCGTGCCTACTACGAAGTACTTGCTTAAATTTTGCACGTCGAGAAGGATTTCGTTGTTGTTTACTACTTCGCTCATTTAGTTATATCCTCCTTTTCGTACAGATAGCAAGAAACGCTATGCGTGGGGGTTACTTGGATAAAGCCGGGGTATTCGCCCGAGCATTTTTTCGTACACTTCTCGCAACGGTCGCGGAAGTAACAGTAGTTGGGCATATTGATGGGGTTAGGAACGAAACCGGGGATACAGTAAAGTTCGTCCGTTTCCTGCTCAACGGTGGGCTTGCTCTTTTGAAGTCCGATAGTATACGGATGAAGGGGATTGTCGAAGATGTCTTCCGCAGTTCCCATTTCGATTACTTTACCTGCGTACATTACTACTACGTAGTCCGCCATTTCCGCAACGACACCGAGGTCGTGGGTAATGAGCATAATCGAGCCGTTAATCTTGTGCTTGATTTCGCGGAGAAGGTCGAGAATTTGCGCTTGAATAGTTACGTCGAGCGCGGTAGTAGGCTCGTCTGCAACGATGAGTTTGGGGTTGCAAAGGAGCGCAATCGCTATCATAACGCGCTGACGCATACCGCCCGAAAGTTCGTGGGGGTATTTTTTGTAAACGCCCTCAGGGTCGGCAATGCCTACGAGTTTGAGCATTTCGATACTTCTCTCTTTTACCGCTTGCTTTGAGATACCTTCGATATGGAGAAGACCTACTTCGTCAAGTTGATATCCGATAGTAAACACGGGATTGAGCGAAGTCATAGGCTCTTGGAAAATCATCGAGATTTCTCTACCGCGGATTTGACGAACGGCGTCGGTAGGCATTTTCGCTATGTCGACTACCCTCTCTTCCATTTCGTACATATTTCCGCCAAGCGCATTCTTCTTTATTATAGGTCTTTTCTTCTCGTCAAGAAGGATATAATCGTTACCGTCTTGGTCGACCGCTCTTTCATAAATGGGAATTTTCTTGCCCTTAGCGTCGCGCTTGAACATTTCCGAGCGGAAACGAATTGAACCGCTTACGATTTGTCCAGACGGCGCTTGAACGAGTTGCATAAGGGATAACGAGGTTACGCTTTTACCGCAACCACTCTCGCCTACTACGCCTACGGTTGAGCCTGCAGGTATGGAAAAAGTTACACCGTTTACGGCTTTTACCGTTCCTGCGTCCGAGAAGAAGTATGTATGAAGGTCGTCGAACTCAACGATATTTCTATCGTCTTTCATCGTCGTGGTGTACTCGTCAACGCTTACCTTTCTCTTCTTTCGTTTCTCGTAGTAAGCGATTGCCTTGGAGTTTTCCTTGGCTATACGGCGAGACTCGTCGCGCGATATATAATGCTTTTTCTTGTCTTGTTTGTCTGCCATAATATTACCTCTTCATTTTGGGGTCGAACGCGTCACGAAGTCCGTCGCCTACGAAGTTGAACGCGAGGATTGCAAGCGTTATGCACACGCCCGAACCAAGCCAAAGGTTAGGATAGTAGTTTCTAAACTGCGCGTTTGCAGCGTCGTTTATCATATTTCCCCAAGTGGGAGTATTGAGGGGCGCGCCGATACCGAGATAGCCGAGAGTTGCCTCCGTCAAAATTATGCTACCAAGACCGAGCGTCATTGATACGATTAGTTGGGGGATAACGTTGGGAAGTAAGTGCTTGAAGATTTTTGAACTCGTGCTTAATCCCGAGCATTTCGCCGCGAGCATAAATTCTTGTTCTCTTAGCGAGAGAATTTGTCCGCGGACAAGTCTTGCCGTTCCCGTCCAACCAAGGAGGGTTAGCACGACCATCATAAAGTACAGTTTTAGTATGCTATCGCCCAAGCCCATTGAGTCGAATACTGCGGACAGTATCAACATTATGGGGATTTGCGGAATACACGCAAGCACGTCCACTATTCTCATTATTACTTGGTCGACCCACTTTCCAAAATATCCTGCAAGACCGCCAAGCACTACGCCGATAATCGTTTCGAGGATTACTACGACGAAACCTATGGTAAGCGATACTCGTCCACCGTACATAAGACGGGTGAAAACGTCGTATCCGCTATCGTCCGTGCCCATCCAGTGTTCGCCCGTGATTTCGCCAAGGACGTTTTTAGTGGGGGTGGTGATGGTGATATCGAGCGCTTGAACCGCCTCGCCTTCACTATCGGTATACTTAATCATTGAATAGGTGTACTGGGGAAGGATATTTTCAGGTTTTTTATCGAGCGCAGTCCCTTCGTTCTCTGCCCAAGGCGAGAAAATAGGACCTACGAACGAGAAAATGAAAAGGACGATAAGCGTTACGAGACCGATAACGGAGAGTTTAGAACGGAAAAAGCGTTTCATTACCGTCGCCATAGGCGAGAGGACTTTTGCGCGTTCGTTGAGGTTTTCGCCGTGGAGTTCGTCCTCCGTTACCTCTACTCCCGCCGTCGTTTCGGTGTTTTCTTCTATAATTTCGGGGGTTGTATTCTTGTTCTCTTCCATTGTATTAACCTCCAAGTTTTACGCGCGGGTCAACTACTGCGTACATAATGTCCGCAAGAAGTATGCCTATTACGGTAAGGATTGCGATGAACATATTGTAGCCCATTGCAAGCGGGATATCGCCCACTTTAAGCGCTTGATACGCAATCTGTCCTATTCCCGGGATATCGAATACCGTCTCGGTTATCATTGCGCCACCGAAAAGTCCGGGGAGCGTGAACGCAAGTTGCGTTACGAGGGGAATAAGCGTGTTGCGGAAAGCGTGCTTGTAGATTACGGCGTTTTCCGAAAGTCCCTTAGCGCGAGCGGTACGGATATAGTCTGCGTTGAGAACTTCAAGCGTGTTCGTTCTCGTGTAGCGCATAAGTCCGCCGATTGACAGTACTACGAGTACTATCATAGGTAGAATTAAGTGCCAGCCCATATCAAGCAGTCGCTCCCACCAACTTGCAGTAGGCGCAAGTCCTGACGCAAGACCAGAGGATGGGAACCAGCCAAGGTCTACGGCAAACCATTTAATTAGTAGGTTACCGAAGAAGAAGGAGGGGAAAGCCATACCTATCATACACAGCACCGTTACGGTATAGTCGAACTTGCCGTACTGGTTGCACGCGCATTTAATTCCAAGGGGAATTGCGATAAGCATTTGAAGAATAAGCGAAATAAAGGAAATCCAGAAGGATATGCCCATATTTTCTACGATTATTGCCTCTACTTTTTGTCCGTGTTGGAAACTTACTCCAAGGTCGCCTTGGAATACTCCGCCAAGCCATCCAAAGTATCCGCCCAAAATACCAAAGAAACTGTTGTCTGCAAGACCGTAAAGTTCCTTGATATGTTGAAGGTCTTCTTCCGTCATTACGCCCGAACTAAGTTGGGGCGCGAATTGTTGGTCAAAATAACTCAACGGCATAAGGCGTATGAGTAGATACATAATAAAGGATACGCCAAAGATAATTAGCGCCGACAATAAAAGTCGCTGTATTACATATTTTAGAACGTTAGTAAAATTACCCATTGATTTTCTCCGATTTGTTTTTAACCCTTTCGGGTTTCGCTACGAAGAGTTACCCCCTCCGTAGCGGTTTATTTTATTTTTTGTTACACCCCCACTGCGAGTGGGGGCGTGTTCTCGCTTTCGCTCGGCTATAAACGAGTAAGAAACGAGCAACCCACTGCGAGTGGGGGCGTCTTCTCGCTCCGCTCGCCCGTTGCAAACGGGAGTGTCTTCTCGCTGTCGCTCGG
>JAZSFP010000005.1:0-4166 GCA_045532295.1 Pumilibacteraceae bacterium | reverse complement strand
GTAATATCTTGAGTTAAAGCGTAGTATCCGTACGCGCCCTTTGCGGTATGGACAGTAGTATCGAATACGGGGTTGTTATCCAAACTGAACGCTACGCCTGCCATTGCGTTAAGGTCGCTCTCGGTAGAAATAAGCATAGTTGCAAGGGTAAAGGTAATCGTGATTTGAGCCTCGCCGTTATTCTCTGCGTTTACGAGTTTAGCAACGAGCGTTTTAGCGGTAGTGCTTTGGAGCGTTTCAGCGTTAGCCTTGCTTATAACTAAATTCGTTCCGCTTAAAGTAAAGTTAGCGTTAGCCGTTCCGTCAAGCGTTACTTCGCTTAAAGTATAGCCGTTAAGCGTATCAGCGGTAATACTTCCGCTCTCGAGCAAGGAAATGCTAACGTCGCCTGCGTTCGAGTAAGCAGGAGTAGCGCCACTTCTATCTACCATTTCAGCGTCTCTTTTAATCGAGCGAACGAGTACGGGCGTTACGGTGAACTTCTTAGTAGCAGTGCTTTCGTTTGCGAGCGAAGATACCGTTACGGTTATTACTCCGCCCTTTTCCATAAGAGCCTGCGAGAGAGTTACGTTTCCGTAGTGGTCTACGGTTGCGCCTTCGTTATCGGTAGTAAACTGCTTGTAAATGCCGTTAGCGTTTACCTTAATCGTGTCGGTAGCCTTTACGGTTGCGTCCGCGCTATCAGTAATGCTTACCGTAGTATTTTTAAGGTTCTTAGGTACGGGAAGACCGTCTACGATATCCCAGAAGTCGTTGTCAAAGCCGCTAAAGTCAATGCCTGCGCTCTTTAACGCGCCGTAACCTAAGTAAGCGCTTTGGTTCGTGCCGTTGTTGGTAATCGCGCTAACGCCTACCGCGTAGATACCGTTTACGTTAGTTCCGCTTATTCCCTGGAGCACGTATCCGTTTTTCGTATCGTCAGTAACGTTAAGGGTAAGGTATTCTACGAGCACTTTATTAAAGGAAGTTCCGTCAACCGCCGTACCCTCGAGAACGGAGGTAGCGTCGTAAATGCTAGAAACGGTGCTTGCGGTCATATTTACGGAAATATAAATATTTTCAAAGCCAGTACCAAAACTTTGGCAACCGAACAATCCGCCCTTTCCTTTATTATTAGTAAAGTTTACGAACGAGATATTTCTAATCTTTGCTCCTACTCCAAGTCTTCCGAAAAGTCCCAAATGGTTCTCTTCCATCGTAAAGTTGTAAACGGTATGACCGTTGCCTTCAAGCACTCCGTGGAAACCTTTGCCGTTGGGGTGATTAGAACTATCGTAACCCATCCAACCGGGGTCGGTAAAGGTATCGGAGTACGCGCCTTCGCAAGTAATATCTTGAGTTAAAACATAGTATCCGTACGCGCCCTTTGCGGTGTGGGAAGTAGTATCAAACGCGGTGTTATCGTTCAAACTGTACGCTACGCTTACCATTGCGTTAATATCGCTCTCGGTAGAAATAAGCATAGTTGCAATGGTAAGAGCGGTAGTAATCTTTGCTTTTCCGCCGTCTGCTTTAGTGAGGTTAACGATAAGTTCTTTAGCGGTTGCGCCTTGGAATTTTTCAGCGTTTGCTTTAGTAATTAAAAGGTCAGTGCCGTTAAGCGCCGTCTCTACGCTCTCGCCGTCTAAAGTTGCGGAGGAAACGGTAAATCCGTCAAGGAGCGATGCGTCGATTTTGCCCTCTTCAAGCAAGGAAATTGCAATGTCGCCTTCGGTAGAGTAAGTAATCGCGCCCTCTTTTCTTGCTACCATTTCCGTCTCTCTACCGCTAAGCGTACGCTCGAAGTCGTAAACGAATACAGCAGATACCGTGTAAGCGTCTTGCTTTGCCTCGAAAGTATAAACGCCGTCGGTTGCCGTTACTTCTTTGCCGTCAACGGTAAGCGTTTTAAGAGTATAATCTGCGTCCGCCGTTACCGTAAGCGTTACTTGGTCAAACCATTTTACGCCTTGCGTTGCAGTTACCTTGCCGTTTTCGATAGCGTCGTCAATCGTTATCGTTACGCTCTTAACCGAGAAAGTTGCGTTAATTACGTAACTGTCTGCGTTTGCGGTAAACTTCTTGGTAGCGAAGATATCTTGCGCCTCGCCACCTACGGGCGTTACGGTAAGAGCGGTAAGTTCGTAGCCCTCGTCCGCAGTGGTTTCGACGGTAATTTCGTCAAACCACTTCTTGCCCGTGATTGCAGTAACCGTGCCGTGTGCAATAGTTCCGTTAGTAATAGTTACGCTCTTAACCGAGAAAGTTGCGTTAATTACGTAACTGTCTGCGGTTGCCTGGAAAGTCTTGTTAGCGAAGATATCTTGCGCCACGCCACCTACGGGCGTTACGGTAAGAGCGGTAAGTTCGTAGCCCTCGTCCGCAGTGGTTTCGACGGTAATTTCTTCAAACCATTTCTTACCGGTGATTGCAGTAACCGTGCCGTGTGCAATAGAATTATCAATCGTTATCGTTACGCTCTTAACCGAGAAGGTTGCGTTAATTACGTAACTGTCTGCGTTTGCGGTAAACTTCTTGGTAGCGAAGATATCTTGCGCCTCGCCACCTACGGGCGTTACGGTAAGAGCAGTAAGTTCGTAGCCCTCGTCCGCAATAGCCTCTACGGTAATGTCTTCAAACCATTTCTTACCGGTGATAGCAGTAACCGTGCCGTGTGCAATAGTGCCGTTAGTAATAGTTACGCTCTTAACCGAGAAAGTTGCGTTAATTAAGTAACTGTCTGCGGTTGCGGTAAACTTCTTGGTAGCGAAGATATCTTGCGCCTCGCCACCTACGGGCGTTACGGTAAGAGCGGTAAGTTCATATCCCGCGTCCGCAGTGGTTTCGACGGTAATTTCGTCAAACCATTTCTTACCGGTGATTGCAGTAACCGTACCGTTAGCAATAGTTCCGTTAGTAATAGTTACCGCTTTCTTTTTAAAGGTTACGGTTACGGTATAAACTTCGCCGTTCGCAACGAAAGTATTGTCCGTAAGCGTTACGGGTTGGTCGTCTCCGTCAACAACGGTAATGGTGTCAACCTCGTATCCGGTATCAGGCGTTGCGATAATCGTTACGGTGTCGCCCACCTTAATTCTCGTGATTTCGCTTACCGAACCGTTCTCGGTGTTAGCAACGGTAACGCTTACCGCTTTCTTTTCAAACACTGCGTCTACGGTATATTCGTCCGCAGAAACGGTAAAGGTGTAAACGCCGTCTCTTACTACGATAGCGTCGCCATTTAAGGTCGCGCTAACGAGTTCGTAGCCCTCGTCCGCCGTAAAGGTAAGGGTTACTTCGTTGTGCCACTTGGGGTTCTCGCTTACCGTTACGGTTCCGTTCGTTATTTCGTTTGAAACTGTAACCGTAGCCGATTTTTCCACGAAAACAGCCTCAATCGAGTACGCTTTCTCCGTCGTAGTAAAGGTGTACGCGCCGTCAGTTACCGTTACTTCGTCGCCGTTTAAGGTAAGGGAAGTGAGTTCGTAGCCCTCGTTTGCAACTGCGCTAATCGTTGCGCTATCGCCCACTCTTGCTCCGCCCGTTACGGTAATACTGCCGTTTTCAGCGCTCTTGGTAAAGGTAACTTTCTCCATAAGTACGGTTACTGAACAAGAATCACTAACCTCGCCTACTTTTGCCGTTATCGTTGCCGTTCCGCTTTTAAGTGCGGTTACCACGCCGTCACTAACGGTTACGACCGTCTCGTCGCTTGAAGTCCAAGTGATTGCCTCGTCCGTGCCGTCCTTGGTAGCAGTTAGCGTAACTTCGTCGCCAACTTCCATTTCAAGCGTAGTCTTGCTTAGCGTTATACTTGGCTCAGCGCACGCCACGAACAGCGCCGAACAGCAGAAAACCATTATAAGCGTAAGCAATAAACTAATACTTTTCTTCATTTTTCTACCTCCTAATATTTTTTGTGAATTTCTTCACTAAATTACTAATTTACCTTGTGAGCAGGTACGGGAATTCCGTTCTCAATATCCCAGAAATCGTTATCCCAACTGCTAAAGTCAATGCCTGCGCCCTTTAACGCGTCGTAGTCGGCGTAAGCGCCGGAATTAGCAACGGTGCTACCAGTGTTATTCACCTTATCAAAAACTTTACCCACTGCGTACAAGTTGCTTAAATTAGAGTTTTCCATATTGTTGATGGGAGCGCCTACCACGTCGCCCTCGGCAGTGTTA
>JAZSFP010000014.1:0-149933 GCA_045532295.1 Pumilibacteraceae bacterium | reverse complement strand
CGAACCTTGGAGGGTTTGGAGGGAGTTTCGTAGTATACTACGGATTTTTCAAGTCAGTAAGTTGGAGTTACGCAGAGGCTGCGAAGATAGACGGAGCGAACCCGTTTATGATATTCTTCGAGATAATGTTACCTATGGCAGTACCGATAATACTAACCTACGCAATAACTGGTGCGATAGGAGCGTGGTACGAGTACCAAACGATGATACTTTATCTACCTGATTATCCGACGCTTGCGTACGGGTTATTCGAGTACCAAGCGAACGCAATAAGAATGGCAAACTACCCGGAATACTTTGCGGGATTGATGATATCTATGCTCCCGACTTTGATACTGTTTGGAACTTGCTCGAGTAAGATAATGACGAGTTTGTCATTAGGCGGACTAAAGGGCTAACGAACGAAAAACCACGGGCAGTGGGCGAGCGAAAAGGGTACCCTTTTCGTGTATCTTAACGATAAGATACAAAAAAACACTCCCAAGTAAAAAACAAGAAAAAGCAAGAACAAAACGGAGGTTCTAAAAAAATGAAAAGAATAGTAACGCTACTTTTAACGGGAATAATGGTGCTTGCATCGTTAGTAGGCTTTGCAGGTTGTACGCCACCCGTACCGAACGACGCTCAAACGCTTGAGATTTACTGCGCTAACTTTGGTTACGGTTACGAGTGGCTTAATAACGTAATCAATCTTTTTAAGGAACAAGAGTGGGTAAATGAGAAGTATCCTAACCTCAATATTCCCGACCTTAAGCAAAATTCCGAGCGTACTTTTGCAAACGAGCGCGCAATGGCGGGCGGAAACGCAAACACTATTGACCTGTTTTTCGCTTGCGACACCGTTGCAGGTTACGTAGACAAGACCGATGCGTCCGGAAGTAGTATGTTTGAAGAGTTATCCACGCTTTACACCACCGTTACTATTCCCGGTGAAGAAGTAACGATAGCCGAGAAAATGAACGCAGGGCTTTTAGAGGCTGTTTCGAGACCAAACGCTCAAGGCACTAAGTCCTATTACGCATTTCCTTGGGTAAACGGATATATGGGAATTCTCTACAACGAAACCCTTCTTAAAAAGTATATGGGTAACGACTATATCCTTCCTACGACTACCGATAAGTTTATTAGCCTTCTCGATACGCTTGCAGGAAAAGATATGGTAAACGGCGGAAACTCCAAGTGCTATCCGCTCATTTCCGCGTCTAAGGTAAACTACTGGCAACAAATCTTTATGACTTGGTGGGCTCAGTACGAGGGCAAGAACAACTACGTTAACTACTGGGAAGGTCTTAACGATTTTGACGAGACCGACATTACCGTAATCGAGCAAATAGGTAGACTTCGCGGACTTGAAGTAGTGGAAGACGCAATCGGCTATGACACCAACCACAACCACAAGAACGTAAACACCCTTGAATTCACTCAAGCGCAAGCAAAATTTTTGCTCGGCGAAGGTATCTTTATGCCCAACGGCGACTGGTTTGAGAACGAGATGCGCTCAACCCAACAGGAAAACCCCTACGACTACGACATTTCCTATATGAAAATGCCCGTAATTTCTTCCATCGTTGAAACCTTAGAGTACGAGGCAATGACGGACGACGAACTTGATACCGTAATTAAATCGGTAGACGCGAACGAGGACTACGACACGGCAAAAGCAAAAGTATCCGCTCTTACCGAAAACGACTACGCTCGTATTACCGAGGCTCGCAACATTATGTATACCGTAGAAGGTCACGAGGCGTTTATCCCCTCTTACGCAACTGCGAAAGAACTTGCAAAAGACTTCCTTCTTTTCCTTTCCACCGACGAGGCGATTGAGTGCTTTATGATAACCACCAACGGCTGTTCGACGGCGTTTAATTACGATATGCAAGAAAAGAACGAAACGGCGTATAACAACTTTATGCAACTTCAAAAGGACAGAATAGCGATGACGAAAACGGGCGTTGCTCTTCCGTCTACCACTGGCTTTAGACTTAACTACTACGGCGGACACACTACCTTCGTAGCAACCGCGGGTATGGAGACGAAGTTCACCGCGCAAAACAGCGCAGATAGACTTTCTGCTCAGCAAATTTACCAAGCGGATATAACCTATTACAATTCCCAAAACAAGTATAACTGGGATAAAATGCTTGAGTTTGCAGGCTTGAAGTAAAAAAAGGAGAGAGCAATGAAAAGACTATTATCGCTTATTTTAAGCGTAGTCCTTACTTTAACGATATTCTCTTGCGCGCCTACCGAAACGCAATCAAAAGAAGTAACGGTATGGACGGCAACGGGAACGGAAAAAGTATTGCAAGACTACGATTACTCTAAATTTTACGGCAACAAAACGCTGTCTATTTCCGCAGTTCGTAACGAGTACGAAAGCGCGCAAATAATCCTTACCGGAGAAAAGGGAGTAGAGTACGATATAACGCTTTCCGACCTTAAAAGCGCAGACGGAACTATTCTTTCAAAGGACTGTTTCGAGGTTTATAACCAAAAATACCTCTACATATCGAAAATCAAAGACTCTCAAGCGGTAACGCAAATCGGCTGGTATCCCGACGCGCTCCTTCCCTTTGAAAAAGCGAAAGAGTACGACGAGAATATCACGGGCGGAAAGAACCAAGGTATTTGGGTGACGCTCAAAACGACTAAAGACCAAAAAGCAGGCGTTTATCAAGGCAACTTCACCGTGAGCGCAGGCGGAAAGAACTACGCCGTTCCCGTATCTGTAACCGTATACGACTATACGATGACGGACGCAAAGCACACCAAATCCTCCTTTATGATTTCAGCGGAAGAAGTGGCTTGGGGCGAGTTCGATAGTACGGTAGAACTCATTGATACTTATACCGAGTTTTTACTCGACTTCCGTCTTGACCCTGAACATCTTCCCGGCAACGATATGGTTTACGCGCCACTTACTGGCGATAGTTTGGAAAGTTTTCTTTATTACGCCGAGAAGTATACTCGCGATATTCGTTGTTCACACTATAACCTTCCATTTATGATGGACACCGCCGTTTTAGCAGGCGAAACCATTAAATCGGTTGACTTCGACGTGTTTGAAGATACCCTTTACGCTCTTGCTGAGCGTAGCGTAGAGAAGGGCGTAAATTTAATCGAAAAAGCAGGTACGTATTTCATTTTCTTTGACGAACACGACCAAAACGGCTCGACGCATATCGCAAACTACAACCTCTCAAAAGCGGAAAGCGTATGTAAAGCGGTTGCGCAAGACCTCGAAACTTCTCTTGAGTGCGACGACGCGGATCTTAAAGCAAGAATAATTAAATCCATTGCAGGAATTAAGCATAAACTTGTCGGTAAACTTTCCGACGCGGTAACCGCTCACGCTCAAATGGTACCCACAATCGACGTATACAACTCCGAAGAGAATAGAAAAATGTACGCAGACTTCGACTACGAGTGCTACGGAGATGAGGGCGAACTTTGGACTTACACTTGCGTAGGCCCGAGAATTCCCTATCCTACCTATCACGGCGAAGACATTTTGCTTTCTTCGAGAATTTACAGTTGGATGATGTACGAATACAATATCGTAGGTAATCTTTACTGGGACACCGCCCTTTACGCTTGGAGAAAAGAATCGTTCGGCGACCTCCAACTCTACGATTATTACGACACTGCGCTCCGTTATCCCGGCGCAAACCTTGACGGGTTCTTGATGTACCCCGGCAAACCATACGGTATCTACGGACCCGTGGCGTCAATTCGACTTCACTCAATTCGCGACGGCAACGAAGACTACGAAATTATGTACGCGCTCGAGCAAATTTATCGTGAGCGAGGAGTGAGCGAGGAGGCGTTTGACGAACTTCTTCAGTACACGAACACCACGCTTTACTCCGGCGCGGTAGTGAGAAACCGCGACGAACTCGTTAGCGAATTCGCGTTCAGCAGAGAAACGCTCAACAGACTTTTGGAACTTGCTCAAAATCAAGGCGTAGTAATCACTAAAGCAAAAACTATCGACGGCAAAGCAACCTTTAACTTCTCCGCTCCCGCGTCCGTAGCCGTTAAAATCAACGGCACGGCAGTAAGCGGAACGGAAGAGGGCAATTATAAAGTATACGCGCACGAGCAAAGCCTCGATAAAGATATCAACCACCTCACGATAGAAACGACGAAAGAGGGCAAGACTTACAGCGCAACTATCAACCTCGGTGGAAAGAGCGCAGTCGTTAACGCGTCTACGCTTGAAGATAAGACCACGATGACCTCGGGCGGAACTAAGGAAAGCGCAACTATCGGAGATAAGAGCGTTCTTACCCTTAACTTTAACGCAAATACTCGTCTTTCGGCGGATATTGAAATCCTTTCTCTTAATATCACTGAAAATACGGAATCGTTCACTATCGAGATATACAGCGCAAACGGTGGCGAAGTAATCACGCTCTTAGCAAAGGGTTCGGCAGGAGCAAGTTTTACCGACCTTCGCCGAGACTTAACGCTTGAACAAGGTTGGAATACTATTACTATTCCCGCAACGTCGTTCAAGGCAGACCAGTATGGCAAAGCAAAAACGCTTCGTATCAATATCGCAGGTACGGATGCTACTACTATTAGCATCGGTAATATCGTAACGGAGGGCTAAGAAAATGAAAAAACTAATTGCAATTATCTTAACTCTCGTGTCCGTATTATCCTGCTTTGCTTGTGGAGAGCAAACGCCTCCCCCTTCGACCGGTCAAAACAAAGGCATACAAACGGTTAACGACTACGAAAACATCTACGACCTTAATACGATGCTCTTTTCGGGCGTTTTAGGTAAAGTAGACCTCTCTACTGATGCAAACTTCGTAAAAAAGGGAAAGAGTAGCGCAAAAGTAACCGTTGAATCCAACCCCTATAAGTCTGGTCAGCCCACGCTCTTTCAATCATTTGAAATGCCCAAGCACGACCTTGATTTAACAGACTTTTCAAAAACGCTTGCCCTTAAACTCTCCGTTTATAGCGAGCAAGAGCAAAATACCCCCTTTAGCCTCCAACTCACTTACGAGTATAGCGCAGGCGCAAGAAAGTGGTACACGCTCAAGAAAGGCTGGAACGAACTTACCCTCAACGTTTCGCGCGAATACCTCCCCGAAACTACCGATAGCGAGGGTAACGATATCCTAAAAGTAACGGGCGTAAAACTCTTGTTTGACCGTCCCGAAAAGACGGAAGAGGACGCAGTTTACTATATCGACGACTTCCGTATGTACTTCACAGAAAAACCCTATTCGCCCGTCGTAATGCGCCTTAAAGACAACGAAATAGCGTCGTTCGACGACGAGTGGCAGGTAGAATTCCTCACTATCGAGGCAAAGGATTATCTTACTCCCCAAGTTTATCTTGACACGAATATCAAGAACGGCTCGGGAAGTTCGCTCAGAATTGAAACCACCCCTGGCAACGACAGTTATATCGTAACTGAGCAGTGGCCGGGCGTAAGAATTAACGAAGACCAACTTTCTCTCGTGGCGTGGGACGAATACGCGCCTACCGCAAGACTTTGCTTTGACGTATACGTACCCGAAGAGAACGGCGTAGACGAACTTTGGCTTTCAATGTACTCCGAAGGCTACCTTCGTTACTTCTCAGGCGATGCAATAAACCCCGTTCCTGGACAGTGGAAGACCTTTAGTTACACCGTAGAGGAACTTAATAGCGGTTGGGAGTGTATCCAAGGCGAGCGTGATTTTGCCCATACCCAAGCCCTTGCTCTTCGTTGGGGCGAGTACGTGGGTGAACCTCGCACGATATATATTGACAATATAAGAATGGAAAATTAGTTTAAGGAGGACAAAATGAAAAAGAAAGTATTTGCACTATTACTTTCCCTTCTACTTTCGTTTGGCGTAATGATAGCCTGCGATGAAGAGATTAAACCTCTTGCAATCGACGGCTTCGAAGTCCAAGAAAGCATCACCGTATCTTACGGCGAGAGCGTAGAAGTAGAAGAACCCATCGTATCCGATGAAAGCGGTACGGTTTTGGACGTCTGGACTGAGGTTACCGACAGCGAAGGCAACTTCGTAGAAATAATCGCAGGCAGATTTAAAGCAGAACACACTGGCGGTTACACCATAACCTACGTAGTTCGCGCGTCCGATAATTATTCGTACCAAAAGACAACGACGGTAACCGTAACGGGCGGACCTCAGAGCGAAATAACGCTCACCGCAGACTACGACAAGATTATTGACATAGGCTCTACCGTAACGATCAATCCCGTTTGCTCGAAAACGGACGCAACCTATACCTATACGGTGCTTAATGGCGAGCAACCCGTAACGGTAACGGACGGCTCGTTCGTAGCAAGCGAAGGCGGTATCTATTCCGTAACTATCGAGGTGGACGGAGTAGAGTATTCGTACGAGCAAGTAGCGATTAAGCCTATGCAAAAGGGCGAAGTAGAGGTATTCGACGAGTACTGGCAAGCAAAAGAAAAGGCTCTTGGTGGCTCTCGTCAGTACGATATCGTAAGTAGCGAAGAAAGTGGCATCTACGACAGATTTGGTAGAGAAGGCACTTTTGCAACTTTCACCACTTCCCTTCAATACCCCGGTTTCTATATCTATCCTCGTGGCGAAAAGGACTACTATCAAAGCCTCGCAGAAGAGGGCTACACCAAAGTAAGTTACTGGATTTATATGCAGTCTGAAAAGAACATTTCGCATATAACCCGTGTAGACCGCGACCCCAACGGTAAATACTTTATGGGCGGTAGCAGTCCCGCGCTTTTGCCTAACACTTGGGTAGAGGTAAGCATTAACCTCGTTGACTCTTACGCGGACTATAACCGTTCGTTCGTAAGTTGCTACGACTTCTATCGCGAAGGCACGATGAAGTATATGCTCGTAGATAACGGCGTTGATAACTCTGCAGGTATGGGCGACACGATGACTTTCTATATTGCGGACATTTACGCAACCAAGAAGAGCGCGCCCGTAGTAAAAGAGGAAATCACTACCACCTACAAGACGGGTGAAACTCTCGACTTTGCAAGCGTAATCGACAATCCCGAGAACTACGACTTCTTCGTAGAAACCCGTGGCGAAACTCAAAGAATTGACGCGCTTTCCTACAAGTTCACCGCAAACGGTACTTATAACCTTACTATCGTAAACAAGACCGCTGACCTTGACGGAAAGAGCAATATAACCTTCACCGTAACCGACGACTACAAGTTTACGGGTAATTATCCTATTGTTAGTCGTACTTCCGCCGAGCAAAAAATAGCGCTTGCCGACTTTAATGCAGGCTTTGCGTTGATTGAGGGCGCAGATGGCAACCTTCCCACCGTTGAAAACTACGCGGTATCCTATAACGGAACGCCCGTAGCCATTGAAAACGGCGAGTTCGTTGCGCTTAAGGACGGTAGTTACGACGTGGAAATCTCCGGTAGATACGAAAAAGCAGGCGAAACCTACACCTCTTATGTATTCGCAACGGTGGATATTTACTCTGAAGAGACAAAGTATTCGCTCCTTACCGTAGACAGAATGGTGGGCGTAGCGAACAGCGTTTCCGCCGCTCGTCCCGTAATCACCGAAGGCGTGTACGAAATCGGCGGTAGAGAAGGCAATATGATTAAAGTAGACCGCAAGCACTCTGCAACCAGCCTCTACTTCAAGCCTCTTTTCTCCAAGAACTACTACGAGAAATTACTTATCGACGAGCCTTCACTCTATCTTAACCTCGAGTTCTATAAGGACGGTAGCGGTTCTAACCACTATCAGTACTGCTATTTGGGACAGCGTAACTCTAACGGCTATCAGTGGAATAGCACCTCAACTACCGCTTGGGGCACGAAGAGAACGCTCGAAAACTTCGTTGCTAACTACGATAACTTCATCAAGGGTTACAACGCAGTTAATACCGCAATCGCAACTTCCACTTGGTACGAAGGCGTAACGGAGAGCGACGACGCTCAGAACGAAAGACTTATTTACACTTGGATAACCGACGGCGCGGTTGACCTCTATATCGACGGACTTACCCTCGTTAAAGACGCAACCGAAACTACGCTTGCTCTTAAGAGCGGAGCAACTTTCAACGCTGAGGAAACCTATAATGTATACGATATTCTCGACGCTAAACTTGACGGATTAGACGCGGAAATTATTCGCGTAGAAGTTAAGTATAACGGCGAGTGGATGCGCCTTACCGAAAGCAAGAGCATCACGCCCGTATGGAATTGCGGATACGAATTCAAGATTACCGCAAGAGCGAACGGACTTATCGGCTCGACCACTGCAGTTATCAATACCTCGGGCGAGGCAGTTGTGGTAACCGACGATACCACCTATCGCGAACTTAGAGCGGACGGCTCAATCAATATCGACGAAGTTATCAACCTTCCTTCTTACGACCTTGAGTACGCAGTAACCAAAGTCGTAGGAACGAGCGAGGTTGCAACCGAAGTTACTATTGAGAACGGCGTACTTCTTGGCTCTAACGAGTACCTTGAAGAAGGTCTTTACAAGATAACCGCTTGGGCAAGCAAGCCCGAGTTCGAAGGCAACCCCTTCAATAATATCGCAATTTATTCGCTCTACGTAGACTTCATTGAAAGCGAGAATTCGCTTATCCTTCCCGAAAATCTTACTAACGAACTTCTCAACGCGTACACTTGGACGAACTGCGAAGGTAACCAACCCAACGCAGGTATGAGCGCGCGTCTTGAAGAGTACGAAGAGCGCGAAGTAATCGCAATCGGCGGTAACATTAAGAAGTACGGCTGGGCTTGGTCGGTAGCGCCTATTCACAGCAAAGGCTACTACGAAAAACTTCTTACCGTAAGCCCTGATTACGCGATTATGTACGAAGTATTAGTAGCAACCGAGTTCAGTAGCGTTAAGATTAATAACTTCGGTTCTTACAGCGTAGCAGGAACGGAAATCACTCCTTACACCTGGAACACCGTAACGATCCCCTTGACTAAACTCATTGACAACTGGACCGAGGCAATTACTCATACTTACGCAAACTGGAAGAAAGGTTCGCTCTACAACACCGGTTGGCTCAACGCAGACAGTTACGATATCCCCGTAATTAGTTACATTGCAAATATCCGCTTTGGCTACGAGGCAACCGTAAGCGTAGAAGAGTTAGAACTTGAACTTGGCGCGACCTACAATCTTGCAAACGAACTCTCTGCAAAGATTAACGGCGAGAACGCAACCGTTACCAAGATTGAACTTAAAGACGGCGATAACTGGGTAGCAGTACCCGATATCACGGCGTTCAACTCCTCTTGGAACGTTGAGTACACTGCGCGTATTTTCGCTCAAAAGGGCGAAGCGTCCGGCGTAACTACCACCACCATTAAAGTAGTGGACGGAGAGGGCAACACCTTCGCCCCCGTTGCAGTTACCTCGCTTAACCTCATCAACGAGAGCAACGCAAGCATTAACCTTAGCGATACACTCGATCTTCCCTCTGACTTCACCTACACCTACACCGCGCAAAGAATTACCTACAAGAGCGGAAAGGTAACCGCAACCGCTCCCGTAGTAAGTGGAAACCTTCTTTCCGCAGGTAGCGACTGGACGACGGGTCAGTACGAAATCACGGTAGTAGCAACGGTAGAGGGCGGACTTGAGCCTTTCAACAGCCTCTCTTACGCAACCTTCATCGTAGACTACGACGAGACGGACGAAAAAGTATTTATCCCCGAGTTTACTGAGGAAGTTCTCGTTGACAACACTCAACTAATGAACCAGTGGGGAACGAAGTGTTCGTACACTGCGGACATTACCGATACCACTTCGTTTGGTGGTAGAGTAAACGATATCAACCTTCGTAAAGACAAAAAGGATATGTGGGCAATTCAAATTAGACCCATCCACTCCAAAGCGTACTACGAGGCTCTCGTTACTCAAGACGCTGACTACAAGTTGTACTACGACTTCTACTTCGAGAAAGACGGCAACGGAAGTATTCACGCACACGAAGAAGTATTTAGCCCCTACGTTCAAGGCACGCGCAAAGGCAACACCTGGAACACCGTAGCGATACCTCTTTCTGCAATTCTTGAACACTGGGAGGGCGTAAGCAGTACCCAAGACCCCTACAAGTACCGTATCTTCTCCATTGAACAAGGCGTAAATATCTATTTTGGAAATATCCGCCTTGCAAAAGAAGTAACGCCCGTAGCACAAACCGCTGAATTTACCCTTGGCGAAACCTACGACCTTACTAACGACCTCAATATCACTATTGACGGAGTAAAGGCAACGGTATTGAGCGTTGAACTTAACGACGGTGCTAACTGGGTAGCAGTGCCCGACCTTACTGCGTTCAACTCCTCTTGGAATATAGAATACACCGCGCGAGCATCGGTTAAGAGCGACTATAAGTTTGGTACGGTAGAGTTTACTATCAAAGTAGTGGACGGCGAGGGCAACACCTTTACGCCTATTGCAAGTGATAAGTTCGTTCGCCTCTCGGCAGATAATAGCGTATCGGTAAGCGAAGCAATTACTCTTCCTGCAGGAAATACCTATACCTATTCCGCTCAAAAATTGACTAACGGCGAGTATGTAGTAGCAACCGCTCCCGTAGTAGAGAACGGCAACCTCAACGCAGGTAGCGACTGGACGACCGGTCAATACCGCGTATCCGTAATCGCAACGGTAGAGGGCGGTCTTGAACCCTTCAATACTGTATCCTACGCAACCTTTGCTCTCGACTACGACGAGACTGAGGCTTACGAGTATATCCCCACTTTAACGGCAGACAATATCAGACAGCATACTGCCCTTATGAATCAATGGGGAACGGTAACGAGTTATAACGCAACGCTTGTTGATAACACGGCAATCGGCGGTACTACTAACGATATCAGCCTCCGTCAAGAAAGCAAGGATATGTGGGCAATCCAAGTTCGTCCCGTTCACTCTAAAGCGTACTACGAGGCGCTCGTAGCAGAGAATAGCAACTACGCGCTAATGTACGACTTCTACGCAACGGCAACTAACCCCAATATCCATACTCAAAACTTCACTGACTATGTATCAGGCAAGGTAACCGGCAAGCAGTGGAATACCATTTCTATTCCCCTTACGGCAATTCTTGAACACTGGGACGGTGTAACGAGTACGGATAAAACTGATGCATACCTTTACAGAATTTTTGCAATCGAAAGTAGCGTTAACACTTATTTGTCTAACTTCCGTATCGGTTATAGCGCAACCGCTACCGTAAGCGAGATTAACCTCCTTGCAGGCGAAACGCATAACCTTACGAGCGAAATCACCGCAACTATCCTCGAGCAATCCGCAACGATAAAAGCGGTAGACGTTAAAGAGAACGGCTTGTGGGTAAGAGTGCCCGATATGACCGCACTCTATACGCCCTTCAACCTCTCCTATACCGCTCGCATTACTTCCGCGCTTAGCGACGGAGCAGAGGCGGTAAACGAGGTAACCTTCAATATCGTTGACGGCGAAGGTCAAACCTACGAGACGGCTATAAACAACTCCTTCAACCTCATTACCGACGACGGCACGGCTACGGTAGACCTCGCGTTCCTTAACCTTCCTCAAGACGGCGCGTTCACCTACACCGCAAGCAAAGTTATCGGCGCTGATAGAGTAGTAGCAACCGCTCCCGTAGTAGAGAACGGCAAACTCTCTAAAGCAGAGGACTGGACGGTAGGCGCGTACGAAATCTTAGTTCAAATCAAAGACGAAACCGCGTTTGCGCCCATTAGTTATATGGACTACGTAACCTTCACCGTAGACTACGACGAGAGTGAGAATATTAAGACCTATATTAAAGATCTCACTCAAGACACGCTCCAAACATACACCTTAAAGTACTATAATACGGGTGGAACGAGCAACTCGATGAACTATGTAAACGAAGGAACTTACGCAGGTAGAACGGTAATCAATTTGTTTGACAATGCAAGAAGAGATAACACTGGATATCAAATTCTTCCCCTTCACTCTAAAGCGTACTACGAGGCAATTCTTGCGGATAATGCGGACGCTGCTATCTATTACGATATCTATATTGCGTCCACCGCTGCTACGATTACTTACGGAACGACCGGTAAATATAGTAGTGGTAGCACGAAAGTTGCTCATCCTTACGAGGCAGGTACTGCAGGAACGACGAATACTTGGTTTACTACGAGTATTCCCCTTTCGACCTTAATCGAGAAGTGGAGTTATGTTTCCGAGTTCGGCAATTCTTCTGATTACGCTTGGGTACACAAATGTATTCTTACTACTGGTTATCACGCAACGAAAGCAGACTTCTATCTGTCTAACTTCCATATCGGCGTAGAAACGACCGAAGAAGTTACCGCAACGGCTCAAACGCTTACCCTTGGTAATACCTACGACTTAACTCAAGTAATTACCGCAAAGATAGGCGAAAACAACGCAATCGTTACGAGAGTAGAACTTGTGGACGGAGCGGACTATATTGAAGTTCCTAACAATTCCTTCACGCCCTCGTGGAATATAACCTATACCGCTCGAGTAACCGCGCTTTACGACGGAGCGTTCGGCACTGCGGAAACCACCATTACGGTTCAAGACGGCGAAGGCAACTCGTTTACGCCTGTTGCAAACACCGACCTCCATCTTATTACTGACGACGGCACGGCTACGGTAGACCTTACTACGCTTGCTCTTCCTACGGAGTACACCTACACTTACACTGCAAAGAGAATAATCGGCGCTAATAAAGTAGATGCAACTGCTCCCGTAATCGAGGGAAATACGCTCGCTAAAGCAAGCGACTGGACGGCAGGCGCGTACGAAATTACCGCAACTGCTACGAAGGCAGACGGTCTTGCTCCCTTTAATTCGGTAGCATACGCAACCTTCATCGTAGACTACGACTTGAGCGAAAGCACGAAAATATTCGTTCCCGACCTCACTGCAGATACTCTTGCTGATCACGCAGTAGTTGGACTTGCAGGCGTTGTTTCTTCAACTATTACCGATAAAGCGGTAACTTTCAAAGATAGAGCGTCAGTATCTGTTAACCAAAATAATTCGAGTTCCGTTGGTAAATACCACAATGGACTTCAAATTATTCCCGTTCACTCAAAGGCTTACTACGAGGCTATTAAGGATACTCACACCTTTACTTACGACTTATATTTCTATAAAGGCGTAGTTGACTCTGAGGATAGTAACGGCGACGGTAGTACGACTGATTATGTTGAGAGCACGACTGTCGTATCTTTAAGCGCAATTCAAGTTCTTAATACAGCAGTAAGTTCGGCATTAAGTTCCAATCAATGGAATACGATTACCGTTCCTCTTGAAAGCCTTATTGCAAACTGGGATAGCGTTACCGTAAAAATGTCGTCTGAAAACACTTCGGTGGCGGCTGATTATAAACCTCGTTCAATATTTGCAAGTGGATATCACGATAGTTCATATAGATATCAATTCTATGTTTCTAATGTGGTTATTTCAACCAACGCATAAGGAGGATAAATTAAATGAAAAAACTAATTTATTTCTTACTAACAATCGTACTGGCGGTAAACTCGCTCGCGCTTATGGCGTGCGACGAACCGCAAGGACCACAAATCCCTGAATATTCAATCACGACTTCGGCAGAGGCGGGCGGAACTATTTCCGCCTCCAAAACCACTGCAAAGCAAGGCGACAGCGTAGTATTCAATCTTACGGCAAATAGCGGATACATCATTGAAAAACTCACCGTAAACGGTGGCGAAGTAACCGTAAACGACGAGGGCGAATACGTTCTCCAAGCAGTGCTTGGCGATATCAACGCAAAAGCCTACTTCCTCAAGAGCGATGCAATCGTACGCTTTAACGCAAACGGCGCAACTCTCGACGACAAAGCAGTGTTCTACGGTCAAACCTTTGGCGCACTTCCTACGCCCACCATTATCGGCAAGCGTTTCGTAGGCTGGGAAGACGAGAACGGCAACGCAGTAACGGAAACCTCGATCGTAAGAGCGGACGGAATAATCACCCTTAACGCCGTAACCAAAGACATTACGGCAGAGGAAATCACGGCGCTTAAGCCCCACACTATTACTTCCTCATACTACGACCAAGCGGCAACGAAATACGGCGTTAACTGGCACGTAGACGTAGAACCCGTAGCGCCCGTAATCAAGGTTACCTCGGTATTCAACGATAACGAGCCCGACTTTACGAACGCTCGCGAAATCGCTTGTCCTTACGACGTATGGAACTGCGGTCTTGGCTCTAAAAACCCCTACGTAGTAACGGGTGTAGTTGACGAACTCAACTTCAATTCTCGATATGCAGTAACGTTCGGCGATAAGGCTGCTAACGTTTGGTCTGACGAGTACGTGTTCACCACGCGAGAGGAACAACTCGACGAAATCAGTTTTACCTACGTAGCAGATACTCAGGAAACCTACCGCATTGAACAAACCGCTCATAGCGATATTTCGAGCAAGTATATCGGAGACACCTACTGGTCGCAACTTATGGGCGACGCAGTAACCCGTTTCCCAGATACCGACTTCGTAGCAAACGGTGGCGATATCACCAACTACGGCAACTTCCCTATCTACTGGGAAGAAATGCTCGATAGCGTAAACGAATACCTCTTCAATCTTCCCATTATGCCCGTAGCAGGCAACCACGCGGAAGTGGGCTGGTATTCTGCAGGCTACTGGAGTTTCTCGAAAATGTTCAACATTGATGCGCCTATCGACAAGAACATTATCGGACTTTACTACTCCTTCGACCTCGGTCCTCTTCACTTTATCGCCCTCCGCAGTAACGACGCGCTCTATACCGGCAACGGCAGAAAGTATGGTCAAGCGCAAATCGACTGGCTTATCCAAGACCTCGAGAGCGTAGACAGAGAAGTAACGCCTTGGGTAGTGGTAATGCACCACGAAGGCGTAATTTCCGCAGGTTATACCGCTCCCGGTTCTAACTATCACGAAGATACCGTATATCCCCAACTTATGCCTATCTTCGATAACTACGATATCGATCTCGTTCTCTTCGGTCACAACCACGACCACGCAAGTACCTTCCCCATCAAGTACGATAGCGAAGGCGAGGGCTACACCAACGGACTTGGTGTTACTCGACAAGTAGAAATCGTTACTAACGAAACCCAAAAGGTAGAGTACGACGGCGTTATGATTGACGAATTCGTGTTCGAAGACGGCGTAACCGATAAAGGAACGGTTCTTCATCAAACCGGACCTGCGGGCTATCAATGGAGTGGTGGTAAGTATATTCGTAGAAACATCGAAGAAAACCGTCAAATCTACGGCGAATATTATCGCGAATTATTTAAAACTGGTAGCGGAGCGTGGGCAAAGGACGACGCTCAATACGAACAAGTATCGAACATCAACCTCGTTTGCTATACGCAGTTTGAAATTTCGAACGATACCTTAGTAGGTAGAAGTTACGGTATGGACGTTCAAAACAAGGTGAAAGACCACGGTCTTGACCCCCTTGCAAGCGTAAATGAATACAACGCATACACCTACTTCTTGGAAGGCTTTAAACTTTCTAAATAATTGACCAAAACGAAAAACGGAAGGGTACGTACCCTTCCGTTTTTATTATTTTTAAATATTTTACTTAATTACAAAGGTTTTAAGTCCACCCTTAATAAGTTTACAGTTAAGTTTATTCTCAGGATAAATTTCTCCGTCAAGTTCAATAGGGTAATCGGCTTCGATAGTAAATTCAGTGCAAGGGAAGTGATGAGTAATATCCCAGTCCATATGCTTACCTTTAATAAACTTAGGAACGATAGGGAAGATTTTGCCGTCGGGAGGCATAGTAATAATAATCACGTCCATAACGCCGTCGTCAATCTTTGAGAGAGGTGAAACTAAGATGTTTCCGCCGAACGCTTTGCCGTTGCACGCGCCAATCATAATGCACTCGTATTCGTGCTCTTCGCCGTTAACGGTAACTTTAATTTTGTACGGGTCAAATTTTCTCAAACAGTTCAGAAGTCCAATGATATAGGTAATGGAGTTAGTCTTGCCCTCAACCGCCTTTAGAACTTCCACGTCAAGTCCCGTACCACACACGTTAAGACAGCGCAACTTATCGTCAACCTCGATATAGTCAATGCGCGTAGTCTCGCCCCGCAAAATATCTTCAAGAGCCTCGATAGGATTAAGTTTAGCCCCTAAGGTTCTCGCAAAGTCGTTACCACGACCGGAGGGAATAAAACCAAGAGTCGTGTTTTCAAAATCAACGATACCGTTAAGCACCTCGTGGAAAGTGCCGTCGCCCCCTAAAGCCACGATCGTTCCGCCGTTTTTAGTAAGTTCGCGAGTAATCTCGGTAGCGTGTCCCTTGCGATGCGTAAAGTAAAGAGCGTAATCAACGCCGTTTTTATTGCAATAATCAACGATTTTCTTAATGTTCTTAACGCCCCGACCTTTTCCGCTGGTTTTGTTTGCGATAATGTTAATCATCATCATAACTCCTATTGCTTTGGTGTAATTTCTAAGACCATTATAACGCAAATACGAAAAAAAATCAAATATTTATGGTATAATTGTCAAAATAAATTGCCAAAAAGGAATATCCGTGTTATAATAAAGGTAAGATGGAAACGAAAATTGAAGTATCAGAAAATTTGCGCAAACTCAACGCGTTATCAGCCACGCCCATTTATATAGTGGGCGGGTTCGTTCGTAACGCGCTTTGCGGTTTAGGAGAAACGGACGTCGATATCGCCGGTCCTGCGATTGCCGAGGCGTTAGGCGTATCCCGTCGTTGCTCAATCAAAGTCGTTAACTACAAGTTAGGAACGGCTCTTTTGCGCTTTAACGACGAAACCTACGAGTACACGCCCTTTAGAGTGGAAAAGTACGCTCCCGGTGGCGCGCACTCACCCACCGAGGTAATGTTCACGACCGACCTTCGCCAAGACGCGCTCCGTAGAGACTTTACTTGTAATAGCGTTTATTACGATATCACTAACGACAAAATCGTCGACCCGTTAGGTGGCGTAGCAGATATCAACAAAAAACTAATCCGCGCCCATAACCCAGCCTTTACCTTCTCGTCCGACGGTCTTAGAATATTGAGAATGGTGAGAATAGCAGTGGAAACGGGCTTTAAGATTGACGGCGAAACTGCGAAAGCCGCGCAAGAAAACGCCCACCTTCTCCGCGATATCGCCGCAGAGCGTAGACGCGAAGAACTCAATCGTATTCTTATCGCCGACACTAAGTACGGAGTAAAGAACGCGCATTACCGTGGACTTCGTCTGCTTAAACAACTTGGGCTTTTCAAATACCTTATTCCTCAACTTGAGGACGGCGACGGTATGGCTCAAAATCCCCAGTACCACAAGTACGACGTTTTAGAGCATATTCTCCAAACGGTCAAGTTTGCGCCTCCCCAAGTCCGCCTTGCCGCCCTTATGCACGACGTCGGTAAACCCTACTGCGTAAATAAGTTCGGAAATATGCACGGACACGAAAAAGTATCCGGGAATATAGTCCGCTACGTCTTTGGCGAGTACGGTCTTAAATACTCCAACGACACCATCGAAGAAGTGGCTTGGCTTTGCGAAAACCATATGTACGATATGCAACGCAACACCAAAGAGGCAAAACTCCGCCTGTTCGTTGCCTCAAACTTCGACCGCATAGATAAACTTTGCGACCTTATGGACGCAGATAATTCCGCTCGAGGTATGGACGACGCCGTCCGCGAGGTAAGACTTCGCAAGATTAAACAGGACCTCATCGACGAGAACGCCCCATTAACCGTAACCGCGCTTGCCCTCGACGGTACCGTACTTATTCGCGAAGGCATACAGCCCGTCCGTATAGGCGCGCTATTGCAAGAACTCTGGCGCGCGTGCGTTATCGAGCCTCGCCTCAATAACGAAGAGTGGCTCTTGTCCCGCGTAAAAAAATACGCAGAAGAATAATGCTTTTATCAAGAACGGAAAGTTAATCGCTTTCTGTTCTTTGTGAGTTTTCCATAAATTTACTAAACAGTCAAATTAATTTCGGCAATTTTTATGGAAACCTATTGCGCCCGTACTTTTAATATGTTATTATATATAATAAGATAAAGTGCAAACACTAATAATTCCATAAAGGAGTAAAAAGATGAAAAAGATAGTAACCAAAACGCTTACTCTCGTTTGCGCGTTCCTTCTTTTCGCAGTAGCGCTTATGCCTACTTTTGCGAGCGTAGAAACGGTAAACGCAGACACCCTCACGCCCATTGACGTGTACCTCATTGCAGGTCAGTCCAACGCAGCAGGTTATTCGAACAAGGACGTTAACGGCGAGTTCAGTAACGAAACCTATAATAATATTATGTACGTAGGTGAAACGGAAATCGAGAAAGAAAACGGACTTAACGCAAATTTTTCGAATATTGATTTTTCCTCCGCGCCCAATAGAGATAAGGATAACCCTGATTTTGTGTGGAGTCCCTACGTTAAGAGCGGTTTAGGAACGAGCAACATAAATATCGGACCTGAGTACGGTATGGCTAAAGCCCTCAATTCTTCCTATACCTCTTCTAATAAAGCAATCATCTTTAAGACTGCAAGCGGTGGAACTGCTCTTGCTGATAAGAACTCAGGCTTAAGCGCAACATTTGGTAACTGGTATCCCCGTTCGCTTTGGCCGACGGGCTTTACTCCCAACGGAAAAACCTCGCCGACGGGCGTTCTTTACTGGAGATTCGTAGAGAACTTTAGAAACTTCTATAACGAACTCGTAAGTGACGGCTATAAACCCGTAGTAAAAGGTATGGCTTGGATGCAAGGCGAAGACGACCTCGGTAATCATAATCTTTACGAAAAATACATTAAGGCGTTTATTACTGATTTAAGAGCGGACCTTACCGCTATTACGGGCGACCTTACCCTTAACGCAATGCCTTTCGTGCTTGGCGAGATTGCAACGACTTTCTCTACCTATAATAACCCCAACGTGCCTCCCTTTATTGATATGCAACGCGCAGTAGCGTCCTCTATGAGCAACGTTTACACCGTTCCTACGGCTGACCTTATCATCGTAGACCAAGGCCAAGACCCCGCGAACTCGTCTTCTTGCACGGGTACTGACCGTTATCACTTCAATAAGCCCGACGCAGAAAAACTTGGCGTTCGCTTTGGTAATAAACTTGCCGAGGCAGGCGCAGTGGTAGTTCCCTCTATCAATATTAACGACGCAGAAATGGGAACTGCAACCTACGTAAAGGATAACGACGATAAAATTACCCTCACCGTTACCGTAAACAATTCAAACCCCAACAAAAAATACGTTTTATCCAAGGTTGAGGTTGAAGGGGTAGACGTTACCTCGAGCGTAGTTAACGGACAGTACGAATTCACGCCTTCGTCCGCTCGCCCCGTAATTAACGTAACCTTCGCTGAGTACGACCACTATACTATTACTTACGACTTCGACGAGAATAAATGCGGTTTAATTTCTAAACCCACCTCCGTCTATAAGGGCGAAAGTTTCGAGTTTAAAGTTGCGACCGCTAAAGGCTACGATATCAAATCGGTTAAGGTAAACGGAACGGCTATCACCGAAACCAAGAGAAACGCAAACGACAAGAATAAAATGGTAACTCTTACCTACGAGGTAGATAACGTTACCGAAAATATAACCGTAGAAATCGTTACGAAGAAGTGGGGCGCAGTAGACGCTCCCGAGAATACGAGTGGCGGTTGCGCAAACGCAGTATCGAGCGTGCTTGCTATCGTGGGAGCGCTCGTAGCAGTTGCTTTCGTAATCAAGAAATAATTTAAACTAACTGCATTTAAACCACCATAAACGCTATGGTGGTTTAGATTTAAGGAGCAAATAATGAAAAAAATATTAAGTGTTTTATGCCTATTCGTGTTTGCTTTTTGCGTACTTTTTCCCCTAACTACGACGGAAAAAGTGTCCGCAAGCACGGCAACGCCTATTGATATCTATATCATTGCAGGTCAAAGTAACGCCCTTGGAACTTCGACCAAGAACGATAAAACGGTAACTGACGTTGAAACAAGTGGCGAATACCACAACGTGTGGTACGCTCACGACGGCGATAGACCTTTGGGAACGGCAGAGCCCGAGCAACTAAGCGATATAAACCTAATGAAGAAGTACGTTGCTTGGGGATTTGGTTGGACAAACCGTTACGGCGGAGACTTAATAGGACCTGAGTACGGTATGGCGCAAATATTCGCGCCTAATCACACGAGAGATAACCCTGCGCTTATCTTTAAGTCTGCAGCAGGCGGAACTTCAATGTTTAGCGAAAACACTGGCAAGTACGGTAACTGGTGTCCGCCTTCGCGCTGGGCTAACGGCTATAAGCCCGACGGAATAGACGACCAAATAGGCGCGCTCTACCAAAATATGATTGACGGCTTTGAAAGTCTTTACGACGAACTCGTTTCCGAAAACTACGCGCCCTCGGTTAAGGGTATGGTGTGGGTTCAAGGCGAATATAACCTTGGTTATCACGAAGTATACAAAGACTACCTCAAAGCGTTTATAAGCGACGTTCGTAGCGACTTAATGGAAATTACTTCCGATAAAACGCTTGGCGCAATGCCCTTTATTATCGGGGGTATGAACAAAACTTTCGTTACGAACCCCAACCAAAACGCAATCCTATTTGCGCAAATGCAACAATCGGTAGCGGACGAAATGAGCGGAGTATATATGCTCCATACCGACGACTACGTAGTAGTAAACCCCGATGGGACTAATAGGAACCAGGAAAAGGACGGCGTAGGCGACTCTGTTCATTATTGCTCGGACGATATGATTGACTACGGAAAGAGAATAGGCTCAGCGCTTCTTTCCGCGTACGAGGAAACTATCCCCTCCGTAATCGTAAACGGCAAAGATATGGGAACAGTCAACGCAACCGTAAACGGCAATACGGTAAATGTAAGCGTAAGCGTCGAGCAAAGCACAACTCAACAATTCACGCTTGCGTCCCTTAAAATAGACGGAGTAGAGAGAGTGGACGACCTTACTAACGGCGCGCTAACTTTCACTGCAACTTCTGCCCGTCCGCTAATCGAGGCAACTTTTACCGAGGCTAATAACTTCTCAGTAACCTACGACTTCGACGAAACTAAAGTTAGCCCGATAACCGCACCCAAGAAAGTTTACGAGGGTGGAACGCTCAAATTTAAACTTGGCTTTAAGAAGGGCTACGAGGCAAAAGAAGTAAAAATCAACGGCTCGGTAGTTCTTGCAGATAGCGACGGCTATTATACTTTAGATAACGTTCAATCAAATATTACCGTTAAAATAACCCATCAAAAAGTGGGCGCAAGCGGTGGAAACACCACTTCCTCAAGCGGTTGCCAAAACGCCGTTTATAATATTTTAGCAGTAATTTCTGCCCTTGGAGCAGTTCTCTTAATAATCAAGAAATAACGCAAAAAAACGATACCGTATATTAAATTTTACGACAAACGCCTCAATTTTAGGGGCGTTTTTTCTTGCAAAATATAATAATACTTAGAAAATTAAGCATAATAATCTTATGCGCAAATTCGTTACAATTCTATTGCTAATAGTATCGCTCACTCTTTTTTGCGGTTTTACCCAAAAAAATGATAGGGCGCGCGTAACTTTTACTTTCGGCTCGTATGAGATTACATACCAAGACGAACTTTTATCTGAGCCCGATTTTACCGTTACTGCCGACTTTCACAATAGAAGAATTAACGCGCCTCTTAAAGAAAAAATAGACTGCGTAGAGCAAAGTTTAGTTAGCGGAGCGACTGCAAAGGACGCTATGCTATACACCTTTCCAAAGTTAAGTCAAACGGTGGATAAAATTATCAAAGCGGTCAACTGTGAAAGTCAAAACGCAAGTATAACTTTTAAGCCCTATCAAAATCCTATGTTCAAAATTAATCGAGAAAAAACGGGCTACGAAGTAGTGGAAGAGAGCCTTTACTACGAAACTTTTCTCGCCCTTAGGAAAAGTCAAAATCCTACGGTTTCTATACCTACGCTCTCAAAGTTAGCCTCAGTTAAGGCGGACGACCTTAAAAAATGCGTAAATCTTAGAGCAAGATTTACCACTTCTTACGAAACCTCAACGGAAAACCGCAAACACAATATTCGTCTTGCTCTGTCCAAAATAAACGGCGTAACGATTGAGGGCGGAGAGGAGTTTTCCTTTAATAAAACGGTAGGAAAACGCACTGCCCAAAACGGCTACCAAGACGCTAAAATCATAGTAGGCGGAGAGTATGTGGACGGCGTAGGCGGAGGCGTTTGTCAAGTATCCACCACGCTCTATAATTGCGCGCTCCTTGCAGACTTAACGGTGCTTGCCGTCCAGCCCCACTCGTTACCCCCAACCTATATTCCCTATTCGCTCGACGCTATGGTAAACTCGTCGGGGAGCGACCTTCGTCTTAAAAACGAGAGCGAGTTGCCCGTCTTTATCAAAGCCTACGGGAACGATACGACCGCAACGGTAGAAATCTACGGCACGGCGCTACCGTACGAAATTAAACGCGAGAGTAAACTCATATCAAAGACCGCCACACCACCCGATAAAATAGTGGTGGACGAGGATAATAAGTACGATACTGCGGATTTACAAGCAGGCGAGAGTAAGCGCGTGTCCTATTCAAGCCCGGGAATATCGTCTGAAAGTTACCTTTGCTACTATAAAAAGGGCAAACTAATCGAGAAAAAACGCCTCCGCTCAGATATCTACCGCGCCAAAGAAGGCGTAATCGCCGTAAAACCGTCCAGCCCGAGTAATTAAAACTCGGGTTTTTTCGACCTTAAAAGCGTTGACAAAAGTCTCTTTAAGATATATAATTATAGTAACATACTATATAATGGAGAATTTGGCATCGTATGGAAATTTTCAATATCTTAAAAACAAACCTTCTTTCTGCGTCCAGTGGCGGATTTAACTGGTACGGATTTTTAATCGGCGGAGGAATGGTAGCGTGCATCGTAATTGCGTACTTTATCGCAAAACAACGCGGATACTACGGCGACCTCGTTTTCGATATCGCAATTTGCTGTATCCCCCTTGCTATCGTAGGCGCAAGAATGGGTTACATAGTTTTCGATATCACGGGCGGAAACAGTGAGTGGTCCGACTGGCCCATACAAAGAATACTCGGTCTCGACGGAGGCGGACTTCAAGGTCTTATGATTTACGGCGGACTCGTTTTCGCAGTCTTAGGCTCGCTCATCGTCCTTGCAATGCAAAAACGCCACCCCGAACACGAACGAGTAACTTGGCTACAACTTGCCGACCTCGGCTTTACCGTAATAATCCTCGGCCAAGTAATCGGCAGATGGGGTAACTTCGCTAACCAAGAGGCTTACGGCAACCTCGTACTTGACAAGAGTTTGCAGTGGTTTCCCTACGCAGTGTTTATCGAGGCGAAGAACGCTTGGTACCAAGCAACCTTCTTCTACGAATCCTTCTGGAACGCAATCGGCTTTGCCTTCCTAATCTATTCGTACGCAGGTAAGCGCAAATCCTTCGACGGATTTAACTTCGCTTTCTATTGCATTTGGTACGGCTTTGGCAGATTTTTCATCGAAGGTCTTCGCTCCGACAGTTTGTGGCTTATCCCAAACGTCATCAGAGTTAGCCAACTTATAAGCATAATCATCTTCCTTATAGGCTCATTAATCATCTTGTTCCATATCGTCTCGGCAAAACGCGAGGGCAAAAAAGTCTTTATTCTCACGCCCGAAGACGACCTTTCTCTCGAATACTTTGGTTACGAAAAGAGTATGCTTTATCGTAGAACGCTCGCTCCAAAGGAAGAGAAGAAAGAGGATAAGAACGAGCCTCAATTCGACGAGGTAGACGATAGCGACAGATACTGGGAAGTAGACGAGGACGAGCAGAAAAAGGAGGACGACAATGTCTAATCAGGTTGACGAATACGAACTTACTAAAGGACAAAAACTCGCAGGAAACATCATTTCGGGCGTCTATACCCTCGCTTGCGGAGTATTCCTCTTGCTCGTAGGCTTAGGCTTAATCCCTCCGCTAAGCATTGAAAACACCACGCTCGTAGCAATACTCGTTACTATCGGCTTAGTGTTCTTTACGACTTCGCTTATTCAAATCAATACCGTATCGCTGTGGCTTTCGTTTTGTTTCTTTACCCCGGCAGTGGTAACGATTTTAGTAAACGCTACGGACGCAACCTACGCTAATCTTTATCCCCTTTATATAGCAATCCCCGCCGTATCTTCGCTCTTTACTATGTTTATGTCTAAAGCGAAGAAAGACCACCTTAGAGTTATATTCTTCTTTGGCGTCCTCTCCGGCATTTTCGCGCTTCAAAGCACGGGGCTCGTAGGCTGGGAAGTGGTAATTCCAGCAATCATAGTTTTTATCGGACTAATCATAACCGTTATTGCAATTAAGATGAAAAAAGAGGACAACGACAATGAATAACAACGAGAGAAACCTCACCCTTTTAACCGACTTTTATCAACTCACTATGATGAACGGATATCTTAAAATGGGTATCCATAACCAAATTGCAACCTTCGACCTCTTCTTTAGAAGAAAGGGCGAAATCAACTACGCCGTAATGGCAGGACTTCAACAAGCAATCGAGTATATCCAAAACCTCCACTTTACCGACGCGGATATCGAATACCTCCGCTCGCTCAAAGTGTTTGGCGAAGACTTCCTCTCTTACTGCAAAACTATGCGTTTTACGGGCGATATCTACTCGGCAGTAGAGGGCGAAATCGTATTCCCTATGGAGCCTATCTTGGTAGTCCGCGCCCCCTTAATCGAGGCGCAGTTCATCGAAACCGCGCTCCTTAACATCATCAACCACCAAACGCTTATCGCAACCAAAGCCTCAAGGGTTAATACCGCAGCAGGCGAGGGCAAGGTCGTTGAGTTCGGTCTTCGTAGAGCGCAAGGCCCCGACGCAGGTATTTATGGAGCAAGAGCAAGTATTATAGGCGGTTGTAGCGCAACTTCAAACGTCCTTGCCGCTCAAATGTTCGATATTACGCCTAAAGGAACGCACTCTCACAGTTGGATTTTAAGTTATCCCACCGAACTTGACGCTTTTAACGCGTTTGCTGATATCTATCCCGACAGTTGTCTTTTATTAGTAGACACTTACGATACCCTTCGTAGCGGTGTTCCTAACGCTATTAAAGTGTTTAACCGACTTAAAGCGGAAGGACATAAACCCCTCGGTATTCGTCTTGATAGCGGAGACCTTGCGTACCTTTCCAAGAAAGCAAGAAAAATGCTTGACGAGGCAGGACACACCGACGCAATTATCTTCGTGAGCAACGATATTGACGAAAACTTAGTAAACTCTCTTAACGAGCAGGGCGCAAAAATAGACGTGTACGGAGTGGGAACGAAACTCATTACTTCCGACAATATGCCCTCGCTTGGAGGCGTTTATAAACTTGCCGAAATCGAGCGCGACGGACGCTCAGTACCGCGCATAAAGAAGTCCGACTCTATCGAAAAAATAACTAACCCCGGCTTTAAAACGGTATACCGTATATATGAAAAAGAAACGGGCAAAGCGTTTGCGGACCTTATCGCGTTAAAGAGCGAGGATATCCCCAAACCCTTAACGCTCACGCACGAGACGGAGAGGTGGAAGAAGACCGTTTTGGAAGACTACGAGATAAAAGAAATGCTCGTTAAAATCTTTGAAAACGGCGAACTTATCTACAAAATTCCCACGCTTAAAGAAAGTTCTAAATACCGCTATAACGAACTCAATAGGTTTTGGGACGAGTATAAGCGACTTATCAACCCTCATATCTACAAGGTGGATTTAAGCGACGGATTGTACGAACTTAAGCAAAGTATGCTCCACGGCAATAACGACACCAAATAAGGAGAGAGCAATGAAATTCGATATTGAAAGAAAAGGTTATAAAAAAATGGAGGTAGACGAGTATATTTTCGCGCTTAAGACGGAGTACGAAAGTAAACTCAACGACCAAAAGAACAGAATTATTGCTCTAAGAACATCCCTTGAAGAAAAGGAAAAACAGATAGCCTCCCTTCAAGCAAAGAGCGATTTAATATCTACCGCTATTATTGAGGCGGTAGCCAAAGCGAACGAACTTGAAAAACTTGCCGTAAAACGCTATCGCGACGAAATGGAACAACTTCGCGCGTTTCACGATAAATGGCAGGCGCACTACAATAAACTGCTCGAAAAGTATCCCGACGACGAGGGTCTTAAAGCGCAAGGTAAGTTCAAGTTAGCAATGGACGAACTGCTTATGGGCGATAAAGCGCAAATGCGCGAAATCGAGCGTCAGTTTGATAGTGAGAGCGAAAGAGCAAAGAAAACGGGCGGAACTCTTGCGGAGAATACCGAGAGCGAAAGCGGATTTAACTTTGCGGAGGCTTGGAATCCTACTGACGACTTGAGTAAAATTATGGAAGACCTCGGAATAAATCCCGACGAAGAAGAATAGACAAGGAGAAAACTATGGAAGAGAAGACCAAAGGTCAATTATTAGAAGAAACCTTACTTTATAAGAAAAAGAACTTCTTTGAAATTTCCACCGAGAGTGAAATCAAAGAAATGTACGACTACTGCGAAGGCTACAAAAAATACCTTGACGAGGGCAAGACCGAGCGCGAGGCGGTAGCGGTTGCAATCGAAATGGCGAAAGCGAAAGGCTACACCGAGTATAAACTTGGCGATCCCTTAAAGGCGGGCGATAAGAAATACTTTAACAACCGTGATAAGAGCGTAGCGGTATTCAAAATCGGCAAAAACGATATTGAAAAGGACGGCGTAAGAATAGTAGCCGCTCACGTAGACGCGCCCAGAATTGACATTAAGCAAAACCCCCTCTACGAAGACAGTGGTATGTGTTTCCTTAAAACGCACTATTACGGCGGTATCAAAAAGTACCAGTGGACCGCAATTCCCCTTGCCCTTCACGGCGTAGTGGTTCTTGCCGACGGCACGAAGAAAAATATCGTAATCGGTGAAAAGGAAGACGAGCCCGTATTCTATATCAACGATATTCTTCCACACCTTGGACGCGAGCAGTCTGCTCAACCCTTAGCAAAAGCAATCCAAGGCGAAGACCTCAATATCTTAGTAGGTGGTTTGCCCTATCCCGACGAGAAAGTTAAGGAAAAGATTAAACTCACCGTTCTTTCTATCCTCAACGAAAAGTACGGTATGGTAGAGGAAGACTTCTTAAGCGCAGAACTTTCCGCAGTACCTGCGTTTAAAGCAAGAGAAGTAGGCTTTGACGGCTCGCTCATCGGCGCGTACGGACACGACGACCGCGTTTGCGCTTATCCCGCTCTTACCGCGGTAATTAACGACGAAACGGACAACCGCACTGCAATCTGCCTTCTCGTAGACAAGGAAGAAATCGGTAGCGAGGGTAACACCGGCGCTCAATGCGCAATCTATAACGACCTTCTTAGCGCAATTGCAGTAGCCCTTAAAAAGAACCCTGCAATCGTTAGAGCAAACAGTAAATGCCTCTCGTCCGACGTAACCGCTTGCTACGATCCCAACTTTGCAGGCGTGTTCGAGAAAAAGAACTCCGCAATCATTTCTTGCGGTACGGCTATGTGTAAGTTCACCGGCGCAGGCGGAAAGAGTGGAAGTAACGACGCGAACGCAGAGTTCGTTGGCGAGATTAGAAAACTCTTTGCTGAAAATAAAGTTTGCTGGCAGACATCCGAACTTGGCAAGGTAGACGCAGGTGGTGGTGGAACTATTGCAATGTACGTTGCAAACCTCAATATTGATACCGTAGACCTTGGCGTTCCCGTAATTTCTATGCACGCGCCCTTTGAACTTGTATCCAAAGCAGACGTGTATAGCACTTATCGCGCATTTTCGGTATTTATAAAATAACCTAAACGAGCGATAAACTTCGCATTACTTTGTCAGTGGTTTTCGGTCGGGTAATCGAGTACGTCTTTGTACACTCATACCCGCCCTCAAACCCTTTCCTCGTACTGCTCGCTTCTCACTCGTTTAATATCCTCCTCGTGTGAAAACGAGCGATAAACTTCGCATTACTTTGTTAGTAGTTTTCGGGCAACGACCTATGGTTTCCGTTTTGCTTATATTGTCATACCGACCGAGCCGTAGGCGAGTGGAGCGTATCTCAAAAGTTAACGAAACTTTGTCAACATCTTTATCTAATATGGAAAAATCAACGAAAAAACAAACGGGCGGAGTATTCCGCGCAATAGGAAAATATTTGTGGGGCGTTTTAATAACGGTATCCATACTTTTGCTCGTTACTTTTATCCTTATCGACTGCTTTGGTTTTAACGCTCTCGCCCCCATTTTGTATTTATCGCAAGGATTTTTCTATCTTCTTGATTATAAACTTATAGCCTATATCATTATCGGAGCAATACTTCTTATTTGGTTAATTACACTTATCGCGGGCGCTGTGAAACGCAAAAATGTAACGAAAAAAGAAGACTGTATAGCAAAAATTCGTCAAGAGGCGAAATCGGAAGTCAATCGAAAGTTCATTGACGCAGACGATCCCGAGGACGAAAACGAATAAAAAAATAATCCCGAAGGAAACGCCCTTCGGGATTTTTCTATCTTTCTATCGTCATTGTAAAACTAATTTCTCCGTTTTGCTTTTTACCCGTGTATGAGCCTTTGCCGTCGGTGTAGATATCAAGCGTTTCGCCTTCGTAACTTTCCTTTGAGTAGTTTACGGCAAAAGCGCGAATAGGGGAAGAGAACTCTCTCGTTTCTAATTCAAGTATCATATCGGCGTAACGAATATTATTCACGTGTCCGTTATGGTCAAGGTCAAGTTTAACGACCTTATGACTGCCAAGTAAAATATCGTCTACCGCGTTAACTTTAGGCAGTCTTCCTTCGTACGCCTTTTGCGGAAAAAATTCACCCGTAAACTCAACGCACGGCCTAACGATTTTACGCGCTGTAAAATCAATTAAAACCCATTGACTTGAGCCTTTAACTGCAAGCGCGCCGTCTTCTTTATATATATAATAGTCGCGCGTGTAATCGACTGAACCCTTAGGCTGAGGCGCAGTTTCAACGGAAACGATTTCGCCCGCAACGAGCGGAAGGAATACCTCGAAACGCATTTTCGTAATAACCCACGCAAGATTTTTCTTTAACATTTCCTCAAAACCCAAGCCCTCTCGAGTGGCGTGCTCAGTGGCAACCGTTTGGAAAAGATCGAGATAACTGCTTGCCTTAAGGTTATCGTTGTAGTCAAAGTCCGATTGACGCAACGCAAATTTTTGCTTAAAATAAATCATATAACTACCTCGAAAATATTGTATCACTTTTTGCAAAATAAATCAACGCTTTTTCCCTCTGTCATAAAAAAAGAAAAAACTTAATATAATTATCCTAATGAAAATCCGCGTTTCCCTATTTTTCTATTTTCTTGCCCTTGCAATGCTCCTATTTGGTTACGGTAGAGAGTTTTTATGTTACTTCATAGCAATGCTCTTACACGAACTTTCCCACGCAGTCGTAGCCAGAAAACTTGGATTTATTCTAAACGAATTCCGCCTAATGCCGTACGGCGTGGCGCTTATCGGCGAGTTCGAGAGCGCAAAGCCCACGGACGAGATCAAAATAGCAGTAGTAGGACCGCTATTTAACCTTGCCCTCGTAATTCTTCTTTCAGCGCTATGGTGGTTTTTCCCTGCAATCTATATATATACCTACCCCTTCGCGCAAGCAAATTTTTGCCTTTTTATAGTAAACCTCTTGCCCGTTTATCCACTTGACGGCGGAAGAATACTCCTTGCCTTATTAAGCAAAGGTAAAAATCGCGCTAAAGCCTATAAAAAAATGCGAATAGCGGGTTATATCGTAAGCGCAATTTTCGCCGTGCTTTTTCTTTGCTCCTGTTTTTTGGGAGTGAACCTTTCTCTCGCGTCAATGTCTGCGTTTATTTTATTATCAACCGCCTTTCCCGATAACCGTTGCTACTATCAAAGCCTATACCGAATAGCCTATCGCCGAGAAAAAATCAAAAAGGGTATGGAGGCGAAAACGATAGTGTTACCAAAAACCGCCATGGTTGAAGAGGCGGTAAAGCAGTTTTCCTCGTCGCATTTTACTTTTATAAAAGTAGTGGACGAAAACCTAAGCGTTTTAGGGGAAGTAACGGAAAGTCAACTTGAAAATGCAAAAATAGGTCAAAAACTTGAAATATTGTTAAAAAACGGCTAAAAAACCGCCCTTTTTCGTTGCTTTTGCTGTTGTTTTTATGTTATAATAAATTGTAAAACATTTTTAAAAGTCGGCGGCAAATTTTGAAAACAGGACTTATTTTAATTGATGTCGAAAAGTATATGACGACGGTCTCTTTGGTCGAGAGCGGAAAACTCAAAGAGTTCTACGTCAGCAGTAGCGATTCGGCGTACATCACTGGTAACATATACAAAGGTCGAGTGGTAAACGTAGTAAGTGGACTTCAGTCAGCGTTTATCAATTTTGGCAACCCTAAAAACGGCTTTTTGGCGGTTGGCGAAACCATCGGGCACAAATCGGTGCTTGACGATGCTGGCGTAATGCCCAAATCCCTCGACGTAAAACCGGGCGACTTCGTTATGGTGCAAGCCACGAAAGAGGAAATCGGAACTAAGGGCGCGCGCCTTTCTACCACCATAAGTATTCCCGGAAGATATTTAATTTTCCTTCCGAACCTCGACTTTATAGGCGTTTCTAATAAGATAACCGACGAAGAGACGCGAGAAAAATTCATCAAGCAACTGACCAAATTTAAGACCAAAGAGGGCGGTTTTATTGCAAGAACTGCGTGCTTAGAGGCAAAGGCGAGCGAGATAGCGGACGAGGCGAAACGCCTTAAAAAACGCTGGGAAAAAATCAAAGCCGACTATGATGAGACGGCAGGGATCGCTAAGGTTTATAGCGACGGCGACCTCATTTTCCGTTCCGTCCGCGATATGCTCTCAACTAATATTGAGGCGGTAATGGTCAATGACGAAGAAGTAGCGAGTGAATTAAAAGAGTGGTTCAAAGAGCAAAATATACCCTTTACCGACCGCGTTCGCATCTATAAAGGTAAGGACGATATGTACGACGCGTTCAATATTTTAGGCGAAGTGGACAAACTTCTCGACCGCAAGGTAACGCTCCCCTCGGGCGTATCGCTCGTTTTCGATTATACCGAGGCTCTTACCGTAATCGACGTAAACACCTCTCGTTTCCAGCGAGGCGCAAACCACGAAGAAACGGTCTTCGAGGCAAATATAGAGGCGGCGCGAGAAATCGCTCGTCAAATCCGACTTCGCAATATCGGTGGAATTATCGTAATCGACTTTATTGATATGACGAGCGAGGAGCATAAAGAACTGCTCGTCGAGGAAATCAAAAAAGAACTCATTTTCGATAGAACGAAAACGCGCGTAATAGGTATGAGTTCGCTTGGGCTTGTAGAAATTACGCGAAAAAAAGTGGGCAAAGAATTAAGCACCGTGCTTTTAGAAGAGTGCCCCTTCTGTAACGGAGGAGCGCACGCGCACTCAGTCCAGTACGTAGCGCGTAAAATCAAAGCAGGGCTTAAAAAACTATTTTCTGACGATAGGACGAAAACGGCAATTATCACTTTAGGCTCGGGAATAGTGGACGCAATCTTTAAGCAATCTTTCTTCTCTAACGAGTGCGCGAACGAGTGGAAAGATAAACGCATCTACCTCGTTCCTAACCCCCTCGCATTAAACCGCGAATTTACCATCAGTGGTAGCGAAGACCCTGCAGTCTCTATCCCCTCAACAGCGCGACTTTTATACTAATATATTTAAACGGAAGGGTACGCACCCCTCCGTTTTTTTTGGCTATATTCAAAAATTTGATTGATTTAAAAACAGAAAAGAAAGATTAATCACTTAATTTTTCCAATAAGCATACGCTGTTACGGTTAAAATTAGCGGTAATTATTCTTTCTTTTCCCTTCCCCAACAAGAGAAGATATATTAACAAGGGAAGAAAGAATAATCGCCGTAAGAGGATATTCAATCGAACCTTGTACTTATAGAATATGCAAAGTAAAATAAAATATACACGAAATCTATTAAGAATTGAATTTTATTTTTTAACTCCTAAAATAATTGTAAAAAACTTCTTTTCAATCACTATGCAAAAAGCAAAATATATGTTATAATCATCTTAAGAAATGAAAGGAGAAACCCTATGATTTTTCAAAGAGATATCCCCGTAAATGATGAGTATGAAGTAATCGTAGTAGGCGGAGGCCCGTCGGGCTGTACCGCCGCTGCCGCGTCAGCAAGAGAGGGCGCAAAAACTTTGCTTATTGAAAGCACCGCCTCGCTTGGCGGAATGGGAACTAACGGTCTCGTTCCTTTTTGGTGTGGATTTTCCAACGGCGGTAAACTCGTAAACCGCGGGCTTGCTCAAGTGGTCTTGGAAAACCTCGCAAAAAGAATGGACGACGACCTCTATAAAGCCGTTCACGAAGGCGCGGACGAACCCGAAAAATATCCTTGGAGAGTGGGTATCGACGCAGAACACTTAAAGCGCGTTTACGACGACTTGGTAACGGGCTACGGCGCGGATATACTTTTTAAGACTACGCTCTCAGCAGTGGAAACTAACGACGAGGGCGAAGTAACTGCCGTTATCGTTACTAATAAAGCAGGGCTTACCGCGTATAAAGCAAAAGTGTTTATAGACTGCACTGGCGAGGGTGACCTCATTGCTTGGGCAGGCGGAAAGTACCTTCTTGGCGACGAAAACGGTAATATGCAAGCAGGAACTCTTTGTTTTACGCTCGTGAACGCAAATATGGAAGAGTACCATAAAGTCAATATGTACCATATCTATCCTACCGAAAACCCCGAAGAATACGACCTTATTTACGATAACTTTTCAACGACCGCCGTCCTTGGCTCGTCGTCCATCGGCTTTAACGCAGGGCATCTTCCTGAAGTAAACAGTATCGACCCCGTAAGCGTGTCGCAAAACACGATAAAAGGTAGACGCCTCGTCGAGCAACTCGTTAAACGCCTAAAAGAAAAATACCCCAAAATCTACGGCAACGCAAGAATAGGCTCAACCGCAGTAACGCTTGGTACTCGCGAGGGCAGAAGAATAGTGGGCGATTATATTCTTAAAGATATGGATTATATCAACCGCGCTACCTTCCCCGACGAGATAGCAAGAAACTGCTACGAGTTCGATAGCCACGACCTTAATAAAACGAGTGACGAGTACGATAAATATCCCCCGTACGCGCCGGGCGAAAGCCACGGTATTCCCTACCGTTCGCTTTGTCCTATAAACCTTAAAAACGTGCTCGTTGCAGGCAGAATTATAAGCGCGGAGCGTAGAGTTTTAGGCGCAAGTAGAATAATGGCAACTTGTCTTTCAACGGGCGAGGCGGCAGGACTTGCGTCGGCTTTAGCGGTTAAATCGAATAACAACGATATCCATAAAGTAGACACCGACCTTCTTCGTAAAAAACTAAAAGAGTACGGAGCGTATATCCATTAAACAAAAGTTTCTGTCCCGCCGTATAACTGATTTTTAGCAAAAAAATAAGAGAGAACAAATTGCTTGTTCTCTCTATTTTTATATACCGTATGCGTTTTTTTAGTACATACCGCCACCCATACCACCGGCAGGAGCAACGGGCTCGGGCTCGGGGATATCGGCAACTACGCTCTCGGTAGTGAGAAGAGTAGATGCAACGGACGCAGCGTTTTGAAGAGCAGAGCGAGTAACTTTCGTCGGGTCGATAATACCGCGAGCAGTAACGTCGCCGTACTCGTTCTTAAGCGCGTCGTAACCGTAGTTTGCGCCTTTTTTAGCGTTTAAGATATTGTTAACTACGACGCCACCGTCAATACCTGCGTTTTGAGCGATTTGACGGATAGGCTCTTCTAATGCCTTAAGCACGATCATAGCGCCCGTCTTCTCGTCGCCGGAGAGAGACTTAACGAGTTTAGTGAGAGTGGGGATAGCGGAAATAAGAGCAACGCCACCGCCGGGAACGATACCTTCTTCAACTGCAGCGCGAGTAGCGGCAAGCGCGTCCTCGATACGAAGTTTCTTTTCCTTCATTTCAATCTCGGTTGCTGCTCCCACGTTAACTACTGCAACGCCACCTGCAAGTTTAGCAAGACGCTCGGCGAGTTTTTCGCGGTCGTAATCAGAAGTGGTAACTTCCATCTGCGCGCGGATAGACTTAATTCTATTGATGATTTCCTCGCCGTTACCAGCGCCCTCAACGATAGTGGTGTTATCCTTGTCAACCTTAACTTGACGCGCTCTACCAAGCATATCAATAGTAACTTCCTTAAGGTCAAGACCAGTTTCTTCACTAATAACCGTTCCGCCCGTAAGAATAGCGATATCCTTAAGCATTTCCTTTCTTCTGTCGCCAAAGCCGGGCGCTTTAACTACTACGCAGTTGAAAGTACCGCGGAGTTTGTTAACAACGAGAGTAGCAAGAGGCTCGGACTCAATGTCGTCAGCAATAATCAAAAGTTTTGCGCCTTGGTTAACGATTTGCTCAAGCACGGGAAGAAGTTCTTGAATAGTGGAAATCTTCTTATCGGTAATAAGAATAAGAGGATTGTCAAGTACAGCCTCCATCTTATCGGAGTTAGTAACCATATAAGCGGATGCGTAACCTCTATCGAACTGCATACCCTCAACGATAGTAAGGTTAGTGTCCATAGTCTTGGACTCTTCAACGGTAATAACGCCGTCCTTACCAACCTTTTCCATAGCGTCGGCAATAAGTTCGCCTACCTTTTCGTCAGCAGCGGAGTTAGCGGCAACCTGCATAATAGCAGTCTTGCTCTCAACGGGCTTGCTAATGGACTTAAGATACTCAACCGTAGCGGTGGTAGCAGCGGCAATACCCTTCTTAACGATAATGGGGTTAGCGCCAGCAGCCACGTTCTTTAAGCCCTCGCGAATAATCGCCTGAGCAAGCACGCAAGCAGTGGTAGTACCGTCGCCTGCAACGTCGTTCGTCTTGGTGGAAACTTCCTTAACGAGTTGCGCGCCCATATTTTCAAAAGCGTCTTCAAGTTCAATTTCTTTAGCAATGGTTACGCCGTCGTTAGTGATGAGGGGAGCGCCGTACTTTTTGCCAAGCACTACGTTTCTGCCCTTAGGACCAAGCGTAATCTTTACGGTGTTAGCAAGCGCGTTAACGCCCGCCTCGAGCGCCTTTCTTGCCTCTTCACCAGTTTTAATTTGTTTAGCCATAATAAAAAACCTCCAAAAAATTAGTCAACGATAGCGAGAATATCGCTTTGGCGAAGAATAGTAACTTCCTCACCGTCCACCTTAAACTCGCTTCCGGCGTACTTAGAGCAAAGCACCTTGTCGCCAACTTTAACTTCCATTTTAACTTCTTTACCGTCGATAAAACCGCCCGGACCTACTGCAATAACTTCAGCCATCTGGGGTTTTTCTTGGTCCTTAGCAAGAAGAACGATTCCGCTTGCCGTCTTTTCCTCAGCCTCGATGCTCTTAATAACAACGCGGTCAAATAAGGGTTTGATAGTCATTATATATACCTCCAAAATTTATCGAAATAAAAGCCCTAAAAATAAGGCTACTATAATGATATAATACTTTTAGAAAATTTGCAAGCGTTTTGAGCCACTTTTTAAAAATTTTTAGCAATCTACCCTTAAGAGTGATAGCACTTAAGAGCGAAAAGTGTCGACAAAAAAAATATTCGCTTTTCCCTTGCCAAAAGCATAAAGAATATGTTATAATACTAAAGTAAGGAGAATAACTATGGATAAAATGAAGGGAACAAAGTGGGACAAAAGATTTATGGAACTTGCAGACCAGGTATCTACTTGGTCGAGTTGCTACCAAACGAATCGTCAAGTAGGCGCAGTAATAGCAAAGGATAGAAGAATTCTAACCACGGGCTACAACGGAGCAAGCGCAGGAATAGTAAGTTGCAAGGAAAGAGGCGAGTGTATTCGCCGTAAACTGAATATTCCAAGCGGAACTCAACACGAACTTTGCTACGCTACTCACGCTGAGCAAAACGCAATAATCCAAGCGGCGAAGATGGGCATTGCTATTGACGGAGCAACGCTATATTGTACCCACCAGCCTTGCGTAATATGCGCAAAGATGATAATAAACAGTGGAATACAGCGTATAGTATATAGAAACGGCTACCCCGATGAATTTTCATTGCAGTTACTTAAAGAGGCAGGCGTAGAGATTGAGCAATTCGTGGAATAACAATAAAATATGCGCCTACTGCGGAACGGCGGTGGACGAGTTTTTACGCACCTGTTATCTTGGGTGCGAGCATTGTTACGCAGAATTTTCCGCTGAGATTGAGCAGTTCGTCGAGAGTTACCAAAGAGGCGTAACGCACGAAGGGAAATTCCCTCTCTCTGAGCAAGCGTTCAGTAAGGACGGGTACGAATATCTAATTAAAGAATTAGAAAGAGCGATTGCGGACGACGACTTCGTTCGCGTAAGCAAAATCAAAGCGCAAATGAAAAAAATGCAAACGGAGGGCGAGCGATGAGAGACGATATGCGCGACAGTATAATAAGCACACGCATACGCCTTGCAAGAAATATTCGCTCTTATCCCTTTCCCTCTCGCCTAACTGCGCAAATGGCGAGCGAGATAACCAAGAAAATCACCGACGCCCTATCGAGCGACTTTGACAACTTCAAAGTAAGAGGGATGAGCGAAGTGGAAACGGGCGCGCTCGTTGAACGCCACCTCATATCAAAAGAACTAATGGGTTCGGAGTTTGGTTCGGTATCGGTAGACGGCGACGAGACGGTAAGCGTAATGCTCAACGAAGAAGACCACGCGCGTATTCAAGTAATACTGCCCGGGTTTTGTTTGCACGACGCCTACACGAAATGCGAAGAAATCGACGATATGCTCGAAGAAAAAGTCCGCTACGCTTTTTCGTCAAAAGTGGGCTATCTAACCGCTTGTCCAACTAATCTTGGAACGGGTATGCGAGCCTCCGTAATGGTTTTTCTTCCCGCTTTAAAACTACTTAAAAAACTCAAGAGCAAGATAGCCGAACTTGGAAACGAAATTACCGTTCGCGGAGTGTACGGCGAGGGTAGTGACGGACACGGCTTTATCTACCAAATATCTAATAGAGTATCGCTTGGGTTAAGCGAGCGAGAAATTCTCGACCTCGTGGGCGAGGCGGTAGAAAAATTATGCGTTGAGGAAGAGAGGGCGAGAGAAACCTTGCTCGTAAAGAATAAAGACAAACTGACCGACGAAATCTGTCGCGCTCTTGGAACGGCAGTGAGCGCGCACCTTATGAGCATAGACGAACTTTCACGCTGTTGCAGTATGTTAAAGTTGGGCGTTTACTACGGAATATTACCGCTAATGCCCGTCCGCGCAATCGACGAACTAATGGACGAAATGCAACACTACACCCTCGTGTCGCGCTCGGAGTTAATCTTTAACGACGAGATAGAAGAGCAGATTTATAGAGCGCGCCGAGTAAGAAAGACCTTTGAGGAATTATTGCGCAATTAATGGAGAGATTATGAATTACAGAATAACGGACGACCTTAATAACGCTCTAAAGAACGCTAAAGAAATAGCGCGTTTATACGCAAGCCCCGAGATAGGAACGGAGCATATACTTTTCGGTATTATCCAAACTGAAGAGAGCGTGGGCGCGCGCGTTTTGTCGCGTTACGGAGTAGACGAGCGGTATTTAGCGGAAGTGTTTGAAAGTTCTCCGCACCTTGCTGTAATGGGCGATATAGACTTTACCGCGCGAATAAAGAACAACTTCGAGTCCGCCCAAGGCTGTATATCCGCGCTTGGCAAAAGCGCAATAGGAACGGAGCATTTTCTTTACGCAATGCTCTTAGACGAAACTTCCTACGCCTCTACGATTTTACGCGAACTGTACCTGGTTAATATTCCTTTATTAATGGACGACATTAAAAGCGCAATCGAAAGAGACGAGGAAGAGGATTATTACGAAGACGACTACATAGAGCCTTCGTATCAAAAAACGAATAAAACGAATTCGCCCTCGCAAATTCCCGCTACGCTCGAGGGTATGGGCATTGATATAACACAAAAAGCAAGGGAAAATAAGATTGAGACCATCGTTGGAAGACGGGAAGAGATAGAGCGAATTATCCAAATCCTTTGCCGAAAAACTAAGAACAATCCCGTACTTATCGGCGAGCCGGGCGTAGGTAAAAGCGCGGTAGTCGAAGGGCTTGCAAAAGCAATAATCGAAGGGGACGTACCCCCGCATTTATTAAATAAAAGCGTATTTTCGCTCGATATAGCCTCTCTCGTTGCAGGCACTAAATATCGTGGCGCGCTCGAAGAAAAATTAAAGGGCGCAATTGACGCGGTTAGAGAAGACGGCAATATAATTCTCTTTATTGACGAAATCCATACGCTCGCCCAAGCAGGCGCAAAAGAGGGCGAAGTATCCCCGGCGGATATCTTAAAACCCTATCTTGCCCGTGGCGAACTTCAAACGGTGGGTGCAACGACCATTGACGAGTATAGAAAGTATATCGAAAAGGACAAAGCGCTCGAGCGCCGTTTTCAACCCGTAACGGTAAATCCGCCTTCAGTAGAAGAAACGATAGAAATTATCAAGGGAATAAGAGCAAACTTTGAAAAATTCCACGGCGTAACTTTGCTTGACGAGGCAATAATATCCTCGGTAAAACTTTCCGACCGCTATATAACCGACCGCTTTTTGCCCGACAAGGCAATCGACCTCGTAGACGAGGCAATGAGCAAAGCCAAAGTAACTCACGTCCACGGCGATATATCGGTAGGCGAAGAAGAGATAGCGGAAATAGTGTCTAAATGGACGGGCGTACCCGTAACCAAACTTTCCGAGAGTGAAACCGAACGGCTTATGAATATGGAAAAAATCCTCCACGGCAGAGTAATCGGTCAAGACGAGGCAATCGTAGCCGTATCGAAATCAATAAGACGAGCAAGAGCAGGACTGAAAGACCCCTCTCGTCCTATCGGCTCGTTCCTTTTCCTCGGACCTACCGGAGTGGGAAAAACGGAACTGACGAAGGCTCTTGGCGAGGCGCTTTTCGACGACGAAAATTCAGTAGTTAGAATTGATATGAGCGAGTATATGGAGGCTCACGCAGTATCCAAACTTATCGGCGCTCCTCCGGGGTATCAAGGCTTTGAAGAGGGCGGACAATTGACGGAGGCTGTACGCAGAAAACCGTATACGGTAGTGCTTTTTGACGAAATAGAGAAGGCACATCCCGACGTTTTCAACCTCCTTCTTCAACTGCTTGACGACGGTCGGCTTACCGATTCTCAAGGTAGACTCGTAAGTTTTAAGAACGCCGTAATCATTATGACCTCTAACGCAGGCATAAGCGAACTTAAAAATTCGCCCCTTGGCTTTGGCAACTTCGACGCAAGAGAAAATGAAAAACAAATTCTTTCCCAAGCGCTAAAAAAATACTTTAAGCCCGAACTTCTCAACCGCATCGACGTCATCTGCTACTTCCACTCGCTCACGAGAGAGAATATCGGCGAGATTGCAGGTATTATGCTCGACAAGTTCGCAAAAACTCTATCAAATAGAGGTTACGCTTTGGAAATTACTCCCGAGGCGCTTGAGTATATCGTGGATAAAGGCTACGATATTGAGTACGGCGCGCGTCCGCTTAGAAGAGTTATCGAACAAGAAATGGAAGACGCGGTAGCGGAGTGCATAATATCGGGCAGAAAACGCCCTGGCGACACGGTAACGGTAACGCTTTACGGCGGAGAAATAAAAATTATTTAAAAAACTTTGTAAAAGTTTGCAAAAGGTATTGCAAATCGCAAAAATCCGTGTTATAATATAAATACAGAAAAATATTACTTAAGGGGGGTTCTAATTATGAGAATCGAATTTCTGTGTAAAAACTACAACGCAAGCGACAAACTGAAAGACGTCATTACCAAAAAGGTTGACAGACTCGACAAATTTTTCGATACGGACACCAAAGCGAAAATAATGCTTAAAAAGTCCAAAGATATCGAAACGCTCGAGATCACCATTTCCGTTCAACACGGAATAACCCGCGCCGAAGTATCGGGCGACAATATGTACAACCTAATTGATATTGCAATCCCCAAAATAGAAAAGCAAATCATCCGTCACCACGACAAGATGAAGAGCAAAAAGTTCAAGGTAAAAGAGATTGACTTTGCTGCTGCTGAGGTAGCCGAAACGGTAGCCGAGCCTGCTAAAAAAGTCGTTCGTTCCAAGTCCTACAACCTCGTTCCTATGACGGTAGAGGACGCAATTGAAGAAATGGAACTCGTAGGCCACGACTTCTACGTCTTCCTCAATCGTGAAACGGCAAACGTAAACGTCCTTTACGCCCGTAACGACGGCGACTACGGCTTAATCGAAACCGTTAGATAGTTTAAACGCAAAATCTGCGTCGCAATACTTCCAAACCTCTCGGTTACGCACTTCTTTGCGCTCACTAAACTTTGATATGTTATACCGACCGAGCGAAACGAAGTGGAGCGATAGAAACTCAAAAAACGCCCTAAGTGGCTATTGCAACAACACAACGATAATATTACGCAAGGGGGCAGTGGTATCTAACGGTATCACCGCCCTCTAACGCGAAAAAACATAAGGAGAAAGAACAAATGAAACTCAAATTCGATTACAACAATATGATGACCGACGCTATCGGCGACAAGGGAATATGTCCCTGCGAGTTTGAAAAGCAAGCGGACGCTATTGCAAAAGCCCACAAGACCGTAATGGACGGCAGAGGCAAGGGCTGGCAAGAGTGGGCGGACCTTCCTTTCGTAGCGGACGATTATATCAACGAACTCATTTCCTACTGCGGAGAAGTGGGAAAGAAAGCGGAAAGTTTCGTAGTATTCGGTATCGGTGGTAGCGCGCTTGGTCCTCTTGCAGTAGCGACCTCGCTTATTCACCTTCATCATAACGAACTTCCTCGTGAAAAGCGTAACGCGCCCAAACTCTACGTAGAAGACAACGTAGACCCCGAAAGAATGAGCGCGCTTTTAGACGTAATCGACCTTAAAACCGCGTACTTTAACGTAGTAACGAAGAGTGGCGAAACGAGTGAAACGCTCTCTCAATTTCTTATTCTCTACGCGCTTTTGAAGAAGGAACTTGGAGAAGAAGAGGCGAAGAAGAGAATTATCGTAACCACCACCATCGGTAAAGGCACGCTTTATAAAGTTGCAGAAAAAGAAGGCTTTAAGATTTACGGCGTAGGACAAGGCGTAGGCGGAAGATTTTCCGTACTTTGCCCCGTAGGTCTCGTAACCTTCGCAGTGCTTGGTCTTGACGTTAAAGCAATGCTCAAAGGCGCTGCAACCATTTCTAAAGTAAGCGAAGAGACGGATATTAAGAAAAACCCCGCTCTCTTAACCGCGTTCTTGCAGTACGAGGCAATGAAGAAAGGCTACAACATAAGCGTTCTTATGCCTTACGCTGATAGCCTTAAATATATGGCTGACTTCTACTGTCAAATCTGGGGTGAGTCGCTCGGTAAAGCAGTGGATAACGACGGCAGAGTAGTAAACGCAGGTCAAACTCCCGCTAAATCGTTGGGCGTAACCGACCAGCATAGCCAAGTCCAACTCTACACCGAAGGACCTTTCGATAAGGTAGTAACCTTCCTCGCAGTTGACGACTTCCGCTCCACCGTAACCATTACCGACGATAGAGAAGTGGACGCTTGCGACTTCCTCAAAGGCCACACGATGAACGAACTTATCAACGCTGAAAGAAAAGCAACCGAGTTCGCTCTTCGCAAGGCTCAACGCGCAAACTTCACCATTACCCTTCCCCAAGTAAACGCAGAAACCGTAGGCGAACTCTTAATGTACTTTATGTACGAAACCGCTTTTGCTGGCGCGCTTATGAATATCGACACCTTCAACCAACCCGGCGTTGAAGAAGGAAAGAAAGCAACCTTCGCTATGCTTGGAAGAGCAGGCTACGAGGCTAAAATGGAAGAGATTAACGGCGCAGTTAAAAAGGACGAATACCTTATCTAACCTAAATTAAAGTGAGGGAGCGGAGTTTTTTCCGCTCTCTTTTTCTGCTCGCCTTTCCGTTTTAAGACGCTATTTTTACTTACAAAACTCAATAAATTAGGCATTTTGTATATATTAGCCAAACTTTTTTGGTTGTTTTGACCTATCAAAAAGGTTGCTTTTAAAAGGCGAAAAATGGTACAATCTTTAAGGCTATCCAAAAAAACAATTAGGAGAAGTTATGAAATTAGGAGTATCAACTGCTTGCTTTTACGGCAAGGAGCATATCGAAAATACTTTTGCCGTCCTCAACCAAATGGGTGTAGACGTAACGGAAGTTTTCCTCAATACCTTTAGCGAATACGAAAAACCCTTCGTGGACGCGCTCGTTGAGAGAAAGAACGGCATAAAAGTACACTCAATTCACGCTCACGGCACTTGCTTTGAGCCCGAACTGTTTTCGTGCTACGACAGAATACGCGACGACGCGGAAATGACCTTTAGAAAAGTATGCTCCGCAGGTTATGCGCTCGGAGCGAAGTATTACACCTTCCACGGACCGTTCGCAAAAGTGGACCGTCCGCTCAATATTGATATTCCCAAGTTTACCGAAAGGCTCAACCAACTTTGCGATATAGCGGAAAGTTACGGAATACAGATAGCGTACGAAAACGTATGCTGGGCGTACTGCACGACCCCTGACTTTTTCAAAATGCTCAAAGAACATTGCCCCAAACTCAAAGCAACCCTCGACGTAAAGCAAGCCATTTACAGTGGTATTGAGCCCCTCAAATTCCTCGACGCAATGGAAGACCGACTCGTTACCGTGCATATCTGCGATATGGATGCAAAGAACAATCCTGCGCTTCCCCTTGAAGGCAGATACAACTTTGAAAGACTATTAAAAGAACTTGCAACTCGTACCACCGACGTAACCGTGCTTTTGGAAGTGTACGGAAACTGTTATCGCGACTATAACCACCTTGCGCAAAACTACGCGCGCCTTAACGCAATAGTAAATAAACTTTTAGGAATATAGCGCAAAAAGAGGCAAATTGTTTAAAAAACGCCTCTTTTTTTATTGAAAAAAATTAGCCGATATGCTATAATTAACCTAACGAACTTTATGGAGAGCAGAAATGATAAGAGAATACGTTAAAAACTTATACGAAAATCCCAGCGCTTTCGACGGTAAGACCATTACCGTAGGCGGATGGGTAAGAAATATTCGCGATAGCAAAGCCTTTGGCTTTATCGACCTTAACGACGGCTCGTGCTTTGGAAACCTTCAAGTAGTATTCGAGCGCGATAAAATAAACAACTACGACGAAATCGCATCGCAAAACGTAGGCGCGGCGCTCGTAGTTACGGGCGTAATCGTGCTTACCCCGGGAGCAAAACAACCCTTCGAGATTAAGGCAAATGAAATCGCGGTAGAGGGCGCGTCTACTCCTGAGTACCCCCTCCAACCCAAGCGCCACACCGTAGAGTTTTTGCGTGAGCAAGCGTACCTCCGCCCCAGAACAAATCTTTTCTCAGCAGTGTTTAGAGTGAGAAGTGAAGTCGCGTTCGCTATCCACGAATTTTTCCATAGCCGTGGATTCGTTTACGTTCACACGCCCATCGTAACCTGCTCCGACTGTGAGGGCGCAGGTGAAATGTTCAGAGTAACCACGCTCGACCTTGAAAATCTACCCAAAACCGAGGAGGGAAAAATAGACTTTTCTCAGGACTTCTTCGGCAAGAGCGCAAATCTTACCGTGTCCGGACAACTTGAGGGTGAAACCTACGCTATGGCTTTTGGTAAGATTTATACCTTTGGACCTACCTTCCGCGCGGAAAACTCTAATACCGCTCGCCACGCCGCAGAGTTTTGGATGATTGAGCCTGAAATAGCGTTTGCTGACCTTAACGACGATATGGCGCTTGCGTGGGATATGATTAAGTTCATCATCAACCACGTCCTCAACAACTGCAAACAAGAAATCGAATTCTTCAATAAGTTCGTAGACAAAACCCTCCTTGACCGCCTTACCGCGCTTCGCGACGCGGACTATGCGAAAGTAACCTATACCGAGGCAATCGAGGTGCTTAAAAAAGCAAAGAAAGACTTTAAGTATCCGGTAGAGTGGGGTATCGACCTTCAAACCGAACACGAAAGATACTTAACCGAAGAAGTTTATAAAAAGCCCATCTTCCTTATCGACTATCCCAAGGATATCAAAGCGTTCTATATGCGCCTTAACGACGACGGCAAAACGGTAGCGGCAATGGACCTCCTCGTTCCCGGCGTAGGCGAAATCATCGGCGGTAGTCAAAGAGAAGCACGCCTTGACGTTCTCCTTGCAAGAATGAAGGAACTTGGTCTTGAAGAGAAAGACTACTGGTGGTACCTCAACCTCCGTCGTTTCGGTGGTACTAAACACGCCGGCTTTGGTCTCGGCTTTGAGCGTATCATTATGTACCTTACGGGCGTAGCAAACATAAGAGATGTGTTGCCGTATCCTCGTACGGTAGGCAACGCCGAATTTTAAGTGGTCTTTTTGCGCGCTTTTCGTACAAACGCTCGACGGACGTATTTCCGATACGACCCTCTCGCGTTTGACGAAAATCATCACAAAAATCCTCACTTAAGTATTTACAAACCAAATACCTCTTTATAGGAAAAAATATGAAAATCAATTTTGAAAGCGAAGAGCAAAAACAATTTTACTATCAAAAGTACGCCGTAGGGGTAATGAGAGCAAGGATTATCATTGAAATCGTCCTTGGAGTGCTCGTTATGGTGCTTTTCCCGTTGCTTTCAAAAGGAGATAACAGTTTAGCAATAGGCATAGTTGTAGGCGTAATATGTTTAATAAGCGCGTTCGTTTACTATCTGCGATTGCGTAAAACCTACAAACAAATAGCCGAAGACCTTGAAAAAGACAAGAAGAAATAAAAGAAAAAGCAGACTCAATAGAGCCTGCTTTCTTTATACTTTCTTTACTCTTTAATTATACCCCATTTAGCGTAGGACTTAACCGAGCCGTCGTAGTACTTAACGTCAACGGTAAGTTGATTGCCGTCTATTTCAAATTCAGCCCACGAACGCTTTTCGCTTGCCGTAGCGTACTTATATTGAACGGGAATATTTTGTTCAAAGGGCGAACGCGTCTGATTGCCACCCGTACCGTTCATAACGTAAGTAACGCCGTCGGGAGAAACCGTGTACTCAATATCCCCGATAGTACGAGTAGGGGAAAGCACGTCTCTCTTGCCTTCGCCGTTAAGAGGATAAGTCTTGGAAATAAGGTGGTCGTGACCTTGAAGAACGAGGTCAACGCCGTTATCGTAGAAGAGTTTTTGTAATTGCTCGCGAAGACCGAGCGTGTTGGAATTCTTATTCGGGTCAGAGCCCCACATACCCGCCGAGTAGAGAGGAATATGCACTGAAACGATCTTCCAAGTACAATCGTCGTCCTCAAGTTCCGTCTTGAGCCACTCGAACTGCGCGTTACCTAAGCGCGCCTTGGGAATATCGTTAGTGTTAAGCATAATAAACTTTGCGTTACCGTACTTAAAGGAATAGAACACGCCGTTAGTAGTGTTTTGCTCGGGCATCTTGTAATTAAAGTGTCTGTCGTGCGCAAAAGAATTGCCGTAAGACCCTGTGTCGTGGTTGCCCGAAATTGCCATAATAGGCATAACGGAAAGGTACTTAAAGTTAGCGTCGAGCATAGCCTTCCAGTCGCCTTCCGACTTACCGTTTTGAACAATATCGCCCGTATGCACGATAAAGTCCGTATCACCCTTTTGAATTTGATTAAGAACTTCGCCGAAGTACGAACCACCGCTCGTGCCACCGTTTTCCACCTGCGTGTCGCTAATATGCGCAAACTTAAACGACTGTTGCGTATCGGGGTCAAGAGTAGTGAAAGTAACCGTCTTGCCCTCCGCCTTAGCGTACTTATCGAAAGCGCGGTAAGTATAAGTCGTGTTTTTCTTTAACGGAACTTCCACCTTAACGGTATAGAACTCAATCTCTTTGCCGTTATCGTCGTAAGCAGAGTAACTGTTCATCGTGCCGTCGTACTCAAGGTAATTTTCCCCAAGCGTAGAGCCCTCTGCAATCTGCACGGTAGGTCTAAGCGGACGCTTAGCGGTATTATAAGTAAATCCGTAAGTAGAAGTCTCGGCGTCGTATAACGAAAGCGTCAACGAAGTGGGACGATAATCAACCTTTTCCGCCTCCGTGTATTCTCTAAGCGGTTCGCCAAAGGTAAACGACGTATCACCCTTTTTGCCACAACTTGCGCAAGTGTAGAAGTATTCCGCAGGCGAAGTAGCCGTAGGCTCGCTCTTAATGTAAACTGCGTTCGTGTTCTTGTACGAAAAATCGTGAGCAGTGGGGTTAGGCTCGCCGTAATCAAAGGAAAGAGAATTACCCATAACGCCACACATAGAGCAGCAATAATAGTACCTCGCCGCTTGCGAACAGTTAGCCTCGAACTTCAAAGTCTCGTCAGACACGACTTCCTTGGTGTAAGAGTGAACCTTAACACCACCGTAAATATAAGTGTCCTCGCCCTTTGCTCCGCACTCGCACACGAAAAAGTATTCCGCGCGCCTTTGACAAGTAGCAGGAACTGCTAAATACTGTTCTTCATACTTTCTTCTGTCAAAAACGTGAATATGCTCCGGCTCGCCACAACCCATTAAAGCAGTCATAACGACCAAAATGAGCGCAATAAGTTTTTTAATTTTCATAAAAACCCCTCGCTTAATCTATGATCTATATATATATTATAACATAACCCTCAGCCCCTATGCAATGTCTTTAACGCTTACAAAAACCGCTTTTTTTTGTGCAATTCGCTCTTGTGAAAGTTTGTCTATATATAAGATAAAAAAATAACTAAGGGGGAAGCGGTACGCTTCTTGGCGTACCTTTGGAACTAACCCTCGCATATCGCTCGGGTTGGTTCGCGAACAAAATTTGCTTACAAATTTTGTTCGTTCCCCGTGTGATACGAAAACCCCCACCTGTTTTGGTGGGGGTTTGTGGTACCACTAAGGGGAATACTCGCGTTGCTCGTGGCGTTCGCCTACTTCGTAGGCTCGGCTGAGCGAACAATCAAAACCGTTGGTTTTGAGTTCTCTTCTCCACGGGTAAAAAGAAAAACGGATACTAAACAGTATCCGTTTTCTTTTGGTACCACTAAGGGGAATCGAACCCCTGTTTTCGGCGTGAGAGGCCAACGTCCTAACCGCTAGACTATAGTGGCATATTCTTGCGAACGCATATATAATATCATAAAAAAAAGAAATATGCAAGCAAAAAGGGGCAGTTTTAAAATATTTTTTTAATTCTATTGATAAGTGTACGAAAAGACTTGACTAAAATTGTTTGAAAGATTAAAATATATAAGGAAAAAATATTTTTCATAAGGAGTACAAATTATGAACAAGAAGACCGTAAGAGACATCGAAGTAAAAGGAAAGAAAGTCCTCGTTCGTTGCGATTTTAACGTTCCCCTTGACGAGAACGGCAACATTACCGACGAGAACAGAATTATGGGCGCGCTTCCTACCATTAAGTACTTAATGGAAAAGGGCGCAAAACTCATCCTTTGTTCGCATATGGGCAAGCCCCACAACATCTTCACCGAAGGTTTTGGACTTACCAAGAAAGAGAAGAAAGCAGTTGCAGCCCTTCCCGAAAGCGAGCAGGCAGCGGCAAAAGCCGAGTATATCGAAAAGGCAAAGAAGAAAGACCCCAAAAAGTTCACTCTTAAGCCCGTTGCAGACCGTCTTAACGAACTTCTTGACGGCAAAGTAACTTTTGCAACCGATATCGTAGGCGAGGACGCTCAAGCAAAAGTATCCGCGCTCAAGGAAGGCGAAATCGTTCTTTTAGAGAACACTCGTTTCGACGCAGGCGAAGAGAAGAACAGCGAAGAACTTTGCAGAAAACTCGCTCAATTCTGTGACGTATACGTAAACGACGCGTTCGGTACTGCTCACCGCGCTCACGCAACCACCGCAGGTATCGTTCAGTACGGCTTTGCGCCCGTTGCAGTAAGCGGTTTCCTTATCGAGAAGGAACTTAAATTCCTCGGCGGAGCAGTGGAGAACCCCGTTCGCCCCTTCGTTGCAATCCTCGGTGGCGCTAAAGTAAGCGACAAGATTGAAGTTATTAAGTCCCTCATCGACAAGTGCGACAGCCTTATCATCGGTGGCGGTATGGCTTATACCTTCCGTAAGGCTCTCGGCTACGAAGTAGGCAACTCACTTCTTGAAGAAGACAAAATCGAACTTGCAAAAGAACTTATGGCTAAAGCAAAGGATAAGGGCATTAAACTCCTTCTCCCCGTTGATAACGTAATCGCAGACAAGTTCGCTCCCGACGCTAATACCCAAATCGTTGAAGGCGATATCCCTGCTGACTGGGAAGGCCTCGATATCGGTCCTAAGACCGTTGCTCTCTACGCAGAGGAAATCGCAAACGCAAAAACGGTCGTTTGGAACGGACCTATGGGCGTATTCGAAATGGAGAAGTTCGCAGTAGGTACTCGCGCAATCGCTCAAGCGCTCGCTGATAACGACGGCGCAATCACCATCATCGGTGGTGGCGACTCCGCAGCAGCAGTTGCTCAACTTGGCTTTGCAGACAAGGTAACCCACATCTCTACCGGTGGTGGCGCGTCCCTTGAATACCTCGAAGGTAAAGTTCTTCCCGGTATTGCTTGCCTTAACGACAACGAATAATTTTGGCTACAAAATACTACGCAATACTTTGTCAGTAGATTTTCGTTTGGGCAATCGAGTACGTCTTTGTACACTCATACCCAAACTCAAATCACTTTCGCGTCTTGCTTGTATTTTCTAACGCCAAACGACTACAAAATACTCCGAGCAATCGGAGTATTTTTGTTTATCTTATCGTTGTACGCCCCCAACACGCGTGCCGTGGACGTTATTCTGGAGCGTAGCGTACCGCCTTGGTCAAGTGCCCTTAGCCGAGGAGAGTAGCGTACCGCCTTGGTCAAGTGTCCTTAGCCGAGGAGAGTAGCGTACCGCCTTGGTCGTGTCATTCTGGAACGAGCCGTAGGCGAAGTGATAGAATCTCCCAAGTAAATATAACCTTTTTGCTGGTCGACGTATATACCGAGCGCAAGCGAGTAGAGTGTATCTAAAAAACAAAAAAACCGCATACGTATGCGGTTTTTTCTTACAATTCAAACAAATCGTTAGGTTCAATATCAAACTTTTTGCATAGAAGAGCAATGCTATCGTACCCGGGTTTTTTCTTCCCAAGCAACCATTGACTTACCGTAGTTTGATTTACCCCTAAAGCGTCGGCAAGTTTTTGCTGACTTAAATTGTTCTCAATCATTATTTGTTTTATCACTTCAATATATACCATAAAAAAATTATATACTATTTTAGGTCAAAAGTCTTGACATAGGTCAAAAGACCTGATATAATATTATTATTACATAAAAAGGAGAAAAAAAGAAATGTTTGATGAAGAAATTGCACAAAACTTAAAAAGAATGGGAAAAATTTTATTTGTGATTGACGTTATTATCACGAGTATATTGTTTATAATGAGTATCATATTTTTCAGCAAATCTACTGACCCGGTAACCGCTTGGACTTTTGCTATTATATTGTCGTTCGTAGTTTGCTTCATTTTGTCAATCGCTTCGTTCTTGATTTGCGCTTTTGCTCGCTTAGTAGAGAATACGGACAAAATCGCAAATAAACTAAACGCTACGGCTATACCACAAGACAAACCTAAACAAGTTACTGAAAAATGCAAACCGCTTTTCTAAGCCCTCAAGCCCCTTGTTAAGAGCAAGGGGTTTTCTTTTACATAATTTTTCCTTTTTTCCAAATAATACCATTAAGAAAACAAAAGGAGTAAATTATGAACGCAATAGTATTATCGGGCGGAGTAGGGAGCAGACTTGCGCCGTTAACTGAAAACTGCCCCAAGCCCTGTCTTCCGCTCGCAAACCGCCCCGTGCTTGACTACGTAATATCGCATATAAACGCTTTCGGGATAAACCGCGCGGTATTTACGCTCGCCTATAAACCCGAAATAGTAAAATCCTTATGCGATAGTTACCGAGGAATAGAGGTAAGTTATTCCCACGAAACGAAACCTCTTGGTACTGCAGGCGCGGTCAAACTTGCTCAAAATATGCTCGACGAAACCTTTCTCGTCATCAGCGGAGACGGAATATCGAATATTGACCTCGAGCGTATGGCGTGGGAACACGAAAGGAGCAACGCGCTCGTAACTATGGCGGTAACCACCGTTCAAAATCCCTCGCTCTACGGCGTCGTAAGACTAAACGAGAACAAAATAACGGGGTTCGTGGAAAAGCCTAAAACCTCCGTTTACGGCAACCTCGTAAACACGGGCGTATATATCGTAAACAAAAGCGTCCTTTCGCTAATCCCCGATAAAGTCCCTTTCGACTTTTCTCGCAACCTCTTTCCCTCGCTCGTGGGTAACGGCTTAAACGCCTATATCCACGACGGCTACTGGTGCGACGTAGGCGATATAAATTCCTACTATAACGAAAACTTCCATCTTCTAAACGGAGGCTTTTATCCAAGTCTGCCTTCAAAAGTAATCGAGCCAAGCAAACGCAACAGCAACCTCGTGGGTAAAAACACCATAATTTTAGGCAAAGTAAGACGCTCAATTATAGGAAATAACGTTCGCATAGCCTCGAGCGCGGAAGTGGACGAGTGCGTAATTTTGGACGGAGCGACGGTAACGGGCAAACACTTTGGACGCATCATCGGTGAAAATTATAGTATTCCCTGCAAAATCCCGTCGAAAAACCCCGAACTCTTTCAAAATAATCGTATAATTTTCCCATAAATACCGCAAAAACGGTTGTCAATTTCTTCGCAATCTTGTATAATATAAATAGAAAACATTAAACTTAATTGAAGGGTTTTTAAATTCGGCATCTTATCGCGGAATTTTCGTTAGGCTATGCCTGCGTCAGTTTTTCGTTGTCAAGAAAACCGAATAGAATTTTCGTGTTAAAAACTCTTACTTGGAGGTATAAATTGCGTAGAAACATTGACGAATCAGCGCTCAAAGTAGTATTTTTGGGCGGAGTAGGCGAAATAGGTAAAAATATGACGGCGCTCGAGTACGAGGACGAAATCATCGTAATCGACTGTGGCGACACCTTCCCCGGTGGAGATATGCCCGGTGTAGACCTCGTAATCCCCGACTATAACTATCTTCTCGCTAATAAAGACAAAGTAAAAGCGGTAGTGCTTACCCACGGTCACGAAGACCACATAGGCGCGCTCCCGTACTTTTTGAAAGATATCCCCGTTCCTGTTTACGGAACGAAACTCACGCTTGCGCTCGTAGACGCTAAACTTCGCGAGCAAAAAGTAGAGGGCAACCTCAACGTAATCAAACAAAAAAGCGTAGTGGAAATCGGCAATAACTTCAAAGTCGAGTTCGTAAAGGTAAGCCACTCCATTGCAGGCAGTTGCGCGCTCTGTATAACCACCCCTATCGGCGTAGTATTCCATACGGGCGACTTTAAGGTAGACTTTACCCCTATCGACGGCAACCTCATCGACCTTCGCCGTATATCCGAAATCGGACAAAAAGGCGTACTCTTACTTCTTGCTGAAAGCACGAACATTGAACGCGCAGGCTCAAGTATGAGCGAAAGTAGAGTAGGCGACTCGCTTAACCATATTTTTGCCGAGAACCCTGAAAGACGAATTTTCATCGCGACTTTCGCGTCGAATATCCACCGACTTCAGCAAATTCTCGACATAGCAAAACGCTACAAGAGAAAAGTGGCTTTTGCGGGTAGAAGTATGATAAATATCGTTGAGTACGCAGGCAGTATCGGTGAACTCAAACTTGACAAAAACCAAATTATCGACATAGAACAAATCAATAAAGAAGACGATAGAAACCTTTGCATAATCGCAACGGGAAGTCAGGGTGAGCCTATGAGCGCGCTTGCCCGCATTGCAAGTGACGAGTATCCCAAAATCAATATCGGTTTTAACGATACGGTAATTATATCCGCATCGCCTATTCCCGGCAACGAGCGTATGGTTTATAACGTTATCAACAACCTCTACCGCCGTGGCGCAAAGGTAATTTACGAAAGCCTTGCCGAAATTCACGCCTCCGGTCACGCTTGTCAAGATGAAATAAAACTTATCCACTCGCTCATTAAACCCAAATTCTTTATTCCCGTTCACGGTGAACGCCGTCATCTTCAAAAGCACGCCGAACTTGCCGTAAAGATGGGAACGCCCTCTTCAAATATCATTATAACTGATATCGGAAACGTGGCTCTTGTCACGAAAAATAGCATACGTTATGCAGATTCCGTGCCATCGGGCTGTCTTTTAGTGGACGGTCTTGGCGTTGGCGACGTTGGAAGTACGGTACTTCGTGACCGTAAACACCTTGCCGAAGACGGTATGATCGTAGCGGTAGTTGGTATCAATTCGCTTAGCGGAGAAATCTTTGGAGTGGACATCACTTCAAGAGGATTTATGTACACTAAAGACGAGTCCGAAAAGATAGTAACGGAGGCAAAAGAAGTCTTAAGAAACGCGCTTTCAAATATTGATCTGAAGGGCGTAGAAGAGTGGACGGGCGTTAAAAACTCAATAAGAAAAGAACTTAAAAACCTCTTTTATAAACGCACTCGCCGTAACCCGATGATTATCCCCGTAATAATGGAATACTAATTATGGCATTTAAGACACCATCAATTGCTTCAGAGTATATCCGTGAGCATCTTGCTGATGAGCGCGACGAATTACTTAAAGAAATGACCGAGTATGCCGACGAGCATTTTATACCCGTACTATTACCCGAGTCCTCCGCCTTTTTAAAGCAAATCGTTATGCTCGTAAAGCCCCAAAAAACTTTGGAAATCGGCACGGCAATAGGATACAGTTCGCAAATCATCTTAAAAAACGGTGGCGAAAAACTCTACACCATAGAAATCAAGGAAGACACTGCCCAAAAAGCAAAGGAATATTTTGCTCGAGCAGGGCTTAGCGATAGAGTAACGCTTTTCGTAGGAGACGCAAGTGAAATCGTCCCCCTTATAGACGGGCAGTTCGACTTTATCTTTATGGATGGACCGAAAACCCGTTATATCGAATACCTTCCGCACCTAAAAAAAATGTTAAAAAACGGAGGCGTATTGCTTTGCGACAACGTGCTTTATAACGGTATGGTAACGGGCGAGACCGAAACGCAAAAGAGTAAATCCACTATAATAAACGGACTTGATAAATTTTTATGCGCTCTTCGTGACGACGAGAATTTTACTACGAGTATTCTTCCCGTTGGCGACGGAATGAGTTTAAGCATAAAAAAAGGATAGGTGAAAAGTAAAATGATAGAACTACTTGCCCCGGCAGGCAACCTTGAAAGACTAAAAACTGCAATCTACTTTGGCGCGGATGCAGTGTATTTAGCCTATAAAAAATACGGACTACGCGCCTTTGCCGATAACTTTTCGCTTGACGAACTTAAAAGCGCGGTAGAGTATTGCCACAAACTCAATAAGAAAGTTTATATTACTATAAACATTTTCGCTCACGACGCCGATTTTGACGAAATGGACGAATTTTTGACTGAACTTGATAAAATCCGTCCCGACGGAGCAATAGTCTCCGATATAGGCGTAGCGTCCAAAATCAAGAAATTCGCGCCCCACGTACCCCTCCATTTGAGTACGCAAGCCAACTTAACTAATAAATATTCCGCAATGGAATACGTAAATATGGGCTTTAAGAGGCTCGTTCTTTCTCGCGAATTATCCTTACCAGAAATTAAAAAAATCCGCGACTATATTCCGAGCGATATCGAACTTGAGGCGTTCGTTCACGGCGCAATGTGTATATCCTATTCGGGTAGATGCCTTCTAAGTAACTTTTTAACGGGCAGAAGTGGAAACAGTGGCGAGTGCGCTCAAAGTTGCCGTTGGGAGTATTTTATTCGCGAGAAAAATAGAACGGATGAAATGGAAATTATGGAAGACGAGCGAGGCACTTATATCCTAAATAGTAAGGATATGAATATGGTCGAGCATATCGACGCGCTCGCCTCCGCAGGCGTAACTTCGTTCAAAATCGAAGGCAGAGTAAAGACCGCTTACTATGTAGCCTCCGTCGTAAACGCATATCGCAGAGCAATAGATATATATCAAAAATCGGAGGGTAAATTTACTTGCCCCAACGATATCATCGAAGATCTTAAAAAGCCTTCGCATAGAATGTACTGCACGGGATTTTATCTTGGCGATACCAAGAATAACGAGTGCTACGAAACCTCAAAGCCCAAGCAAAACTACGACTTTATTGCCCTCGTTAAAGACACCTTCGACGGCGGAATAATAGTAGAGATGCGCAATCGATTTAAAGTGGGCGACGAACTTGAAGTGCTTTCTCCCTCCGCTAACCATAACGCAAAAATCATAGTCGAGCGTATGGAAAACGAAAAGGGCGAACAAATCCAAGACGCGTTCTTAGTAAAACAAATCGTAAAACTTTATACCACCCTCCCCCTAAGTGCCGGCGATATCCTCCGCAAAAAGAATTAAACATCTTAGAAAAAATATTATTAAAGGAAAATGTGTATGATAAATGCAGAGATAAAACTTGAAACGAAACTCGTTGGATCTATTCAAGGCGATTTTTATATTCCTTCATATCAAAGAGGGTATCGATGGGGAACTATTGAAGTTACTCGCCTTTTGGATGATATTTATGCAAATGGAACGAAGAATTATTGTCTTCAGCCCGTAGTAGTGCGTAAATCGGGGGAGCGTTTTGAATTAATAGACGGACAGCAACGCTTAACGACGCTATTTCTTATCTATAAATATATGAACGTTGCAAGTATGGGATTTTTAGATGAGCCCCGCTTTTCATTGATATATGAAACGAGAGAGAAGTCTCAAGAATTTCTTTCATGTATAGATAAAACACAAAAAGACGATAATATAGATTTTTGGTTTTTGTGTAATGCATACGAAACAATCGAGGATTGGTTTGCGAATAAGGACAAGAAGTCTACTTTAACGAATATTAATAAATTTTTTGATGAAAACGTTAAAATAATTTGGTATGAAGTGGGTGAAAATGAGGATGCTATCGCCCTTTTCACGCGCTTAAATATCGGGAAAATTCCACTCACAAGCGCAGAACTTGTTAAAGCAATGTTTTTAAGTCGTGATAATACGATATCTATGGATAGGGAAAAACAAGAAGAGATATCGTTGCAATGGGATAATATCGAAAAAGAATTGCATAACGATAGTTTTTGGTATTTTCTTACTAATCAATATAATTCCGGATATCAAACTCGCATTGATTTAATACTCGACCTTATCGCGTCTAAACCTAATAACAGTAAGGATAAGTACTATACTTTCTTCTATTTTGACGAATTAAAGAAACAAAGCAATTTAGATGATATATGGAAAGGTATACAACATACTTTTCTTATATTAAAGGACTGGTATGAAAATCACGATTTATACCATAAAATCGGCTATTTGATTGCATCTGGAGCATATACTTTGCAAAGCATTTATTCTCAATCAATAGGAAAGACGAAGAATTCTTTTAAGAGTATGCTTGACGATTACATTAAAGAAAGCATTAAAATTAAACCAAATTACGCAGAACTAAGTTACGATAAAACGTATGATTACAATCGTATCAGTAGGTTGCTACTGTTGTTTAATGTTGAATCGGTTTGTCAAATAGACGGACAAACACAGCGTTTTCCGTTTGATCAGTTTAAGTACCAAAAGGGTGGTAAAGTGGTCTGGAGTTTGGAACATATCCACGCCCAACAATCCGAAGGTATGCAAAAGCAGGAACAGTGGAAAGAGTGGTTGCAATTACATATTCCCTCAATAGAATCGATAAACGGCAATGCGACGGAATTAATAGAACGGATGAAAAAGGCAATTGCGCAATTAAAATTAGAGCGTAGCGCGTTTGAGGAAATACAAGAAGAAGTTTTATCGCTTTTATCGGCAGAAGGAAATACTGAATACCTACACTCTATTGCAAATTTGGCGCTGTTAAATACGAGGGATAACGCAGCGTTAAACAACTCAACTTTTGACGTTAAGCGAAATGCAATTGTTGAAATGGATAAGGCAGGACAATATATACCGTTCTGCACGAAAATGGTTTTTCTAAAATACTATACGCCTTCAGCAAAAAATCAATTGCATTTTTGGGGACAGGCAGACCGTATCGCTTATATTGAAAATATCAATCGAGTGCTTGCAAAATATCTTGGAGAAAATAAGATTATTCTCGAAAAGGAGGCTGAATAAATATGAGCACTTCTATGCATACCTTTATTGATATCTTTACAGCCGATTTTGAGATTGACGAAGAAATCGTACAACTTCGCAAAATTGTAATTCCGATTATACAAAGAGATTACGCGCAAGGAAGAAAAGACGCTGAAGTTAAGCGCGTGCGCAGTCGTTTTCTAAATTCGTTACACAAAGCCGTTATGGGAAATAATATAACGCTTGATTTTGTTTACGGCGACATAGATAAAAATGGCGTTATGACGCCTTTGGATGGTCAGCAACGCTTAACGACGCTTTTTCTATTGCATTATTACGTAGCAAAAAAGGAAAAAATTGCTCAGGAAGAATACGCTTTTTTGAAAAATTTTAGTTATGAAACGCGGTATAGCGCGCGAGATTTTTGTTCGTATTTAGTGGACAGATACGAGCCGTCTTTCGCTTGCAAAATTTCAGAGGAAATTATAGACCAAGCGTGGTTTCCGCTCGACTGGAGCAAAGACCCAACGATAAGTTCAATGCTGGTTATGTTAGACGCAATATCCGAGGTTTTTGGAGATACTGACGGAATATGGCAAAGGTTAAAAGAGGGAGCAATATCTTTCTATTTTCTCCCCATAAAAGATATGGGGTTAACTGACGAACTTTATATAAAAATGAATTCACGAGGTAAGCCGTTAAGTCAATTTGAGCATTTTAAGGCGGAATTAGAACATAGTCTTCGTGAAATTAACGAAGAAACCGCTAAGCGAATAATGCGAAAAATTGATATTGACTGGACTGATATGTTATGGCATTATAGGGGAACGGACAATGTCATTGACGACGAATTTCTTCGATATTTTAGATTTGTTTGCGATATCATTTGTTATAGAAAAGGCGGAACTACGCAGGGTAAAAGTACGGATGAGTTCGATTTGCAAAGAGAGTATTTTTCTAAGGATGCAGACGGTGTTGAGGATAACATTATTCAATTAGAAAAATTCTTTGATTGTTGGTGTAATTTAGATGGTTTGACACCTACTGAGTTTATTGAAAACTTCATTTCGTATAATCACGAAAAAGGAAAAATCAAGGTAGAAACTCGTTATAAACTTGATATTTTTGAGGATTGTTTAAGGAACTATGCAGATGTATCGGGTAATGGTAACAGAAGTTTTCCGTTAAATAGGATTATTCTCTTGTACGCTATCGTAGTATATCTTCAAAACCGCGCAACCGTTACTAAAGACACGTTTGCTCGTCGATTAAGAATTGTAAATAATCTTGTTCAAAATTCAGAAGATGAGATAAGTGATAGCGAACACAGAACGAGTGGTAATAGAATGCCGGCTATATTACGGCAAGTAGAAGGGATAATACTTACGGGTGATATTGATCGTTCTATTGAAAAAGCGCTCAATATTATGCAGTTAGAGGAAGAAGTTGAGAAAAATAAATGGTTGTCAGCAAATTCTCAATATGCCGAAAGTTTATTCTTACTTGAAGACCACGAACTTTTGCAAGGTCAAATATCCATCGTTGGATTAGAGCATCCCGAATACTTACCGCGATTTATTGAATTATTTAAGTGCAATCGTGATGCAATTGATTGCGCCTTAATGAGCATAGGTAATTACACTCAACGAGAGAAGAGCAGTTGGAGGCATCAACTTGGCTCAAGCGGTGTTAACACGAAACCGTGGCGAAATCTTTTTCATCGTAGTGCCAACGTAGGCTTTGATGAAACGAAAAGAATTTTAGGACAATTACTTGCCCTATGCGAACTTTTTACTGACGATTTTTTACGCAAACTTTCGGATGATTATATTGCTTTATGCGAACGAAATTCTGAATTCGATATACGGTATTACTATATAAAATACAAGTTATTTAGACCAGGTAGTTACGGTAAATATTGTTGGAAAGATTTAGGTGGTCGTCCGTATGAAATTACAGTTTTACTAACGCAAACTAATTGGTCTGAAAATACTTATCAACCGTTCTTAAAAGCAATAGATGAGAAAAAACTTTCGCGTGAACATTGCGGGGATAGAATTATCGTTGGCGAAAAGTATCTTAAATGTGAGAACGACGCTTATGTTGTTAGATTAAATACTACCGACGAAGAAGTATACCGTCTTTCTATTGCTCAAAATGAACGGGGCGTAGATATTGAAAACCGCATTGAAAAACTATTAGAAATTTACAATAAGATTATGCTAAATAGTTAGTTTTGGTGAAAAGAACTAAGAAGTTCCCTCGCTTTGCGGGGGATTTTTAATTAGTACAAGCAAATGTTTGTCTAAGTTGACGGAGGACAGGCAACGACAAAATTCGCGTTTCATATAATGATAGGGCGTAACTTCGCTTGGAGGCATTATATGATAATTGAAACTTTCGTCGGCTTTTTGAGTAAAATTTTTTGCTTTACTTCGTACGTAAACAACCAAAGTTCATTTCCTCGTCCGCTTACTCCCGATGAAGAGCGCAAATGGGTAATAAAAATGCAAGAGGGCGACAAAGATGCCCGTGAAGTTCTAATACGCCATAACCTTCGTCTTGTAGCCCACGTGGTAAAGAAATACTCGGGCGCAGGCGAGGCGGACGACTTAATTTCCGTAGGCAGTATCGGACTAATTAAGGGCGTAGAAAGTTACCAACTTGACAAAGGCTCGCTATTATCGACGTACGCCGCTAAATGTATTGACAACGAAATACTAATGTACATACGCGCCAACAAAAAGCACAAAAACAATATATCGCTCCAAGAGGCAGTGGGTAGCGATAAGGAAGGCAATGAAATAACCCTTATGGAAGTTCTGCCCGACCCTTCCCCCGATCCCTTTTTAAAAATCGAAAACAAAGCCACGATGGAAAAGGTTCTCACGGTAATAAAGAGCGCGCTTGACGAGAGAGAACTGAAGATCATCTGTATGCGGTACGGACTGTTAGGCGAGAGCGTCTTAACGCAAATCGAGATAGCAGAGCGGTTGGATATATCCCGCTCGTACGTATCAAGAATAGAGAAAAAAGCAATCGGAAAAATACGTAAAGCAATGAAACTCAGTTAAAACGCTTGATTTTTAGTGTGAATAATGCTATAATGTGAGCGCAAGACAGTTGGACGGTTGCGTGGAAACACGAGGAAAGTCCGAACACCATAGGACAGGATGCCGGCTAACTACCGGTGAAGGCGACTTTAAGGAAAGTGCAACAGAAATAAACCGCCTCTGAATAGAGGTAAGGATGGAAAGGCGGAGTAAGAGCCCACCGCACGCTCGGCAACGAGAGTGGCAATGTAAACCCCATCCGGTGCAAGACTTGAGGGAAATGAGTGGTCCGCTCTCCCTCGCCCGTCGCTTGATCGTAGTGGCAACACTACGGCTAGATAGATAACCGCCCTCGACAGAATTCGGCTTACAGACTGTCTTGAACCAAAAGCCACGGTAAACCCGTGGTTTTCTTTTTGTTTTTATGGCAATAATTATACGGAAAAGCCAAAAACAAGGAGAAACTATGCTACAAACCGCACTTATTATCGCAATAACGCTCATCGTAATGCCTTTTATTTTGTTTGCGCTTTTGCCTAAGCGCGAAATAGACCACTCGCTATTGCCTACGCTCGATAGAGAAAGTCTCCTTAAAGCCGTTCAAAAAGAGGCAAGAGAGGACGCGCTAATACTAAAACCCCACGGCATAGGAATTTTTCCTTCGCTATTAAAACGGACGACGGAAAAAGCGTATAGAATACTACTGAGAAAGGAAAAACGCGGACAAAAACTATCCTTACACGAAACGATAATCGTATCTGACTTTTATAAAATAAGCGAGAAAATAGAAGAATTAAGAGATGTGGATTTACAAGCCCTTCCGCATACGGCAGGAACGCCAAGGATAGTAAAACTCTGCTCGCTCATTGTAAAGTCCCTCGCAGGCTCTATTACAAAGAAGGCGATTGAAGAGTGTGTCGAAGTCTATAACGATATATCCCCGTTATCTTTCCCTGAAATTCGCGCTCTTCCTCTTGCTATAAACTACGCCCTCGTTGAACTCGTAACCTTGGTAGCAAACAGAACGATTAACTCTAATAAACGCTACGAAAAGGGCAGAGCGGACGGACGAAAAAACCAAGTATTTTGCCGTAACCTTAAATCAAACGCGTATCTTTTAGGCGCAATAAACACGGCGGATGAGAAAACGCGAAAACTAATCAAAGCGTTTTGCGAAAATAACGGTATAAATTATAGCGATCGAACGCTGATAGAAAGCGAGAAAAACTCAAATTATTCTGCGATACTATCAACTACAATCAATTCGCTTTTTGATATAAACAAGTGGTTAACCGACGACTTCGTTCTCAATCTTTCGTCCACTTCTAAAATGCTACTTGAAGATGATGTTTATGCTCAATCAACGACGAAAACGAAACTTTCATACCTCAGTTTTATATATAATAAAGCCAAGAAAAAAAGACTAAGCGAGCAAGCAATAGCGACCGATTTATTAAGCAAGGCAAAAGCAAATCAAAAAGACCTATCTTTTTTCGTATTCCCTAAAGAGTGCGGAAAGTTTTTGCGCTTTTTGTATGTATTTGCTCAGTTTTTAGTAGTAAACGCAATAAATTTAGCAATTTTCTTTACTTTTGGATTAATTGAAAGTATTCTTGCTTTTCCGGTTTTATCCGTCCTCGTGGGCGAAATATTCGACTGTCTTTTAATTAAATGCACTATCTTTTACTCTCTTCCTGCGCTTAAAACGAATACGGGCGCGCTTATCGTATCCGTAAGATTAATAACGAGCAAAGAAGAGGCAGAAGAGGCAATTTTCTCTATCCAAACTATTGCTACGGCAAACAATAATAAAGAGCACTCGTTTGCCCTCTTAGTTGACCTTGTCCCTTCGAAAAATGATACAAATAAAAACGATAAAATTATTATCGAAACACTGAAAGAAGGCTTTAAAAATCTCGATAAACGGTTTAATCTTTTTATAAGGAAACGAGTAAAATGTAATAGCGAGTGGCGAGGCTACGAGAGAAAAAGAGGCGCGCTCATTGACCTTAACTCGCTAATTTTAGCAGATAAAAAAACGAACTTTTCAGTAATTTTAGGCGACAATTACAAGAAAAAGTATATAATAACTCTCGATAGTGATACGCTTTTGGATTGCGCGGACGACCTCGTTGCGATTATGGAACACCCTTTTAACGAAACGGCTACGGTGGTATCGCTCAATATGAATACGACACCAGCCTCTCACAACGAAACATTTTTTTCAAGGCTTATGGACGGTGGAGTAGGACTGGACGGCTATTCATACCCGTATCGGCATCTCCACAGTAGAGTGTTTGGCGCAGGTAATTTTACGGGCAAAGGCATTTATAGAGTAAAAGAATTCTACGAAAAAACGGTAAACGCGTTTCCCGACGAGCGTATTTTAAGCCACGACTTTATCGAGGGCGCGTTCGTCGGTTGTAAAAATTGCGATTTAGAGGCGCTTGACAACTTTCCCTCAACGCCCCAAGCGTACTTTACGCGCGCGCTTAGATGGCTGAGGGGCGATATCCAACTAATACCGTATCTTTTTCCGATCGTAAAAAACAAGCAAGGAAAGTGGAGCAAAAACCCCATAGGCATAATTAACGCCTATCATATAATGATGAATATTAATTTTGCTTTGTTGCCCGTTGCGCTCTCTATCTTGCTATTTTTAAGCGCGCTATCTCTATCCCAAAGCGCAATTTTAGTAGTGGGATATTACGCTGTAAAAATCCTGTTTTCCCTCCCAACGTTGCTGTGTAACGGCAAAGCGTTTATCAAAAATATCGCCACGCTTTTATATAATCTTTCTCTTCTTCCCGTAGTCTCTATTTATAATCTTGCGTGGATACTAATAACTCTTTTCCGCCTTATAAAAAACGACAAACTTCTTGACTGGAAAGTGTCTGCCCACGGAGGTAAACTCGACCTTGCTTTTCCGCAAATTATATATACGGTTGCGTTTTTTACGAGCAATTTGTTTTTAGGCAATAGTATATTATGTTACGGTTTTTGCGTGTTTTTCATAACTGTTTTGCCTCTTAATATACTCATTTCTGAAAAGCAAAAATCCCGAAAACTAAGCGACAAACTGCAAGTAACGCTCGAGTATATTGCCCAAAAAACTTGGCGCTACTTTATTGATAGCCATAAAGTTGAGTATAACTTTCTTCCGCCCGACAATTTTGACGAGAGGGAAGACTTTTCTTACGCGCTCCGCACCTCGCCAACCGATATAGGTATGTCGCTTGTCTCGTGCTTTTGCGCGTATAAGTTAAACCTTATCGGTAAAGAGCAAGCAAGCGAATATATCCACGATACGCTACTTTCCGTTCAAAAACTTGAGAAGTGGAAAGGAAACCTTTATAACTGGTACGATATTAAAACGCTCGCCCCTCTTCCGCCTCGTTTCGTTTCGTTCGTCGATAGTGGTAACTTCCTTTGTTCAATGCTACTCATTGAAGAACTCGTCGGCGATATCGATAAAGATTTATATAATAAAATTATAAACGAAACAGACCTATCCACTTTTTATGACGAAGAGCGTGGGCTTGCATTTAACGGCTATAACGATACGGAAAAACACTTTGTCGGTCATTACGACCTCGTAGCAAGTGAAAGTAGTATAACCTATCTTTTGGCGATCGCCCTCGGTCATTTTCCGTGGAAAACTTGGAAAAACCTCTCGCATAGAACCTACTATTACGCAGGCAATACGCTCGCATCTTGGACGGGAGGCGCGTTCGAATACCTTCTCTGTCCGCAGTTTTTTAACTACCAAAAAGGAACGCTCTATTTTGATAGCGCGCTCTCTTCCGTAAAGGGACAAATCAAATATTGCTCGGAAAAAAATCTCCACGCGTTTGGAATAAGCGAAAGTCTTTTCGGCGCGTTTGAAGACAACGGAGACTATAAATATAAAGCGTTTGGCGTTCCGAATTATGCGTTAAGCAATAGCGGAGAAACTACCGTTCTTTCTCCCTATTCCGCGCTACTTTCTCTTCCGTTTGCTACCGCTTCGGTAGAGGCGGTTATCTCGTACTATATCTCTATCGGAGCAGTGGGAAAATACGGGCTTTTCGACGCGATTGATAAAACGCCTGTAAGAGTATATATGGCGCACCACCAAGGTATGATTATGCTTTCGCTACTCAACGCCTTAAAAGATAATTGCGCTGTAAAGACGCTTGCTTCTCGTCCGTTTATCAAGGCAACGGATTTGCTTTTATCACGCCCTAAAAATCAGAGAAGAGCAAACAGTAAACCGACAGTTAAAAGAATAGAAGAAACCGCTGATAGTGTAATTTTCATAGGTGAAAGCAAGGAAATTAACGAATATTACTTGTACGAAAAACGCGACTACCGTATGGCAATAGACGGCGACGGTAACGGTTTTTCAATGTATAAAAATTCTACCGTGAACGCAAAACGGCGGGGTACGGGTATGCTCGTTTTTGCAAAAACGAACGATTATGACTATTCGTTAACGGCAAATTCTTATTCGACTTTTACAAACTCCCACGCTACTTTTGAAAAGCGTACCCCTTCGCTTTTTTCAATCGTTAAAGCAAGCGTTTTATCAAATGGCGCAGGGGAAGTTAGAGAGGTTACAGTCCGTAATCTTACAAACTCTCCGCTAAATATAACGCTTACTTCTTACGAGGAATTAACGCTTGGGAACGCCGAGGCGCAAAACTCTCATAGAGAGTATTATAATATGTTCGTAAGAACGAAATTCCTACCACTCAAAGACGCGATAAAAGCGGAAAGGGAGGGGCTTTTCGCCGTGCATTATTGCTCGGAAAAAGCGGAGTATAATACCTCGAAAAGAGCGTTTTATAATGGCGACGACAGCGTAAAATTCGGTTGCGTCTTAGACCCGATTTTTAGCGCGCAAACAACCTTTACGCTTTTCAAAAACGAGCAAAAAACGGTCCGCTTTTTTACCCTCGTGTCGTTCGATAAAAATAAACTGTTCTCTTCTCTTGCCCTTACGCAAACTTACGAATATTATGCTTTGCTTTCCTCGAACTCTATGCTTGACGGTTACGCCTCGCAAATTTTCTCGCGCATAGTGGGAGCAGTGGGTAGCGTAAAGAGCGATACTGAGTTTAGTAAAAACTTGCCCGTTGTTGCGCTTAAATTTAATGCAAACCACGAACGAAATAAAACTCGCCTTTTGGCGATAGAAACCGCCCTGCGTTTTGGAGCGCGATTTTCTCTTGCCGTAATCTACAAAGAGAGGGAAGGCTACTTTAGAAAAGAGCGCGAGAAAATAGAAACTATGCTATCGAAATGTCCTCTCCTTAATAGAATTCCCGTTACCATAATCAACGAGCATACGGAAAGCAAACGCGCAAGCGAAGTATTAAAAAACGCCGTTGACTTTAACGAGGAAAATAAGCGTATTGACTTTGCTATGACGGTAAAAACCAAACCCCGAGCAAGCGAACCGCTAACTTCCCCTAAACTAAAACTTCAATGCGGAATAGGCGGTTTTACGGATGAGGGCGACTATTATATCGACCTAAATAAAACCGTTCCGCCTAAACCTTGGTCGGTAGTGCTTTCAAACGGACTATTCGGCACGGTAATAACGAATAACGGCGGAGGCTATACTTTTTCGGAAAACTCACGAGAAAACAAACTTACCGAGTGGAATAACGACGCCTCGCAAGATATTCCCAGCGAAAGCGTATTGTTTTGCGAAAATTCACTTTGCTGGTCGGTTGCTCCCAGCCCCGTAAAAACAAACGGATACTATTCCATTCTCTTTTCGCGTGATAGCGTTAAGCACTCTTGCTCGTTTAACGCTATAACCACTCACCTTACTCAGTTCGTAGGCTTTGGAAAACGCAAGTATTATAAGGTGGAAATAATAAACCAAACGAACGAAATTCGCTCGCTTTCAGTAGCCCTTGCAGTCGATATAGTCCTCGGTAGTGATATAACGAAAACCGCGCACGCGCTATCGGGAAAGAAAGAGGGGAATCGTCTTATAATGCGTAACTGCGCAAGCGGAGAAGTGGCAACAATAGACTGCAGTGAAAAGTTAAACGAGTACGCATTTAATAGAAAAACTATGCAAAATTCTTATGGCGATTGCGCGCGTCTAACCCACCTTGATAGCGAAATAAAAGGAACTTCACTTATCTATTCAGTCAAGGTTGCGCTTTCCCCCAAAAACAAAAAAACGCTCGTCTTTACTTTGTCTACTGAAGAGGAAAGTAACCTTTCTAAATATGATGAAATTCTTGAAGAAAAATCAAAACGAAGGGGTACGCTATGTCCGATTTTTATAAATTCAGGTTATTTACCGATAGATTTACTGTATAAATGGTTACCCACGCAAACGTTCGATTGTAGGTTTAACGCCCGTAGTGGATTTTATCAATCGGGCGGAGCGTTCGGCTTTAGAGACCAACTCCAAGACTGTCTTGCTATTATGTATTTTTCGCCTTCGCGCGTTAGAGAGCATATATTAAAATGCGCCTCTCGTCAGTTTATCGAGGGCGACGTTCTTCACTGGTGGCACGAGGAAAGACAAGGCGTCCGTACTCACATTACCGACGACCGACTTTTCCTCCCTCTCGTCGTAAGCGAGTATATATCGTTTACGGGAGACGACGGTATACTAAACGAGCGAGTAAACTATCTAAAAAGTATGCCTATCCCGGTAAATTCTCCCTCACTCTACACCGAATTCGAAGTAAGCGAAAGAAAGGGCAGTATCTACGAACATTGCAAAAAAGCGATCGATAGTATCGTCCTTAACGAGAAAAACCTCGCGCTTATGGGTGGAGGCGACTGGAACGACGGTATGGACGAAGTTGGGAACAAAGGAAAAGGCACGAGCGTGTTCGTAACGATGCTTTTATACCTCGTTATCAAAAAATTTATGCCTCATTTTTTATCGGAAGAAAAACACTTCTACGCTAAAGAATTAGTAAAACTCAAAACCGCAGTAGAGGGCGAGTGGGAAGAGGACCGTTATCATAGAGCCACCACTGACGAGGGCGTAGTGCTCGGTTCAAAGTCTTCCACTGAGTGCAAAATCGACCTTCTCACCCAAGCCTTCGCCGTTTTATCGGAAATTGCGGACGAAGAGCGAGGCAAAATTGCGCTCCAAACCGCCTACGATCTTCTCTTTGATAAGCAAAATAACCTCGTTAAACTTCTTTCTCCGCCCTTTAAAAACCTCAAAGTAGGCTATATTTCCTCGTATCCCGAGGGGATTAGGGAGAACGGCGGACAGTATACTCACGCAACCGTGTGGTTTGCTATGGCGCTAATTAAAGCAGGGGAAACGGAAAAAGCGTGGGAAGTATTCAAAGCCGTAAACCCCGTAAACCACTCGCTAACGCTATCGGACACTCAAAAATACAAGAACGAACCCTTTGTTCTTTCTGCCGATATCTATTCAGGCGAGCGCGCAGGCGAAGGCGGATGGAGTTGGTATACGGGCTCTGCCGGTTGGGCGTTTAAGTTAATCACGGAAGGGTTTTTCGGCCTAATGATACGCGGAAAAACGCTTAGCGTAACCCCCGCGCTCCCAAGCGAAATCAAAACTGCGCAAGTAGTTATAAAACGCGACGGCGCAGTAGCAAAAATCACGATTGACAATACGGAAAAAGAGGGCGAGTGGACGGTAAAGGTGGACGAGACGACCTATTCAAAACCCCTCCTAACGCTTTCGCCCTCTCTTAACGGCAGAACAATAACCGTCAAACGCGCTAAAAAGTAAGATTTTTAGTTAAGTAACTAAAAACAGTTGCCCTAAGAAAAGAAAAAATGTTATAATAGGCGTATGGATTTATTTGATTTTACAACTAACAAAGTATCGAACGCGCCCTTAGCAGACAGAATGCGCCCCAAAACGCTCAACGACTTTATCGGTCAAAGTCACCTAATTTATAGTGGCTCACTTTTAGAGCGCGCAATTAAAGCGGATAAACTGGGAAGTTGCATATTTTTCGGTCCTCCGGGCACGGGAAAAACCACCCTTGCATCGCTTATCGCCCACACCACGAGTGGCGAGTTCGTCAAACTCAACGCCGTAAGTAGCGGAGTAGCGGACGCAAAGAAAGTAATCGAAGAGGCGAAAGAGCGGTTAAAACTCTACGGCAAAAAGACCTATCTTCTTCTTGACGAGTGCCACCGCTGGAACAAAGCGCAGTCCGACTGCGTGCTTTCCGCAATCGAGGACGGCAGTATAATATTCATCGGTTCAACTACCGAAAACCCCTATATCTCAATGACGAGAGCAATCGTTTCTCGTTGTCGAGTTTTCGAACTTAAAGCGCTTAAAGACGAGGATATTAAGCGTGGACTTTTACGCGCAATCGCCGATAAACAAAACGGCTTTGGAAACTACAACCTCACGGTAACCGAGGACGCCCTTGCTCACTTTGCTTGGGGAGCGTCGGGCGACCTTAGGAACGCAATGAACGGGCTTGAACTTGCAGTTTTGACTACCGCCCCCGATAGCACGGGCGCAATCGTAGTGGATAAAAAAGTAGCCGAACAATCGATCCAAAAGAAAACCGTATCGGTAGACGAAAGCACCTATTACGATATGCTCTCAGCGTTCTGTAAATCGCTTAGAGGTTCGGATAGCGACGCCGCTCTATATTGGGCGTTTAGACTAATTGCGTCGGGGCTTGACCCACTTATAATCTTTAGGCGGATGATAGCGCACGCAAGCGAAGACGTAGGTCTTGCCAACAACGAGGCGCTCGTCGTAGCAGTAAACGCAATGACCGCTTACGAAAAGTTAGGTCCGCCCGAAGGCTTTTTGGCGCTTACTCAAGCAATAATTTGCGTATGCACCTCGCCCAAATCCAACTCGGTAGTAATCGCAATGGACGAGGCGCGACGAGTAGCGGAAGAAAACGGCGCGTACTTTGTTCCCCTACATTTGAGAAACACCAACTTTTCCTCGCTCGATAAAGCGGAAAAGCCCTATATCTATCCCCATAACTTCGGTGGTTACGCCCGTCAGCAGTATCTTCCCGACGAACTCGTAGGCGTAAAGTTCTACGAGCCTAAAGAAAACGGAAATGAACGCAAAATAGCCGAATTTTTGGCGGAAAAGAAGAAAAAAGAAGAGGAAACGCCCATTTAAAAGGAGAAAAGACTATGCAAGAAGAATTGCTTAAAATAGAAAATTTATCCAAAACCTACAACAAAAGCGCGGTAAAAGCGGTTGACGGACTTTCGCTATCGCTTCGTCCTGGTGAAATCTTCGGCTTTTTAGGTCCGAACGGCGCGGGAAAATCCACCACTATTAAAGCGCTCTCGGGAATACTTAGTTACGAAGAGGGCAGTATCGAGATTTGTGGATACGACCTTAAGAAAAATCCCATTGAGGCAAAGAAAAGCCTTGGCTACGTGTCCGATAACGACGTCATCTACGACAAACTTACGGGCAGAGAATATATAAACTTTTTGGCGGACATCTACGGAGTGGATAAAAAGACGAGAGAAGAGAGGAGCAAAAAAATGCTCGAACTTTTCAACCTTACCGACGCCTTTGATAGTTCCATAAAATCATACTCACACGGTATGAAACAAAAAATAAGCATCATAGGCGCGCTTATCCACAACCCAAAACTATGGGTTCTCGACGAGCCTATGACGGGACTTGACCCGCAGTCTGCGTACGAACTCAAAGAACTTATGCGCCAGCACTGTCAAGAGGGTAACACCGTATTTTTCTCAACGCACGTTCTCGAGGTAGCGGAAAAACTGTGCGATAGAGTAGGCATTATCGTAAAAGGCAAACTCGTTCTTCTCGGTTCAATGGACGAGATTAAAGAAAAGGTAAACGACAAATCTTTAGAAGAAATTTTCCTCTCGGTAGCGGGCAAGACGGAAGAGCCCAAGGAAAACTGATATGAAAAACTATTTAACCATTTTCGGCTTGTTATTTAAATATATGTTCAAGCGCGACGAGGGAAAGAACTCCAAATGGATATACCTCGCGTATCTAATCATAGCGCTTGGATACGGCTTTATCATTTTTTCAATATGCTCAAGCCTATATACTACCGCGCCCGTTTTTCAGCAACTAAACCTTCTTGCAGAATTTTTAACGCTAATCTTAGGCGTTGGTTGCGTAGCGGTGGTCATTTTCGGTCTTATTCCTACGCTAAACTACCTATACTTTTCCAAAGACACGGAGTTTATGCTCACTTTACCCGTAAAACCCTCCACCGTGTTCTTGGCAAAACTCTCGGTAGTGTATTTAACTGAAATAGTAATAAGCACGCTAATGCTTATCCCTTGCATAATTACGGTAGGCATAGCGACTTCTATGAGCGCAGTCTACTATATCGTAGGCGTTTTAGCGGTATTGCTCGTCCCGGCAATCCCTATGCTCTTGGTAATGATAATAGCAATCCCCCTAATGTATGTGGTAAGTTTCTTTAAGAACAAAGGCGCGCTAACTTCTATCGTGTTAATCGTGCTCTTCGGCGTAGTTTTCGGCGCGTATTACCTTATCTTAGGCAACCTTGCAATGAACGGAGACGAAGTAATAATCGACGAAGAACAACTCGTCTTAGCGTTTATGGGCGCAATGGGAACGGTATCGAATATCCTATTTCCTTTAACCGCCGTCTCGCGAGTTGCGACGCTCTCTACTAATACGCTCTTCGGCTCGTTCGCTTTACCCGTAGCAATTATTATAAACCTTGCCGTTTTTCTTATAACGAGCGCGCTTTTAATCGCTTTAGCAATGCTTATAAGCGGAGCAGTTTATAAAAAGAGCGCAAGCAGTATGCTTGAGGGAAACGGCAAAAAAGAGGGCAAAGTTGCTAAAACTGAGCAAAATTCGCCCTTTATGGCGCTATTTAAGAAAGAGTGGCGAGAACTTTTTAGAACGCCAGCGTTCGCTTTTCAATGCCTCGCGGGAGTAGTGTTAGTACCTATTATTATGGTATTTTTCTCGTCGTCTATGGATATGGGACTTATGGAGGGAATAGCGGAAACGGGTGAAGGACTATCCGCCGATATGCTCCAAATCGTCGAAATGGTGTTTTCGTTTATAATGATAGCCTTTATTTGTATGATGGGCGTTAGTTTAAATGTAGGCGTGGCGACTTCCATTACACGCGAGGGTAAAAACTTCTTCGTAATGAAAACTATGCCCGTTCCTTATAAAACGCAAATCAAAGCAAAACTAACCCTTTACCTTATAATATCAACGCTTACCATAGTAATTGCAATGATAGTAAGTTCCATAACTAACTTTAACCTCATAAATACGATATTTGGAACTATATTCTTGCTTATCTACAACTACGGTTTTAATTGCTTTGCAATGCTCCTCGACGCGCATAAACCTAATCTTTCGTGGGTAACGCACAACGAGGCGGTAAAGGGCAAAAGCGCGTCAATCCCTATGCTAATAAATATGGTCGCAACTATCGTTCTCGTGGCAATTCCCCTTATTCTCTTTATCTTAATTCCCTCTATTATCGTAGCGCAAATAGTCTCTTGGATAGTATTAATTGCTATCGCAGTAGCAGTTGCGGTAGTATTCCATTGCTTGCTTTTTGCAAACATTGACAAATTTATGGAAAGGATTTAAAAAACGCAACCGTATATTAAATTTAGCAACGAAAAACCCCTCTGCAGTCGTAGTAGAGGGGTTTATTTTTTATTCAGTTTTAGGAGTAAAACCTTCAAAAATTACATTAGACGCTTTGCTCTTAAAATCGTCAAATTGCTCTTGCGATTGAGCGGTCCAAGCAAGCGTAGGAAGTTTAGCGCGCTTTACGTATTTATTCGGTAAATCGTCTCCGCAGTAAGAAATAAAGTCGGGGGAGGATACGCCGTTAAGTTTAAGTCTACTTAAAAAATAACGCTTAATAAATGGAAGTTCGGCTTTGGTAAACCATTTAGCAAGTTGACCGCGAGCAATGTGAGGGGCGTGCTTTTTGAAATATTCGATACTAAAAGGGTTAAAAGACTGAACGGCAAATTCTCCGCCGTAAGAAGAGAGCATATCCAAAAGATTGCGCTCGAGCGCGCCAACGGATCCCTCGTTTTTAATTTCGATTAAGATGGGCGTTTTGCCGTTAACGAATTCAAGTACTTTTTCGAAAGTGGGGATTTTCTCGTCTGAGCCGTTAAGTCTAATATCTTCAAGAGAGGAAAGAGAAAGCGTGCTAACGTAACCGTCGTGGTCGGTCATACGCTTAATTGAGTCGTCGTGAAAAACGACGATAGTACCGTCGTCAATAGGACGCACGTCGAGTTCAATGGGATAACCGAACTCGATTGCGCGAGCAAATGCAGGTATTGAGTTTTCGGGCGCGCCCTCGTCGTGAAAGCCACGATGAGCAATCGGGTTAGAGAAGAGCCAAGATTTAGTTAAATCCATAAATACCTCAAAATAACGATATTATTTAAATTATATCAAACGAGTAGGAAAAAATCAACGGATTTTAATAGGAAAATTATCAAAATATCGAAAAAAAAGTCAACGGTTCACTTTTAGGGCGTTAAAAATAAATTAAAAAAGGAAAGAAGAGCGAAAAAGGAGCGAAAAGCGTTTGCGTTTTTTCTCGTAATCAAGTATAATAATTAGTATGGACAAGCAGACGAAAATAAGAAACTTTTGTATAATAGCGCATATCGACCACGGAAAAAGCACGCTTGCGGATCGTCTTATCGAAGAGACGGGAACACTCCTTAAGCGTGATATGGAAGATCAACTTCTCGACTCGATGGATATCGAGCGCGAGAGAGGAATAACCATAAAACTCACTCCCGTAAGAATGAACTACACTTACGACGGCGAGGAGTATATTCTAAACCTAATTGATACGCCCGGACACGTAGACTTTACTAACGAAGTATCTCGCTCCCTTGCCGCTTGCGAGGGCGCAATTTTGGTCGTTGACGCGTCGCAAGGCGTGGAGGCGCAAACGCTCGCAAACGTATATTTAGCGGTAGACAACGACCTTGAAATTATTCCCGTGATCAACAAGATCGACCTTCCCTCCGCGCGTCCAGAAGAAGTTCGTGAGGAAATTGAAGACGTCATCGGCATAGACGGACACGACGCGCCCTTAGTTAGCGCAAAGGAAGGCATCGGTATTGACAAAGTTCTCGAGCAAGTGGTAGCCCTCGTTCCGCCCCCAAGCGGTAACGGTAACGCGCCCCTTAAAGCGCTTATTTTCGACTCGTTCTACGATAATTATAAAGGCGCGGTATGTTTAGTTCGCATTGTAGACGGCGAGGTAAAACCGGGAATGCGAATTCGCCTTATGAACACGGGCAAAGAATTTGATACCGTAGAAGTGGGAGTGTTTAACCCCAAAATGTCGCCTACCGATAAATTGACTGCAGGCGAAGTAGGATATATCTGCGCGTCCATTAAAAACGTAGCGGATACCGCCCCCGGCGATACCATTACCGAGGCGTCGCGCCCCGCTGAAAAACCCCTGCCCGGATATAAGCCTGTCCAACCCGTAGTTTACTGTGGTATCTATCCCGTTGACGGCTCGAAGTATAACGACTTAAAGGACGCCCTTGAACGCCTTAAACTCAACGACGCGGCTCTTTTCTACGAGCCAGAAGTGTCTGCTGCGCTTGGTTTTGGTTTTAGATGCGGATTTTTAGGCTTGCTCCATATGGAAATTATAGAAGAGCGACTTGAACGCGAGTTTAACCTTGACCTCATAACTACCGCTCCGGGCGTTAACTACAAAGTAGTTAAAACGAGCGGAGAAGTGGTAACGGTAACTAACCCGAGCAACCTTCCCAACCTTTCCGAAATTGACAGAATAGAAGAGCCCGTAGTTACGGCGTACATTTATACTCCGCCCGAATATATCGGACCTATTATGGAACTTTGCCAAGAAAAACGCGGAGAGAATATTGATATGACCTATATCGACAAAACGCGCGTAAAAATCCACTACGAAATCCCCCTTAACGAAATCGTCTACGACTTTTTTGACGGACTGAAATCGAGAACGAGAGGATATGCAAGCCTTGACTACGAAATTAAAGGTTATAAGCCGAGCGACCTCGTTAAACTTGATATTGTGCTTAACAACGATATTTGCGACGCGTTAAGTATAATCGTCCATCGCGACAAAGCGTACGCTCGCGGTCGATCAATTGCGGAAAAACTCAAAAACGTTATTCCCCGTCAAATGTTTGAAATACCTATTCAAGCGGCAATCGGCTCTAAGATTATCGCAAGAGAAACGGTTAAAGCGCTTAGAAAAGACGTGCTTGCAAAGTGCTACGGCGGTGATATAACCAGAAAGAAAAAACTTCTCGAAAAGCAGAAGGAAGGAAAAAAGCGTATGCGCCAAGTGGGTTCAGTAGAAGTGCCCAGCGAAGCGTTTATGTCGGTGCTTAAACTTGACGACTAAAATTAGCGTTTATATCCATTTTCCGTATTGTAAGAGCAAATGCGGATATTGCGCCTTCGTCTCAAGCCCCGATTGCTCCACTCAAGAGGCGTATGTCCAGCGTCTTAAAACGGAAATCGCCCAAAGAAGTAGAGAAGAAAAGGTAAAAACTCTATACTTCGGTGGCGGAACTCCGTCGGTTATGAAGAGAGGATTGCTTAAAGAAGTTTACCTTGAACTGAAGAAAAACTTTGATTTGAGCGAAGTGGAAGAGTTTACGGTAGAGTGCAATCCCGATAGCGTTACGCAAGAATTTATCGACGAAATTAAAGCGCTTGGAGTAAATCGCGTAAGCATAGGACTTCAGTCTACTAACGACGCGGTACTAAAGCGAGTAAATCGTCCGCACACCGTAGACGACTTTATTAAAGCGGTTGAACTTATCAAGAAAAACGGTGTTGATAATATATCTTCCGATATTATCATCGGACTTCCCGACCAAAGTCCCGAGGATATATATAACGCTTTATACTGCATAAGTGGATTAGATATAGACCATATATCCCTTTACTCGCTTTCCGTTGAGGAGGGAACGCCCCTTTATCTTGAGGGATATACGGTAGACGAGGACAAGCAAGCGGATATTTACGAAACCGCGCTTAAAATCCTAAGATGGTATAGATACGAAAGATACGAAACGAGCAACTTCGCAAGAAGAGGCAAAATCAGTAAGCATAATTATACCTACTGGACGGGTGAAAATTACTACGGTTTTGGCGTTTCAGCGCACTCGCTCGTGGACGGCGTAAGAGTGGAAAACACCGATAGCATCGAAGAATATTTATCGGGAAACACTCAAAAAAACGCATACGTATTAACGAAAGACGACCAAAGAGAAGAAATGGTAATGCTTTCGCTACGCACGAGCGTAGGACTTTCGCTCGATAGGTATGAAAAAGAATTCGGCTCGATACTCGAGCAAAAGGCAAAGGAAATCGACAAACTTCTCACCCTCGAAGTTATCGAGATAAGCGACGGCTATCTTAGGGTAACGGACAAGGGCGCGTATCTGTTAAATTCGATAATAACGGAGTTAATATAATGGAAGAGAAGAAACCGCTCACTAAAGAAGGGCGTGAAAAATTAAAGAAAGAGCAGGAGAAAAAACTCCGCGAACGGCGCGCTCAAGAAGAGTATAAGCGTCGCTATTTTGCTTATTACGACGATATTAAAATTAGTCACAGGGAGGACTGGTAATATGAAAGAAATAATTTTTAACCTTTTTCCGAACGGCAAGAAAAAAGCAGTAACCTTCAGTTACGACGACGGCGATAAGCGTGATATACGCCTTACTGAACTTTTTGATAAGTACGGTGTAAAATGCACTTTTAACCTTAATTCCGCTTGGATAAACGACCCCTCAAAAAACCGAATTGACAAACAATTCGTCCGCTATCTTTCCGAAAATCACGAAGTGGCTTTACACGGCTGTTATCATAACCCCCTCGATAGAATACCTCAATCAATGTTTATGAGCGAACTTTTCGAGGATAAAAAAGCCCTCGAAGAGATTATCGAAAAGCCAATAATCGGTATGGCGTACGCGAACGGCTCGTATACCGAAGAGGCTATAAACGCTCTTGACGCTCTCGGAATAAAGTACGCGCGTACCGTAGGCGATACTCGTGGAAGTTCCGTGCCTGCGCGCTTTCTTTCTTGGAATCCCACCTGCCATCATAACCAAGCGCTTAACCTCGTTGACGGCTTTTTGAATAATCAATACCCCCGTATTCCGTTGTTCTACGTTTGGGGACACTCACACGAACTAAAAGTGGAAGAAGACTGGGAAAAAATGGAAACGTTCCTTAAAAAGATAAGCGAGCGCGACGACATTTGGCACGCTACCAACGGCGAAATCTACGACTATATTACTGCTATTAGAAACCTTAGGGTAACTGCGTCGTGCGATATCGTCTTTAATCCCTCCGCTACTACCGTATACGCAACCGTCGACGGGAAAGCAGTATCCTTTCCTCCGGGACTTACTAAACTCTAATAAGAAAATTAAATTTGCGACGAGATTAACGCTCGTCGCAAATTTTTATATACTGTATCTAAATTTTTTAGCATATTCGGTTGGAGAGAGCGAGTAATACTGCTTAAAAGCCTTGCTAAAATAATAGATGTTTTCATATCCGAGTGTTTGCGCAATTTGTCCAACAGAGAAAAGATTTGAGGTTAACAGTTCGCAAGCGTACTTCATTTTAAGGTCTATTATATACTGCTTGGGCGATAGTCCAAACCTTTGATGAAATAATTTTTTTAGGTAAGTTTCACTGATATCGCAAACTTCACAAAGGGTGGCGGTCGATATATTTTCAAGCAAATAGTTTTGGGCAATATAGTTTATTGCAGGTTGAATTTTCATTAGGGTAAACGACGGTTGATATTTAATCGAAAGAATTTCGTAGAGAATTTCGTAAAGATATTTCATACATTTTAGATAATAGCCATCGCCTTTTTTTGACCAAGCGTAGTAAATTTTTTGAAAAAGAACGCCAATCTTTTTGTTTTGGTTTAGTTCAAGGTAAAAAGGTTCGTCGTCAAGTAGAATATCACTGTCGAAAAAAATATCTATGCAACGGCTTTGGAACGAGCCTTTAACAAAGTATTCCGTGTGTTTTCCCTTTGGCAGAAAGCGCACGGAATTGTCGTCTTGTTTGAAAACTTTACCGTCAATCGTTACAACGCTTTTCGTGTTGATATTATAAATTAGTTCAGAATATTGCAAATCGGTGTTAAACGCATTGTTATTCGAGTGACTAGTAAAATCTATAACGCTAAAAATCGAATTAACCGTAATGTTCTTCATGTTTACCTCCTCACTTAGTATAATACGGATAATGGTCTTTTGTCAAGAATTTGTGTCGAAAAGTATAAATTTATTAATTAAGACATTTACTTAATTGACAGTCTATGTTATACTCAATAAAAAAGGAGAAGTACGAATGGAAGAAAGGATTAAAAATCTATGCTCGCTAACGCTTGAGGGTAAAGCGTTCGTTTTTCCCGTCAAAACCGAATACGCGCCAAAAACTAACGAGCAAACCGACGAAGAGTACGAAGTATCTAAACTGTGTACTTATATTCTTAATCAACAACCGTTTATTACGGAGTGGCAGCGGTTTACGGGCTTTTTTCAGTTTGACGGAAGTTGTCGAGGGGACGCCTTCAGGCGTGGTGGACATCACAACACTCAAAAAATTATGGCGGAACGTTATCTAAAGTCCACGGATAATCTTTCGGTTATGGAGTGGCAACACGCAACTGCCGACTATCAAAAGGTATTAAGTAAGGGAATTGAAGGGATTATTGAAGAGATTGAATTATCCATTTCTACTCACGACGAAAAAGAGGAAATAGACTTTTTAATTGGTCTTAAAAAGACGGCTTTCGTTCTTATTCGTTGGGCGGAAAAATGCTCGAAGTTAGTGTCGAATTTTGCAAAAACCGTCGAAAACCTCGAACACCGAAATGACCTTGAAAAATTATCGAAAACTCTTCAAAGAATCCCCAAAGAACCACCGAAGACTTTTTACGAGGCGGTATTATGTATCTATATTTGTTTTTCCGCCGACCCGGATAGCGTGGGTATGCTCGACAGATACCTATATCCTTTTTATAAGAACGATATCGAAAGCGCTCAACTAACGAAGACGGAAGCAAAAAGTTATCTTCAAGAACTGTTTTTGATGTTGCAATCAGCAACGAACATAAATAGTCCTAACTTTACGCGAGGTGGCGAATCGCATTTTTGCGTTGGCGGATACCTTGCAAACGGTGAGGATTGCTTTAGCGAACTTTCCAAACTAATAATTGAAAGCCTTATTGAACTTCCCACCTATATTCCACAATTAACTTTACGATGGACTAATAAATTAAGTCGAGAGAACTTTAGATTCGTGCTTGACGCCGAACGCCGCGACCCGCATAAGCGCATAGCGTTCACAAACGACGAGAAAAGAATAAAATGCTACACGGAGATTTGCGGTTTTCCTATCGAGCGCGCGGTAGAATACACCTGCGTAGGTTGTAACGAGCCTGCTTTTGTGGGCGCAATCACAGGTTCAAACTCTAAAATTAACGCACTATATTCTCTTGAACGCCTCTTTTTTGATAGAGAGGACGAGATTTTAAATTTGAATACTTTTGACGAGTTTTACGCTCTTTTTGACAGTCAACTAAAAATCGACATAACGAAAGCGTTAAAGTTCGACGACGATTGCAATTATTATCGTAGCAAAGATATTAACTATATATCTTCGTTGTTTTTTAAGGACTGTATAGAAAACGCAAAAAGCCTGACGCAAGGTGGCGGAAAAGTCGTAATTGCCTCGCCAATGATGATAGGGTTAGTTAACGTAATCGACAGTTTAGCGGTGGTAAAACAATTCGTTTTTGAGGAAAAACTTTTTACTATGAGAGAGTTGATTAACGCTCTAAAAAACGATTGGAAAGGTTACGAGAAAATGCGTTTTCTTATCAAAAAAAAGGGAAAGTTTTTTGGTAATGACGACGACTTATCTAATTCAATATCTGAAAGATATCATCGCTCGCTAAGTAAAATACTTTCGTCTTCCCGTAATCTTTTTGGCTATCGATGGCTTTTGGGCGACCTTCTTGGTTACAACGAACACCATAAATGGTTTGGTGCAAAAACGAAAGCAACTCCCGACGGTCGTGGAGCAGGAGAAATGCTAAAGTACGGTTTTTATCAAAGTAAGGGTATGGATAGAGAGGGACTAACGGCAACGCTTAACTCTATTGCAAAGAGCGACCCTGAAAATATACGATGCGGTTCAACCGTTACGAATATCTATTTTGAAGAAACGCTTATAAACAAGGAGGAAAATTTTGAAAAGGTCGTACTTTTGCTCGAAACCTATTTTAAGATGGGCGGAGTGCATTTTCAACTTAATTACGTATCTAAAGAAGATTTAATGAACGCCAAAAATCATCCCGACGAATATAGGAATTTAAGAGTGAGAGTAACGGGTTTTGCCGATTATTTTGTTAATCTTAAAGAAAGTTTGCAAGATGAAATTATTCAAAGAACAGTACAAAAGTGGTAACGAGCAAAAACTTTTAAGCGGTGAGTGAAAACTTATCGCATTTTCTTTTTAAAAGTTGCGTAAAACTCTTGACAAATGCATAAAATAGAGTTATAATGAATTAGCAATGAGAAGTTGTGAGTGCTAATAACCTGTGAGTTAAAGTGCTAAAACTCAAAACCCTCGATTGCTAAAAGAGAGAAGGAGAAAACGAAGTTGGCGATTTCCCAAAGAAAAGAGAAGATAATACAAGCGGTAGTCGACAGTTACATCGTAAGTTGCGAGCCGATATCGAGCGCGGAGATTAAGGAAAACTTTCTCCCTGAACTTAGTAGCGCAACGATAAGAAACGAACTTGCGGCGCTTGAAGAGATGGGTTACCTTGCTCAGCCTCACACCTCGGCAGGACGCGTACCAACGGCAGAGGCGTATCGACTTTACGTAGACAAACTTATGCCGAGAAAGAAACTGACGAAGAGCGAACTTAAAGTAATTAACAGTTATTTTGACCGTAAGATAACGGAAATTGACGATATACTTCGCTCGACGGCAAAGGTAATAAGCGAAATCACCGCCCTTACTTCCGTAGCGGTAATTCCCGACCTTAAAGGCGCAGTAGTAGACGGAGTAAAGATCGTTAAACTCAATTCCACGAGCGCGCTCGTAGTAATCGTAACTAACCTCGGAATACTTAAGGACGCTACGGTGGATATTGCCGAAGACCTTCCCGAAGAATACTTCGTAACGGCGTCGAACTTTATTTCTTCCGCTTTCCACAACCACACGATAAGCGAACTGCTCGAGCCTGATAAGATGATAGACGATATCATCGCCGAATACCGTCAACTCTTCCAAGCAATAATAAACATTATGGAAGACTACGTAGAAAACGGTGGCGTGGGCGATATAATGCTCGAGGGTAGCACGAAAATCCTCGACCAACCCGAGTTTGCAAATGTGAAAAAAGCAAGAGCGATGCTCTCAATGCTCGAGGCGAAGGAACAACTTGCTCCTATGCTCCAAACTCCCGACGGAGTAAGCCTCAATATAAAAATAAGCAACGATAACGAAATAGCGGACGGAATGCCCGAGTGCGCAATCGTAACTGCGAACTACACGGTAGGAGGCAGAACGATAGGAAACGCAGGCGTTATCGGACCTATAAGAATGGATTACAGCAAAGTAGTGTCGGTGCTTGACTACATCGGAAAGACCATTAACCTTCTTCCCGACGGCGAAAGACCCGACGAAGAAGAATAAACGAGGACAGCGTAATGAGTAAAGAAAAGCAAAACAAAGTAGAAGAAGAAACCGTAGAAGACCTTGATACCGGGGCGGTAATTGAGGCGGAAGAAGAGGATAGCGAACTTGCTTTAGCAAAAAAGCGCGTGGAAGAAATGACGGAAACGGCGCAAAGACTGCAAGCCGAGTTCGATAATTACCGTCGTAGAACGCTTGAAAGCACTGCAAGAATAAAAGAAGACGCAACGGTAGCGGTTTTAATGAAAATCTTACCCTTAACGGACGTAATCGCTCAGGCAATGAGTATGATAGAAGACGAGAGCGTTAAAAAGGGCGTAAAGATGATAGAGGACGAGATTATCAAAATGCTCGCAAGTTACGAAGTAGTGGAAATCGAGGCGAAAGGACTTCCCTTCGATCCCAGAGTTCACGAGGCGATAATGCAAGCGCCGGCAGAGAGCGAAGAGCAAATTGATACGGTAAGAGAAGTATTTCAAAAAGGCTATAAAATGGGCGACAGAGTAATAAGACCTGCTCGCGTAATAATAAATAAGTAAAAATTCAGGAGGATTAAAATATTATGACTAAGACTATGAAAAGTAAAATTATAGGTATCGACCTTGGTACTACCAACTCGTGCGTAGCAGTATTAGAGGGTGGCGAGCCCGTTGTTATTCCTAACAGCGAAGGCTCAAGAACTACCCCCTCCGTAATCGGCTTTGCCAAGGACGGCGAGCGTCTCGTAGGACAGGTAGCAAAGCACCAGGCAGTTGCAAACCCCGACAAGACCGTAATTTCTATTAAAAGAGATATGGGTAGCGATAGAAAGATAAAGATTGACGAAAAAACCTATTCGCCCCAAGAACTTTCCGCAATGATACTTTCTAAACTTAAAGCGGACGCAGAGAGTTACCTTGGTTCTAAAGTAACCGAGGCGGTAATTACCGTTCCCGCGTACTTTACCGACTCTCAACGCCAAGCGACTAAGGACGCAGGTAGAATTGCCGGACTTAACGTATTAAGAATTATCAACGAGCCTACCGCAGCCGCTCTTGCTTACGGACTTGACAAGGGCAAGAACGCTAACCAAAAGGTATTCATCTACGACCTTGGTGGCGGTACTTTCGATATTTCTATTCTTGAAATCGGCGACGGCGTGTTCGAAGTTCTTGCAACCGCAGGTAACAACCGTCTTGGTGGCGACGACTTCGACCAAAGAATTATGGATTACCTCGTTGACACCTTCAAAAAGGAAAACGGCGTAGACCTTTCGCTTGATAAAATGGCAATGCAAAGACTTAAAGAGGCGGCGGAAAAGGCTAAGATTGAACTTTCTATTCTCAATAACACCAAAATCAGCCTTCCCTTCATTTCTATGGGTGCAAGCGGTCCTCTCCACCTCGATTGCGACCTTTCCAGAGTTAAGTTTGAGGCGCTCATTTCCGACCTCGTTCAAAAGACTATCGACCTTACCAAGCGCGCAATGAGTGACGCGGGACTTTCTAACAGCGATATCGACAAGGTAATCTTGGTAGGTGGTTCTACTCGCGTTCCTTGCGTAGTAGAGGCAGTTAAGAACGTTACCGGTAAAGAGCCTTTCAAGGGCATCAACCCCGACGAGTGCGTTGCAATCGGCGCGGCAATCCAAGGCGGTGTGCTTGGCGGAGAAGTTAAGGACGTTCTCCTTCTCGACGTAACGCCCCTTTCACTCGGTATCGAAACTATGGGTGGCGTATGCACTCGTCTTATTGAGAGAAACACCACTATCCCCACCAAGAAGAGCCAAGTATTCTCTACGGCTGCTGATAACCAACCCGCAGTAGATATCCACGTTCTTCAAGGCGAGCGTCCTATGGCAGCGGATAACAAAACCCTCGCTCGTTTTGAACTTTCTGGTATTGCTCCTGCTCCCCGTGGAATTCCTCAAATCGAAGTAACCTTCGACATCGACGCTAACGGTATCGTTCACGTATCGGCAAAAGACAAGGGTACTGGCAAAGAGCAAAGCGTAACCATCACCGCGTCGAGCAACCTTTCCGAAGAAGATATCCAACGCGCTATCAACGAGGCTGAGCAATTCGCAGAACAGGATAACAAGAGAAAGGAAGGCGTTGACGCTAAGAATAACCTCGACGCGCTCGTATTCCAAGTAGAAAAAGCGCTCTCTGAGAACGGCGATAAGATTTCCGCAGAGGACAAGAGCAAACTTGAAAGCGCAGTAGCGAAAGCAAAAGAAACGCTTAAGGGCGACGATATCGACGCAATCAAGAAAGAGGCAGAAGAATTTAGCAAGGTTGCTAACGAAGTATTCACTAAACTCTATCAACAGGCTCAACAGACTGCAGGTCAAGCAACCTCCGCAGACGACGATACCGTAGTTGACGCAGAAGAAATCTAATAAAGGAAAACAATGGCTAAATCATTTTACGACATACTCGGGGTGAGCAAGGACGCCTCTCAAGACGAGATTAAGAAAGCGTACAGAAAACTTGCCAGAGAATATCACCCCGACCTTCACCCGGGCGACGAGGTTGCAGCGGAGAAGTTTAAGGAAGTATCCGAGGCGTACGATACCTTGTCCGACCCTCAAAAGCGACAAGCGTACGACAATCCCTCGCCCTTTGGCGACGGCGGTGGCTTCGGAGGCTTTGACGGCTTTAGCGGTTTCGGTGGTGGCGGAGGCTCTATATTCGACTCTATCTTCGATATGTTCGGAGGCGGTGGCGGAGGAAGAGCAAGCGCTACGAGAGAGAGCGTGGGCGAGGATATAACGCAAAACCTTACCTTAACTTTCGAAGAGGCTGCTTTCGGCGTGCAAAAAGAAATCACGATTACACGCTCTGAGCCTTGCCCTTCTTGTAACGGAACGGGCGCGAAGAACGGAACTAAGTTCAAGACTTGTGGAACTTGTAACGGCAGTGGAAGAGTTAAGTACGCTCAAGATACGCCCTTTGGACGAATCGTTAGCGAAAGGGTATGTTCTTCTTGTCGCGGTAGCGGAAAGATTATCGAAGAGATTTGTCCTGATTGTAAGGGCAAGGGTATGGAGAGAAAGACCGTAAAACTCAAGGTCAATATTCCTGCAGGCGTAGAAACCGGACAGGTAATGACCGTAAGAGGCGAGGGCGAACGCTCCAAAACGGGTAGAGCGGGCAACCTGCAACTGATTATTAACGTCCTTCCCCATAGAATTTTCAAACGCGAGGGCGCAGACCTTTATATTGATTTCCCCGTAACCTTTATCCAAGCGGCTCTTGGCGAAAAAGTCAAAGTTCCCACCCTTAAAGGCACTGAACTTCAGTTCACTTTAAGCGAAGGCGTTCAATCGGGCGCAGTACTTAAACTCAAAGGACACGGCATAACGACGAGAAGAGGAACGGGCGATATGTTCGTAACTATCATCGTTGAACTTCCCAAGAAGTTAAGCAAAGACCAAAAGAACAAACTTAAAGATTTGGAAAAATCCTTTAAGAGCGAACAGTACGAAAAGGTCAAAGAGTTCAATAAAAAAAATAATTAAAGTAAGACGAACGGGCAACCGTTCGTTTTTACTTGATTTTTACTTAATAAACAGTTATAATATAAGTATAAATTATAGGAGCGAGCAATGGAGTATTTACAAATAACCGTTTCGACGGTAAGCATAGCAACCGACCTTATCGCAATGATAATGTACGACGAGGGTAGCGAAGGCGTAGCAATTCACGATAACGCCGATATTATAGAACTCATAGAAAAGAAACTCAACTGGGACTACGTAGACGAGCAACTCGTCAAAGTGAGTGGAGATAAAGCAACCGTATGCGGATTTTTTGCAACCAATTTTGATATTACGAAAATTTACGACGCTATCGAAACGCTCAAAGAAAACGCAGTATTTCCTATGGGAAGTTTAGAAGTAACCTCCTCCCTTATCAATTCAGCAGACTGGGAAAACGAGTGGCGTAAATACTATTCGCCTATCGAGATTGATAAAGTAGTAATCGTACCCGCTTGGCAAAAATGGACGGACGAGAGCAAAATTCCCGTCTACATAGAGCCGGGTATGGCTTTTGGAACGGGTAATCACGAAACGACTTCAATGTGCATTGCGCTTATGCAAAGAATAGAAGTAGAGAGTAAAGAAGTACTCGATATGGGCTGCGGAAGTGGAATTTTAGGTATAACTTCCGTTCTCCTTGGCGCAAAGGGCGCGCTTTTGTCGGATATTGACCCTCTCGCCGTTGAGGCAAGCGAATACAACGCTAAACTAAATAAAGTAGAAAAAAACTGTAAAATCGTCGGAGGCGATTTAAACAGCGACGGCAAAACCTTCGATATCTTGATTGCAAATATTACCGCAGATATTTTAATGCGATTAGAAAGCAGTCTTACTTCTACCTTAAAGAAAGACGGATACGCTATATTGAGCGGAATAATCCACTCAAGAGCCGAAGAAGTAGAGGCGTGCTACGGCAAAAATTTTGATATAATAGACAAAACTACGAAAGGCGAGTGGCAAGCAATGCTACTTAAAAAGAGGAATTAATTATGCGCAAATTGTTTCTATCAGGCGTAAGTGGAGATGAAATAATAATAACGGGCGACGAGCATAAGCACCTTGCCTATTCTCTTCGCGCGCGCCGTGGCGACGAACTAACCGTTTGCTCGGACGGATACGACTATTTAGCGGTAATTACCGATATAAACAAGAGTGAAACTCGTGCAAAAATCGTAGGTAGAGCAAGAGTAACGACTGAGCCTGAAACGAAGATTACGCTCTATTTCGGCGCAATGAAAGGGGATAAAAACGACTACGTCGTACAAAAGTGTACTGAACTTGGCGTTGTTAAATTCGTGCCGTTTATATCCGATTTTTGCTCCGTTAAAGCGGAAAGCGTGAAGGCGGAAAGACTTAATAGAATTGCCCTCGAAGCGTCTAAACAAAGCGGTAGAGGACTTGTTCCCACGGTAGAGAGTACGCGAATTTTTGACCAACTTTTAGAGGAATTAAAAGAGTACGAACTCGTCGTTTTCCCCTACGAACAAGAACAGCAAACTTCAATCGGCGAATTTTTGAAAACTAAAAACGCCAAAAATATTGCCGTAGTCGTAGGTAGCGAAGGCGGTTTTTCTCCGCTTGAGGCTGATAAAATTAGAGCAATTAGTGGCGAGAGCGTAACTCTTGGCGAGCGAATTTTAAGAGCGGATACCGCCTCCGTTGCGGTCGTTTCCGTCGTCTTATACGAGAGCGGAGAGTGGAAAAGAAAATGAAAGTAGTAGTCTTTTCCCTTGGCTGTAAAGTAAATCAATACGAAGGTCAATCGCTTATAAAAAAACTACGCGATAGCGGAGTGGAGGCAACGGACGCCTTAGAGCGTGCGGACTGCTACGTTATAAACACTTGCTCCGTTACGCTTGAGGCGGATAAAAAATCCCGTCAAGCAGTAGCAAGAGTGCTTAAACTCAATCCAAACGCCAAAGTAATCATTTGCGGTTGCAGTAGTCAAAACGATCCTAAAAAGTATGAAAATAAGCCAAATGTTAGTGTAATTTCGGGTGTAAGCGGCAAAATGAACCTTTTTGAAAGTATTATGTCTGACATAGTACAGGGTAATATCGTACAAAATCCGCCACTATGCTACGAGGACGACTTAACGGGCGAACTAACTCGCTCGCGCGGTTTTATCAAAGTACAAGACGGATGTAACAACTTCTGTTCGTACTGCATAATTCCCTATCTTCGCGGTAGAAGTAGGAGTAGAAAACTCTCTTCGATTATCGACGAGGCAAAGGATATGGCGACTAAAACCCAAGAAATCGTAATCACGGGAATTAACGTTTCGGCGTACGGTTTAGATATAGGACTAACTCTTTTAGACCTCGTTAAAGCATTTTCTCTCGTTCCGGTAAGAAAGCGTTTCGGCTCGCTTGAGTGCACCGTTATAACGGACGAACTTTTAACTGCTATGAAAGAGAGCAACTTCTGTCCGTCGTTCCATCTTTCAATGCAAAGTGGTAGTGATACCGTCTTAAAGCGTATGAATCGCCACTACACAAAAAGTGAATTTTTGGCTAAATGTGAACTTATTAGAAAGTACTTTCCCGACGCAGGAATTACCACTGATATTATAGTAGGTTTTCCCGGCGAGAGCGAAGATGAATTTAACGAGACGATAGACACTTGCCGTAAGGCTGGCTTTTTTGAAATGCACGTCTTCCCGTATAGTATTCGTCCCGGCACGGTAGCGTCGAAAATGGCGCAAGTAGACAAGCAAGTCGCCCTCGCTCGTTCGGCAAAACTAAGGGAAGTGGGAAAAGAACTTAAGCAAAAATTCTTACTTTCGCAAAGCGGAAAAGAATACGAAATATTTATTGAGGAAGAGGTAGACGGCTACACGGTAGGACATAGTCCCAACTTTATAAAAACTTACACCAAAGCGCCTATCGGAAGTTTCGTAAAACAAAAAATCACAGTTCCTTACAGGGACGGAGTAAAAGGAGAAAATATATAATTATGGAAAACTGCATCTTTTGTAAAATTCGCGACGGCGAAATCCCTTCTAAAAAGTACTACGAAGACGAACTTATGTTCATCATCGCAGACATTGACCCTCGCGCAGAAAAGCACTACCTTCTTATCCCCAAACGCCATTTTAAGTATCTTGCCGATATGACGGAAGAGGACGAAATCAACCTTGGAAAATGCCTCAAAAAACTCTCGTCGCTTGCCGGCGAATTAGGACTTAGCGGAGGCTACCGTCTTTGCATAAACCAAGGCGACGACGCAGGACAAACCGTACCCCACCTTCATATCCATATCTTCGGCGGACAAGAACTGTCTTGGCCCAAACTCTAAGAAAAGTAAAAATTTCAAATTTTTGCCAAAAAGCGTTAAAAACGGTTGACAAAATCGTTGCCTTTTAATATAATATTAGGGCTATAACGAGTTCGAAGGAACAAAGGTGGTGTAAATATGTCAGTAATCAGAGTTGGCGAAAACGAATCCCTTGACAGCGCGCTTAAGCGTTTTAAGAGAAAATGTCAAAAGGACAACATTATGGGTGATTTACGCCGCAAAGAGCAGTACGAGAAACCTTCCGTACGCAGAAAGAAGAAACAAGAGGCTGCTCGTAAGCGTAGCAAAAACTAAAAAATTAACCCGTTCGCAAAAGCGAGCGGGTTTTTTCGTGCGTAATTTGTCAAAAAAATAGGAAAACTATGTCGAAAAATGACTAACATTGTGATTCTTAACAAAAGTCTGAATTTTTGTGGTAAAATGAAGAAAATCACGAAACGGAGGACTAATATGAAGAAAAACAGCGAAATCAAAAAGAGAGCGGCGCTTGCAAAAGAGCGTCTTAAAATGGGCTACTGGAACAGAATGCTTGAAGAGAAAAAGCGTATGGAAGAGAACGGACAAGAGCGTCGAGTTATAGGTGAAATGCAACGGGACAAGTTCCGTCGAGACGAGATGCGCGCGATAGACATCAAGAAAGCGAGAGCAGAAGAGGAAATGTATAGAAAAGTATGCGCGATTTTAGATGAAAACCCCGACGAAACCGCGCCTATCGGGCGTTTAATAGACAGAGAATACTACCGAACGCTCAACGAGTTTGGCAAACAAAAATATCTTCTTGAACTATGCGCGCTGTTTAGAACGCTCTCTCGAAGATACGAACTTGAAAAGAAGAATCAAGCCTAAAATCATAGGTTGTACGCTTGACTTATACTTTATTATTTGTTAAAATAATTATATAATAAATATAAGGGTAACGACCTAAATGAACTTTGATATTAACCAACTCAACGAAGAACAACGCCTTCCCGTCCTCGACACCGAGGGCGCGGTTTTGGTTACGGCGGGCGCAGGCAGTGGAAAGACCAGACTTCTCACTCACCGCATAGCGCACATAATAACCGACCTTGGCGTTAGACCTTATAGCGTGCTTGCAATTACCTTTACTAATAAAGCGGCAAACGAAATGCGTTCTCGTCTTAACGGAATTTTAGGCGAGCAAACAACCGCTTATATTTGGGTACATACTTTCCACGCGCTCTGTCTTCGTATTCTGCGCAAATTCATAGGCAGAATTGAGGGTTTTGATATCAATTTTTCTATTTACGACGAAAAAGAACGCGAACGCGTAGTAAAGCGCGTAGTAAAAGCGATGAAAATCAAAGAAGAAATGATGGACGACGTTAAAAAGAGCACCGAAAGTCTTATCGCCTACGCAAAAACCTACGCCCTTTCCCCTGAAGACTGCGCGGACGACGCTGTCTGTCAGGAAAGATTTGAGTATCTTGACGAGGCAGTAGAGGGCTACAAAGCCTACCAAGAAGAACTCAAAAAGAACAACGCGCTCGACTTTGACGATATTCTCTTAAAAGCCTTCTATCTTCTCAAGAACGACCAAGGCGTAAGAGAATACTATCAAGACAAATTCCGCTATATCCACGTCGACGAGTTTCAAGACACCAACACCGTTCAGTACGACATCGTACGTATTCTCGCCGCAAAACACGGCAATATTTTAGTAGTAGGCGACGAGGACCAAAGTATTTACGGCTGGCGTGGAGCGAACTTTAGAAATATCTTCAACTTCCAAAAAGACTTTATATGCAAGGTCTACAAACTCGAGCAAAACTACCGCTCAACAAAAAAAATCCTCGCCCTTGCAAACAAAATTATCAAAATTAATTCCGAACGCCTTGAAAAAACGCTGTGGACGGACAACGCCGACGGAGAAGAGGTGACCTTTTATGACGCTCCGAGCGACGACGACGAGGCGAACTACGTCCTTCGTACTATCCACGGGCTCGTAAGAAGTGACAAATGCCGTTATAGCGATATCGCCATTTTAATGCGAATTAACGCGCTTACCCGTTCGTTCGAGGAACGCTTCGTTCAGCACGCAATCCCCTATAAAATCTTCGGCGGTTTTAAGTTCTACGACAGAAAGGAAATCAAAGACTTGCTCGCGTATCTAAAGATTGCCGGCAACCATAACGATACCGAGGCTATTGCAAGAGTAATCAACTTCCCAAAGCGCGGAATAGGCGAGGGCGCGCTCACGCAACTTTTTAATTATTCCGCAATAACTAATAATTCGCTCTATAACGTAATCTATAATATCGAGCAAAACCCCGATTTTACTAACGGATTTATCAAGAAAATACTGCCCTTTACTAACATTATTAAGTGTATGCAATCGGCGGTCGAAAGCGGAGGAAAACTTTCCGACCTTGCTTGTTATATCATCAAAATTTCGGGTATGAAGGAAGAGTACGCCGAGGACAATCTCGAGAACAAAGAGCGAAAGGAAAATATTCGCGAACTGGTGCACTCTATTGAACGCTTTGAAAAGGACTATCCCGGCGCAACGCTTGCCGACTATCTCCAACAAATAGCGCTCTATACCGACCTTGACGAAATGAACGAGGAAAACGACTGCATCAACATTGCGACTATCCACTCGGCTAAAGGTCTTGAGTTTAATACCGTGTTCGTGGTAGGAATGGAAGAGGGCGTATTCCCCGATTCTCGAAGAGACGAAACGGCAGACGGTATGGAAGAAGAACGCCGACTTATGTACGTCGCGGTAACGCGAGCCAAGAAAAAACTATATTTAACGATGGCGCGTTCACGCTTTAAGTTTGGTCGTCGTCAGTATAGCGAGCCGTCGTCTTTCTTAAAAGAGGGCGGACTAATCAAGGAAGAAACTCGCCGTAGCGCGTACCAAGAATATAGCGGACGGTACGATAGTTACCGAGGCGAGAGAGCATATTCTTCTACGGGCGATAACTATAACCGCGAAGAAGTCCCTCTCTATTCTCCCGCGCCCCCTAAACCCGTTCAAAAAACGGTAACGGGTTGCAAAGATTTAAGCAAATTCCAAGTAGGAAAACGCGTTCGCCACGCTAAATTCGGCGAAGGCGTAGTAATGAAAATAGAGCAAAAGAACGACGTGTTTATCGAAGTTAAGTTCAGTATGGGCACTCTTACTTTGCTCCTTCAGTACGCTCCCCTCGAGCCTCTTGATTAAAGGTGAAAATTATGAATTTGACAATGGAAGAATTAGTCAAACAACTGAATAAATACGCCTATCACTACTACGTTCTCGACGAGCCGATAGTAGCGGATAAACAGTATGACGAACTTTACGACCAACTCGTAAAAATGGAGAGAGAAAGCGGAATAGTCCTTCCCGATTCTCCCACCAAAAGAGTAGGGGGCGAGCCGATAAAAGAGTTCAAGCCCCATACCCATCTTCATCGTCTGTATAGCCTCGATAAGTGCAACAGTTTTCCTGAACTTATCGCGTGGGACGAAAAGATTAAAAAGGTATCCCCCAGCGCAACTTATACGCTCGAGTACAAACTTGACGGCCTTACGCTTTGCCTAACCTACGATAACGGATTATTCGTAAGCGCGTCAACGCGTGGCAACGGAGAAGTGGGCGAGGACGTAACGGCGCAAGTTTTAACGATAAAATCAATTCCCCTTTCCGTTTCTTATAAAGGAAGATTTGAGGCTCAGGGCGAAGGAATTATGCGCCTTTCCGCGCTCAAAAAGTACAACGAAACGGCAACCGAGCCTCTTAAAAACGCTCGTAACGGGGTAGCGGGAGCAATAAGAAACCTCGACCCTAAAGTTACAGCAAAACGCAACCTCGATATAATATTTTATAACGTAAACTATATCGAAGGCGAACAACTTACCTCGCAACGAGCGAACATTGAGTTCTTAAAAAGCAACGGCTTTAAGACGGAAAAATTAGTAGTATCAAACGACATAAATGAAATCATTTCCGCAATAGGACGCGTAAATCGTGACGAATTAGACTTTCTTATCGACGGTATGGTAATAAAGGTGGACGAGAATAAGACGCGTGAAGAATTAGGTTATACCGACAAATTTCCTCGATGGGCAATCGCGTATAAATTCGAGGCTGAGGAAACGACAACCATACTTGAAAAAGTTGAGTGGAATATAGGCAGAACGGGAAAACTTACTCCCCTTGCTCATCTTTCACCCGTTGAACTTTGCGGAGCGACCATAAGACGCGCAACGCTCAATAACTACGACGATATCTTGCGCAAAAAAGTCCGTATCGGTAGTAGAGTTTTTATTCGTAGAAGTAACGACGTTATTCCCGAGATTTTGGGCGTAGCGGAAGACAACGGCGGAGAAGAAATCGTACCGCCAAAGTATTGTCCTTCTTGCGGAGCGGAACTGTACCGCGACGGCGTGCATATTTTCTGTCCTAACGAGGAAAACTGCAAGCCTCAAATCACGGGAAGACTTACGCATTTCGTAAGCAAAGAGTGTATGGACGTAAAAGGCGTAAGTGAAAAGGCGATAGAACAACTTTACGATATTCTCGGCGTTCGCGCTCTAACCGACCTTTACGCTTTAACGGAAGAGCAAGTAGCCAAACTCGACGGCTTTAAGGACAAGAAGATATCAGCGTTTATTCGTTCGGTAAACGAGAGTAAAAACGCGCCTCTCGATAGATTTATAAACTCTCTCGGCATCGACAACGTAGGAAAAAAATCGGCGCGCGACTTAGCGGAAGAATTCGGTTCGATAACCGCGCTTATGAACGCGACGAAAGAACGCTTAGTGGAGATTGACGAGATAGGCGAAATCGTAGCGGACAGTATCGTGTCTTTCTTTGAAAAACACCGCGCGCTCGTTGAAAAGTTTATCGAAATCGGCATAAACCCAACCTTTGAAAAGAAGGAGGGGGGAACGCTATCGGGCAAAACCTTCGTACTTACTGGAACGTTACCTACGCTTTCACGCTCCGAGGCAAGCGAAATGATACTTGCAAAGGGCGGAAAGGTATCTTCGTCCGTGTCAAAAAACACCGACTTCGTGCTTGCCGGCGAGTCCGCTGGCTCAAAATTAACCAAAGCAAAAGCGCTAAACGTAAAAGTTATTGACGAAAAAGAGTTTATTTTGCTGTTAAACAGTTGAAAATTATTTTTTTCGGTGCTATAATATATATAAGAAGTAATTAAATACTGTCTTAACGAGCAAAACTTAGGAGACCTTTAATTAATGAAGAGTATGACGGGCTACGGCAAATGCGTAGTGGAGGAAAATTCCCGAACGCTAACCGTAGAAATGAAATCAGTAAATAACAGATACCTCGAAATAAACTGTCGAATGCCGAAAACTCTTGCCGCTTTTGAAGAGACGGCAAAGAGAACGGTAAAGAAGTATTTAAATCGCGGTTCGGTTGACGTTTACTTTACTTACGAGAATAACGCAGAAAAGCATCTTGCTATCGACGAGGCAACTGCAAAAGCGTATTACGAGGCGTCCAAAAAGATAAGCGAACTTTTAGGAGTAGAAAACAATTACGCATCCGCTGAACTTATTAAGACTAACGGAGTAATCGTAGAGAAAGCGGACGAAGAGGACGAGGCTATGCTCAAAGCGCTCGTAGAGAGAGCGGTAGAGGGCGCGGTTCGCGCGCTTGACGAAATGCGTACGGTAGAAGGCGCGACGGCTACGAAGGATTTACTTAGACTTGTAGATAATATTGACGGTGCGCTTGCTAAGGCGGAAAACCGCGCGCCCAAAGTAGTAGCGGAGTATCGCGAAAAACTCAAAAGTAGAATAACCGAACTTTTGGGCGAAGTTGCGATTGACGAGACGAGACTTCTCAACGAAGTGGCGTTCTTTGCGGACAAAGCGGATATAAACGAAGAGATAAGCAGATTACACTCGCATATTGCTCAGTTTAGAGCGTCTTGCGCAAACGGAGGTCCGCAGGGAAGAAACCTTGATTTCGTATCGCAGGAAATGGGTAGAGAAATCAATACAATGGGTTCAAAATCCAACGATAGTGAACTGACTGCGTTGGTAATATATATGAAGAACGAACTGGAAAAAATAAAAGAACAGATACGAAACGTGGAGTAAAGAAGATGAAAAAGAAAGGATTATTGATCGTAATTTCAGGACCAAGTGGAGCAGGCAAAGGAACGGTGTACAACGAGGTTATAATTCGCCGTCCCGAACTTGAACGCTCGATTTCAGTAACCACCCGTCAGCCCAGGGCCGGCGAAGTAGACGGAGTTCATTACTATTTTAAGAGCGAAGAAGAGTATCAAAAGATGATAGCCGCAGGCGAGTTTTTAGAGACCGCCGCAGTATACAAAAACTACTACGGCACGCCTAAAAAACCCGTATACGAAAAACTTGCGCTTGGTAAGGACGTAATGTTTGAAATTGATACGCACGGGGCAAAACAGATTAAGAAAATTTACCCCGAGGCAGTAACGATTTTCATTATTCCCCCGTCGTTTGAGATTCTCGAAAAACGCCTTCGCGCTCGTGGGACGGACTCTGCGGAGTCGCTTAACCATCGCATATCGGCGGCAAAGAGCGAACTTGCAAAGTACAAGCAGTTCGACTATATCGTGTTCAACGACGAACTTGAGCCTACGATTGAGCGCGTACTTTCGATAATCGACGCAGAAAAGAGTAAAATGAGTAGAAACGAAGAAATCGTTTTGGAATATCTTGACACCAAAAAATAAATTACATAAAACTTTTTACATCTAAGGAGAGACACTATTATGATGATTGACCCACCTATCGACAAACTTATTGACAAAGTTGGTTGCAAGTATCAACTCGTTTGCGTAACCGCAAAGAGAGCAAAACAAGTAATTCAAAAACACGGAGAAATGCTTACCGAAACGGGACAAAACCCCGTAACCTATGCCGCAAAGGAAATCCACAACGGTACGGTAATAGTACAACAAGATGACTAAAATCAATTTATCGGGTAAAAAAGTAGTAATAGGCGTAACCGCGGGCATAGCGGCTTATAAGGTATGTTACCTTGTGAGCGCTTTAAGAAAAGCAGGGGCGAGCGTAACCGTTGCAATGACGAAGAACGCAACGGAATTCGTAACACCGCTCACCTTTGAAACGCTTTCAAATAACCGCGTTATCGTAGACACCTTCGACAGAGACTTCGAGTGGGAGGTAGAACACGTTTCGTTGGCAAAATCAGCGGATATTTTCGTCGTTGCGCCTATGACGGCAAATTTTGCGGGAAAACTCGCGCAAGGTATAGCCGACGACTTTCTTTCTACCACCGCAATGGCGATGAAATGCCCGATATTACTCGCCCCCGCAATGAACACGAATATGCTTACTTCTAAGGCTTACCAAGAGAACGAGCGCATACTTCGAGAAAGAGGCTATCTTTTCGTAGAGAGCGGTAGCGGATTTTTAGCGTGTGGCGACGAGGGTAAAGGCAGACTTGCCGAGCCCGAAGAAATTTTCCAAAGTATCTGTAATATTTTAATTCCAAAACCCGACTACGCAGGTAAAACCGTCCTCGTTACTGCTGGTGGAACGAGTGAGCCTATCGACCCCGTTCGCTTTATAACCAACCGTTCGAGCGGAAAAATGGGCGTCGAGATAGCCAAAGAGGCTTTAAGTAGAGGAGCAAGAGTAATCCTCGTTAGCGGTAATATAACCGTGCCCGTGCCCAGCGGTATCGAGCAAGTATCGGTAACTACCACTAAAGAAATGTACGATGAAGTGCTTAAGAGAGTGGCTGAGAGCGATATAATCGTTAAAGCCGCCGCCCCTGCAGACTATTGCGTAGAAGAGTGTAGCGACGAAAAGATTAAGAGCGAAACTTTAACGCTTAAACTAAAGAAAAACCCCGATATTGCAAAAGCAGTGGGCGATATTAAGGGGGATAAAATCCTCGTCGTATTTAGCGCGGAAACTCACGACGCGCTTAAAAACGCAAGAGAAAAACTAATCAAGAAGAACGCAGACCTTGCCGTGCTTAACGATATAACGAAAGAGGGCGCGGGCTTTAACGTCGATACTAATATCGTAACTTTAGTATCGCGAAAGGGCGAAGAAGAACTTCCGCTTATGAAGAAGAGTGAGGTAGCGAAAATTATTCTTGACAGAGTGCTTGAACTTAAATGATAGCCGAAGTAATCGTAGACATAAGTAATTCCGAAGTCGATAAGGTATTCGACTATGTAAGTCCGCCCACAGTCTCGGCGGGCTTTCGTGTGCTTGTCCCGTTTGGAAAGATGACGGTCGAAGGTTACGTAATAAAAATCAAGTCCTCGTCGGAGTACGAAAATCTTAAAGAAATAATAAAACCGCTGGATGCGTACCCCGTCATTTCGTCTGAAATGCTCTCGCTTATGGAATATATGACGGAGCGTTATCACTTAAGAAAAGTAGACGTTTTGCGTCTTTTTATACCGGCGCAAATGCGAGGCGGACGGGTTAAGGAACTTACCGTAAAGTACGCCTTTCTTTCGCCCGAGTATAGAGAAGTAGATCCTGCGCAGTATATCAAAAAATCGGCAACCGCGCAAATGGAACTTATTGACTATCTTCAGTCGGTAAACAGGGAAAGCGTAACTAAACTTAACGCGGAATTTTCCGCGGCGGCGCTTCGCAATTTAATCGCGAGAGGGATCGTTCTTACCGAAGAAGAGGAAAGTTTACGAACTCCCTACGGAGAACTTGAAACGGAGAAAAAGAAGAATATAACTTTAACGGATAGTCAAAGTAAAGTCGTTGAGCAAATAAAGAGCGGAGGCTATCAACCCTATCTGCTTCACGGAGTAACGGGTAGCGGTAAAACCGAAGTTTATATGCACACTATAAGCGAAGTGCTCAAAGAGGGAAAAACGGCAATAATGCTCGTGCCTGAAATTTCCCTAACTCCACAAGTTCTAAGAGTGTTCCGTTCGCGCTTTGGAGACGAAGTAGCCCTCCTTCATAGCGGACTGAGCGTAGGCGAACGCTTTGACGAGTGGCGAAGACTTTTAAGCGGTAAAGCCAAGGTAGCAATCGGCGCTCGTAGCGCGGTGTTCGCGCCCCTTAAAAGCGTAGGGTTAATTATCATTGACGAAGAGCACGACGGCAGTTATATATCTGAAACTAACCCGAGATATTCCACGCACGAAGTTGCCCTTTATAGAGCAAAGTATAACGATTGCGCTCTCGTTTTAGGTAGCGCAACGCCCTCGATTGACAGTTACCACAAAGCGAAAACGGGCGAGTATAAACTGCTTGAACTTCCCGAGCGAGTAAACAAACGCGCACTTCCTACGATAGAAGTAGTAAATATGTGCCACGAGGTGTATAACGGCAACAACAGTATGTTCTCACGCCTTATGCTCTCCGCCTTATCCGAAGTTTTAGAAAGAGGCGAGCAAGCAATAATCTTTTTAAACCGCAGAGGTTATTCCTCGTATATGATGTGTCGCAGTTGCGGATACGTAGCAAAATGCGAGCAGTGTGACGTTTCCCTCGTCTATCATAAGGAAGACAATACGCTAAAATGCCATTATTGTGGAAATCGATACGCCGTACTTACCGAGTGTCCCGAGTGCCACTCGCCACATATAAAGCGAGGCTACGTGGGAACTCAGCAAATCGTAGAGCAAATAAATGAACTTTTCCCCTCGGCAAAAGTACTGCGTATGGATAACGATACCACGCAAAACAAGGACGCTCACGCTAAAATTTTGGGCGAATTCGCCTCCAAAAAAGCGAATATTTTAGTGGGAACGCAAATGATAGCCAAGGGACACGACTTCCCCGACGTAACCTTCGTGGGAATAGTGGACGCCGATATGAGTTTGCATTTTTCCGATTTTAGAGCGAACGAGCGTACCTATCAACTGATTACGCAGGTAGCGGGAAGAGCGGGGCGCGACGAAAAGCCGGGAAGAGTAATTCTCCAAACCTACACCCCAAATCACTATGTGTACAGGTTTGCTGTAAAGAACGACTACAAAGGCTTTTACGAGAAGGAAAGTAACCTTCGAGAAGTAACTAAATATCCGCCCTTCTCAAAAATCGTCAGAGTGCTCGTAAGTAGCGAAAACGAAGAACTTGCAATTAACACATTGCGCGGAATTTTTGATGGCGTTAGCGAAATTTCACGACGAAAGCCCTCGAATTTTTCTTATCTTTCCGCAATGAAGTCGCCCGTAAAACGCATACAAAACAAGCACCGCGTACAAATAATAATGCGGATTGTGGAGGAGTACGACGAAGTAATACAAAAGGTATACGAAGTAGTGGATAAATTTACCGTTCCAAAGGTAAGCGTCTTCGTTGAAACCAACCCAAGCAACTTAAGTTAAAGGAGATAAATATGGCTTATAGAAAAATAATAACGCTCGGCAACGACCTTCTTCGTGAAAAGGCGCGTGAGGTAACCGAGTTTGACGATAAATTAGGCGTCCTTATAGACGATATGGTAGAAACGATGTTCAAGGCTAACGGCGTAGGTCTTGCCGCGCCACAAATAGGCGTGCTTAAAAGAGTAGCCGTCGTTTGCGTTGACGGAGAGAAAGTGTACGAACTCGTTAACCCCGTAATCGTAAAAAAGGTAGGCGAGCAAATAGGACCCGAAGGGTGCTTAAGCGTTCCGGGGATGCAAGCAGATGTCCGCCGTCCTCGTAAAATCGTAGTTGAGGCGCAAGACAGAACGGGACAACTTTGGCAGTATAAACTCGAAGGCTTTATTGCCGTAGCGTTCTGCCACGAAATAGACCACCTCGACGGCGTACTCTACATAGACAAAGCAGAGGAAGTAAGATGAGAATAGTATTTTTAGGAACTCCCGATTTTGCGGTAGCCTCACTTAACGCGCTTGCGCAAAAATACGAAGTTATAGCAGTAGTATGCCAACCTGATAGGGAAAGAGACAGAAAGGGTAGAATAATCGAAGGCGCGGTAAAAAAACGCGCGGTAGAATTATCTATTCCCGTCTATCAGTTTGAAAAAATTCGTCGCGACGGCGTAGAAACGCTCAAAGCCCTCGCTCCTGATATTATGATAACTTGCGCTTACGGTCAAATCCTCTCGCAAGAAATTTTAGATATCGCGCCTCTTGGCATACTTAACGTCCACGGCTCGCTCCTTCCCAAGTATCGCGGTAGCGCGCCTATCCAACGCGCCATCATAAACGGCGAAGAGGAAACGGGCGTTACCATTATGAAAACGGATATAGGTATGGACAGCGGAGCAATGCTCAAAAAACGCGCGATAAAAATCGAAAACAACGACTACGTAGATACCCTCTACGAAAAATTATCACTTGTCGGCGCGGAACTTCTTATGGAAACCCTTCCCCTCTATATAACGGGCGAGATAACACCCGTGCCCCAAAACGAAGAGGAAGTAACCTACGCTCCTATGCTCAAAAAGGAAGAAACGCTCCTTGACTTTACGCAGTCTGCGAAGACTATTCGCAATATCGTAAGAGGTCACGGCTACGGCGCGTTCGAGTACAACGGACAACAAGTTAAAGTGCACGAACTTGATTTAGCGGAAGGCGAGGGCGAGCCGGGAGAAATTCTCGTTGCCAAAAAACGCGACTTTATCGTTGCTTGTAAAGAGGGCGCGTTAAACCTTAAAAACCTCCAAATGAGCGGAAAGAAAAGGATGAACACGATTGATTTTCTCAACGGAGTAAAGGTAACCGTTGGAGATAAACTTACGAGGATAGAAAAATAATGACTAACGCAGAGAGAAACTTAATAACGGCTAACGCGCTTTTGGAAGTTTACCGTCAAGGCGCGTATTCGTCGCTTACTCTAAATAAGGTTCTCTCATCTTTGGAAAAACAGGACAAAGCGTATGTAACGAGGTTATTTTACGGAGTACTTAGCAAGGATATCCAACTCAACTATATCCTATCAAAACTCACTCAAAAACCGCCCAAACCCGTAGTTCGCGTGGTGATTAAAATGGGACTTTATATGCTCCGTTATATGAATATGCCTGCGTATTCGGTTATCGACAATCAAGTAGAACTTACCAAAAAACTGGGTAAAAGAGAACTTGCGGGTTTCGTAAACGCCGTACTTCGCAAAAACGATAGCGTAGTTTTGCCTATAAAGACGGGAAACTTCGTCTTTGATACTTCCGTCAATTTTTCTGCTCCACAGTGGCTCGTTGAACTTTTAGTTAAAGACTACGGCGAAGATTTTACCACACGGTTTTTCTCAGCAAAAATGGACGAGAGAACGCATATTCGCAGTAATCCCGATAAAATAACGAGTGAAGACTTTGAAAAAATTCTATCTTCTTACGAGAGGACGGATTGCGGATATTACGTGCTTCACTCAGCGCTTAAAAATATTCCGCCTGCGCTCTATACGATACAATCACGCTCGTCTATTTTAGCGTGCAAGCGCTACTGCGAGGGCGAGAGAGAGGGAATTGAAGTCCTCGATACTTGCGCCGCTCCGGGTGGTAAAAGCGTGCTTATTGCCCAGATTTTGAAAGCAAAAGTAACTGCGTGCGATATTCACGAGCATAGAGTTAACCTTATAAACTCCTACGCAAACCGTATGGGAGTTAAAGTAAACGCTATTGTAAACGACGCAACCAAGAAAAATCCCGCGCTCGTCAACGGCTTTTCGTTAGTCGTTTGCGACGCGCCTTGTAGCGGTATAGGGGTAATCCACTCTAAACCCGATATTCTATTAAATAGAAAGAAAGAGGATATTGAAGAACTTGTTGCCCTTCAAAAACAAATCCTTGAAACCTCGTCCGCTTTCGTTAAAAAGAGCGGAGCGCTTTGCTATTCTACCTGTACGATAGTAAAGGAAGAGAACGAGGGCGTAGTGGAAGAGTTTTTAAGCAAGCACCCGGAATTTTCGCTCGAGGGCGATTATCTTCGCCTTTATCCCCAAGAGGACGGATGCGACGGATTTTTCGTGGCTAAAATGAGGAGGAACGATGACTAACTTAGCAGATTTAAGTCTTGACGAGATAAAAACGCTATTAGAAGAGAAAGGTGTTCCTTCGTACCGGGCAAAACAACTCTACGCGCAAATCACGAGAGCAAACTCTTACGAAGAAATGAGTGATATTCCCAAAAGTTTAAGAGAAACGCTTAAGGAAGAATATAACGACCTTGCCGTCAAAATCGAAAAGAAATTTTTGTCCAAAGACGGTACGGTCAAATACCTCTATCGCCTCTCTGACGGAAATATAATTGAGGGCGCGTTTATGACGCAAAGTTACGGCAATACTCTTTGCGTTTCTACTCAGGTTGGATGCAGAATGGGTTGCGCTTTTTGCGCGTCGGGCATAGGCGGTCTCGTCCGTAACCTTACTGCAGGCGAAATTCTTTCTCAAGTCTTGGTGGTAAATAAAGACCAAGGCGGAGATAACGCCAAGCGCGCAATAACGAACGTCGTTTTAATGGGTAGCGGAGAACCTCTCGATAACTACGACGAAGTAACTAAGTTTATTCGCCTATTATCATCGAAGGACGGACTGAATATAAGCGAACGCAATATATCCTTGTCTACTTGTGGAATACTTGAAAACGTATATCGTCTCGCAGACGAAGGCTACGGCGTAACGCTCACTTTCTCGCTCCACGCAAGTAGTGACGAGGCAAGGCGCAAAGTTATGCCTATTGCAAACAAGTATCTTATGAAGGATCTGATTGCATCGGCAAAGTACTACTTTGAAAAGACGGGCAGACGCGTAATCTTTGAGTATACTATGATTAAGGGCGTAAATATCAATCACTTCGACGCAAAACGCTTAAGTGAAATGCTCAAAGGTTTTCCTTGCCACGTCAACCTTATAATGCTCAATCCCGTAAAGGAAAAGGACGTGAAAGGTTGTAGCGCGGTAGAGGGCGAACGCTTTATGAAAAAATTAAACTCTATGGGCGTTTCGGCTACCATTAGAAAGAGCAAAGGACAAGACGTAGGTGGAGCGTGCGGTCAATTGCGCCGTAGTTACGTATCGGAAGGTGACAAATGAAGTGTAGAGTAATAACTCACAAATCAAATAACTTTGAAATCTTCGACGGTGAAAAAATTTTCGTCGTAAAAGCAAGAGGAAAACTCAAACGCGACGGCGAAATTCTCGTGGGCGACTTCGTAGAAATCGAAGAGCGCGACGGCGAAAAAGTTATTCTCAAGGTCTATGAAAGAGTGAATTCGCTAATTCGTCCTTCCGTTGCTAACGTCGATATTATGGTAATCGTAATTGCGCCCGAGCCTAAACCCGACCTGTTTTTAGTGGACAAAATGCTCGTAAACTGCAAAAAAATGGGTATTGAGTGCATAATTTGTCTTAACAAAATTGACATTGACGGCACGATGCTCGACGAGATTAAAGCACAGTACGAAGGCGAAGTAACGGCTGTTATAAGCACTTCCGCTGCCCTTATGGACTGCAAACAGTTATTGCCCTATTTAAGCGGTAAACTCGTTTGCTTTGCAGGTCAGTCGGGTGTAGGTAAGTCTACGCTTTCTAACGGCATTTACGGAGAAAAACTCCGTCAAGAAGGAAGGGTTAGCGAGAAAATCGGCAGAGGCAAAAACACCACGACTTCTGCAAGTATAATAATCACGAACGAAGGATTTTGGATAATCGACACCCCAGGATTTTCAATGCTCGACGTGTTTGAAGAAGACCATTATTCTCTTGCAGGCTACTACGACGAGTACGTCGCGCTCGCGGACGATTGTAAATTCCATCCTTGCACCCATACGACCGAGCCACAATGCGCGGTAAAAAAAGCGGTGGAAGAGGGAAGGCTTAATAGAGAAAGATACGAAAGATATCTTAAAATTTTTGAAGAGAGAAAACTGGCGTCAAAGTACGCAGGGAGGAAATAATTATGAAAGAAATTTATATTGCGCCTTCGATTTTAAGCGCAGATTTTGCTAAAATGGGTGAGGAAGTGGAGAAAATAACCGCTTGTGGAGCAGATATGATACACTGTGACGTTATGGACGGTACTTTCGTTCCAAACATTAGTTTTGGACCTAAAATGATAGCGGATATTCGCTCTCACACCACTTTACCTCTCGACGTTCACCTTATGGTTAATCGTCCTGAACGTTATATCGACGCCTATGTAAAGGCAGGCGCGGACTATATAACCGTTCACTACGAGGCTTGCGGAACGCTCGTTTCCACCTTAAACTATATTCGTTCAAAGGGCGTTAAATGTGGTATCGTAATAAGCCCCGATACCCCTGCTGAAGTAGTCTACGACTATCTTCCCCTCGTTGATATGATTCTCGTTATGAGCGTTTATCCTGGCTTTGGCGGTCAAAAGTTTATCCCCTCGGCAATCGGCAAACTCCAAAAGATTTCCGCAAAAATTCAAGAGGGCGGATATGAAGTTCGCCTTGAAATTGACGGAGGCATAAACGAAGAGACTGCGAAACTCGTAAAAGAGGCTGGAGCGGATACGATAGTTGCAGGCTCGTCAGTATTTGGAGCAAAAGATATAGCCGAGGCAATTAAGGTTTTAAGATGATGAAAGCGGTCATTTTCCTTAACGGCGATAAACCAAGCAAAGACCTTATCAAAAAAATTACCGCGTCCCTTATAATTTGCGCGGACGGGGCGTACGAATATCTTAAAGATATTATTACTCCCACCGTTGTTTTAGGTGATTTTGATAGCGGAAATAAGCCCGTGAACGACAACTTTGAAGTAATCGAATACCCCGTAGAAAAAGATTATACCGACGGACATCTTTGCTTATCGCTTGCTATCGAGCGAGGCGCAACCACCGTTGAAATATACGGAGCGTTTGGCGGACGAGTGGACCATTTTTATGCAAATCTTTCCCTCCTTTATCAAGCAAAAAAGAGAGGAGTAGAGTGTTCTCTTTGCGATGAAAAACAGTCGGTTTTTCTTAAAGACGGCAAGTTTACTATTAAAACAGAGAAAAATAAAACGATTTCAATAGAACCTTTTTTCAAAACCGCGCATATAATTAAAACGGAAGGGCTTAAGTGGCAGATGGAGGGTGTTACGCTCAATCGTGAGCATATCTTAGGAATTTCCAACGTAGCAACGAGCGACGAAGTTATCGTCGAGACGAGCGACGAAGTTTTAGTGACTGTCGAAAAATAGGAGAGAGATTATGCGGTTTATATGTTTTAAAGCGCCAAGGTTTTTAAGGGGCTTATTAAAGGCGCTATTTTGTAGGAATAATTAAGATGGATATAAAAAAAGCGTAGCAGGTTTTCTGCTACGCTTTTTCGTTTAAGTAAAGAAAGCAACAAAAAAGAGTCGCATAAAACGACTCTTCCGCTAATAAGTAATAATATACTTAAATTATGCGTTTTTGTTAAGCGTTCTCTTGCAACGGGTGCAGATGTAATCGTTGGGCTTAAGGCCGTCAACTTCACCGTTTGCTTTATGAAGATTTGCGCTAAAGGTACGCTTAGTGTGACGGTTAGAATGGCTTACGTTGTTACCACTTACCTTGCCTTTTCCGCAAATTGCACATACTTTACTCATATTACACCTCCGTGTCGGTATTTTGACTTACCCAAATACTATACCACTTTTTGAAAAACAAAGCAAGTAAAAAAGGGGCATTTTCCAAAAAAAAGTTTATAAAATATAAAAAAATTTATAATAAAAGGGGAAAAGAAGGTATAATAAAGAAAAATATAAGAAAAACCCCGTAAATTGCTTGATTTATTTATATTTTTAGTGTAAAATATTTATGTGGGTATTATGACCAGGAGGGCTCTTTATGAGTGTAAACACCGTAAATGCATACGGGCGGATTACCGTTACGGAAGAGGCGATAGCCGAAGTAGCCGGTAGTTCAGCGTTAGAGTGTTACGGCATAATTGAACTCGTATCCAACAGATTTTCTGATAACTGGTCGGAACTATTTAAGAATAAAAAGAAGAAAGTGTCGCGTGGTGTACGCGTTTTAACCAATGGTGATAGAATATTTATAGATTTGTTCGTCGTAATCAAGTACGGCGTGTCTATTGACGCGGTCGCGCAAACCTTGAGAAAAACGGTTAAGTACGACGTAGAGAAATTCACTGGAATGGTAGTGGACACCATAAACGTAAACGTGACAGGAATTCGCGTCTAAAAGTCAAAGACGCATAAAGGAACTGCATATAGGGAGGATATAATGCAAAAGTCCATCAACGGAGCGTTGCTTCGCAAAATGATTTTAAACGGTGCAAAACTGTTAGATATAAATAAAGAACACGTAGATTCACTTAACGTATTCCCCGTCCCCGACGGAGATACCGGTACGAATATGTCGCTTACGATGTTTTCGGCGGCAAAAGAAGTTTCGGCTTGTCCGAGCAATAACGTAGACGCTATCGTAGGCGCGATGGCGAAAGGCGCGCTCCGTGGCGCTCGTGGAAACAGCGGTGTAATTTTAAGTCAGATATTAAAGGGTATTTCCGATATCCTTGCTAATTGTAAAACTATAAGCGCAAAGCAACTTGCTAAAGCGCTTGCAAAAGGTACTGAAGTTGCTTATAAAGCAGTTACTAAGCCTAAAGAGGGAACTATTCTTACCGTTATGCGCGCAATGAGTGAGCACGCAGTAAGCATTGAGTCGAAGAATATGGCTATTGACGAGTTCTTCAACAGCGTGCTTGAGGCAGGCGAAGAAATGCTTCGTAAGACCCCCGATATGCTCCCCGTTCTTAAGCAAGCGGGCGTAGTAGACGCAGGCGGACGCGGACTTTTGGTCGTTTTCCAAGGTTTTTACCACGTGCTTTTGGGAACTGAGGACGTATCTTTGGCGTTTGACGATAAGGTTCAAGTGTCCGACGAAGTGTATTCTGAAAAGGCTCATTTTGACTACAACGACCTTGCGGATATTGAATTTGCGTATTGTACTGAATTCTTTATTATAAACTTACATAAAAAGACGACCGAGGCTGATATTGATAAATTCCGCGAAAATCTTATGAATATCGGCGATTGCGTGCTCGTTATCGGTGACCTTTCGTTCGTAAAAGTACACGTTCACACTAACGAACCTGGCGTTGCGCTTACTTACGCGCTTGAACTTGGCGAACTTGATAAACTCAAGATTGAGAATATGCTCGAGCAAAACCGCGCGCTTATAGGTCAAAGAAAAGAGGAACTTAAGCCTTACGGACTTGTTTCCGTGTGCGCAGGCGACGGAATTTCCTCGATTTTCAAGGATTTACTCGTAGATAACGTTATTGAAGGCGGTCAAACTATGAACCCCAGCGCAGACGATATCGCTCAGGCGTGCGATAAAGTTCTGGCTAAAGACGTGTTCATTATGCCTAATAACAAAAATATAATTCTTGCCGCTGAGCAAGCAAAAGCGCTCAGTAAGAGAAAACTCCATATTATTCCTTCTCGCAATGTTCCTCAGGGACTTGCAGCAGTGCTTGCTTTCAATCCTGAAGACACCGCGTCTAATAACGAGGAAAATATGATTGACGCAATGAATTACGTGAGAAGCGGTTGCGTAACCTACGCGGTTCGCTCTACGCAGGTTGATAAGTTCGTTTTGAAAGAGGGAGACATTATCGGTATCAACGATAAAGAAATCGTAGCAAAAGGCGAAAGCGTTGCCACCGTAACCGAAGAACTTATCGACAGTATGATCGACGAAGACGTTACTACCATTACTCTTTACTTTGGTAACAACGTAACTGAGGACGACGCTGCGGTGGTAGCAGCGGAGATTGGCGAGAAGTATCCCAACTGCGACGTAGACACTTATTTTGGTGGTCAGCCCCTTTACTACTATATCGTATCGCTTGAATAATTAACCCGAGCAATAATTACAAAAGCAAAAAGTTATCCACAAATGTGGATAACTTTTCTTTACGATTTTATCTTGTGAAACATTGAGAAACACAATTTCCACAGTAAATGTGTGTAAAAAACGCAAATTGTGGATAACATTGTGGATAACTTTTGAGGTAATGCGTTTTTTAAGTAAAAATTCGCGGAGAGAGAAAAATGGAATTTTCGGAGATTAAAGGCTTTGGCGAAAAGAGAATAGCGTTACTTGCGTCGGTTGGAATAAATAAACCTGCCGACCTTATTTCCTATTTTCCTGCTCGTTATGTAGATACGAAAAATCTTACGAATTTAGCAAATGTAAACGAGGGCGATAGAGTAGTAATTTTGGCAACCACTACGGAAAAGCCCAAAGTCAGTTATATTAAAAAACGGCTCAACATAGTTAAAGTTAAGTTTACTTACGACGGAAAAACCGTATGGTGTAGTTGGTTTAATCAACCGTATATGGCAAAAAATATAGTTGAGGGTAGGTACTACTATATAACTGGAAAAGTAAAGAAAAACAAAACTACCTACGAGATATCTACGCCCGAACTTTTTGCTTTTACGGGCAACGAACCTCCAGTAATATCCGTTTATAAACCGATAGGAAAAGTGTCCTCGAAACTTATTGCGGAGGCTATAAAATCTGCGTTAAACCGCGTAAAAATAGGCAGTTTAATCCCCGATGAAGTGTCCCGGAAACTTGCTCTTGGAGATGTAAACGAGGCTATTAGAAATATACATTTTCCCTCGTCGAGTGAGGCGCTTGAGAGGGCGAAAAGAACGATTGCTATTGAGCGTCTTGGCTATATGTTATCCGCCTTTTCCATAATTAAAAGCAAGACGGGAAACAAGCGAACGCTAAAATACACGGAAAACGTTGATAAACTACGCTCTGCGCTTAAATTACTTCCCTTTACGCTTACGCCCGCTCAAGTAAAATGTATTGAAGGCGTGTTAGGAAAACTTCACTCGCCAGATAAAGTGAACTGTTTACTTGAGGGTGACGTAGGCTCGGGAAAAACTATCGTTGCGTTTTTGCTTATGTATTACGCTACGCTTAGCGGATACCAAACGGCGCTTATGTGTCCAACCGAAATTCTTGCTCAACAACATTATAGAAAAGCGACTGAATTTTTTGGTCAACTTGGTCTGTCGACCGTACTCTTAACGGGCTCGGTAACGGGCGTTCGTCGAAACAAAATTTTAAGAGAGATTGAAAGCGGAAACGCGCAAGTAATAGTGGGCACTCACGCTTGCTTTAGTGACGAGGTAAACTATTTAAACCTCGCCTTCGTAGTAACGGACGAGCAACACCGATTTGGCGTTGCCCAAAGGGCAAAATTTGAAAGTAAAGCGGAGAGCGCGGATACGATGGTAATGTCTGCAACCCCCATACCAAGAACGCTCGCCCTAACGCTATACGGTGACTTAGATAGGTTTGTAATCGACGCCCCGCCGTTGCGAAAAGCCAAAATAACCACGTCGTTCGTTCCGACTGAAAAAGAGGAAAATATGTGGAAATATGTAAGTGAACGCGCAAAAATGGGTGAAAAAACCTTCATAGTTGCGCCACGAATATCTGACGACGAGGACGAGGGCGTAAGCGCGGAGCGTATATTCGAGCAACGAAAAAAACAGTTCGGAGACAAAATTGCGCTCCTTCACGGTAAGATGAAAGAGAGCGAAAAGAACGAGATTATGCAGGAGTTTGCCTTTGGTAAAACTTCCGTGCTCGTTGCAACCACCGTCGTAGAAGTGGGAATTGACGTTCCTTTTGCAACTACGATGATTATATACGACGCAGACCGCTTTGGGCTATCGCAACTTCACCAACTTCGAGGAAGGGTAGGCAGGGGAGAAATCAACTCTTACTGTTTCGTTTTATCTTCAACCACTTCTCCTCACGCAACGGATAGAATACGATACTTCGTGGAAAATAGCGACGGCTTTGCGCTTGCTGAGTTTGACTTTAAAACGAGAGGCGCAGGTGACTTTCTCGGCTATTCTCAACACGGCGCAGGCGCGTTCCCTTCCGATATCGAACTAATAAATATCGCAAGAGAGGTCAAAGAAGAAATACTTTCTACTCCGTCAGCGCGTAACGAAGTGGAAAAATCGCTAAGCCAAAACAAATATGACTTCTTTGGAAAAATCACGCTAAACTAATTAAAAATACCGCTTTAAGTGTAAATTATTGCCTTAGCGGTATTTTTTTCTTTTATTTTAAAATAACACCCTTAAAACCCTTGACAAATATACGGCATAGGATTATAATAAATCGGAAATCATAGTAAAAAGGTAGGAATTGCTTTTGAAACTATCCACGCGAGCCAGATACGGCTTAAGAATAACTTTCTTAATAGGAGTAGCAAACGATACGATATCCCTCTCGTCGCTCGTCAAACAAACGGACTTGAGCGAGAAGTATCTTGAGCAACTTCTCGGTATGCTCAGAAAAGGCGGAGTAATCGAAAGCGTGAGGGGAGCAGGCGGAGGCTACTACCTAAAGAGAGAGGCGAGCAAGATAACGATTAAAGAAATCCTATCCGCCCTCGACGATGATTTTTCGATAGATCAATGTATAAGCGGTCAATGTACCGACGAATACTGTCCCAACAAAATAATCTTTAAGCGACTTTACGACGGCATAAACGGACTGCTTACTTCGACGACGCTTGAAGATATGATTAACGATTATAGATGTGTGAGGTAATATGAAAAGAATTTATCTTGACCACTCGGCAACGACACCGCTTGACGAAGAGGTTTTACAAAAAATGCTCCCATACTTTACCCAAGTTTACGGCAACGCAAACAGTTTGCACGGTTTTGGTCTTGAGGGAGCGTACGCAGTAGACGAGGCGAGAAGAAAAATAGCGTCGCTTATCGGCGCAAAGCCCAACGAGATTTACTTTACCTCGGGCGGAACGGAGGCGGACAACTGGGCAATTAAAGGTATGGCGCGCAAGATGAAAGACAAATGCGACCATATTATTACAAGCCAAATTGAGCACGCTGCGATTATGTCTTCTTGTAAGGAAATAGAAAAAGAACTGGGCTATTCTATAACCTATCTTCCCGTAGACAAGGGCGGAAGAGTACTTCCCCAAAGTTTAGAAGAGGCAATTACCGATAAAACGGCGCTCGTTTCCGTAATGCTCGCAAACAACGAAATCGGTACTATCCAGCCTATTAAAGAACTCGTCGCTATTGCGCACGCTCACGGCGTTTACTTCCATACGGACGCAGTACAAGCAGTAGGCTCTATTCCCGTCGACGTGAACGAACTTGGCGTAGACCTTATGTCCTTTTCTGCGCACAAATTCTACGGACCTAAAGGAATGGGCGTTCTTTATATCCGCGGTGGCGTAAAGCCCGCTAAGTTTATGACGGGCGGGCATCAAGAACGCACGATGAGAGGCGGTACGACCAACGTTCCCGGAGTAGTGGGTATGGCAACCGCTCTTGAAAAAGCAGTAAACGAACTTGATAAAAATTACGATTACGTAAAATCCCTTCGCGATAGGTTCGTCGCGAGAGTGAAAACGGAAATTCCCTATTCCGTTTATAACGGCGACGAAGAGAATAGGCTTCCCCAAAACGCAAACTTTGCTTTTGAGTTTATAGAAGGCGAAAGTATCCTTATGTCGCTTGACCTTGAAGGTATTGCTTGCTCGTCCGGGTCCGCTTGTTCGTCCGGTTCGTTAGAGCCTTCCCACGTTTTGCTTGCAACGGGCTTGCCCATAGAAAAGGCTCACGGTTCAATCCGTTTCAGTTTTGGTAAGCACAACACGGTAGAGGAAGTAGATTATACTGTGGACAAACTTAAAGAAATAGTAACGCGACTTCGTAAAATGTCGCCATTATTCAACGAAATCAAAGGAGAAGTTAAAAATGTATAACGAAAGAGTGGTAAAAGAATTTCAAAATCCCCGCAACGTAGGTGAAATGGCGGACGCTAACGCAGTAGGAACGGTTGGTAACGCAAGTTGCGGAGATATTATGAAAATCTATATGAAGATAGAAAATAATATTATCGAAGAAGTAAGTTTCCAAACTTTCGGATGCGCGGCAGCAATCGCAACTTCTTCGGTTGCAACCGCTATGATTAAAGGCAAGACGGTAGAGGAGGCTCTTCAAATCACCAACGCTCAGGTAGTAGAGGAACTTGGCGGACTTCCCGCGCAAAAACTCCATTGCTCCGTTTTAGCGGAAGAGGCAATTAAGGCAGCAATTAACGATTATCTTACTCGCTTTAAGGAAGAAAACAAGTAAATTTTCCTAATTTTACAAATAATAAGAGCGCTAATTTTGCACACAATAATAGCGAAAGGAGGTGCAAAATGAACAATCTTATTTGCGGTATTGCCATAGGCTCCGTGTTCGGCGCGGTACTTGCTACCCACCCTGAAGTGAGAAAAATGGCAAAACAGGTAAAAAGTAAAGTAGAAGAAAAGGTAGCGGACAAATCCTGCGAATGTGAGTGCGGATGCGACGAAAGACCTTGTTTCGACGAAAATTGCTAACAAAAGTGTGACCGCGAGATTTTGCGGTCATATTTTTTTGTAAAAACAGGTAAAATCGTTGGGCAAAAGCGTAAAGTTGTGTTATAATAGAATTATGAGAATTCTTGGAGTAGATTACGGCGATGCGAGAATAGGAATAAGCGTTTGCGACGAAATGCAAATTTTTGCCGCTCCGCTAACCACCCTTAAATCGCTCAGTATGAAAAAGAATATTGACGCAGTTTCCGACGTAGCGAAAAGAGAAGAGGTAGGACTAATCGTAGTTGGGTTACCTCTCAATATGGACGGGAGCGAGGGCGAGAGAGCAAGCAAGAGCCGAGCGTTTGGAAGAGTGCTTGAGCGAGTTAGCGGATTGCCCGTTGCTTACTTTGACGAAAGACTTACTTCCGTTGAGGCGGAAGAAATTATGGAAAAAGTAGGTACGAAAAAAAGTAAAAGAAAAAATATCGTGGACAGAATAGCGGCGCAACTTATTTTGCAGGGCTATTTGGACGCAAATAAATAATAAGGAGAACACAAATATGGATGAAAAATTTAGCAACGTTGAAATTATCAACGGCGAAGAGATCGTAACTCTTTACGACGACCAGAACAACGGCATTGATTTTTACGAGATTGCAGTAGTAGAACGCGAAAGTGAGTTTTACGCGCTACTTCAACCCGTAGAAGAAATGGAAGGCATTGAGGACGGCGACGTTCTTATCTTCCAAGTAATCGAGCAAGAGGACGGAGAGGAAACCTTCAAGTCCGTTGACGACGAGGCGGTTATGAACGAAGTATTCGAAGAGTTTATGCGCGCAGTTGCAGACCAAGGATGCGGATGTTCGTGCGAAGATTGTGACGGCGAGTGCGACCATCATCACGACGAAGACTAATTAAACCTATAAAATTATCAAAAGAAAGTGAGTATCTTTGAGTAGGTACTCACTTTTATTATATTTTAAAGAAAAAAGACAAAATTTTATTGAAAAACACCCAAAATTCGTTTGATTTATTTTTTATGGTGTGCTATAATATTAAACGGTTTAGTACGCACCCAAGAGGATCGACCTTACTGTGCGGTGGATAAAATCTTTCTAATGTCCGCCGTGAAAGGCTACGAGATGATGCTTGGGGAGGTAAAACAGGAGGTATAAACTATGGCAAACGTTGTTTCAATGAAGCAATTGCTCGAGGCTGGTGTGCATTTCGGACACCCCACCCGTAAATGGAATCCGAAGATGAAGAAGTATATCTATACTTCGAGAAATGATATTTATATCATTAACCTTGAAAAGACCGTAGGTCTTATCGACGAAGCGTATGCTTTCATTAAGAGCATCGCAGAAAGTGGAAAGAGTATTCTTTTCGTAGGAACGAAGAAACAGGCTCAAGAGGCTATTCAGCAAGAGGCAGAGAAGTGTGGTATGTACTACATTAAGTCTCGTTGGCTCGGCGGTACTCTTACCAACTTCGCTACCATCAGAACCAGAATTGAGAGACTTAACAAACTCAATCAAATGGAGAAGATGAACGAGTTCAACCTTCTTCCCAAGAAAGAAGTAGCAAAACTCATTGCAGAGCGTGACAAACTTGAAGAGAACCTTGGCGGTATCAAAGATATGCACTCTCTTCCCGGCGCGCTTTTCATCGTAGACCCCAAGAAAGAACACCTTGCAGTAGCAGAGGCTCGTAAACTCAATATTCCTATCGTAGGTATCGTAGATACTAACTGCGACCCCGATGAAGTTGACTACGTAATCCCCGGCAACGACGATGCAATCCGTTCGATTAAACTCATCGCAGGCGCAATGGCAGACGCCGTTATCGAGGCTCGCGAGGGTGAAGAAGGTCTTGCACTTCGTCGTCAAATGGAAGCAAAGATGAACGAAGAAAATGCAGAAGAGCAGGTTGAGGAAACCGCTCCTATCGAAGAGTAAAAAAGCAAATGGCTATCGCCTATGCCGAAAAGGGCGTGAGCGATAGCCTATTTTTATAAAATTAATAAGGAGAAAATAATAATGGCATTTACCGCTAAAGACGTCGCTACGCTTAGAGCGCAGACCGGCGCAGGAATGATGGATTGTAAAAAGGCACTCACCGCAACTGACGGTGATATGGAAAAGGCAGCGGAGTACCTTCGTGAGCAAGGTGTAAGCATTGCAGCAAAGAAGGCGTCCCGTATTGCAAGTGAAGGTAGCGTAGGCGCTTATTCTTCCGCAGACGGCAAGGTTAGCGCGCTCGTAGAAATCAACTGCGAGTCCGACTTCGTTGCAAACAACGAGGATTTCAAGGCTCTCGTTACCGCTATTGCAAAGCAAGTAGTTGAAGAGAACCCCGCAGACGTTGACGCTCTTCTTGCATCTAAGGCGCAAGGCGAGGACGGTACCGTACTTGATAAGATTAATAATGCAACCGCAAAAATCGGCGAGAAGATTTCTCTTAGAAGATTCGTTCGCGCTGAGGCAACCGGTAGAGTAGAGAGTTACATCCATATGGGTGGAAAAATCGGCGTTCTTCTTTCCGTTGACGCAGATATCGACGTAGCAGGCAATGAAGCGTTCGTAACCGCTTGCCACGACATTGCAATGCACATCGCAGCGTTCTCTCCCAAGTACACCTACAACGACGAAGTACCTGCTGACGAAGTTGCTCACGAGAAAGAAATCCTTAAGGCTCAAATTAAGAACGATCCCAAGACTGCAAGCAAGCCCGAACAAGTTATTGAGAAGATGCTTGAAGGCAGAATTAAGAAGTTCTACAAGGAAGTTTGCCTTATTGACCAAGACTTCGTAAAAGACAACTCCGTAACGATTGCTCAGCACCTCGCTGCAGTAGCAAAGGCGGCAGGCGCAACGGCGTCTATCGTCAAGTTTGACCGTTTCGTAATGGGCGAAGGTCTTGAGAAGAAGAACGAAGATTTCGCTGCTGAAATCGCAAAAATGACGAAATAACTATTGAAAAGAGTAGGAACACCGAGTTTTCGTGTTCCTATTTTTTTGGGAGGAGATATATGTATAAAAGAGTACTTCTCAAAATAAGCGGTGAAGCGCTTAGCGGAGAAATGGGCAGAGGTATTGACGAGGCTACCGTAAACCACGTGGTAGAGCAAATCGTCCGCCTTCATAACGAGAAAGTAGAAATCGGTATCGTAGTGGGCGGAGGCAACTTCTGGCGTGGTCGTCAAGGCGGTGGTATGGATAGAGTAACTGCCGACCATATGGGTATGCTTGCAACCATTATGAACGCGTTGGCTCTTCAAAGCGCAATCGAGAGCAAGGGCGTTCCCACCAGAGTTCAAACCGCGTTAAGTATTCCCGCGGTTGCAGAGCCCTTTATCTTAAGAAAAGCGCTCCGTCACTTTGAGAACGGCAGAATAGTAATTTTCGCTTGTGGAACGGGTAATCCCTATTTTTCCACCGATTCTGGCGCAGCGCTCCGCGCAATCGAAATTAAAGCGGACGTTATTCTTATGGCTAAAAACGTTGACGGCGTTTACGATAGCGACCCCAGAGTTAATCCCAACGCAAAGAAAATCGACGAGATTTCTTATATGGAAGTTATCAACCGCGACCTCAAGGTTATGGATATGACCGCTCTTACGCTTTGCAAGGAAAACAATATTCCTATCGTAGCGTTTGGTCTTAACGACGAGGATAGCCTAATAAAAGCGGCTCGTGGCGAAAAAATCGGCACAACCATTAAATAACAGTTGAAAAATTTTTAATTGTTTGTTATAATATAATAAATAACTATACGACCTACCCGAAACGCGAATAAAAACGGCGGTTCGGGGCATAGTCGTTATACGGAGGATTTATGAATTTTAATTTACCCGAAGTTGCAGAAGCGTTTGAGGAATACGAACTTTCCCTCTTAGACACCATTGACCACCTTAAAGGTGAACTTGCGTCTGTAAGAGCAGGCAGAGCGAACCCCCAAATACTTAACAAGATAGTAGTAGACTATTACGGCGCGCCCACGCCTATTCACCAAATGGCAAACATCACCGTTCCCGAGGCGAGACTTCTTCAAATTTCTCTTTGGGATACGAGTATGATTAAAGCGGTAGTAAAGGCTATTACTGCGTCCGATATCGGCATAACGCCTACTGACGACGGCAAGGTTATTCGCCTTGTTTTCCCCCAACTTACTGAAGAGAGAAGACGCGATCTTTCTAAGCAAGTAAGAAAAACGGGCGAAGACTATAAAGTAACTCTTCGTAACGCTCGCCGTGACATTATGGATAGCGTTAAGAACTTCAAGAAGAACAACCAAATCACCGAAGACGAAGTTGCTACTTACGAGAAGGAAATTCAAAAGATACTTGATAAGAACATTGCAACCGTTGACGCAATGATTAAAGACAAGGAGTCTGAAATTCTTGAAGTCTAATGCACCGCGCCACGTAGCCGTTATAATGGACGGAAACGGAAGATGGGCTCAAAAGAGATTACTTCCGAGAAAAGCAGGGCATAAAGAGGGCGTAAAAACGCTTATGAAGATTGCTCGCCACGCTTTTAATAGAGGAATTGAATATCTTACCATCTACGCTTTTTCCACGGAAAACAAAAATCGTCCTAAGGACGAGATTGACGGTCTTATTAACCTTATTCGCGAATATTTTAAAAACGTTTTTGGCGAGTTTATCGAAAACGGAATTAAAATACGCGTCCTTGGTGACGTAAGTTATTTTCCCCAAGACGTTATTGATATCGTTAAAAAGGTTGAAAAAGATAGCGAAAAAGGGCAAAACGGAACTTTAAGTATTGCGCTTAATTACGGCGCAAGAGCGGAAATTTTAAGAGCGATAACGCTACTTAAAAATAGTGGAGAAGATATAACGGAAGAGAATTTTGAAAAATACCTTTATACCGCGTCTTATCCTGAACCCGATATAATACTCCGAACGGGCGGAGAAAAAAGATTAAGCAATTTTCTACTGTATCAATCGGCGTATTCCGAACTTTTCTATACGGATACGCTTTGGCCGGACTATTCTGAGAAAGAGTTTGACGAAATGATAAACGCTTTTAAGGGGCGTTCGCGCAGATACGGTAAAGTGGAGTAAAAAATGGCAGAAAACGAAAATAGACCCCCAGAGGAAGAAGTAACCGAAAATAGCGAAGAGCAAAAGGAAACGACTTCCTCGGAAAATAATAACGCTCCCGAGCCTCCTAAAAAGCCTTTAAGCGACCTTCCCCAAAGATTGCTTACCGCAGTTTTTATAGGCGCTTTGTACGCGCTTGGCGTAATCGGTGGTTTGTTGATCCCCGAGCCCGTAGGCCCGTACTTTTACGATGCGCTCATTATTTTCCTTATGCTTTTTGCAAGTTACGAATTTTCTCGAGCAATATCCATCAACTATGCAAAACCCATAAACTTCTTCGTGTACGCTAATATTATCGTTGGATATATCACTTTCAAAATAGTAGACGATACTTACGGAAGTGGTGGTATTACTTCGTATTTTGGCGTTTTAGCAGTGGTTTTCATTTCTTGCATAGTGTTCAATATGTTCAGTAGCAAGTACAATATAAACAACGTTATAAGCACTTTATTCGTTTTGATTTATCCAGGTGCAATAACCACTTATACGCTTGCTCTTAACTACCTTGGCAACTATACCCCCGTTGCTATCGGCATACTTTTCGTGTCCACGATCCTTACCGACAGTTTAGCGTACTTCGTAGGCTCAATCGTCAAAGGACCTAAACTTTGTCCTAAAATTAGCCCTAAAAAGACTGTTTCGGGCGCAATCGGTGGAACGCTCGGCGGAACGATAGGCGGAGTAATTATTTACTTCTTTGCCGAGGCTGGCTGGCTTACTATGCAACCTATAACTACGGCGTTCGTACCCAACCTTCTTCACTTTATTTTCCTTGGTCTTGGAACGGCAATCACTTGTCAAATAGGCGACTTAATTTCTTCGTACATTAAGCGCGCTTGTCAAATCAAGGACTTTGGTTCAGTGCTCAAAGGTCACGGTGGATTTATGGATAGAATTGACGGAATAATCATTTCGGCAGTATTTATCTTCATTTATTTTACGATAATGAATATGGGGCTTATATGGTAAACCTTTGTATTTTAGGTAGCACAGGCTCAATAGGTAAGCAAACGCTTAGCGTCGTTCGTCGTTACCCGAACTTTTTCCGCGTCTCCGCGCTCGTTTGCGGTTCTGACGCGGATATTCTTTTACAGCAAGCAAAAGAGTTTAAGCCCGATTTCGTGGGCATTGCTGATAAAAGCAAAGCGGATAGACTTAAAGAACTCGACTTTTCTTGCAAAACCTACGCAGGCGAAGACGCCCAAGAAATTGCAGCGTCGCTAACGCAAGTTGATACCGTAGTCGCCGCGGTGGTGGGGCTTAACGGACTCAAAGGCGTAGTGTCTGCAATTAACAACAAAAAGAGAGTGGCTCTTGCAAACAAGGAAACGCTCGTAGGTGCAGGCGAGTATATAATGTCGCTCGCAAAAGAGAAGGGAGTGGAAATTCTCCCCGTTGATAGCGAGCATTGTGCAGTTTTTCAATGCCTTAAAAGTGGCGAAAAACGAGAAGTTAGGCGTATTATCCTTACTGCAAGCGGTGGTCCATTTAGGGGGCAAAAGATTGATGCTCTTCGCTCCGTTACTCCCGAACAAGCAATTAAGCACCCAAACTGGTCAATGGGCAAAAAGATATCCGTTGATAGTGCAACGCTTATGAACAAAGGTCTTGAAATCATTGAGGCTCGTTGGCTCTTTGATTGCGAAAATATCGACTATATTATCCAGCCCGATAGCATAATTCACTCTATGGTAGAGTTCGTTGACGGCGCTGTAATGGCTCAAATTGCGCGTCCTACTATGGAAATGCCTATACAATATGCTCTAACCTACCCGGAGCGTTGGGATTTAGGTGAACCACAGTTTGATTTTACGAAGGACATTAAATTCCTTGCGCCCGACGAAGAAAACTTTCCTATGCCTGCGTTTGCAAAGCGCGCGCTTAAAATAGGCGGAACGATGCCGGCAATGATAAACTCGGCGAACGAGGCTGCGGTAGACTTGTTTTTGAATAAAAAAATAGGCTTTACCGATATAATGAAGATTGTCGAGCATATTCTTAATAATGAGAAGGCTAATAAATATGCCGACTATAAAGAGATTATTAGCCTTCATAACGAAATTTTTGCCCGAGTTCAAAAAGATTACGGGCGCATAACGGAGATTAAATGACAGAATTTTTCTATATTTTGCTTGCAATAGCCATACTTCTTTTAATGGTAGTTATCCACGAACTTGGACATTACGTAGCAGGTAAAATCCTTAAATTTAAAATTAACGAATTTTCAGTAGGCTTTGGTCCGTTGCTTTTTTCAAAAGAAAACAAGAAAACGGGCGAGAAGTTCTCTTTAAGACTTATCCCCCTTGGCGGATATTGCGCTTTTGAGGACGAACAAGGTCTTGATGCGGAAGAGCGCAGTAACGCAAGCGAGAGCGTAGGCGAGGTCTTTGAAGAACTTGAACAAAAATCGGTAATGCCACCTGCAGTTGATCCCCTTAATCCTCCGGTAGAAACTCGTTCGTTCGTCGAGGAAGCACCTTGGAAAAGATTGATTGTGCTTGTTGCGGGCGCGCTATTTAACTTCCTTTCGGCAATAATTTTCTCAATTATCGTAATTTTGCTCGTTGGATATTCAATTCCCACGGTGTCAACCGTTTACCAGTCTACCGGCGACAACCCTGCGTATTATTCTTCGCTTGAGGCAGGCGATAAAATTTTAGGCGTCAACGGAGAAAGAATAAGCATTATGCGTTCGTACGAAGAAATGGTAACGGACAAAACCGAAGGTAAAGAATACGACTTAATCGTTCTTCGTAACGGCGAAGAGATTAGCGTCAAAGTTAAAGTACAAAGAATACAAACCGTATATGAAGGCGAAGAACTTGACTATCTTGGCGTAGGGTTCGTAACTATGTACGAAAGCGTTTCCTGTTCGTTTTTGGACGCGCTCGTCTATTGCGTTCCATATACTTGCAAATTATCTTTGTCAATTCTTGCCGCGTTCGGCGGACTATTTACTGGCTCAACGCCTATAACTTCAATGACGGGTCCCATCGGAACGGTAGGGGCAATGGCAGAAATAAGTATGCTCAACTGGCGAAATATTTTAATACTTCTTCCGCTTATTGCAAGTAACCTCGCAATATTTAATATCCTTCCTATTCCTGCTCTTGACGGCTCTAAAATCATTTTTACAGCAATTGAGTGGATAAGAGGAAAGCCCCTTAATCGCAACGTTGAAAATATAATCCATACAGTAGGAATGTTGTTACTATTCGGCTTTGTAATACTAATAGATTTAATAGGAATTTTCACTTAAATGACAAGACAAATTACCGTTAAAAATATCAAAATAGGCGGTGGCGCGCCCATATCAATCCAGTCTATGACCAATACGCCTACGCTCGATACTGAGCGTACAATAGCGCAAATTTTTGCTCTAAAAAAGGCTGGCTGTGATATCGTTAGAATAGCCGTAAGTTCAGACGAAGAGGTCGAAAAAAGCAAAACGGTATTAAAAAATGCTAACGTTCCGCTCGTTGCAGACATTCAGTTTGACTATCGCCACGCGGTTAAGTGCGCCGATATCGGCTTTGATAAAATTCGCTTTAATCCAGGCTATCTTTCTACCGATAAAGTTAGTGAAGTCGTCAAAGCGTGCAAAGCGAACGGCGTGCCTATCAGAGTGGGTGTAAACTCAGGCTCAGTTGACAAAGAAATTCTTGAAAAATATTCGGGCGCAGAGGCGCTTTGCGAGAGCGCTCTAAAGCATATTGCAGTATTAGAAAAATGCGGTTTTTACGACACGATTATATCCGTAAAATCATCGTCGGTTATAACGATGGTTCAAGCCTACGAAATGCTTGCGAGCCGTTGCGATTATCCTCTCCACCTTGGCGTAACCGAATCGGGTAGCGCGTTTAGAGGCGCAATTAAGTCGTCAGTAGGAATAGGCTCGTTACTCTTAAAGGGAATAGGCGATACTATTCGCGTTTCACTCACTGGTGACCCCGTTAAAGAAGTGGAGACGGCAAAGTTAATTCTTGCAAGCGTAGGCAAAGGCAAAGATATGCCCGAGATCGTTTCGTGTCCTACTTGTTCGCGATGCGAATACGATATGGAGAGTATCGTGGACAAGATAGAAAAAGCGCTCGAGGGTGTAAACAAAAAAATCAAAATTGCCGTAATGGGTTGCGTAGTTAACGGTCCCGGAGAGGCAAAGGACGCCGATATTGCTGTTTGCGGTGGTGGAAAGGGCAAAGCAGTTTTGTACAAAAGCGGAAAATTACTTAAGACGATTAACGGCGACGACGCCGTAGCAGAAGTTCTTAAGTTAATAGAGGAGTTTTAGTTTTAATGGCTGAATCGTTAATGTCAAAATTTAATGATGCGACGGATTACGAATTTGAGTATCTTTTGCTCAAATCTTTTGACGTGGACGTAAGAGCAGAAAGCATTGAGGTAAACCTCATCTATCCCGAACCCCACGAACAAACGGTTAGAGCAAACGCGCAAAGAATAAGCGACGCGATAATATCTTCGCTTGGCTCTAAAGCGCCCGTTACCGTAAGACTAACGAAAAGTCATTTTGATATGGACTTTTTCAAAAAAGCGCTCCTTCGTTTTTCCGAAAGTACTCCGTCAATATCCCCCTACGTCTTTATCGAGGATATGGAAATAATTCAAAACGCCGAGTACGATTTTACCGTAAAACTTAAAATGGACGAGGACGTATGCGTCGGTTCTATCTTTGAACGCTACGTTGAAAGCGTAAAAAAGATGATAGCAACCTCTTATTGCGAAAAGATATCTTTCGAAGTCGTTCCCGTAAAGAAGGACGACAAACGCGATATTATCGCTGAGCGTGAGGAAGAACTTCGCGCCTACGTTTATCAAAGCACTAACGGTCATTACATAATCCCTCAGAACGTTGAGGAGTTCGTTGGCAAGATAATTTACGATAGAGCAGGGTATATAAGCGACGCCACGAGAGAGGCTGACGGTGTGGTTTTTTGCGGAACGGTAAGCGAATTTAGCGAATGCGAACGCAAACTTAAAGAGGGCGAAACGGTAGCGAAAAAATTCTATAAGTTCACCTTAACAGACCCAACGGGTTCGCTCAAATGCTTGCACTTCCCAAGAAAAGAGGAAAGCAACATCGTTCTTCTTAAGGACGGAAAGCAAGTCGTCGTTAAAGGCAGTTTGAAAAAGAACACTTTTAAGGGCAATACCACTTACGATATGTTCGTTAATTCGCTTAGCCTTTGCACGCTTCCAACCGATATAGAAATTGAGCAAAAGCCAAAGTTCGTTGCGCCCAAAGAATACAAGAAAGTCTTCCCTGAACCTTACGAGGAGCGCCGTCAATCAACGCTTTTCGACGTAGCGAAATCGACGCCGGCTTTTTTACAAAACAAGCGTTTTTGCGTGTTTGATATTGAAACGACGGGACTTGATACTCAGCACTGCAAAATTATCGAAATAGCAGGAGTAATCGTTGAGAACGGGCATATTACCCAAACTTTTTCAACTTTCGTAGATCCTCACGTCGAAATTCCAGCAAAAATTACGCAACTTACTTCTATTACCGACGCAAACGTAATAGGCGCGCCCGATATAAGCGAGGCGTTACTCGACTTTTATAAGTTTAGCGATGGAACAACGCTCGTAGGACACAACGTGAACTTCGATATAGGTTTCCTTAACGCAGAAGGTAAACCGCTCGGCATAGTTTTTGAAAATCCAAAGGAAGACACTTTTGAACTTGCAAGAACTTACCTTAAGGGACTTAGAAATTATAAATTGTCCACCGTAATTAAACATCTTGGCGTAGTAAACGAACACGCTCATAGAGCAATTTACGATACTATCGCAACGGCAAAAGCGTTTATAAAAATTGCCGAACTGATGTAAAAACGATGAAAAAACGCATAATAATTTTAAAAAATTATTATTTTTGCGTTAAAACGCTTGCCGTAATCTTCATTTTATGGTATTATATGTATGTAATAGATGGTAACTTGAGAGTGGACTTGTCGGTCCGCTCTCGATTACTGTAAGGAGGGTTTTGTGAAAACGGAACAAAAAGTTCTCGAAAAAATCGAGTCGATAGTAACTGCGCTTGGTTACGAGGTAGTTGATATCGAGTTTGAAAAGAAATACGGAGAGGATAATTTAACCGTCTTTATTGATATCCCGACGGGCGTTAGCCTTGACGATTGCGAGAAAGTGCATTATGCAATCGACCCTGCGCTTGACGAACTTGACCCAACGAACGGAAAACCGTACGTTCTCAACGTCTCGTCCCCAGGACTTGACCGTCCTTTCAAAAAACAACGCGACTTTGAAAGAAATTACGGCAAAGAAGTAGAGGTTAAACTTTACGCGCCACTTAAGGGTAAAAAACTTTACGAAGGCGTGCTCGTAGAAAGAGGCGAAAACGTAACGGTAATAAAGCTAAGCAAAGAGACGATTACCATTGAAAACAACAAAATAGCGCTCGTAAGACCGCTTGTAAAATTTGAATAAAAATTCGGAGGAATTGTAAGAAAATGATAAAAAAGGATTTCTTCCTTGCATTAGAGGATTTAGAGGCTGTAAAAGGTATTAAAAAATCGGTATTTATCGAAGCGCTTGAGACCGCGCTCGTTATCGCATATAAGAAAGAATACGGCACGTCTAAGGCAGTAGAAGTTAAACTCGTTCCCGAGCGCAATCAGTTTAAAGTTATTGCGTATCAAACGGTAGTTGACGAGGTAGAGGACAAAGACACCCAAATTTCCTTAGAGGACGCGCGTTTAATCAATAAAAAGTATAAGACCGGCGACATCGTAAGCGAGGAGATTAATCCCACTAACTTTGGCCGTATCGTTGCGCAAACTGCTCGTCAGGTAATTATGCAAAAACTTCGCGAGGTAGAAAGCGAGCAGGCTATTGCAGAACTTTCTCAAAAGGAAGACGAACTTATTACCGTTATGGTTAGAAGTATTGACGGAGATAACGTTCACGTTGAAATCAACAAAACCATCGAGGCAGTGCTTATGCCCCACGACCAAATGCCTTCGGATAAGTACGCAATCGGTAGACCCGTCAAGGTTTACGTAAAGAAAATCAAGGTTGGGCCCAAAGGACCTCAGGTTTTCGTATCCCGTACTGCGCCCGGCTTTGTAAAGAGATTGTTTGAACTTGAAGTTCCCGAGATTGCAAGCGGTCTCGTAACTATCAAGTCCATCGTTCGTGAGGCAGGTTACAGAACGAAAATGGCAGTTTACACTGAAGAGAGCAATATCGACCCCGTAGGTGCTTGCGTAGGTAATAGAGGTATGCGCGTAAACGCAATCGTAGACGAACTTGGTGGAGAGAAAATCGATATTATTCCTTGGTGTTCCGATACTCTTGAGTTCATCGCAAGAGCGCTTTCACCCGCAAAAGTTCTTATGGTTCAAGCAAACGACGCAGAGAGAACCGCTCGCGTAGTAGTAATGGACGATATGCTTTCTTTGGCAATCGGTAAAGACGGACAAAACGCTCGCCTTGCAGCAAAACTTACCGGTTGGAAGATTGACGTAAAACCCTATTCGACGCTTATGCAAACGGCAGAAGAAAGCGAAGAAGAAGTTATCGAAGAAGTACCAGTTCGCTCTGACGATACTTTTGAAGAGGATATTTTCGACGAGGATCTCGGCGATATCGAGTAATAGTTATGAAAGAGAAAAAAAGTCCGCAAAGAATGTGCATAGCGTGTAAGGAAATGGCAAACAAGACAGACCTTATTCGTATCGTTAAAACACCCGAGGGCGATATAACGCTTGATTTTACGGGCAAGAAAAACGGCAGAGGCGCGTACGTGCATAAGGACCGCGAATGTTTAATGAAGATTAAAAAGGGCAGGTTGCTCTCTAAAGCCTTCAAGCAGAACGTAAGCGACGAGATTTACGATAAACTCATTGAGGAGTTTGAAAGTGCAGACGACTGATAAAGTGGCAAATTTGTTAGGCTTTGCAATCAAAGCAGGAAAAGTGATTTTCGGTTCGGATAGTATAGAACGCTATCATAAGAAAAAACACCTAATAATAATGTGTACGCTTCTTTCCGAAAACACTCAAAAAAAGATAGTAAACGCGCATCAAAGCGTGCCCGTATTTCTCTCGCGGGAAACGAAAGTAGAGGATTTAACCCACAAAGTAGGGTGTAAGGTAATCGCCGTTACGGATAAACAAATGGCAACGGCGCTTATCGACAAAATGAATGGAAGTTACCAGCGTGTCACGGAGGTAAGATAATTGGCAAACGACACTCAAAAAGTAGAAAAGAAGATTACTGAAATCCAAAAGGTAAGGCAGTTAATACCCTCTGAGGAGAGTAATGCTTTTTCTGCGCTCATTAAGAAGAATAAAGACGCTCAACGCAAGATTGATGCAACCTTAAATATGATTCGCGAGCGCAACGCTAAAAAGGAGCAAGCAAAACTTGAAGAGGCTGAAAAGGCAAAACAGGCTGAAATTGAAAAGAAACAAAAGCCCGTTGCACCCAAGCCCGTTCCTCCTGTTGCCGTCGAGAAAAAGCCTGAACCCATTCCCGAGGTAAAAGCGCCCGAGACGGTAGTGGAGGAAAAGAAAGAAGAGGTTAAGACCGCTCCCGTTGAGAAAAAGGAGACTATTCGCGTATTCAATACTCCCGAGACGGCAACCGCTCGTCCCAGTTTCGTACGCGGTATGTACACGCCTCCCCCTCCGCCCCAAAGAACCCAGCCTGCTTCTCGTGGACAAAACGGTGGTAGACCTGATAGAAACGGTCAGCGTCCCCAAGGCGCTAAGCCTAACCAAGCAGGACAGAATAACGGTCAGCGTCCTCAAGGCGCGCCCTCTACGGCTCGTCCTATGGGACCCAAGCCCTCTGGTGGTGGCGTAAAGATTGTGCCCCCGATTTTGCCGACCAAGTCTACTCGTCGTGACACTGACAAAAAGAGGGATAATAACCGTCCTGAAGATAAAAAGCAGATGAATAAGCGTACCCTTATCCGTAAGGGCTTTATCACCGACGACGTAGGCGAAGAGCGTATGGGTACTCGCAAACTTAAGAATAAGAAACCTAAAGCGCCCGTAGTAATTGCGCCCATCAAGATTGAAAAGGCGGTAATTACCACTGAAAACCTTACCGTTAAAATTCTTAGTGAAAAGATAGGTAAGACGGCGCAAGAGATAATCAAACAACTAATGTTGCTTGGTATTATGACGAATATTAACGGCGTAGTCGACTTCCCCACTATGGAACTCGTTGCAAACGAACTTGGTGTTGAACTTGAACTTAAACTCGAGCAAACGCAGGAAGAGAAGATGGAGGCTATGCACGAAGAGGAAGATAGAGAAGAAGACCTCGTAAAGCGTCCGCCCATTATTACCGTAATGGGTCACGTAGACCACGGTAAAACTTCGCTCCTTGATGCAATTCGTAAAACTGCGGTAGCGGCTGGCGAGGCTGGTGGTATTACCCAGCATATCGGCGCGTACTCGGTAATGTGCAAAGGTGAAAAGATTACCTTCCTCGATACCCCCGGACACGAAGCGTTCACCGAAATGCGTGCGCGCGGAACTAACGTTACCGATATTGCAGTTCTTATCGTTGCAGCGGACGACGGTGTAATGCCTCAGACCATTGAGTCGATTAACCACGCAAAAGCGGCAAAAGTTCCCGTAGTTGTTGCAATCAACAAGATTGATAAACCGGGCGCAAACATTGAAAAGGTTAAGCAAGCGCTTACCGAATACGACCTTATTCCTGAGGAGTGGGGTGGCGAAACGATTATGGTTCCCATTTCCGCAAAATCGGGTGAGGGCGTAGACAAACTCTTAGAGATGATACTCTTCCTTGCCGAGTACAATAACTACCGCGCTAACCCCAAGCGTCACGCTCGTGGCTCTATCATTGAGTCTAAACTTGACAAGGGTAAAGGACCTATTGCAAACATCGTCGTTCTTAACGGAACGCTCCGCGTAGGCGACTACGTGGTCAGCGGTCTTACCTCCGGTAGAGTAAGAGGTATGGTGGACGATAAGGGAAGAAGTGTTAAAGAGGCTCCCCCCGCAACGCCCGTATCAGTGCTTGGATTTACTGACGTTCCCAACGCTGGTGACGGAATTTTCGTTGTAGAAGACGAGAAGACCGCAAAACAAATTATTGCAGAGAGAACGGCGAAGATTAAGAACGAGCAAGCAAATCAAGGACAAAGAGTAACGCTTGACGACGTATTCAACAGAATTAGCGAAGGTCAAATGAAAGAACTTAATATCCTTATTAAAGCAGACGTTCAAGGTTCGGTTGAGGCTCTTAAAGCGTCGCTTGAAAAGTTAAGCAACGACGAAGTAAAAGTAGTCGTAGTTCACGGAGGCGTAGGCGCAATCAACAAATCCGACGTAATGCTTGCAAGCGTATCAAACGCAATTATTATAGGCTTTAACGTTCGTCCTGACGCAGATGGTAGAATGCAGGCTGAAAATTCGGGTATTGATATTAAACTCTATAACATTATTTACGAGGCAATCGACGACGTAGAGGCGGCAATGAAGGGTCTCGTTGCGCCCAAGTATCACGAATCTATTCTTGGTCGCGCTCAAATTCGTAACGTTATTAAGATTTCCAACGTTGGCGCAATTGCAGGTTGTTACGTAATGAGCGGTAAACTTGCTCGTAACGCAAAAGTCCGCATCTATCGTGACGACGTGGTAATCTTCGACGGTTCGATTGCAAACCTTAAGCGCTTTAAGGACGACGTTAAGGAAGTTAACGCAGGCTACGAGTGTGGTTTGAGTTTTGATAACTTCGACGGCTTTAAGGAGAACGACGAAGTTGAGGCTTACGTTCTTGAGCAAGACAAATAACGGAGTAGACTATGGGATATAGAGGCGATAGAGTTAATAGCGAAATGCGTAAAGTAATTGCGGACGTTATTAACAATAAAATTAAAGACCCGAGAAAGAGTGAAATGGTAAGCGTTATTAGCGTTGAAGTTGCTAAAGACCTCAAAACCGCTAAAGTTTACCTCTCTATTTACGGAAATAAAGAAAAGTATCAAAGTACTTTTGACGCCGTAGTAAAGGCTTCGGGATTTATTCGCAAAGAGTTAAGTATTGCGTTTAAAGAACTTCGTAGCGTACCTGCGCTCGAGTTTAAGTTGGATACTTCCGCATCTTATAGCGCAAAGATAGAAACCATCTTGGAGGAAATCAAGAACGGTGACGCTAATTAATAGCATAAAAAAAGCAAAAAATATACTGATTGTATGTCATATCCGACCCGATGGCGATTGTCTCGGGGCGGGTTTTGCATTGACGAGAATTGCTCAAAAACTCGGCAAAACCGTAGATTTTGTTACTGATAGCGACAAACCGACTTCTTATTCGTTTATCAAAGATTATCATCTTCTTAACGAGAAGAAATTGCAAAAATACGACCTTGCAATAGCAGTGGATTGCGCAGATGACGCTCGCCTTGGTCGTTACCTTGCCCCCTTCTTATCGGCAAAATATTCAATCAATATTGACCATCACGAAACGAATAATTATTACGGCAAAGAAAACCACGTTGCCCCGGAAATAAGCAGTACTTGTGAACTCGTGTATTCGCTTATAAAGGACGAAGATGTTATAGACGAGCAAATCGCAACCGACCTCTATCTTGGGCTATCCACCGATACTGGTAATTTTATGCACTCTAATACTACCCCTTCAACGCTTTTGGTAGCAAGCGAACTTTTAGCAAAGGGCGCAAACCATACTTCAATCGTTAACGATTTTTATAAGAATAATACGAAGAACAAGGTTATGCTTATTGCAAAAGCAATTGAAAGTATGCGCTTTTTTGAAAACGACAGAGTGGTCGTTATAACTATAACCGCTAAAACGCTAAAGGACTGTGGCTGTACGATTTTGGATACCGAAGGACTTATTGATTACGGTATGAGTATCGGCGCAGTTGAGGCAGCCGCTTGTATGACTGAACAAAAAGAGAGAAGTTACAAGGTAAGTTTTCGATCAAAAGGCGTGGACGTAGCGGCGTCTGCAAAGACTTTTGGTGGTGGAGGGCATAAACTTGCCTCCGGTTGCGTAGTTAACGGGTACTACGAAGACGTCGTAAGAAAAGTCGTAAAGTCGATTACGGACGGAATGGCATAATGAAGGGAATAGTCGTTTTAAACAAGCCTAAAAACTGGACGAGTAGAGATGCGGTAAATAAGGTAAGAAATATTCTACATACTCGAGAAATAGGGCATATGGGTACGCTCGACCCTCAAGGTGAGGGCGTACTTTTAATAGGCGTAGGAAAAGCAACGAGGCTTTTTGACGCTATGCTAAAAAAAGACAAAGTTTATCGTGCGCATTTTACTTTTAGTTACGAAACGGATACGCTCGACGGTGACGGCGTAATTATAAAAGATGGCGGAACCGTACCTACCTTGGAGGAAATTGATAGAATAATTCCCTCTCTTTTGGGTAAAGTTGACCAAATACCGCCACTTTATAGCGCAAAGAATATCAACGGTGAACGCGCTTACGATTTAGCAAGAAGAGGCGTAGAGTTTACCTTGAAGAGCGCAAAAGTGGAGATTTTCTCTATTAAAGTTATACAGCAAACTTCCCACAACACTTTCTATTTTGAAATTCATTGTAGCGCAGGAACTTATATAAGGAGTATTTGTCGTGATATAGCGTACGCTCTTGGAACTTACGCAACTATGACTTCAATTACGCGTATAAGAGCGGGAAAGTTTTCGATTGAGCAAGCACTAACAATTGAAGAAGTAAAAAAACTTGAAGAAAAAGCGTTAATTCCGCTTGAGGACGCGCTTATTGATTATCCAAAATATTGCGTAGATAGTAGTTTATACACTAAACTTAGCAACGGGGTAAAACTCAAAATCAACGATGCGCCTGAAGGATTGTTTACGGTGTATTGCAACGACGAACTGTTTGGACTCGGCTCTATCGTGGACGGAATTCTTAAAATAGGTACATACTTAAAGGATTAAAATGACAAAAATAGAAGAAGTAAAAACTGAATTATGCTTATCCTTGGGTTTTTTTGACTGTATGCACCTCGGTCATCGTAGGATTGTCTCAATTGCGTTAGATTTTGCAAAAGAGCGAAAAATGCAAAATGCAATCTTTACTTTTTCAGAATTTTCCAAAAACGATGGTGGTCAAGTTTATCTTCTTGAAGAGCGCAAAAAACTATTTATTGAAAACGGTATAGAAAAGGTAATTGTCTGCAAATTTAACAACCGTATTAAGAATTTAACGCCAAAGGCTTTTTTAGACGAACTTACTTCGACCTATAAAATAGGCGCGTTCGTTTGTGGAAAAGACTACCGATTTGGAATAAACGCAACGGGTGACGTAGATTATCTAAGACGATATTGTGTTGATAACAACATTGAACTAATCGTTGCTGATGACGTTGTTGATAATGGACGAAAAGTTTCAAGCACTCAGATTAAAGAATATCTTAATGAAGGAAATATCAAAAGAGCAAATGAACTTCTCGGTAAAGAATATTTTATTATAAGTAGCGTTGTGCACGGTCGAGGTGAAGGACATTTGTTTGGTTTCCCGACGGCAAATATAGAATACTCAAGCGAAAAGATATATCCTAAAGAGGGCGTCTACGCAACGAAGATTGAAATTGACGACAAGGTTTATAAGGCAGTAACTAACGTTGGTCCAAAGCCTACTTTTGCAGATAAAACGCTCTCAATAGAAAGTTTTATAGTGGATTTTGACGGAGATGTTTACAATAAGAAAGTAACGCTTTCGTTTTATAGACGACTTCGCGATATAATACGGTTTGATAACCCCGACGCGTTAAAAGAACGAATTATGGAAGATAGTAAATGGGAGGAGTAGCAATGTTAAGAATAGGACCTTCGGGAAACTCAAAATGTTTTTACGATAGTGGAAGAAAGCACACCTACGAAGCCCCTGAGTTTTTGAGTGGTATGGGACTTAACGCCTACGAATATTCGTTTGGTCGAGGTGTTCATATTACCGACGAAACGGCTCAGCGTATAGGCGAGGAAATGAAAAAGTACGATATTGAACTGTCCGTTCACGCTCCGTACTATACGAACTTTGCAAATCCCGATCCCGAAATGATAGCAAAATCAATCGGTTATATTGAGCAGTCGCTCGTTGCCCTTAAAAAGTTCGGCGGAAATAGAGTAGTTTTCCATCCTGCAACTTGCGGTAAAATGCAAAGAGCAGACGCCGTTGCGCTTGCAAAAGAAAATATTCGTCTTTTGATGGAAAAACTCAACGAAAGACTTCCTTTTAGCGACTATATTCTTTGTCCCGAGACGATGGGTAAACTCAATCAAATAGGCACGGTAGAAGAGATTATTGAGTTTTGTAAAATCGACGAACACCTATATCCTTGCTACGACTTTGGTCATATCAATAGTTATATGCTTGGCGGATTAAAGGGCGAAGACGATTACCGCAGAATAATCGACTTAACCTTCAAAGAATTAGGTGAAGAGAAGGCAAAGAATATTCATATTCATTTTTCAAAGATCCAGTACGGCAAATCCGGTGAAATTCGACACCTTACTTTTGATGATAACGAGTACGGTCCTGATTACGCTCCGCTCGCAAAAATCATCGACGAATACAAAATGACCCCCTTTATAGTGTGCGAATCTAAAGAAACTATGGCAGAAGATGCACTAATTATGAAAAAGTACCATAAAATCGTTTAACTTTTTTAAGAAAATATGTTACAATATATATAGGAGTAAAATATGTTTGAAAAAGTTGACTCATATTTAATACTAAGTGAAGACAACCGTTTTTACTTTACGGGCTTTCATTCCACTTTCGGTTGCGTCATCTTAACGCCGAGCGAAAAGATCTTCATAACCGATAAGCGTTATGCAAGCGAGGCAAGACTCGTGGTAACGGACTTTACCGTTCTTGCAACCGCAGGCGGTAGCGCGTTCTACGACGACGTAATCGCAACGCTTAAAAGAGTGAACGCCAAAGTTGTTGGCTTTGAGGACGCGTCAATTACCGTTGCAGAGCATAAGAAACTCAAGGGTACGCTTAAAGAGTTTACACTTAAGCCTGCATCGTCGGATATCGCGCTTGCTCGTCTTGTTAAGAGAGCGGACGAGATTGAGAAGATAGCCTTGGCTGAATCAGTAACACAGCGTGCTTTAGCAAAAACGCTTCCCTTGTTAAAGGTAGGTGTAACCGAGAAAGAGATTTCTAATGAGATTACTTATAATATGCTTGCTCTTGGCGCGGAAGGTCTTGCGTTTGAAAATATCGTAGCGTTTGGCGTTAATACGGCTAATCCTCATCATCATCCATCCTCTAAGAAGTTAGAGAAGGGCGATATGGTAACCTTTGATATCGGCGCAAAAGTGAACGGATATTGCGGAGATATGACGAGAACCTTCTGTTTTGGCGGAGGCGTTCACGAAAAACTTGCCGCAATTCATAGAATCGTGCTTGGTGCTCAAGAGTATGCGTTGGCAAATATCAAAGCAGGAATGACTGGACGCGAGGCGGATCTATTAGCAAGAGAGTACATAACCGCAAATGGTTACGGTCAAGAGTTCTCACATTCGCTTGGTCACGGAATAGGCGTTGAAGTTCACGAAAGCCCCTATCTTTCCCCAAGAAGTGAGGATATATTAGAAGAAGGAATGGTATTTTCTATCGAGCCAGGTATTTACGTTGACGGACTTGGCGGAGTAAGAATAGAGGACCTTGTGGTAGTTAAGAAAGACGGTATAGTAAATCTTACCAACTTTGACAAAAATATAAATTTATAAATTTGAAAAATTTTTCAGGAGGACAATATGGTAGCAGGAGATTTCAGAAAAGGCGTAACCTTTGAGATGGACGGAAAAGTGTATATGGTTGTTGATTTCCAACACGTAAAGCCCGGTAAGGGAGCAGCGTTTGTTCGTACTAAACTTAAGAACGTAGTAACGGGACAAGTTTTAGAGCAAACCTTCAACCCCACCGACAAGTATCCCGACGCTCGTATCGAGAAAAAAGAGATGCAGTATTCCTACAACGACGGCGATTTGTGGTACTTTATGGATATGGAAACCTTCGATATGCTTCCCCTTAACTTCGATATCGTTGAAGAGGCTATGCAGTTCGTAAAAGAAGAAATGATGGTAACCGTACAATCTTATAAGGGAGAGGCTTTCAGCGTAGTTGCTCCCAACTTCGTTGAACTTGAAGTACAGTTTACCGAACCCGGTATTCAAGGCGATACCTCTAAAGCAGGCAACAAGCCCGCAACGCTCGAAACCGGTTTCAATATCCAAGTTCCGCTCTTCGTTAACATCGGCGATAAAATCCGCGTTGACACTCGTACCGGAACCTATATGGAACGCGTAAAGTAATCTAACTAAAAACTAAAAAACAAAACAGCGTGATGCAAAAGCGTCGCGCTGTTTTTTTTGTCATAAAACAATTTGTCCTCAAGTATAATAGAGAAGACGGAGGACAAGTATGTTAGAAAAAATTTTACCCGAAAAAATTAAATCCGTTATAGCGTTAAGATTAGACGCTAATAGAGTATACGAACTGCGTCTTCGCGCAAATATGCCTACTGTCATAAATTACAACGGAAAATATTATTATTTATCAACGGTTGGTCTCTGTGAAGAGGCAAGTTATGCAATAGTTGTAGATGAAACGGAAGTTAACGAAATAATCGTTCGCGCTTGTGAGTGTTCATTGTATTCCGTTAATAATCAACTCGTAAGCGGATATATAACCGTTACGGGCGGAATAAGAGTGGGCGTTTGTGGAGAAATCGTTAAAAACGGTAATGAAATTAAAACGATTAAGAACTTTACTTCCGTAAACATACGAATTCCCCACGAGGTAAAAGGTTCAGCGCTTACCGCATATTCCTATATCTTTGATACCAAACTTCGCAGTTCGCTTATCGTGTCACCTCCGGGCGCAGGCAAAACTACGATTTTGCGCGACCTTTGTAGGTGCATCAGTAGGGACGGAATAAAAAATATCTTACTCGTAGACGAGCGCAACGAAATAAGCGCGGTATCAAACGGTCGAAACCAACTTGACGTGGGCGTAGGCGTAGATATAATATCGGGCTGTAGTAAGGAGTATGCTTTTTCGTACGGAATTCGTAGTATGCGTCCCGACGTAATAATTACTGACGAACTTACTTGCGAGCGAGATTATTTGGCGGTAGAGGAGAGCGTTGCGGGCGGAGTTATCGTAATTGCAAGCGCTCACGCCTCAAAACCCGAAGAGTTATTGCTTAGAGATGGATTTTCTAAAGCGTTTAAGATGAGAGTATTCGACCGTTTCGTTTTTCTTTCTTCTCGAAACGGTCCGGGAACTTATGAAAATATTTACGACGGCGAAATGAACTGCATATATTTTGGCTTATGATGCTTGCTCTACTTTTATTGTTTACTTTTACGCTAACGGGCTATCTTGTAGGAAACCGCTTTGCTCTTAAACTTAGCGAACGCCGTAGATATTTTGAAGAGTGCTCAATATTAATCGACCACCTCATAGGCGATTTTCGATTTAAGCAAACTTCTATTTGTAATATTTTAGAACAGTACGATTGTAAAAGTGATGCTCTTAAGCGTAATTTAGAAGAGTTCTGCTCGTACGCAAAAGGTAAAAATAATGAATTATCCCTAACGACTAATATTCTAAACGAAAGTGAAATTAAGTGCATTATTGAATTATTTTCCGCATTAGGACGGTATGATTTGGACACACAACTCATAATTTTAGGAAACTTCAAAGAAAAAATATCAAGTTTTTACAGTAATGCAAACGAGCAAGAGAAAAAGATGAGCGGAGTATATAGAAAGATAGGCGCGTTATGTGGGCTTATGATAGGAATTTTGACGGTGTAGGTGAATATGGATATAAGCATAATCTTTAAGATAGCCGCAGTAGGACTTCTTACTGCAATCGTAAATCAAGTGCTTAAAAAGGCAGATAAAGACGAGATAGCAACGCTAACGACGCTTGCCGGGCTCGTTATAGTTTTAATGATGGTGGTAAGTATGCTCTCTGAACTTTTTGATACCCTTAAATTGCTTTTTAACCTATACTGAAAATGGAAATTTTCAAAATAGGGATAGCAGGTATTTTGATAGGTATTTGCGTACTTAACCTAAAAGAAATAAAAAGCGATATAGCGTTAATACTTTCGCTTGCCGGCGGAATAATAATTCTACTTTTTATTCTCGATTATTTTTTAGAAATTTTTGCGTTTTTTAATAGGCTAATATCACTTACTGGTATTGACAATGAAGTAGTAAAAATTATGTTCAAAATCATAGGCGTGGGATACGTAGCAGAGTTTAGCGCGTCGATAGCGGAAGAGAGCGGAGTAAAGTCCGTAGCGGATAAAATAATTCTCGGAGGAAAGGTAATAATCTTGGTTTCGTCCTTCCCAATAATAGAAATGTTGATCAAGGTCATTACCGACCTACTTTTGTGAAACGGCGTATAACGGTATGCCTCGTTTTAATATTTTTGTTTATTTTTTGCAAAGTTAACGCAGGCGAAATTTATACTGTTTCAGCAGAAACGAGCGATAGTATTCCTTCAACTTCACTTATGGAAGAAACGGATTTTAGCGCGCTTGAACAGTATTTTAATTCACTTGACGAAAAGTCGAAAACCTTGTTTGGCGGTAACTTAACGGAGTTTATTGAAAAAATAGCAAACGGGGAATTTACTCTCGATTTTGAAACGATAGTTAACTATATCCTGTCGTCTATCGGAGGGTTGGTAAAAGACTTAATTCCAACTCTCGTTACTTTAGTAGTTATAGCCATAATTTGCTCGCTAATGAACGCTCTAAAAGGCAACTTTGCATCAAGTTCGGTAGAAACGGTTGTAAATTTTGCCTCCATTGCGCTAGTGTCAGTTATAGCGCTATTCCAAGTGCTGAGAGTAGTAAATAGCGTTACGCAAGCCGTACGAAGTATGCAAAAACAAATGGAAATCGTATTTCCGTTACTATTTACTTTTATGAGCGCGTTAGGCGCAAGCGGTTCAATAGCAGTGTATCAACCTGCCGTAGCAATACTCACTTTTTCAGTAACCTCCCTCGTTTCAACGATAACGCTCCCTATATTATTATCAACCGTAGCGCTTTCAGTAGTGGGCAATCTATCTTCTTCTGTCAAACTGAACTCAATGTCCAAATTTTTAGAAAGCATCGGAAAGTGGGTAATGTACTGCTCGTTTTTTATCTTTCTTGCCTTTTTATCAGTAAACGGAATAACGGCAGGCGTGTACGATAGCGTTTCCGTCCGCTCGGCAAAGTTCGCTCTTTCAAAATACGTCCCAGTAATAGGAGGATATCTTTCTGAAGGCTTTAACGTTATACTCGCAGGCACTGTGTTGCTAAAAAACGCAGTGGGACTTACGGCGGTTATATTACTATTTTCTTCAATTTTGCCAGTTCTCTTGGAAATAATCTTACTCTCGTTAATGTTAAAACTTGCCTCTTCTCTAACTGAGCCGTTTTCAGATAATAAAATATCTTCGCTCCTTTCGTCGTTATCTTCGTCGGTAGGTCTAATGTCGGCAGTGGTGCTTGGAATAGGCTTTTCGTACTTCATCTTTTTAATACTCTTAATTTTGAGCGGAAATTTAGTATTGTGAGTTATTATGGTAAAATGGATTTTAAGTATTTTAGGCGCAATAATTCTTGGCTATATCGTCGACTTGTTACTTGCAAACAGTAAACTTCAAAAGGCGGTAAGGTATATTGTTTCAACGGTAACGCTGTTGATTGTCGTAACGCCAATAAACTCGTTAATAAACGGTAACGGTTTTGAGGGGAGTTTTTCTTTTGATTACGAAACGCCCCTTGATAATCAATACTTAAACTTCGTTATGGAGAAAAAACTGGAAATACTGGCGGAAAACTCAGAAAAAATACTGGAGAGCAAAGGTATAGCAAACGCAAAAGTTAATATTTTGGGAGAAAATAATAACGGAGAAATTACAATCACTGCAGTCGAAATAAATTTGTCCGAAAGCGTTATAGATGAAAAAATTCAGCATATAAATAGTAATGACCTTGCTAAAGAAATAATACTCGAATACTTGACGGTGGAGGAAGGCGCGATAGTGTGTTATGGATAAAAAGAAAGGATTACTTGATAAACTCAAAGCCCTAAAGGGTAAAGAAATAATCATAGCGATTATTGCCGTCGTGATTATGCTGGTAATTTATTTCTCGTCATCTTCCCCTAAGAGCGAAAGCGCGCAAAACGTCGAGTACGACTATATCTTATCTACGCAAAATAAAATCACTTCATTAGTACAGAGTCTAAGCGGAGACGATAGAGCAGAGGTTGCTATTACTTGGGAGTGTAGCGCGGAAAAAATTATTGCTTATTCGGAAACAACAAATTCAAATGGAACAACTAAAACGCCTACGATAATACAGTCCCAAAGCGGAAATAGTGCTATTTTGCTTAAAACAATATACCCTAAAGCAAAAAGCGTGGCGGTGGTAGTAAAGAACGGAAACGAAGTGAAATTACGGCTATCCGTTCAACAAATGCTGTCTACTTTATTAGAAATTGAACCTGATAAAGTAGCGGTGTATTCAAGTAAAAAATAATTTTAGGAGGATATAAAAATGAAATCAGGTAAAGGTAAAGTATTCGTTTTGATAGGAATGATAGTCTTGCTCGTAGTAACGGGCGCGCTAAATATCTATCTTAACCAAAGCGCGGAGGACGCTCAGGCTAACGCAAATCTAACAAGTAGCGATTTTTTCGTAACTTATCGCGCAGATAGAGAAGAAACGCGTAATCAAGAATTGCTCAATCTTGACGCCGTTATCAGCGGAGGAATATCGGGTGAAGACGCCATTGCTCAAGCGGAACTTGATAAAAGAGCAATCAACAGCGCAATGGAACTTGAACTTAAACTTGAGGGGCTGATTAAGGCGGTGGGTTTTGAAGACGCGGTTATCATAAACTCCGAAGAGAACTTAAGCGTAATTCTTCGTTCTCCCGAAACGCTAACTTCAGAGCAAGTAACTACGGTGCTTAAAATTGTAACCGACGAGACGGGTAAAAAGGCGTCAAACGTAAGAATAATTCCCGTTGAGTAGGAAAAATGATTGTAATTTTAGAATAATTGTGTTATAATTATAGCGTGTAGACTAAAGGAGTAACAAACGATGCCTTTCAAAACGCGTTATAGTAAAGATTCCACAGGCAAAGTAAGTTATGGGCATAAGGTAATTGTGTCCATAATTTCGCTTGCAACGATGGAAATAAGAGGCGTATCTTGTTTATCTGGTAAGAAAGTTAAAACGGAGGTGCGTGGCGACATAATAAGTGTTGACGTTTATATTGACGTCGACTTTGGTTCGCAATGCGCTGACGTTGCTTTTAGGGTTCAGGAAAACGTAAAACGCAGTATAGAAACTATGACGAAATTCAAGGTAGGCACGATAAACGTTAACGTGCTTGGCGTTTGTTTCGACGAAAAGAAGTAAGAGGTTATTATGAGAAGAACAGCAAGAGAAAACGCCTTTAAGTTGATTTTTGAAAATCTCGTTGCAGGTAGCGACGGAAAGATTAGCCGTGATGCGTTTATTCAAGATATGAAAGAAGAAGGCGTATCGCTTATGGACAGGCTCTACGGTGGCGTAAACGAAGAGCGTGAATTTTTGACGCAAATAATCGGTCGTTACGCTCGTGGGTTTAAGTTAGAAAGAATTTATAAAATTGACCTTGCTATTTTAATGATTGCAAGTTACGAAATACTATTTTGCGAGGATATTCCCGATAAAGTATCCGTTAACGAGGCTGTCGAAATCGCCAAGATTTATTCGACTGATAATAGCCCGTCGTTTATCAACGGAGTTTTAGCAGGAGTTATTAGAGACAAGGAGGAGTTATTAAATGAGCGCAACGCTGATTGATGGAAAGAAGTTATCATTGCTCGTTAGAGGCGAAATAGCAGAAGACGCTAAAAGGTTTGAAGAAGAGTACGGTAGAAAAATCGGTCTTGCCGTAATTTTAGTGGGCAGTGACCCTGCAAGCCAAATCTACGTAAGAAACAAGGTTAAAGGTTGCGAACAAACGGGCGTAGCCTCCTTTGAGTATTATCTTCCCGAAAATAGCACGACGGAAGAGGTTATCGAACTCGTTGAAACGCTAAATGCCGATAAAAGAGTAGACGGACTTCTCGTTCAACTTCCCCTCCCTCGTCATATCAACGAAAAAGAAGTGCTTTCTCACGTTTCGCCGCTTAAGGACGTAGACGGTTTTCACGCTATGAACGCAGGCAACCTCTTGCTTGGCAATCCCTGTCTTTCTGCTTGTACGCCCAGTGGAATTATGGAACTTATTCACTCTACGGGCGTAAGCGTAGAGGGAAAGACGGCGGTTGTCGTAGGAAGAAGTAATATCGTAGGAAAACCCATTGCCGTTATGCTTTTATCGGAAAACGCAACGGTAACGGTTTGCCACTCGAGAACAAAAAACCTCAAAGAAGTTACCAAAACCGCTGATATTTTAGTAGTAGCAATAGGTAGAAAAGAGTTTATTAGCGGAGATATGATAAAACCCGGCGCGCTCGTAATCGACGTTGGTATGAATAGAGACGAGGGCAAACTTTACGGCGACGTAAACTTTCCCGAGGCTGAGCAGGTTGCAGGCTATATTACCCCCGTTCCCGGTGGCGTAGGACCTATGACTATTACTATGTTGTTAAAAAATACCGTTAAGGCGGCAAGATTTGGACAAAAATAGGCTGACAGTTTCAGGGCTGAACAGTTATATCAAAGGCGTTTTCGACGACGAACTTATCCTAAAGAATATTACCGTCATCGGCGAGGTTTACGAAAAATCATTGTCGGGCGGTCATTTATTCTTTACGCTCAAGGACGAGCAAAGCATACTTCGTTGCGTGCGCTTTGGCGGTGGATTTACCCCCGAAATAGGCGATACCGTTGCCGTTCTTGGTTCGGTTGAGTACTATGCTAAAGGCAACCGCCTTACTTTTCAAGCCCGTTCTATAACCCCCGTTGGCGAAGGCGCAATAAAGCGTGAGTTCAACGCAATGGTGGAAAGATTAAAAGCGGAGGGATTATTTGATAACCGTCCGCCTTTGCCCGTTTTTATTAAAAAGGTAGGAATAATAACGAGTGAATCGGGCGCGGTAATTCACGACTTTATTTCGGTAATCTACAAAGCCCATACCTATATTGACGTGGATTTATATTCGGTAAAAGTGCAGGGTGAAGGCGCAGAAAAAGAGATAGCAAACGCGGTTACTATGGTAAACGCTAATGCAAATTACGACCTTATCGTGATAGCAAGAGGCGGTGGCGCAAATACGGATTTAGACGCTTTCAATACTGAACTCGTAGCAAGAGCAGTGTCAAGCAGTAAAATTCCCGTAATTTCAGCAATCGGTCACCAAATTGACTATACGTTATGTGATTTATGTGCAAGTGAGCGTGCTGGAACGCCCAGTATAGCAGGCGAAAAAGTTTGCAGAATTAATGAAAACTTTATCGGTAGAATATACGAGAGCGCTCAAAAATTATCACTTTTGATGACGAGAAACTATTCAAAGGTAGCGAGCAAAGCGTACTTACTTACAAATAAACTAACTGACTTTGCAACTAATACTCTATTTAAGAGTAAAAATAAAATATCTGCGCTTGCAAATAAGATGCAGGTTGCAATGGAAAAACTATTTGCAGAAAATCGAGAAAGAGTTATAGAGTACTACTTGGAATTAAAGAGCGCGGAAGAAAAAGTGTATAACGACAAAGAACGAGCGTTTACGAAAACTACTGCCGTACTTAACGCGGTAAACCCCTTAAAGTTAATTAAGAGTGGTTACGCAAAGGTTTATTATGGAAGAAAATCGCTTGAAAGTGTTAAACAGATTAAAGTAGGCGACGAGATTGAGGTTTTGGTAAGCGACGGAATTATTGAGGCTAAAACCGTAAAGGTAAAAAGTACGGGTGGCGAGGTGTAAAATGGATTACGAAAAGAAATTAGCGCAACTTGAAGAAACGGTAAAAAAACTTGAAGAGGGCGGAATTACGCTTGAGGAAAGCGTAGCGCTCTTTGAAAAAGGTGTGGCAATTACTAAGGATTGTTTAATGGCGCTTTCTGAGTATAAGGGAAAAATCACGACTATCCAAGGCGAAGTAGACAAACTTCTCAAGGAGAACGAATAGTGGACGCGCTTACGAAGTTTGAAAAAACGAGAATTTCTTTTGAGGAATTTTTGAAGAAAGAAACGGACAAGTGGGACTTTGCTAAACCGCTTGACGAGGCTATGAAATACTCGCTTTTTACGGGAGGAAAAAGATATAGACCCGTTTTACTTCTTAGTGCATACAAAGCGTTCGGTGGTGAAGTTAACGAGGCGGTGTATCTTTTTGCATCGGCAATAGAAACGCTACATACCTATTCGCTCGTTCACGACGACTTACCTTGTATGGATAACGACGACTTTAGAAGAGGTATGCCTACTTGCCATAAAAAGTACGGCGAAACTATCGCAACGCTTACTGGCGACGCGCTACTTAATATGTCGTACGAGTTGCTTTTTAGAGCAATAGAATTAAGTGGGAATTCTCCTGAATTTATCAAATCTGCGACGATATTTTCTATGCTTACGGGCGCAAACGGACTTATCGGCGGACAAGTCAAGGACCTCGCTTTTAGTGAAAAAGATGGCTTTGACGGGCTTGAATTTATTTATAGAAGAAAGACTTGTAACCTTATAATCGCATCTATCGTTTGTGGCGCAATTTTAGGTGGCGCAAACGAAACTGAGGGGTACGTTATGCGCGATTTTGCGTATAACTTTGGTTTTGCTTTCCAAATTGCCGACGATATTTTAGACGGAGACGAGGGCGATGGATGTTCTATTTTGCGTCTTTACGACGCGAATAAGGCAAGGGAATTACTTAAAGAATACACTTCTAAAGCAATAAATGAAATAGAGAAGATTGATAGAGATTTGGAATTTTTTAGAGAGTTTACTTTAATAGCGGAAAAGAGGGCTAAATAATATTGACGGAGTTTTTGCAAAAAGTTAATAGTCCACAAGACCTAAAAAAACTAACGGTAAAAGAACTGACCGCGTATGCTAAAGAGGTGCGTGAATATATAACCCAAACGGTAATGAAAACGGGTGGGCATCTTTCCTCTAACCTCGGTTCAATAGAACTTACCATTGCTCTTCACTACGTCTTCGATAGCCCTACCGATAAACTTATTTTTGACGTAGGTCACCAAGCATACACTCATAAAATAATTACCGGCAGAGCAAACGGCTTTACTTCTCTTCGTACCGACGGCGGAGTATCGGGCTTTCCTAACGCAAGCGAGAGTGAACACGACGCGTTTACAACGGGACACAGTAGCACCTCGCTTTCACTTGGCGTAGGTTTAGCGAGAGCAAGGGACTTAAACGGCGACGATTATTCGGTAGTGAGCGTTATCGGCGACGGAGCATTTACGGGTGGCGTAGCCTTTGAGGCTCTTAACGATATCGGTGCAAACAAAGAAAAAATGCTTATTATTCTCAACGATAATAATATGTCAATTTCCCAAAACGTAGGCGCATTTTCGCAACACCTCGCAAAATTACGCCTTTCGCAAAATTACATTGCGTTCAAGTACAACGTCAAAAAAGCAATTAGCGCGTTGCCTTTCTTTGGCGATCAATTAGTCAAATTTTTAGATAAAGGAAAGGACGGATTTAAATCGTCGCTTATTGAAAATCAACTCTTTGAAAGTTTAGGCGTTAAATATTACGGCCCGATTGACGGACACGATATTTCTCTTTTAGTTGAAATATTGCGTTCGCTTAAGTACAAAAAATATCCGGCAATACTCCACGTTATTACCAAAAAAGGCAAAGGCGTAGACTTCGTTGCTTCCGCGCCCGATAAATATCACGGTGTTAGTGGAGAGAATAAGAGTAGCGGAATATCTTACGCGTCGGTCGTAAGAGAAAAATTCGTTGAACTCGCAAAAAAAGACGAAAAGGTAGTGGGCGTTACTGCCGCTATGGCAACGGGAACTGGGCTTGACGAGTTCGCAAAATCTTTCCCCGACCGCTATTTCGACGTAGGAATTGCCGAACAGCACGCAGTATCAATGTGCGCGGGGCTAAGTAGCGCAGGCGCAAAACCGTATTTTGCCGTGTATTCGTCCTTTTTGCAACGCGCTTACGATGAAGTTTTATGCGATATTTGTATTGATAAACGCCCCGTAACGCTACTTATAGACCACGCCGGCTACGTGGACGGAGACGGAGTAACGCATCAAGGTATTTACGATATTTCGTATCTTTCACACTTGCCTAATTTAACGATACTTCAGCCCAAAGACGGCGAAGAACTTAAAAATATGCTCGACTTTTCGTTATCCTATAGCGCACCCCTTGCTATTCGCTATCCCAAATCGTACAAAAAGGATTTTGAGGAGCATAAAAAGGTGGATTTATCTTGGGAAGAAATAAGAAAAGGTAACGATATTTATATTCTTGCAGTCGGTAGCAGAATGCTCACTCTTGCGGAGCAAATTGACGATGCAACGATAATTTCAGCAAGAGTTATTAAGCCTCTTGACGAGCAAACTTTACTAAATATTAAGGACGGTATCGTCGTAACTTTAGAGGACGGCGCGCTTAAGGGAGGTTTTGGCGAGAGCGTTCGCGCTTTCTATCAAGAGCGAGGACTGTCAACTAAAGTATTGTGCTTTGGCTATCCAGATAGGCTCGTTGAAGAGTACGGCGAAGAGGAAATTTTGCAAAAAGCAGGCTTAACAAAGCAAAATATCCAAGAAAAAATAAAAAACTTGCGTTAAACTGTTGAATATTTATAAATTTTAGTGTATAATTATTCTTATCCTTAAACGGAGGATAACCTATGAGAGTAGGAATTTTTACAAATCTTCATAAGGACGTCGACTTGTCGGTAACGAACCTTCTTCTTAACGAACTTAAAGAGAAGGGTGTTTCTTACGCGCTTTTCGTTGACCTTAAAGGAAAAGTTGACGGCGAGGAATTTTTCGATACTGATAAGCCGTTTGACTGTGATGCAATGGTAACGGTAGGCGGAGACGGAACTATTCTTCGTATAGCGAAATATTGCGCGGTAAATTCTATTCCTATTGCAGGATTAAACCTCGGATATACTGGCTTTTTAGCGGAGGAAGAACCCTCAAAAGTAAGCGAGTTCGTAGAAAATTTACGTCTTGGTAACTATAAACTGGAAAACCGCGCTTTGCTTTGTGCAGAGGTTGGCAAAAACAGTTATCTTGCTCTTAACGACGTTCTCGTAACGAGAAACTTTACTGCAAGAATGCTTGAAACTGACGTTTTCGTAAACGACGAGTTTGTTGATAGGTATTTTTGCGATGGCTACATTGTAAGCACGCCTACGGGCTCTACCGCGTACTCTCTCTCTGCTGGAGGTTCAATTCTTGCGCCTAACGTCTCAGCGTTTATTCTCACTTCAATAAATTCTCATTCATTGCACTCACGTCCCATAGTCGTTTCGCAAAACGATGAGATATATCTTTCGCCTGCGTGCGACGCCAACGTAGTTATTGACGGCGTTGCAGTTGCGGACATAAAGAAGGGAGAAAAACTCAAGGTTACGAAATACGGAAAAGAAGTATGCTTTATTCGTTTTAACGGACACAGTTTTTATAAGAAATTACTCACGAAACTTAATAAGTGGAGTGTTACGGATGATAAAAGGAGTTAGTCAATGGCAAGAAATGCAAGACAAGTTAAATTATTAGAACTCATTGCTCAAAAGGATATTGAAACGCAGGAAGAACTTGTTGGCGAACTTCTAAAGGCGGGATTTATCGTAACGCAAGCAACCGTTTCGCGCGACATTAAGGAACTTGGGCTTGTAAAGGTTAGCGTGGACGGTCGTCGTCAACACTACACCAGAGAAAAGAGCGATAATAGCGTGGCGTCAAAGTTCGTTGATTTGTTCCGTCACTCCGTGCTTTCCGTTGATTACGCAGTAAATATCGTGGTAGTTAAAACGCTTGCAGGCAGTGGAAACGTTGCAGGCGCAATGATTGATAGAACTAAAAACTCTGCTGTACTTGGATGCGTAGCGGGCGACGATACCGTGTTTGCGGTGCTTCGCGATGAAGAGTCGGCAAAAGAAATGACAGATTATTTACGCGATTTAGCGTTTTCTTAATTTAGTATGATAACTTCACTTTCGGTAAAAAACTTCGCGCTTATATCTTCGCTAAATATTGAGTTTGGCGAAAAACTAAATATTTTAAGTGGTGAAACGGGCGCAGGAAAGTCTATACTTATTGACTGCATAATGCTCCTTACGGGGGGTAGATACGATAAGTCAATGCTCCGCTTCGGCGAAACTAACGGTTTTGTCGAAGGCGTTTTCGCGTTGAACGAAAAGAAAAGTGAACTTTTAGAAGATCTTGCGGACGGTAGCGACGAACTTATTATTACTCGAAAGTTTAATGTGGACGGCAAGAACGAGATAAGAGTAAACGGACGCTCGGCAACACTTTCAATGCTCAAAAATATTGCGAGTGAATTGATTGACTTGTGCGGACAAAACGAACACCAGTCGCTCGCTAATATTTCTAACCATATAAAAGTAGTAGATTTTTACGCAAGAAGTGAAGTTGAGGATATAATTAAAGAAATATCCACACTGTACTCTTCGCTTCGTAAGGTAAAAAATAGCCTCGAAGAAATAGGCGACGCTAAAACTCGAGCAAGAAGTTTGGATATTTATAAATATCAACTTGAAGAAATTGAAAAAGTAAAACTTAAAGAGGGCGAAGAAGAGGAACTTACTGCACTTAGAAAGAAATTCTTAAGTTCGGAAAAGATTTGTTCGGCTCTAAGCGAAACGGTAAACGCTATTACCGAAAACGACGAGGGCGAGAGCGCAATCGAGATGCTCGATAGAGCAAAACGCCAAATCATTTCTCTTGCCTCGTTTGATGCAAAATATTCCGAGTGGGCGGAAAGATTATCCTCTGCAATCATTGAAATAGAGGATATATCGGAAAGCGCATCGGACGAACTTGACGGTTTTGATTTTTCCCCGAAGGAACTTGAAAAAATAGAAAAGCGACTTGATAAAATCCGCTCTATTACTAGAAAATACGGAAGTTATCAAACAGTAATGGAATATAGAGAAGAATTAGTTCGTAAGATTGACGAGACGGAAAATGCGGACGAGTATTACGAAAAATTAACGAAAGAGAAGAACTCTATCGTCAAAGAATTGTTTAAAAAAAGCAATACGTTATCGGAAATTCGTAGCAAATGGGCTCAAAGGTTAGAAAAAGCAGTAATTAGTGAGTTAAGTGAACTCGGTATGGCGCAATCTGTTTTTGAAGTTCGATTTGAGCCGTTGCCTACTCTTGAAGATTGCGAAGAAAGACTTACTGCAAACGGTATGGATAAAGTAGAGTTTTACTTAAGCACGAACGCAGGACAACCACTTAAGCCCCTTATAAAGATAATATCGGGTGGCGAACTTTCGCGACTTATGTTAGCGCTTAAGGTAGTATCTTCGGGCGACGACGATATTCCAACGGTAATTTTTGATGAAATTGATACCGGTATAAGTGGCAAGGTTGGACAAGAGGTTGCAAAGAAAATGGCAAGGCTTTCACAAAATCGTCAATTATTATGCGTAACTCACTTACCGCAAATTGCCTCAATGGCGGATACTCATTATTTTATAAGTAAATATACGAAAGATAATCAAACTTATACCGCTGTAACATCGCTCTCAGACGAGGGGCAAATCGAAGAAATTGCGCGACTTTCGGGCGGTAAAGATATTTCCGCTCAGGCAACTGAAAACGCATTAGAAATGAAAAAATGGAGCGTAAATTATAAAAAATCGCTCGCATAGGAGAAAACTATGAAGATATTAATCGTTGTTGATATGCAAAATGATTTTATAGACGGCGCGCTCGGTTCTGTGGAGGCTCAAAAAATCGTTCCCTACGTTAAAAGAGTAATAGAGCAGTTCGACGGAAAAGTTTATTTTACTCGCGACACGCATTTTGACGATTATATGCAAACGCAAGAGGGTAAAAATTTGCCAGTTCCACATTGCATAAAGGATACTGACGGTTGGCAAATTCATCCACTTTTGGAAAAACTAAGAACTACAGCGCCTATTGATAAAATTACTTTTGGGTCAAAGGAACTCATTGATATTCTTAAAAATGAAAAAAAAGTGGAAAGTATTACTTTCGTTGGGCTTTGTACCGATATTTGCGTAATTTCCAACGTAATGATAGTTAAAGCGTTTTTTCCGGAAATTCCCTTAATCGTAGACGCGTGCGGTTGCGCGGGCGTTTCAATAGAAAGTCATAAAACTGCGTTAGACGCTATGAAGGCGTGTCAAGTAACGGTCATAAATGAATAGTTAAGATAAAAAAGGAGGTACACGTGTACCGCCTTTTTTTATTTGTATTCGTCAAGTACGCTTTTAAGCAACTTAGGATTATCCGTCATTATACAATCACAACCAAGTTCAATGAGTGTTCTCATATCGTCTGCATCGTTAATAGTCCAGTATTGAACGGCAATGTTTCTCCAATGCGCTCTATTAACGATAGTAGAGGCAACGAGACCTATATCCATACCCTTAAATTTGTAACTCATAGGTATTTGTAAGCAAATGAAATCGCTCGTGTCAAAAATGTTTACGCCAAGGTACTGAGTGAGCACGAAGTCAGCAGCCGAAGAAGTGGACGCGCCACGCATAAGATGAGGATAATTCTTTCTAAGTTCTTCTTCAATTTCGGGATGGAAAGTGCCGATAACGATTTTATTTTTATAAACTGGGTATTGCTCGAGAGTTTCGTTGAGAATTCTACAAGCATCGAAACCTACTTCGCCTTCGTTCTTAATTTCAACAATGAACATTAAATCGGGATGAGTTTGGTAAAATTCCTCGAAAAGTTTATCAACGGTCGCAATCTGAAGTCCAGCGCCACTAATATCGGTTACGTCTTTATAAATTCTATTGCCGTCTTCGTCTTTGAAATAATAACCAAAATTATAAGTTTCAAGTTCTGCAAGCGTCATATCGGAAATGTAATGACGATTGTTTTTGTCCGAGCAAAGCGATTGAACTTCTTCAAACGAAATGTCGCCGTTAACGTTACAAGTTTCATCTATGTAAGAGTCGTGGTTGTAAACGAGATAGCCGTCTTTCGTTAAATACAAGTCGCTTTCCAAAATGTCAACGCCGATTGTGTTGACCGCCTCCCTAAAAGCAAGCATTGTGTTTTCAGGATTGTTTTCACCACCGCCACGATGCGCTGCAATCATCGGAAGTTCGCCTTCATTTACAATGAAGGGGTTTTGTTCAATATTCTTCTTAGGCGGAATAATATTGATGGTTAGAAAGAAAAGAGCAATCAAAGCCAGAATACTTCCTATTATGATTAAAACCTTATATCGAGTTTTCATAATTTTCTCCTTTTGTTTTAACTACCTTCTTATTTTATCATTTTAAGGGTAAAATAGCAAGTAATTTTGTAGTATAATATTTTAGTAGAGTAATTTTCATCTAAACCACACAAAAAAAGCACCACTTTGGGTGCTTCGTTTTGGTGGCTCATCCGTTCAAGCGGTCGCTTTGCTTCCTTGCATTGCTACGCAAAGCGCGAACTTTTGTCTACGACAAAGTTAATTCCCGTCTAAACCACACAAAAAAAGCACCGCTTCGGGTGCTTCGTTTTGGTGGCTCATCCGGGAATCGAACCCGGGACACCATGATTAAAAGTCATGTGCTCTACCAGCTGAGCTAATGAACCACATATATGGCTGGGGATGAGGGATTTGAACCCCCGAGTGACGGAGTCAGAGTCCGTAGCCTTACCGCTTGGCGAATCCCCAAGGAAAATGCGATGGCTGGGGTAGTAGGATTTGAACCTACGAATGCGAAAGTCAAAGTCTCGTGCCTTACCGCTTGGCGATACCCCAATAAAAAGGAAGTGGGGTGAGTAAAGAGATTCGAACTCTTGACCTCCAGGGCCACAACCTGGCGCTCTAACCAACTGAGCTATACCCACCATAAAGGTTTCTGTGTGTGGTGCGCCAGAAGGGATTCGAACCCCTGACCCACGCCTTAGAAGGGCGTTGCTCTATCCAGCTGAGCTACTGGCGCAAAGTGGAGCGGGTGATGGGAATCGGACCCACGTAGCCAGCTTGGAAGGCTGGAGCTCTACCATTGAGCTACACCCGCATAAGAACTCACACACGATGCTTAAAAATAATAGCACAACAAGAAAAAAAAGTCAACGATTTTTAGGCTAAATTAGAACAATTTTTGAAAATAGATTTCCATTTTCGAAAAAAACTTGGCAAAACGACGGTTTTGAGAGCCTCGGACGGCATAAACTACCGGGATTTACCATTGTAACGCCGAGCATTTCGTCTTCGGACGCAATATGTAAATGCCCGTAGAAAACGTATCGACAATCATTTTCTCTTGCGGAGCAGTAGAGATTTAGAAGTCCTCTATGAAGATTATGCTCGTCGCCGTGAGTAAACATTACCTTGCCTGCAGGCGTTTTAACGAAAACATTTTTTGGAATTGACGAGTGGGGGTCACAATTTCCTCGAACCTCAATAATTTCACAATTAATCTGCTCTCTAAAAGGGGCAAGGTCGCTAAGTCCGTCACCAAGATGAACGAGCGCGTCGCAACTATTTATAACTGGAATAAGTGACTTAATCGTTTCATATCCTAATCCGTGTGTGTCGCTAATTACGATAAAGTTTTTCATATCTTTTTAACGAGCGAAGAAAGCGCGCGAGCGCGGTGGCTTACGGTATTTTTTTCTTCGTTGCTTGCCTCACCAAAAGTTTTATTAAGTTCAATTGAGTAGAAAAGTGGGTCGTAACCAAAACCGTTGTTACCTTTCTTTTCGTCTATGATAATCCCCTCAACCGCGCCCTCAGCCGTAACGGTGCGTTCTCCGTCGTAAAAAGCCACGACTGAAACGAACCGAGCCCTTCTGTTCGTCTCGTTTTTAAGAGCGTTAAGAAGTTTAAGATTGTTCTTATCGTTGTCACAAGGCTCTCCAGCATATCTTGCAGAGTATACCCCAGGAGCGCCCCCAAGAGCGTCTACCATAAGTCCGCTATCGTCACTTATTACGGGGCAACGACAAAGTTCGTAAACGGCTTTAGCCTTAATTATAGCGTTCTCTTCAAATGTCGCGCCGTTTTCTTCAATATCAATATCAAATCCTTCGTCTGCCATAGAAACTACGTTAAATTTGTCACCGATAAGCGCTTGAATTTCACGAAGTTTACCTTTATTTCCGCTTGCAACTACAAGTTTTTTCATAGCAATAACCTCAATAGATGTTTTACCTTGAATATTTTAACAAATATTTACTACTTTGTCAAAGAAAAAAACAGTATTTTGTAAATTAGTGAAAATGCTGTAAACAAATTGAAAAATGAGTCGTAATCATTATATATTAATATAGGGATTTTACTCGTTTTATCTAAAATTAAAAAAAATTAAAATTTTTTCAAAAAAACACTTAAAAATGTTTGACAATTTTTTGGAATTGTTATATACTAATCAAGCGTTGTGAGAAATACGCCTCGCGGATGTGGCGGAATGGCAGACGCGCTAGCCTTAGGAGCTAGTGTCCTCGACGTGGGGGTTCAAGTCCCTTCATCCGCACCAATAAAATATTTTGCGGAAGTAGCTCAGCTGGTAGAGCGTCACCTTGCCAAGGTGAATGTCGCGAGTTCGAACCTCGTCTTTCGCTCCACAAAGACGCATCAAAAGTGCGTCTTAACTTATGGACGATTAGCTCAGTTGGTAGAGCAACTGACTCTTAATCAGTGGGTCCGGAGTTCGAGCCTCCGATCGTCCACCAAAAAGTCACCCAAGAGAGGGTGTCTTTTTTTGACGAGAGGAGGCGAGAAGAGCCACCGCTTAGCCGAGCCATCAAAGATGGCGAACGCCACGGAGCGAAGCGAAGTATCGTCCACCAAAAAGACACCCAAGAGAGGGTGTCTTTTTTTTGACGAGAGGAGGCGAGAAGAGCCACCGCTTAGCCGAGCCATCAGAGATGGCGAACGCCACGGAGCGAAGCGAAGTATCGTCCACCAGTCCACCAATTGTATATTTTTAAGGGCAGTTTATTTACGGTGAAAATATTATGATTTACGGCGCTCGCAATGCAATGTCGAAAAAATAACGAGCAAAAAAATATTGATAAAATTTTAAAAAAAAATTAAAAAAAGGGATAAAAAACAGTTGACTTAAAATTTCAGATATGGTATTATGTATAGGCTGTCCGCGAGAGGACGGCGTGAACATTGACAACGGAATAGAAAAAGCAAAACAAAAAAAGCGAATTTGAACACAAAGTCAATTTACGAATTTTTAGTCAGAAGATGTACTAAGTTAGGATTAAATTGGTTTTTGGTAAGTATGTAAAGCGGTAGAGATACTGCATTATATAACCATAAACTTGAGAGTTTGATTCTGGCTCAGGACGAACGCTGGCGGCGTGCTTAACACAT
>JAZSFP010000023.1:0-38845 GCA_045532295.1 Pumilibacteraceae bacterium | reverse complement strand
GCTATGGCGGTAGGCTTAATTCTTTCCAAAGCGGAGAACACGAGCGAGAATAAACTTGGAACTTACGAAATCGTGCGTCAACTTTGCGGAGAGTTTGAAAAGGAGTTCGGCTCGCTTATTTGCGCTGACCTTCTCACAAACGCTAAAGTTCCTGCTATCGTTGGCGGAAAACCCGACGCGCGCGACGCGGAATACTACAAAAAGCGTCCTTGCGACGAAATTGTGTTCGTTGCAACTCAAATCTTGGAAAGATATTTAATCGAGCAAGGAGTTATTAAATGATATTTAAACTTTTTTGGGCTTTCTTCAAAATCGGTCTTTTCACTTTCGGCGGAGGCTACGCTATGATTGCGCAAATCCGCGAGAGCATCGTTGAAAAGAACAAGTGGATTAGCGAAGAAGAACTTTTAGAAATTATCACGATAGCCGAGTCCACTCCCGGCCCTATCGCTATCAATATGGCGACTTTCGTTGGATATAAAAAGAGCGGGGTTTTAGGCTCAACGCTCGCCACCCTCGGCGTAGTTCTTCCCTCGTTTATCATTATCTTCACTATCTCGCTATTTTTAGAGGCGTTTATGTCCAACCTTTTCGTTCAGTACGCTTTCGTTGGAATTAAGTGCGCGGTGGCTTTCCTCATCTTAAAAGCGGGCGTAGGTATGCTTAAAAAAATGGAGAGAAAGACTATCCCCGTTATAACCTTTATCGTGGTTTTAATAGGTATGATTACCCTTGAACTATTCGCTATATCTTTCTCGTCAGTATTCTTAATTATCGGTGGCGGAGCGCTTGGAATAATCGTTTACGGCATTATTCTTGCGCCCAAAAAAACGCAAAAATGTAACGAAAAAGACGATACGGTATTAAAAATTGACGACGAAGAAGAAAACGAGGAGGGCGAAAACTAATGGTTTATCTCTATCTTTTCCTCGAGTTTTTCAAAATCGGTCTTTTCACTTTCGGCGGTGGCTTTGCAATGATACCGCTTATTAAAGACACGGTACTTCAGTACGGCTGGCTAACCGAGGCGCAGTTCTATAACTTTATCGGCGTATGCGAGTCAACCCCCGGCCCCGTCGCTATCAATATGGCGACTTATATCGGCTCGGTTCAGGGCGGAATTTTAGGTAGTTTGTGCGCAACGCTTGGCGTAATTCTCCCCTCTTTTATCATCATACTTCTAATCGCGTCTATCCTTAAAAACTTTACGAACAACCGTTTTTTCAAAGCGTTTCTTCGCGGTGTAAACCCCGTCGTTATCGCGCTTATTCTCTCGGCTGGCGTCAGCGTACTTCTTAAAAATATCGGGTTCGTTTCACTTAGCGAGTTTTCTCTTTCGCTTGCGTCCGTTATTATCTTTGCGCTCGTCGTTGGCATATATTTCTTATGGCAAGCAATCTTTAAGAAAAAACCGTCGGCAATAGTGATGATTATTATTTCGGCAGTATTAGGACTTACGATTTGTCCTTTCGTGCCTTTTTAACGGAGGAAGTATGAAGTATTCACGCACTCCCTTAAAGTCAGTGTTCTCCGTTAGAGCAATCTACACTATTCACTACTTTAAGTATATGCAAAAGTTCAGTTTCGAGGGCGAACGCCATCCCTTTTGGGAGTTCGTCTACATAGACTCGGGCGAGGCTAACATTAGCGCGGACGAAGGCGAATTTACGCTCACTCAGGGCGAAGGATATTTCCATAAGCCCGACGAATATCACTCGATAAACACTTCGGAAAAGTTCGCTAACTCCGTTATCATTTCTTTTGATTGCCACTCTCCGTCAATGAAGGTTTTTGAAAACTGTCGCCTCGTTTTGAGCGAACAACAAAAATCCCTTCTTAAACTTATCGTGGAAGAAGGCAGTAAGTGTTATAGCGATAAGTTAAACGAAGTTTACCTTACCAAAATGCACCCCTCCTCTACCGCGCCCTTTGGTAGCGAACAACTCATAAAATCGTATATCGAACAGTTTCTCGTCCTTACCTATCGCCAAATTACCGATAAAACGGCGGAAAGTCCCAAGCCATACCGCGATAATCACGATTTAACGCAGAGGATTATTGAGATTTTGGAAGAGAACTTGAGCGGTTCAATTTCGCTCGAAAAGATTTCCGCGTCGCTGTTCTTTTCCAAGACTTACTTAAAATCGGTGTTTAAGAAGAACACGGGCAAGACGATAATGCAGTACTTTACCGACCTTAAAATCGAAGAGGCGAAGAGGCTTATCAGTTTTAACAAGTTTACATTTACGGAGATCGCCTATAAACTGGGCTATTCCTCGCTCTATTACTTTTCACGCCAGTTCAAAAAGTGCACCACGATGTCACTTACCGAGTACGCAGGCTCGCTTAAACTGAATAAAGTGCTCTAATTTCGCTAAAATCAATCACTTTCCCTTGACTTTTAGGGGCAAATAATAGTATAATTAGTTTTGGTATTTAAAAATACCAAAGTTTTTCGAAGGAAGTTAACTATGGACTACAAAAAAATCGAAGAAAAATGGAATAAAACTTGGGAAGAAAACGGCGTCTATACTTTTAATCGCGAAAAAGCGGACAAAAAGTACTACGTTTTAGAAATGTTCTCTTACCCCTCGGGCGCAAATCTTCACCTCGGTCACTGGTACAACTACGGTCCAACCGACTCTTTTGCGCGTTTTAAGCGTATGCAAGGCTTTGAGGTTTTTCATCCTATGGGCTTTGACGCGTTCGGCTTACCTGCTGAAAACTACGCTATCAAGACGGGTATTCATCCCAAAGAGAGCACGATGAAGAACATTAAGACGATGGAAGGTCAACTCAAGGCTATGGGCGCGTCGTTCGACTGGACGAGCGAACTTTACACTTGCGACCCCAACTACTACAAGTGGACGCAGTGGCTCTTTGTCAAGCTTTACAAAAAAGGGCTTGCTTACCAAAAACTCTCGCCCGTTAACTGGTGTTCCTCTTGCAATACCGTTATTGCTAACGAGCAAGTCGTTGACGGCAAGTGCGAGCGTTGCGGTACTGAAATAGTTAGAAAGGAAATGACGCAATGGTTCTTTAAGATTACCGATTACGCTGAAGAACTTCTTGCCGACCTCGATAAAATTGACTGGCCCGAGAAAACTAAACTTATGCAGAAAAACTGGATAGGCAGAAGCGAGGGCGGTGAAGTTGAGTTCACGCTCGAAAACGGCAAGCCTTTCCGCGTTTTCACTACTCGCGCCGACACGCTTGGCGGAGTAAGTTATATCGTGTTCGCTCCCGAGCACGCTTGGATTGACGAAATCACCACGCCCGAGCAAAAACAGGCGGTTGACGAATACAGAACCGCAGTTGCTAAGATGAGCGAAATTGAGCGTCAGTCCACCACTAAGGAAAAGACGGGCGTGTTTACCGGCGCGTACGCTATCAATCCTTTGACGGATGAAAAAGTTCCCGTTTGGATTGCCGACTACGTGCTTTCCACTTACGGCACGGGTATCGTTATGGGCGTTCCTGCAGGCGACGAGAGAGACTTCGAGTTCGCTAACAAGTTCAATCTTCCCATTAAGCCCGTTATCGAGTACCGCGACGGCAAAGAGCATCCTCTTCCCACCGTTGAGTACGGCTACGTATGCAACACTCCCGGCTTTGACGGTATGACGAGCAAAGAGGCTCAGGACGCTATCTTGGCTAAACTTGAAAAAGAGGGCAAGGGCGGTAAGAAGATTAACTACCGTCTCCGCGACTGGTCCGTTTCCCGTCAGCGTTACTGGGGCGCGCCTATCCCCGTTATCCATTGCGAGCATTGTGGCGCAGTTCCCGTTCCCGAAAAAGACCTTCCCGTCGAACTTCCCGAGGGTGTTAACTTTACCCCCGACGGCCGTTCGCCCCTTGGCAAGTGCGAAGAGTATATGAACGTTACTTGTCCTATCTGCGGAAAGCCCGCTCGTCGCGACCCCGACACTCTCGACACCTTCGTTTGCTCGAGTTGGTACTACCTCCGCTACCCCGACGCTAACAATTTCGACGCGCCCTTCGACACCGCGCTTATCGACAAACTTCTCCCCGTTGATAAGTACGTAGGTGGCGCTGAGCACGCTTGTATGCACCTTCTCTACGCGCGCTTTATCACTAAGGCTTTGCGCGATATGGGTTATCTTAACTTTGACGAGCCTTTCACTTCGCTCGTTCACCAAGGTCTTATTCTTGGTCCTGACGGAACGAAGATGAGTAAGAGCCGTGGCAATATCGTTAACCCCGACACCTACGTTAACGAATACGGTTCGGACATTTTCCGTCTTTACCTTCTCTTCGGTTTCTCGTATTTCGAGGGCGGTCCTTGGAACGACGACGGTATTAAGTCCATTGCAAAGTTCGTTGACCGTTTCGAGCGTATCGTAACTAAAAAGTACGAGGTAGTAAATCAAGACGCTAAGGCTGACAAGGAACTTCTTTACGCGCTCAACTACTGCGTAAAGGCGGTTACGACCGACCTTGAAAACTTCTCGTTCAATACCGCAGTTGCAAGAATTATGGAACTCGTTAACGCTATGTACAAACTTGACGGTAAGGCGAGCGCTGGCGTTTGGGAAGAGACGGTGGATAAACTTATTCGCCTCGTTGCTCCTATGATGCCTCATATCGCCGAGGAACTTTACTCTGCCCGTGGCGGTGAGGGTTTCGTGGTTTGCGCGCCCTACCCCGTTTGCGACGAGAGTAAACTCGTTCTCGATAGCGTAGAACTTGCAGTTCAGATTAACAGTAAGATTAGAGCAAAAATCGTCGTTCCCTCCTCTGCCGATAACGCCGAGATTGAACGCATTACGCTTTCCGATAGCGCAGTCCTTTCCGCGCTCGAAGGAAAAACGCCCCGTAAGGTTATCGTTATTAAGGGCAGACTCGTTAATATCGTTGTTTAGGAGTTTTTATGAGAGAATTTTTTGGAGCAATAGGACGTGGCTTTCTTGCAATGCTCAAGTATATTTGGGTGCCCGTCTCGTTATTCTTGTTGTATTTAGGACTGTGGGCTCTAATTCGTTTCGGAGCAATGGAGGCTATCGTCGACTGGCTTAACGCTTCGGTTAACGGTATCGGCGAGTCGATGTTTTCAGAGTGGGAAGTGCTTTGGGCGGGTTTCTTTTGGAACTGGCTTGCCGAGGCTAATATCCCAGCCTACAACTTCCTCCTTGTAATCATACTTGGCATACCCGTTCTCGTTCTTTGCACTTTGGCGATTATCGCGCAACTTATTTTCTGCGTTATTAAGTGCGTTTTCTCCATCATCATTATTCTTTTGCTTATCATCTTAGTGCTCCTCTTCCAAATCTTGATGGTGTTCGTTATCCCCCCTGCCTTAGGCGTGTTCGCATTTATCGTTACGATTAAGTTCATTTGGAGCGACGACCACGACGCCGTCCAAAGCGTGTTTATGATTATTTCTTGCGTGCTTTGCGTAATCCTCGCAGTAGGCTACTACTTCGCTATTTGGCCCTACACCTTCGGTCTTTAAGTAATAAAAAATCGACCTTGCGTTTTGCAGGGTCGTTTTTGTTTTATTCCGCAAATCGCAAAATATTGTTCCGCAAACGGTTGACATTATTCCGCAAATGCTGTATAATAACTCTTAGAAGGAGTAGAATTATGGATATGACGGTAAAGCAAGCATCTGAAAAATGGAATATTTCCACTCGTAGAGTGAGGGCTTTATGTTTAAACGGACAAATCAAAGGAGCATACCGCTTAGGTAAGATTTGGCATATTCCAAGCGGAACGAATAAGCCTAAGGACGCGAGAATTAAAACGCAAGATACTTTATGCGCGCTCGTCGAACAAAAAAAGGCAGAACTCGACACTCGAAGACCGCTTACCGAGGGCGAAGTTAAACGGCTTTATGAAGACTTTATGATTGAGTACACCTATAACTCCAACGCCATTGAGGGTAACACGCTTACTCTTCGCGAGACGGATATGGTACTTCGTGGGCTTACCATTAATAAAAAACCGCTTAAAGACCATTTAGAAGCAGTAGGACACAAGGACGCTTTTTATTTCGTGCTTGACCTCGTAAAAGAAAAAGCACCTCTTACTCAATCACTCATCAAGCAAATACACTCGCTCGTTCTTGCCGACAAGCCTATGGATAAGGGAACTTACCGCAAAGTGCCCGTTCGCATTTTGGGTTCAAGCCACACCCCTGCCGAGCCGTATTTAATCGAGCAAAAAATGAACGAACTTATTATTGATTACACAAACGATAATCATAACGTTATTGAAAGGCTTGCTCTCTTGCATATTCAGTTCGAGCGTATCCACCCTTTCATTGACGGCAACGGCAGAACTGGACGACTACTCGTCAACCTTGAACTTATGAAAGCAGGCTATCCCCCTATCGACATTAAGTTTTCCGATAGAAAAAGATACTACGACGCGTTCGAAGTCTATAACGATAATAACGATTTGTCCGCTATGACTAAACTTTTCGCAGAGTATATCAACGCTCGTCTTGACGAATATTTGAAAATCTTAGAATACTAAACAATCAAACACTAAACAAATTAATTAAAACTTTTTTCTTTCGTTTCGCATAATCATAGGCAATTGCAGTTCCGCTTTTGCCTTTTCTTTTGTTATTTATTACAAGGTTTTGCTCGTCATAATAAAAAACACAAAAATCACTATCATCTATCATTGCTTGATTTCGTTCTACATAACTTGCTTTACCTGCCGTATATTTCGTTTTATGTTCAACCTCTTCCTCAACCCCAAGCAAAAAAACTTCTTTCTTCTGTAAACGAGAATAAATTTCTTCCCACTCTTCCCTTTCGCTTTCTAATATGCAAGTTTCACTTTTGCAAGTATAAGATATTCTTTTAATGAACGAATATTTTTCTCTTAATTCCGTCACCAAATAATGACAAAGCGTATTAAACTCACTTCGACTGCCAAACAAAAAAGTCCGCACGCTACGGTTTACGATTAATTCCTCTATAACTGCTTTCGTTCTTTCTTTTAATCCCTCTGTTAAACTGATTTCTCTATGTCCAAAGAACGAACACGCTTTATGTTTTTCCATAATAAAAATCTCCCAAAGTATTCATTGTGAATACTCACACTATTCATTATAGCACATTTTTATGTTTGTGGGTATTCAAAATAGGCGTTTTGGGAAAATTTTATGTACGAGAGTTTTCAAAAGATTGAAAAACTTAACTTATAATTATTATGTAAAGATTATTTGGGGAGTTTTTTATGGAAATTAAGGAAATTTTATCGAGAATAGGGTTCGTGAGAAACAAGGCTAACTTGTCGGCAAGAGAGGTTAGTTTAAGGATGGGTATGAGCCCACAATACGTTGCGCAATTAGAGAGCGGAAGAATAGTCTTGACGGTGGAAAAACTATTGCAGATTTTGGAAATTTGTGATTTTCCGATTGAGCGTTTCTTTAGTTCCGACCTGGCTAACTACGATATTAATAACGAATTAAAATCTTTAATTGAAACTTTACCCACCGACAAAAAGAAAAACATTATTGAGTTCTTGAGAAAATAAAAAATCGACCTTGCGTTTTGCAGGGTCGTTTTTTATTCTTTTTAAGGTGATTAACCACCCCAAACGGGGTCGTAACGGGAAAAATCTTTACCACCTATAGAATATATGACGTAGTTGCGATAATACTCGCCCTCGCCCACTTCCATATCTTTAATATTTTGTTTGTCACCTATTCGGCGCATTAAGTGCCACATACCTTTATAAATAGCGCGGTGGAACGAGTCCCAAAGCGCAAAATTGTCAGCGCCAAGTTCGTAATACTCGATTACCCTGCGTTTTAATTCTTCGTCGGTCATATGACGAGGCATAATTTCGTAGTACACTTTAACGCCATATTCTTTTTCAAGGTTGCGCCACTCGGCTACACGCTCGGCTTGGCTAATCGGACCGCGCTTTTCCCCCGAATAATGCTCGTAAGGCGGGATAAAATCAAAGTCCATTATACGCATAACACTACGAATTTGGGTACGCACGTGCTTGGTGTACTTGTCAAGGTCGATAAGATGGTTTTTCTCGTCCTTCCACACGTCGCCGTTAAAGGTTTCGTAGCACCTCAATGGATAGGAAATGAACCGATTAACAAGTCCTTTTTTTGCAAGGGCAGAACAGTCAAATCCCAAAATTTTGCTATCGTATAGTGAAAACGGTGACCTTAAATGAATTTCGACCTTATTTTGACCAAACTTTTCGTCGAGCGCATTTCGTAATTTTTGGAAAAATTCGCTCATAATTTGAGTATGTATTTCGTTAAGTCTTGGCTCGTCGAGGGGGAGGTCATAAGGGTAGAACCCGTGTTTTTTATAAAAGCGCTCGGCAACTGGTTTTTCAAAAAGAAGGTACGGAATTCCTCGAATCGAAATTAGCGTTACGGCGTCACAACCGCTTGATGCGGAGCGCACGAGCATATCTATGATATGGTCTTGGACGGCTGGATACGCATAGGACATTGCGTTAATATAGTCGCCGTTTCTATCCTGACAGCGAAGGTCGGGATTAGATTTAATAAAATCGTTTTCAAAATAGTAATCGTCAAGCGGAGCAAGGTAACCCCACGCACCCATTCTAAGCGATACGCTTACTTTAAGCGAGTCAGCGTGCCCCCACTCTACCACTTTTTTGTAGACTTCGTTCCAGTCAAACTGCGCAAGGCGTTCGTGTACTCGCTTGTCGCCCGCGCGATAAAAAGTGTAATCGTCGATTTCTTCAATGGGAATATTATCGCCAAGATACCTTATATCTTCAACGGAAAGCCACTCGACATCACTCCCCTTATATGCAGATACGAGAGTGCGAAAATCGTCTACTTTTTTCAATTCGTCGCGCAAAAACAGAATATTGTGCATATCGTCGGTAGCATAGCAATTCTTAGTTTTAGTTCTGTCCTGCTCCGCCTTATATCGCGCAATTTCCTCCTCGCTCATCTTAACGAAACGAATCGCCGATAGTGCAAATATGCAGTCAATCGAGCCGTTTTTTCTTGACAAAGTTATACTTTCTCCGCTAAGGTCAGCACACTTCCATAAACACTCGTGCATAGTCATCCACCGTACGGGAGAAAGTCCAAACGGAGTGGGTGCAACCGTTGAATAAGTATCATCAGAACTTAGTTTAAGCGTTACTTCGGGACAGTTGTTAGGAAACATAAAGGGTATTGCCAGGTAGATTTTGTACCACCCCGTAAGTTTAGGATTAAAGGATATATCGCTTGGGCTTGCACCGATATTTGCCATTAGCATTTTACCATTAAACTCGCTCGTGCCTATTTCTAATACTCGCCATTTTTTCTTTAACTGCTTGGTAGTAAAATCGTCCGCTTCCCCAAAAACTTCGTCAAGGTTAGTGTAAAGTATTTCGTCCATCTTCGCTCCTATTTAACTTCTTCTTTTCTTAAATTATACAGTAACAGAAAATTATTGTCAATAGTTCTTGTTATAAAAAAAAGACAAGTTAAGTGATAACCTGTCTTTTTTTTGTAGTTATATTATTCCAAAACTGCCTTAATTCTGCGAACTCCTGCTGACGAGGATTGTTCTTTTACGATACGGAACTTACCAAGTTCGCCCGTTCTCTTTGCGTGAGGTCCGCCACAGATTTCCTTGGAGAACTTGCCCATAGTGTAAACTTTGACTTTCTCGCCGTACTTTGACGCGAAAAGTCCTACCGCGCCTTGCGCTTTTGCCTCTTCGACGGTCATCTCTTCGCAAGTGATTTCCACGTCCGCCTCGATAGCCTCGTTAACCTTTCTTTCCACCTCCGCTACCTCTTCGGGCGTCATTGCTCGGGGGAAGGTGAAGTCGAAACGAAGTCGCTCTTCGGTAATGTTACTGCCCTTTTGGTTAGCGTTCTCGTCGTTTAATACTTCCTTGAGCGCTCTGTGCATAAGGTGGGTTGCGGTATGGAGGCGAGCCGTTTTTTCGGTGTTGTCCGCAAGACCGCCCTTGAACTTTTGCTCCGCGCCCTGCTGACTTTTCTTCTTATGCTCCTCAAACGCGAGGTTAAAGCCCTCAAGATTAACTTTAAGCCCGTGTTCCTTTGCAAGTTCCATCGTCATTTCAATGGGGAAACCGTAGGTGTCGAAAAGTTTGAAACTTGCCTTACCGCTAATGGTGTCGCCAACGAGGTAGGTGCAAAGTTTTTCAAACTCTTTCATACCTGCTTTAAGCGTCTTTTCAAAGCGTTCTTCCTCGGCGTTAATCTCGTTTATTACTCTGTCGCGGTTTTGAAGAAGTTCGGGGTAAGCGTCCTTATACTCGTCGATAATCGTTTCCGCTACGAGCGAAAGTTTGCCCGTTTCAAAGCCAAGGTTCTTTGCGTAACGAACCGCTCTTCTTAAAAGTCTACGAAGAATATAGCCTTGGTCGACGTTGGAGCAAAGCACTCCTCTGTCGTCGCCGATAATGAATACCGCCGTTCTGGTGTGGTCTGCTACGATGCGAATTGCTTTGGTAGCCTCGTCGCTATCGCCGTACTTTTGATTGCCGATTTCCTCGATTTTAGCGATAATGGGCGCGAAAACGTCCGTTTCGTACACGCTCTTCTTGCCCTGAAGGGTAGCAAGAGTACGCTCAAGTCCCATACCGGTGTCTACGTTCTTTTGGGCGAGGGGCTCGTACTTGCCTTCCGCGGTCTTATTGAACTGCATAAATACGTCGTTCCAAATCTCGAGGTATTTTCCGCAGTCGCAAGCGGGCGAACAGTCGGGACCGCAAGCCTCTTTGCCCGTATCAATGAACATCTCGGTGTCAGGACCGCAAGGACCGGTTACGCCGGCAGGTCCCCACCAGTTGTTAGACTTGGGGAGGAAGAAAATGCGCTCTTTCTTGATACCTTGCTCTTCCCAAAGGCGCGCGCTTTCCTCGTCGCGAGGACAGTCGCTATCCCCTGCGAATACGGAAACCGCTAAACGCTCGGGGTCGATGCCGAGGTATTTTTCGCTCGTTAAGAACTCGTACGACCAAGGTATCATTTCCTTTTTGAAGTAATCGCCGAGCGACCAGTTGCCAAGCATTTCAAAGAAAGTGCAGTGACTGTTGTCGCCCACTTCGTCAATGTCGCCCGTTCTAACGCATTTTTGAACGTCTGCAAGGCGATTTCCCGCAGGGTGTTTCTCGCCCAAAAGATAGGGAACGAGGGGGTGCATACCTGCCGTCGTGAAAAGTACGGTGGGGTCGTTCTCTGGAATTAGCGACGCCGAACTTATAATCGCGTGTCCCTTTTCCTCAAAAAAGTCAAGCCACATTTTTCTTAATTCTTTTGCCGTGATGTTTTTCATATTCTACTCCGTAATTTTATCAATAATCTGCTCTATCTCCGCAACGGTGCTTGCAATATAACAGGGTTTTTGTTCTCGTAATTTTTCTTCCGTCGAAAAGCCGAAGGTTACCGCTATCGTGGTAAATCCAAGCGCGTTGCCGGCAATTATATCGTAGGGGCTATCCCCTATCATAACCGACTTCTCGCCGTTCGAGGCTTGAGAGAGAATTTCTCGCTTGTCGTTGTCCTTTTTGCTCTCGCTCGCGCCTGCAATGATATCGAAATACTCGTAAACGCCCAGCGCGTTTACCGCCGTGTCAAGTTGGACTTTGGGCTTAAGCGAGGCAACGCAAAGCGTGTGTCCTTTCGCTTTAAGGTTTTTAAGTAGCGTTTCCATACCCTCGTAAAGTTTGAGTTTGTAAACGCCCTCGCTCTTATAGTATTCTCTATACTTCTTTACAGCCTCTTCCGCTACCTCGTCGCTAAGTCCCGTAATGAACCTAAAACTATCGTACAGCGACGGACCGATAAATCCGTTTAGCGTTTTAGTGGGTGGAACGGGCACGCGGAGGCTTTCTAAGGCGCATCTAAGACTATTTAATATGCCCTCGCTCGTGTCCGCTACCGTACCGTCAAAATCAAATAAAATTCTCATTTTTTTAATCACCGTATGCTTTTTTTCGTTACAAAGCCTTACTTTTTATAACTATCTTTAAGGGACACTATGCGGTTAAACTCGCCCGTTTTACTGTCCTTACAGAAATAGCCCTGACGCATAAACTGGAAGGCTTTAAGAGGCTCGACATCCCCTAACGCCTTTTCAAGTTTAGCGTTCATAATAATTCTCGAATTCGGGTTAAGACGCTCGGAAAAGTCCACCTTACCCTCTTCAGCAGGAAGGAGCAAACTGTCGTAGAGGTTTACGACGCTATCAACCGCCGTTTCCTTGTCTACCCAGTGGATTACGCCCTTAGCCTTAACTTCGCCCTTGTCTTCGCCACTCTTCGTTCCTTCAATGAGGTTTGCGTAAATTTTGATAACCTCGCCGTCCTTTTCCTCAAAGCCCGTACACTCAACGATATACGCGCCTTTAAGACGAATTTTCGCGCCTACCGTCATACGCTTAAACTTGGGAGGAGGTACGATAGCGAAGTCGCCACGCTCGATATAAATATTCTTTGAAAACGCCACTTCTCTACTGCCCTTGCTCTCGTCTTGGGGATTATTTTCGATGATTAGCGTTTCGCGATAGCCGTTAGGAAGGTTGGAAATTTCAAGTTCAACGGGGTCGAGAACCGCCATAACTCTATCAGCAGTAATATTGAGTTCGTCGCGAATACAACTTTCAAGTTGCGCGTACTCAACCTCGCTGTTCGCCTTGGCTACGCCTATTCTCTCGCAAAACTCACGAAGCGCAGAGGGTGTATAACCGCGACGGCGAAGTCCTGCAATAGTGGGCATACGGGGGTCGTCCCAGCCCTCTACGAAACCCTCGTCCACGAGTTTTTTGAGGTATCTTTTGCTCATTATCGTGCGCTCAAGGTTAAGTCGAGCGAACTCGTACTGATGAGGGGGATTTTCAAACTCGCCCTCTTCAAGCACCCAGTCGTAAAGGGGACGGTGGTCCTCGAACTCAAGCGTACAAATAGAGTGCGTTATGCCCTCGACTGCGTCCTCGATGGGATGAGCAAAGTCGTACATAGGATACACGCACCACTTGTCGCCTTGGCGGTGGTGGGTTGCTTTAAGCACGCGGTAAATTATGGGGTCGCGCATATTGATGTTGGGGGACGCCATATCAATCTTTGCTCTAAGAACGAGCGCGCCGTCGGCAATCTTGCCTGCGCGCATATCCTCAAAGAGCGCAAGGCTTTCCTCGATAGGACGGTTACGGTGCTTGCTCTCTACGCCCGGCTCGGTGAGCGTTCCACGCATTTCCCTCATCTGTTCGGGAGTTACGTCGTCCACGTACGCTTTGCCCTTTTTGATGAGTTTAACCGCAGTATCGTACATTACGTCAAAGTAGTCGGAGGCGTAGTAAACGTCGCCTTTCCAGCCCAGCCACTCAACGTCGGCGATAATGGAGCGAACGAATTCGTCGTCCTCTTTTACTGGGTTGGTGTCGTCGAAACGGAGGTTACATTTTCCACCGTACTTAACCGCAGTGCCGTAGTAGTTTAAGCATATCGATTTTGCGTGTCCGATATGAAGATAGCCGTTAGGCTCGGGCGGAAAGCGAGTTACGATACTCTCGTGAACTCCGTCCGCCAAGTCTTTTTCAATGATTTCTTCAATAAAGTTAGCCATAATTTCTCCTATTAGTTACAAGAGCAAGCCATACCGGGAAAAACGATATCGCTCTTGCTCGCCTTCATTATTCCGTTCTCTTCCTTAAATCCAAGACGGCGGAAACGCTCGTCCACGAAGTCCACGAATACCGTCTCGCAGATATCCCTAAGCACGAACGCCACCGAACGCGTGGTAAACTCGGCGTACGCTTTTTCTATTTCGTCCGTCTCGTACCAGATTTTTACGATATGATTGACCTTGACCGTCGCTCCGCCTATTTTCTTACCGTTCTCGGTAAGGGCGTAGAGAAGGTAGTCGCCTTCGATTTTTTCAAAACTAAATTTTAGCATACTTTTAAATACCTAAATTATATTTTATATATTATAGCAAAATTTGTCAACGATTTGCGCCGTTATATTGCTCTTTTATTCTATTTTTTTAGTCCGTACAGCGTTAGCGCGTCGTCCACTGCGCCCTTGAGGAAGTCGCAAAGTAGCGAATACCTCGTCGCGATATAGTCGTTCTCTACCATACGCTTGATATAATACTTATCGCCCACCAGCACTACCATTCGTTTTGCTCGAGTTATTGCGGTGTAAAGTAAGTTCCTCGTCATTATCATCGGTCCGCCAGCCGTTATGGGCATTACGATTGCGTCAAACTCACTGCCTTGGCTCTTGTGCACGGTAATTGCGTACGCTAACACTAACTGCGAGAAAAGGTCGCGGGTGTAAACGGCTATTCTGCCGTCCTCAAACTCAACCTCGATTTCGCCTCGCTCCTTGCTTACCGAACGGACGAAACCTATATCGCCGTTGAACACGCCCTTGCCCTCTTTATAGGTGTATCCGAACGCTTGTTTCCACTCAAGTTCGTAGTTGTTGACGATATGCATAACCTTGTCGCCGGGATAATAGGTGTAGTCCTCTTCGCTCACGCCGTCCACTCTGTTTGGATTGAGGTTTTCTTGGAGCATTTTGTTGAGGTTTATCGCACCCGCTACGCCGTTCTTCATCGGGCAAAGCACTTGAACGCGCTCGGGCTCAACGCCTATGAATTTTCCTGCGCGCCGTACCATTTCCATAGTCTTTTGCGCGGTTACTTCGCTCGAGGGGGTGGAAAGATAGAAAAAGTCCTTATCCTTGCTATCGAGCGTGGGCATTTCGCCTCGGTTGATTGCGTGGGCGTTGGTTACGATTAAACTCTCTTGCGCTTGGCGGTAAATGTGGTTTAGTTTAACCGTCTTTACCACTCCCGATTTCATTAAGTCGGACAGCACGTTGCCTGCGCCTACCGAGGGAAGTTGGTCCTTGTCACCCACGAGTACGAGCCTCGTCCCTTCGGGGATTTTCTTTAAGAGCGCCTCGAATAAGAATATATCCACCATTGAGAACTCGTCGACGATGACCACGTCGGTTATAAGGTCTTCGTCGTTGTCGAACTCTTGACCGAAACGACACGCTCTGTGGATAGTGCTTGCCTCACGCCCCGTTGCCTCGCTCATCCTTTTGGACGCTCTGCCCGTCGGAGCCATTAGCATTACGGTCTTTTTCAAACTCTCGAAAAGTTCAATGATACATTTAATTATGGTTGTTTTACCCGTTCCCGGTCCGCCCGTTACCACCACGACGCCCGACGAGAACGCGCTCTCAATTGCCTCCACTTGATTTTCGTGGAGCGTTATGCCGTACTTTTCTTGGTAGTGGGCTATATCTCCGCTAACATCGAACGCCGTTGCGTCCGCTCTGTCTATTAGCCTGCTAAGTAGTACCGCCGTTGATTTTTCCGCGCGGTATACCCACGGGAGCATATACATTTCCTCGCCCTCAAGCATTACTTTTTTTATTCTATGCTCTAAAATTAGGCTTTCCGCTACCTCCGAAACGCTATCTTCTGAAAGCGAAAGAAGTTCGCTCGCCTCTTTTATCGTTTGCTCTACGGGGTAACAGGTATTGCCGTTTTTAGTGACGTTTTCTTTAAGAACGAAGATTATGCCTGCGCTCTTTCTAAAGTCGCTGTCTTTTGCTATACCTGCGTTAATAGCGATACGGTCCGCCGTTATAAAGCCTATGCCGTCCACTTCTTCGATAAGGCGATAGGGGTTTTGGCTAACCACTTCCACCGTCTTTTTTTCGTAGTGCTTATAAATTTTCATTGCCGTTCCGAGCGGTATGTCGTAACTTTGCAAGGTCATTATAGCGTCCTGCATTTCCTTGATTTGCAGGTAGTTTTCGCTGATTTCCTCCGCTTTATTCTTGCTTATGCCTTTGACGGTGGCAAGGAGCGAGGGGGTTTTTTCAATCACTTTAAAAGTGTTTTCGCCAAAAGCGTTGACTATGCGAAGAGCAAGCACCGGTCCTATGCCTTTGATTAGTCCGCTACCAAGGTATCTAACTATGCCGTCGATACCGCTTGGCTTACTTATGGTACACTTTTCGCTCTTAAACTGTCTGCCGTAGCGTGGGTGCGTTACGAACTTGCCTTCGAGCGAAACGGTTTGACCTTCGATGACAGGCGGAAAGACGCCCGTAGCGATTACGGGCTCACCGTCAACTTCGAGAACCACTATCGTAAAGCCGTTCTCGTCGTTGCGAAATCTTATCTCGTCAATGTCGCCTTTTATCGTCAATTAAACAACTCCTTAAGTTCGTCCGCCTTGTCCACTCTCTCCCACGAAAACTCGGGGTTGCCGAAGTGTCCGTAACTTGCCGTTTGGCGATACACGGGACGGCGGAGGTTCAAACTCTCTATTATCGAATAGGGACGGAAGTCGAACACCTTTTCGATTGCGCTTAAAATATCCTCTTCGGGATAACGGTTAGTTCCGAAAGTATCAATGCAAACGGATACGGGTTTTGCCTTGCCGATTGCGTACGCTACTTGAAGTTGAATACGCTCGCAAAGTCCTGCCGACACTATATTTTTGCACACGTAACGGGCGTAGTAGCACGCCGAACGATCTACTTTGGTGGGGTCTTTTCCGCTGAACGCTCCACCGCCGTGAGGACAACTTCCGCCGTAGGTATCTACGATAATCTTTCTGCCCGTAAGTCCGCTATCGCCCTCAGGTCCTCCCACTACGAAGTTACCCGTGGGGTTTACGAAATACTTCGTTTGGTCGCATAAAAGCGATGACGGTATGATTTTTTTGATGATTTTCTCGATAATATCGCGCTCAATCGTCTCGTGCGAAACGCCGTCGTCGTGCTGAGTGGATATTACTACCGTGTCAACGAACGAGGGCTTGCCGTTCTCGTAGCAAACGGTTACTTGGCTCTTTCCGTCGGGACGAAGATACTCAATCTCGCCCGCCTTTCTTAAGCGCGTGAGTTCTTTGGTAAGTTTGTGCGCGAGCGTTATGGGAAGGGGCATAAGTTCTTCCGTCTCCGAGCACGCGTAACCAAACATCATACCTTGGTCGCCTGCGCCTATCTCGTCTGCAATATCCTCGCTATCGCCTCTCTTTTCAAGCGCGCTATTTACGCCCATTGCAATGTCGGGGCTTTGGCTATCAAGCGCGACCGTTATATCGCAAGTTTTGTAGTCAAAACCGATGCTCTCGTCGTCGTAACCGATTTCTTTAATCGTTTCCCTTGCAATAGCGTCGATATCCACTTTCGCCGTGGTCGTGATTTCGCCCATTATCATTGCTCTTCCCGTGGTAACGCAAGTCTCACACGCTACTCTCGCCATCTCGTCTTGCGAAAGTACGGCGTCAAGCACCGCGTCGGATATGCAGTCGCATACCTTGTCGGGATGTCCTTCAGTTACCGATTCACTGGAAAAAAGCATTTTTTTCTCGTTCATTGTTATTTTCTCCTAAAATGTTTATCAAGCGTTAAAAAAATTCCCGTTCGCTTACTCGCGACGGGGATTTTACCAAAATACACTACCCATCGCGTCAAGCGTTAGCACCTTACTCTCACCGCAGGTTGCTGTGCAGTCTACGGGCTTGTCCCTCGTGCACTCTCTATGGTAATAATAATATAATATTTTATTTAAATATTGTCAAGTGTTTAGAGGGGGCAACCGCAATTTTCTTGTTAAAAGTAGAAACGAGAGGAAACAAGGCGACGGAGCATAACAAAAAAGCCGTAGACTTTCGCCTACGACTTTTTCGGGCTTATTAGCCGTTCGCACTAAAATTGATAGTGGTATTTTTCTGTTCGCTCTTTACTTTTTCCGCGGTTTTATCGTTCTTGCTCGACGCGTACGCCTCGAGTTGTTTTTTAACGCTCTCGTAGGTTGCGATTGCAAGCGCGCCGTAAAGCACTGCGTTTGCAATGATTTCGCCAAAGTCGAGGGCGGTAAAGTCAAAACTAACCAAGACGAGCGATACGCCAAAGTCGAGAACGAAGGCAACGAAAACGGGCAAAGCGGTAATATATTTCGTGATTACCGACTTGTCAAGTCCGCTTTCCTTCGTTACTTTGTCCGCTAATCGCACGATAGGTTTTTTAAGAAGGTTGACGATGAGTATCGTTAGAACGATAATCGCGCCCGCCTTAAAACCGTAAGTCGAGAAAAGATTGCGTATAGATGAAATTATGTTGTCCATTAGTTATCTCCTTTTCCCTCCGCCCGCCCTTTATTTTATTTCAAACTAAAAAGATGCAAGCATATCGTTAGTTTTATCTGCCAAACTCGTCGTAAAGCCTATAATAGTACTCCGACGACAAGTATTTGCGGTAAATGGGGTTTTCTTTAACCTCTTTTTGCGCGGTCATCGCGTCGAGCGTGGAGAGTTTTTCGCGCAAGATATCGAAGATTTTTGCGTACTCTCGCTCCTTAGTGTACTCCGAAGGATCATCAAGAAGAGCGTTTTCCGCCTTCTTGTGTTCAAGAGTTTCGGTGTAGAGGTCGCTTTCCGCTTTCTTTCTCGCGATTTCGTCGTCGCGCTCTTTCTCTTTGAGCGTGTTGTTGTATTTAAGCGTTTCCACTCTTTTATCCTCTCGCTCGCTTTTGAGTTTGTCGATTTTTTCGGTAAGTTTTGCCGTATAGGTTAAGTTAAAATCGTCCATAGCCTTTTGCTTTTTCGCCTCGAGCGCGGAAATTTCTGCGTCAATTTGCTCAATTTTCTCCGCGTACTCTTTGGTTGCCTCGCTTACCGATTTTGCCCTCTCGCCCTCGATTGCCGAAACGGCGTTTACCGCTATCGACGAGCGAGCAAGTCCGCGCTTAAGCGCGTCGTTCTTTGCCATTTCGCTCGCGCTCTCGTAAGCGTCGGATAGGCTTTTTATCGTTTTTTCGTACGCCTCTCCGCTCGCCTCTTTATTCTTGCCGTACTTGTCAATGAGCGCTTTAATCTCGTTTTCAATGCCGGCAAGTCCGCTTTGGCGGTACTCCTCAAGCGAGGCGGTCGCGCTCTCTTTTATCTCTTCGTCGGAGGGCGCGTCGTACTCAAGAGGGGTGTACGGGTCGGGAGCGTCTATCGTCTCTTTATCGGGAAGACGCTCGCCGTTTACTAAAATTTCGTTGATTTTATCCATAGTGTCGCTGTAATCGGGAGAGTTACTCTTGCCCGACGCTTTGTCTAAAAGCCCACGGATATAAGTTCCTAAGTCCATTGTCTTTACTCCTTAATAAACTGTAATAATTTTTTCGTCTATGACGGCGCATCGTACTTCGCGCTCGGCGGTACTCAATCGCTCTCATACTCAAGCCCTCCTCTCTTATGCATTTTTCCAAAGTTGAGCAAAAAGCACTCGTCAGCGTAACTGATTACTTTGCTATTGCTCGATACTGCCATTGAGTTTTTGGGTATAATTCGCTCGATAATAGCGACCTCGCTTTTCGATACGATGCTTACGCCCTCCGCAGTCTCTTTTGCTGATAGCGGACGCGCTTTGCCAAGACCCGTTATATTTTTTGAAAATCTCATTTTATCCTCCCGTCGTTAGCGTTAGCGTCTGACGAACACCCGCCGCGCCCACGGCAATTTCCTTTCCCTTTGAAACGGTAAAAGTAACCGTATCGCCCTTAACTAAGTTAGGGCTAAATATCGTTTTTCCGCAAGGTATAGGATAAAAAGTGCGCACGCTTTCCCCGTAGAAAAAGAGCAGATATCCGCCCATAAAAGTGAAGAATTTGGGTATCTCCGTCGCAAAATTTAATAACCGTTCTGCTTTTTTCGTACCAAAGCATACCGATACGGCGCTCGTCTTTCCTCCGCTCGTACGAAGAAAACTATCGCAAAAAATATAGTCTTCGTCGTAGGGTATTACCTCGTCGCCAAGAAGATGCACCATAATGTTTTCGTTGCCGTTTTTCATCCTTATAAACGAGCCGTCAAGATAAATATCGCTAAAGTTTTCTGCGCATTGACGCAAAGTATTTGCAACTTTACTAAACTCGTTATTAAGCCCTACGCATCTATAAATCGAGAGCGAGGGGGACATAAAGGCGATATAGTATGCGTTCGCTCTACTCATCGTAAAGTCCGAGCCTACTTTTAGCGTTTCTTTTAGAGTTAGCGCGCCCGAGGAAGAACACTTATAAATGCTGACCACTTCGCCTACCCTTGCAACGAGCAGATACGAGCCCGAAGTGTCCACCGCGCATAGTTCGTCCGCGTTTATGCTTAACTTTCTTTTAACGCCTGCCGAGGTTATAAACTCCACTCCGTCCGCTCCGTAGAGAAAGAGCGCGCCGTTACTAACGAGCACCGGGGTTTTGTCGATTGCGTCCGTTTTATAGGCAAGCATAAGTTTTTCATTTAATAGGTTAAACACCGAAATTTCCTTGCCCGCGTAAACGCCGATATAATTGCCCTTGTGTTCGCTAATAACTTCGTACTCGTCCGGGAGGCGCTGAGGCAACTTTAACGAACAGTCCTCGGTAAGTCTACTCGGAATATTCGCTATCGTGTAGTTTGGAAGATACGAGCCGTTGAGTTGCACGCCCGAAACCTGTTTAATATGGTCGGCGTAATAATCAATGCTCTTCTCCTCGCCCACTGCTCCGCCAAAGTATTCTGCCGATACGCCTTGATAGTTATAGCATCTTAAAGAAGGCTTGCCGTTGCAGTAAAGCAGAAGTTCGTAGCCGGGCAAGGTAAGATTTCCGCTAAAGGATATTGAGTTATTAGTAAGCGTTACGCTCGCGCTCGCTCTCTCAAGTGGCGGTTCGCTCTTTGCCATAGCGGACACGGGATGATAGTTATCTCCCCTCGCTATCTCAAAGGTCGCGCCCTCCCCGTCCTCAATTCCAAGCAAGATTTTTACTAACTCGTTATCGCCCGATACGAACGCCGTATCGCCCTCAAGGTAAAGACGAATTTCAATCTTTACCGTTAAGTCCTTGCCTGCTATCTTTTCAACGGGAGAAAGGAGCGCGTAGTTAGCCATCTCGCTATTGCTATCTCTACAAAGCCCTGCCTCGCTAATTTTCTCTCCGGGCAAAATATCCTCGTCCGTAAAGGTCGCTAAATATACTGCGTACACCGCACCCTGCGCGCTATCAATATTGTATTCTGATAGCGTAGTCTCTTTGGTTGCAACGGCGTCCATTTTATTATTGCTAAGCCCTGCGCCTCGTCCTACGCTTATGTTTTTTGAGTATCGTTCTCCGCTTAAAAAGGGGATAAAGTTAAGCATTTCGTTGTGCGTAAAAACACACTGATTGTCGCAAAAAAACGATACCGTATTGCTTTTTTTAATCATATTGCCTCCGAAGTAACGCCAAGTGATAGCGTTATATTTTCTCGTCCGCCGTGCTCAGCGAGGGCGCGAAGAAGTCTGCTTTTACCGTCCACCGTAACGATTAGAGCAAGGGGATTTGAGGCTTTAACGAAGGTTACTTCGTCCGCTTTGTCCACCTCTTCTACCGCCATAAGCGCGGAAACGCCTTCTCTTGAAACCATTCTAAGATATAACTTGCCCTTTATTATAAGACCAAGCGCGCAACCGTTTTCCGCTTTGCCGATTATTGAGCACGACGCCCCGTCGGTTAAAACCAAGTTGCCTTTTTTGTTTAAGTTGATATCTAAAAAGTTCACGAAAGTATTCCCTAAAATATCGGTGTGCGTTACGGCGAAACCGCTCTCGTCGGCGCAAATATCACAACTAACGCCCTCGCCTAAAGTAAGCGTGCGATAGAATACTTGCTCCTCCTCGTAAAAGTTTTTAACCGTTACTAAGCCGTCGTTACACTCTACGATTGCCCAGTAGTAACTGTATTTATCCATTGCGCTACGAACGGGCGAAAGCGATAAGTCCGCTCCCGTTCCGCTCACTAACAGTTCAACGGAGTTTAGCGTTATAGCCGTTGACGAGGTAAGCGAGAGTTTTAACTCGCCCTCGCTCTCCACTGCTACTGTAAACACCGTCTCGCTCGTCTCGTTCGCGTCTAAAGTCAGCGATTTTCCACTTACCTTTACGCCGTTTGAAAGCAGTATCAACTCGCCCGTAGTTTGAGCGTTAGCCGTTACTTGCGCGGTTATTATCACGCTTACGCTACCGCTCGAATAAATCGTCGGGAAAGCGTACGCGCCCTTTTGAAGATTGCGAAGAGGTTTTGCGGTAAATCGACGGTTAATTGAACGCTCCTTTTTTAGCAAAGAGGAAAGGGATTTTTCCAGTTCCTCCACCTTTAGATAGGCTAATTTTCCGTAATCCATAATCCCTCCTATTTGGTAAACTCGAACGAGGGCGCGGAAATAAGCGCGCTTTTACTAACCGTTATAAACTCTGCGCCTACGCGGTAGCCTTGAAGGTTAAGCCGTTTCTTTTCTACTCGGCTTTTTCCCGAAAATTTGACTTTTTTCTCGCGCTCGTCCGTCCTGAAAATTATCTCGACGGGGCACTCTGCGTAAACGGTTACTTCCCTAATTCGCTTTTTTTCACCACTTCCAAGGTCGGTTTTAGGCACGACCCACTTCTTTTTAAGGCTTACGCCGTAAAGCGAGCCACACTTTTCCACCAACCCTGCTCGTCCGTCGCGCGTAACCGCAACTACGCCTTCGCCGTCGATTTTACAAAGCGAGGTTATATCCATACCCCTTGAAAGCGCGTAATCGCCCTTTTCCGTATCAAGCACGAGCAAGCCGTTATTCCTATAATTTTCGCTCTCGCTCCCTATAACTTCGCCGTCCTTTTTTCGCCTAAACGCAAGGTAGTATTTGCCTCCGTAGTAGAGCGCGCAAGCGTTGTTTCCGCTCTCGATTAGCCCGTCGAGGTTAGAGAGGATTTTGCTCGTCGATACGCCGTCGAAGGCGTAAAGTCCGTCTTCAGCAAGCAAGATAATCTTATCTCCGCACACCGTTACGCTACCTGCGTAAATGCGTCCGCCCGAAACGAAAAGATTGCTCACCGCAAAGTCCGTTTGCTCTCCGTAACCGCTTATGCGCGATATTCCGTAGTCGCGGAAACAGTAGACATAGCCTGCAAACTCCAAAACTTTGTTGATTTTGCCCCTCTCGTCAAGCATTTGAATAAAACCACCGCCCTCGAGCGTTACCGTCCAGTTGGTCGGGTCAAGATCGTCCGAGAACCACACCGAATTTTTCTCGCCGTCCGTTGTTACGAAAAGGCGTTCGCCGTGGAGAGCCATACTCGTAATGCGTGGCGCGTTGTCCACTCTATAAGGGTGCGACGCTCCGTCGTAAACGAACATACCCTCGCTCGAGGCGATAAGACACACGTCCTCGCCGTAAAGTCGGTAGTTGATAAAGCCCACTTTTCCGCTAAAAGTTTGCTCGCCTACGCGCTTGACCACGCCCGATTTTTCCTCTAAAAGCCAGCCGTTTTGCGTGATTGCAAGCAGTCTGTCGTCCTCAACCTCGTTTTCGTGGTCATATCTTTTGTAAAGCCAAACGCAAGTAAGGTTATAGTTTTGAAAGGGCGAATACGCCTCAAGCCCGTAGCCCTCGGTAAGCGCGCCTCCGCTAAAGTCGAAGTTAAAACTGTCGCTTGACACGCTTAGGGGCAGAACGCTTTGGTCAAGCGAATAGTTTACTCCGCCCCTAAACGAGCGAATAGTCGCCCTTGAGCGACTTCGTTGTACTTTTCCTATTCCCTCTCGCATTAAGCCCACCTCCTACGCTTAACCGTGAACTCACGCTTTTTACTCGTTGCGCTCTTAAGCGCGTCTATAAACTTGTTCTCCCATACCGACGCCTCCGCCGTCAAGCCCGATATAATGTTATACTCACACGCTATGCCGTAAGCAATAACGCGAACGGAGGGCGTAGAGAGGGGAAAGGGCAAGTCGCTCTCGAGCGTTAATTCACCCGGCGCGTAGGAATACTCGATTTCGTATTCTCCGTCGTCACAGAACAGTTTGTCGAAAAACTGTCTAAAACGCCCGCGTCTTCCCTCTTTATCGGTAATTCTGAACACGTCAATCACGGGCTTTTGTAAATTCTTCATATCGAATTCGCCCGCATTGACGGTTATTTTTTCCTTATTTTTAAGCGGTAGCCAGTCGCTTGCTATCTCGTCTACGATGAGGTTAGCGCATTTAACGAGAATATCGCACTCCTTTTGCGCCTCTTCGCTCATCACTCCGCTCTCAAGCGCTTGACACACTTCTTCGAGCGAGAGAAACATTGCCGAATAATATATTGCCGTTTTCGTTTTCATTGTCTCCTCCTATTCTCTTCCAGCGTTTTTTCCGCCGTTAGTCTTGCTTTTCTTATTTCTTCTGCACGCTTTAGCGCGTTTTGGCGTTCCATTTCCTGTAAAAACTCCTCCGCGCGCTCACGCCTCGTTCTTAAAGCGTAAGAAAGGACGCGCCCGTCGAGTTTATCGTACGGAACGACGAAACATAAACTGTTCCCCCTTTGCTCGTTGCTGTGAACCTCGTACCGCTTGCTCTTGTAGCGGTAGAACACGAAGTAACTGGGGTCTATCTCTTTAAGTCTTTTCGCTATATCGTACAAGTCGCTCTCTATAACGCGTCCTTTCCCTATCATTTATTACGCTCCAGTGGGCGCGGTAATGCCCGTAAGTTTTGCTTGGCCGTTAGGACGCGAGCAGATAAGGTCGCAGTACTTCACTAAGGTTGCCGTATAGGTAGGCTTACCCTGAGTTTGACGAAGAATTTTGCCGTTCTCGTTCTCGAGGTATCTCCAGTCGCAAAGTTGGTGGAGTTTGAACGCGGTCGTATCAAGAAGATACATAGTACCGTTTTCGATAAAGCGGTCGTAAACGAGAGGAATTCCGTTGTAAGAAAGCGTCTTGTATCCGCCTGCCATTTCCATTACTTCCACGTTACGCTTGAACTGTTTCATATATTGCTGGTAAGCGTACTTTACGTCCGCCGATACCGCAATATAGTCTACGATAGAGTTCGCGTTGTACTCAAGACGGTCAATCGCTTTTTGAATTACGATTTCGTCAATCTCGCCTACGCTGTCCTTTTGATAAGGCGCAAGGAAGGGATGAGAGGCTCTATCAAGACCGTAGAGAGGCATATCTCCGTTAAAGAGCGCGCCAAGACCGGTAATTTCCTTGTCCTTACTGCCCTGAACGTACATCAAACAACCGTCTTCGATAGAAACTGCAAGTTTATTTGCAAAGGTTACCGTATCGTTGTCGCGGTCCACGTAAGCGATACGCGCGGTAGCGTGGAGCACGACCTCGTTGGGCGCATAAATATCAACCACCATACCCTCAATTAGGTTACGAGTGTCGCTTACTCTATGAGTGTTATTAGTCGAACTGTAAATTTGGCAAAGTTTACCGCTACCGTCGCCGTAGAGCATTCTGCCAAGGTTAAACTTCGAGGCGGAAAGAAGGCTTTCAAGTTCACTGTTAAGAAGGTCGGTAAACGCGCCCTTGCCGTCCGCCGACGCTCTGATTGCCTTGTCGGAAATCTCGATTTGACCGTAGAGGTTCTTTAGCGTGGTAGTAAACTGAAGATAGTTACTGCCGTACGCCGAGGGAAGAGAACCCGTCTCGTCGCCTGCGCCCACGCCTCCGTTAATACCTACGCGCGCCGCGGTGCGTACTTCCTTACCCCAAACGTCCACGCTCGTTTGCTCGATTTTGGAAAGAAGGGGGTTAGCCTTGGTGTTGAGTAATTCAGTTACTGCGCCAAGATAAATCGTTTTTAAAGCATTTTCTGCATTGTTAATAGTTACCATTTATATTGCTCCTTAATTCTTAATTATTATTTCTGCCAGTTTTTTAGCCTCGGCAAGGCTTTTAGGTTTTGCTACGGGCGTAAGCGGAGAATATCCCACTCTTCCGCCCAGAGTTACGGGACAAGTCCCCGCTGAAAGCGAGGCAAGATATTGCGTAATTATTCGCTTTTTAATCTCTTCCTCGCCAAGAATATAGCGTTCGATAAACTCGTCCTCTTTTACTAATCTTGGATAATCACTGCGCTCACTCATCTGCCGTTCAAGCGCAGATATTTGAGTTTTAAGCGCGTCGTTTTCTCCACGAAGAGCGGAAATTTCTCGTCCGCTTTTCATAAGTTTGCTCTCGAGCAATCTAATTCTCTCGCTCTCCGTAATCTTTACTTTCTTTTGCATTTACTCTCCTTTAACCTCCTTTTCCGCTCTCTCGATAGCCTTGTGGGCGCGAATATGCTCGATAAAGCGTTTTTCAAGTTCGGGGTTCTTCTTGCACTTTTTAGCGAACTCGCCCGAAAGATAATGCTTAGTGTGTTCGCTTATATGGAGCGCGTGGTCGTCCACTTCGCTAACCTCGACACTCTCTCGCTCAAGCACCGCATTTTCCTTTCCTGCGCGTGAACAATGTAGCGATTTAATATCTTGGGTTTGCTCTAAGCCTCCGTAACCGAACGCCTCTAAAATCTTATAGCGCATTGCGTCGGAAAGTTTGCCGTTTTCGTCGTGCAAAAGCCCTGCTTTAAGAAGGTCGAACATTAGACTTTGGCGAGTAGCGTTGGTGGAATTGATTTCGTTGTCCGTTTCAAAGCGAATATCCGTGCTTGCCACGTCGCTCTTCGTCCAACTGATTAGTTCGATTTGCCCGTCCTCGCCCGTGTAACGAATAAGACGGGTTGCGCAAACGAACTGTCGGTAAAGTCGAAGTAGCATTGACGCTATCTTGCGTACCGCCGTGCGAATACTCTCCGCCGTAACGCTTATTCTCGTGTCGTCCTGCTCAATGAGTAGTTGAATTGCAAGACCGCTCGTAACGGTGGAGGGGACGGAGGACGAGCGCATTATCTCACTTATTCCGCTAACGTCGACGAACTCAGAGAGAAGGCGTTGCTCTTCAATGGTAAAGTCGGAGGGCACTGAGCCGGGGTTCATTAGCCGAGGCGGTGTTGAGCCTTGGCGGTAAACGAGGATTTTACCGGGGGAAAGCCCCTCGATTTCGAGGTTTTCCGTGTCCACCGAGCCGTCTTCGACGGTAAGCACGCCCATTGCGATACGGTTCAAAAATTCGTGTTTGCGGTTCTTTACCGCGTTGTAGGCGCGCTGGATAGGGATTGCGCGCTCAACCATACTCGTTCCAAAAAAGCAACCTGCTCGCTCTATGGATTTTTGGCAAACGAAGGGGAAAATTCGCTCGCCCTCTTCCCCGTTTTGATAGGGAAGGTCGCCGTAGTAAAGCAGTTGGTCGCCAGCAACTATAACCAGTTCGCCGTTGGGCTTTTCTTTGCTTGGGCGAGTGTAACGCTCAATAACGAGCGCGCGCTCGCTCTTTTTCTCTCTGCCCACCTTAGGCACTTGGCAAGTAATACCAAAACTTCCCACCATCGCAGTGTCGCCGTAGGTCAAAATTTCACTCTCTTCACCCTTGACTTTTTTGCCCCAAATGCGCAAAATTTCATCTACGTGTAGCGATTTTGCGTGCATAACGCTGTTGCACTCTTCAAGCGAAGTGTTCGATAACGCGTCGGGGAAAATCTCGAAAGGCGGACAAATATCCACCGTTACTTCGCCCTCGCGGACTATCTCGCCCTGCTCGTTTTCGCCCACGATTTTTCCGCCGTTTTGCGACCAACCCACCTTATAAAATACCGAGCCGGTAAGTTCGGACCACATAGTAGCCTTTGCTATTAAGTCGGAAAGGTGCAGTTTGTTCGCGCTTGCAGAGAGGATTTTGCTCGCCACCTTCGCGCTCCTTATATCGTCCTCGTCGTTGGTTTGGGGCGCAACGCTCATCTTTGGGCGAACGCGCGAAAGTTTTGCAAGGCGCGTTTCAAGTATGGTCGCGATATGGTTATACACCTCTCGCTCTTGCCAGTAGTAATCGCGCTCAACATCCTCAACTTCGCCTTTTGCCCCTATCCTGCAGTACTGATTGCCCATAACGAAGTTGGCGTTTAGTTGCCATTGCGCCTCGAAACTTCTTCGCTCTAAGGCGCGTTGCTCGAAGTCTTTTTTGACTTCCATTACTATGTCTTCAATAAATTGTTTATCCATTAATTCTCCTTTGCCCGTTTAGGTCGCATAGTCTCTATGCTCTTGGGCACTTGCAAATTTTTGAGTGTTTCAAACATCTCTTTGGCGCAGTCTTTACATATATAAATTCTGCTACCTATTCCGCCGTTTCTCAACCGGAGTTCGTACTCCGCCATTTTCTTTGGAGCGCAAATCGAGCATTTTAGTTTGCCGTTAATCGTGTTTATTTGCATTTTCTTCACTCCTTAAAAGTAGTTTTATAAGGCGCATTTTCTCGCGCTGAATTTCTTCCTCGCTTATGGGCTTATCCTCTTCCGTCGAATAGTCAAGTAGCAGTTTCGCCGCGGACACGTCGGGAGCGTTTTCCTTGGTTACCACTCGGCGTTTAGTCTCTTGCAGTTCGCCCTCTACCATTTGGTATTCGCTCGTAATTTCGCTGTACTCGTACCCCAAAGCCTTTTTCATTAGCGCCTTTAATATTTGTTTTTCGTTCATCTTACTCTCCTTCTAAGCAAGCGTTCTTTATCAAGTTGAATAACCGATTTCGTCTCACTCGCGCGGTAAGGCTCGGGGCGAGAGCAGATATAATAGCGAAGTTCGTCTAAGGCGTGGTCGTCGCGCTTTTTGGGAATATCACCCTCGCCCCACCAGTAGCCCTTAATTTCACGGATAAGATTGACGCAACAAGCAAAAATATAAAGTTTCGGAACGCCCGATTGCGACTTGAGGTAATCTTTTACCCGTGATATGCCCGTGAAAATATCCTTATTAACCTTTGGGTTAACAAGGATATCCTCGTCGTAAAATAATTCGCTTACTGATTTTTGCGAGGCGAGAGTGCGTTGGTTAGCCGCGCTATCAATGAGCGCGGTTATTCGTCCCTTGCCGTCCGTGTGCCAGTTAAGGCGCTTTGCTATCTCTTTTATCTTCGTAGCGTGGTGCGACACCGTTTTACCCTGTTCGTAATGCTCGGCAATAACGAACACCACGCCGTCGCCGTTCACCGCGTAAAAGTGCGCCGAAAGAGGATTGTTTAGCCCGGGGTCAATGGATATATTATCATACCACTCTTTTGGAACGGGGAAAGGCTCGATTACGTGAACGCTTTCGTTAAACTCGGGATAAACCAGCCCCTTTGCGCTCGTAAACCGCCCGTACCTGCGAGAGTCGAGTTCTTCCTTGCTTAACGAGGCGGAGACCTTTTCAATTTCCTCGCTGTCAAGATAGGGGTTGTCTTTCCACTCCATAAAGATATGCCAAATATCAGGGTCGGACTGCTCGTTGAGGTATATCTTATTATAGACGAAGGTTATGCCCATAAGGGGCGTCATCGTCCCGTAAATATCCCCCTTTTTGTCTACTATTCGCATACGACACTCAAGATAGATATCCTCGGGCGGTTCTTCGTCGAACCAAACGTAGTCGAGCGACGCGCCTTGGAATTTATCTCTGCCCATTTCCGCGCTCTTAAACCCGATTTTGCTTATCCCTCCAAAGATATTCTTTACCGCGATATAGTCGATAATTCCGCCCTCGGCATTATCGCGCCTGCCCGATACCATAACGATATCCTCTATCCACTCGGGGTTTAGATAGTAGAGGATTTTCTTTTGAGCAACGTCGCGCTGGACTTCTCTTGAAACGGACACCACCCACCCGAAAGTGTCGGGACGGTTTTCTCGGTAAGGGTGAATTCCGCGAGCGCGCCACACCGTCTCCACCGCTCCGCACTCCGTCTTTCCCGAGCGGTTACCACCGAAAACCCAACGATTTCGCTTGGGGCATTTGTGAAATTCAAGTTGCTTTTGGTGGACTTTGTCCTCGTTGTAGTGGAAAATTCTGTTTTTCCGCCTCTCCACTTTTTCAAGGCGCTCAAGTTCAAGCACGCGCTTTACGATTTCTCTGTCCGTCATAGTCTTACGCTCGCGCTCTTTTGATAAGCGAAAGCGAGGAAAACTCGCGGTTAAGTCTTTCCTCGCTCCAGCCTGCTTTATCCAGTACCTTGCTTATTCTATCAATGATTTTTGATACGCGCTTGAACACACTCGAAGTCGCCAAGCCCAGCGTCTTTCCTACCTTAGCGTAAGTTTCGCCTCTCGCTATTTGCTTGAGCAGTTTTCTCTCGTCGCTAAGTAGTACGTCCCGTAGTATCCTGTGTAAAACCTTTAGATTTATTAGCCGAATTTTTTCATCCATAAGTTGCATTATTTCTCCGTACTTTGCGATCGTCTCCCCGTACGGCGATAACGCCACTCGCTCAATCCTCGTCTCGATTGCGCCCACCTCTTCTTCTATCTTTGGCGCAATTCGGCATAGCATCAATATCCATTGTTTCATAATTATTCTCCTTTTTGCGTTGTTAAGGTTTGATGGGGCGTATCAACCTTTTACACCCACATTATATACGAGATATCCTGACAACTGTATGTCAGTAATTCGTTTTCATTTCCCACTTTTTCAAAAAAATTTTAAAGAAAAAAGACCTCCTCACAAAGAGGAAGTCTTCTTTTTTTATCGTATTATTAGTTTTGAGCAGGCACTACGCGAATTTCGGTTACGTAGATAACTGAAGTAGAGTAATTATCCCAACCAAATTGCAACAATCTTGCAGCGTGTCCGTTATGAGTTGTCGATTCGTTCTTGGAATAGAACTCTTCAGTTAAATCCGCCATACTAACGCTTACCGTATTCCACACACCAACGGGTTGTTTTGCTTTCGATTGTAAATAATTTCCTTTTGCCTCGCCGTTTGCATCGGTATCAGAAACACTCACTGCTTGGAAATTAGTCTCAGTTTTGCTCAAATCATACACGAAGTATGAGAACTGAAGATTATAGCCGTCAGTATAAATTTTAAGTATGTCATTAGACAAAGTAGGCTTAATTCTGACGTAGGGATCGCTAGTTATACTCTTACTACAATCCAACTTATAAACCGCAGTAGTGCTATATCCCGTGGGGAACTCTACACCCGCAAGGTTCGACTCATTGATTGCATTTACGATAGATACTTGGTCGTTATACGCAACGCCGTATTGACCTACGCCAATATTTCCGCTACCAACGGATGCATAAGTAAAGCCTACTTGTTCATCAACGGCATCAAGACTGTTAACTACTTTAATATCGCTAATATACACTACCGTGCTATAAGATCTGTACAATCCAGCCGTTTTCCAGCCAAGAGCAAACAACTGTCCACCATAACTTCCCTCGAAGTTTTGGAATCCAGACGATACGATTCTCGATACGGGAAGTACGCGTCTATGCCACTCTCTTACGAATAGTTCGTCGCCCGTGTGCTTATCATACCAACCTGCACCAACTACGCCAACGTTATCGTTAAGCACGTACTCAGAGTGTCTTATGAAATCCGTCGCCTCGTCTGCCTTATCCACGTAGTAGTCAAAAACAACGTAACCGTCTTTAAATAGATTATAAACTTCAACGCTATTTTTCGCATTAAACATAAATCCCGGTTGCGTTGCTGCTGAGCCAATCTCAATCTTGTAGTACGTTCCGTTTATTCTTCCACCAATGGGCGCATCGGAAGTAGCGGTTACGATACTTTCAACGTTTTGCGTGCTCGCGTCCGCTTGGTCAGTAGACATTATTGCGTCGGTAGTCATCATAGCGTAGGAAATACTACCACCAAGACCACCTACAATTATATCAGTAGAATAAACTAAACCAACTTTTACGCCAGTGTTCTTCTCGTAAGCAATTACTTTTACCAAGTAAACGTCATTAGCAAGCGAGGAAACGTCAACGCTCGTGCCTTGTACCATAATATCGCCTATGCTCGTGTAGTAATAATAGTTATCCGTATCAATATTTGCCTTCCCCGGTACCGTATAAGTCGTACCTTCAAACAATATAGGACTATCTATTACGGGGCTTATATTCTGCGAGTAGATTGCGCCGGTAAAGGAGTAATCACCCTTAACTGCCGAAGAAAAAAGGAGGTTGTTACCACTGGTTGCAGGTACTTCACTAACTTCGCCCTTCCAGTACTTATACCACTCGAGCAAGTAGTCGTAGTTGTCTACGATCTTGGAAAGGTTAACGGTTTGAGTATACCAAATGCCACTCAACATACTGTCGTTCGCCATATCGCCATTATTAAGCATACCCCAAGCCCAAACGCCGTTTGCCGTGCTATAAAGTTCCATATTAAAGGTGGTAATTCCACTATCAATAATTGCTTGATAGTAAGCCTTGGAGTGCTTAATCTTCATCGAAAGCGCCATACCAACCGTGCCTACGCTATTTTGGAAAGATGCGGTCTTAACCTCTCTTCCGTCAATCGTAGCGGAAGTAGTAGCGATAGTCGTTGAGGGTACGGGATTATTTCTATCGCTTACGCCGAACGCAATAAGGTCGTCGAGCGACGCAAGAACTACGGGCGCTACGCTACCGTCGTAAATATCAATATCGAGCGTGAAATAATCTTTGGTCGCGCCGTCCTTATTCAAAACGGCAACCGCTCTATACATACCCTCGAGCGCGGTGGTGTCGATTACGCCGTCAGCGGTTATTCCGCCGTCCACTGCGGTAAGTTCGCTACCGTCAACGCTATAAAGCGCGTAGGTTAATTGATATCCCGCGGGGATTTCGTCGAAGGTTATTCCGCCGTTGTCCGCGCTATTCTTAATATCGACGCTCTCTTTTGCCGATTTATCAATAAGGATTGATTTGTTCTCAAACTCGGTAAAGGTATTGCCCTCTACGGTAATAGTCACAAGAGCGTCGCCGTTTGCGTAGAATACCGTTCCGTCAACTACTGCGCTTACAACCTTGATATTGTACGAGCCGTTGAACGCGGAATTGAATACGCCGTCCTCGAGCGTGTAGCCCGTGCCGTAAATTTCAAACTCAACTTCGGTTGCTTTCTTTCCGCCAACGGTTATGGTAAGGATTTCGCTAAGATTATAGTCGGTGTTTTCCCCTATCGTTACGCCGTCGTTAACGGTTACTGCCAAATTCTCGGAAGTAATTTCGCCTTCAAAATAGAAGTCGGTTAAACTAATCGTTCTCTGACCGGTTATCGCAGCCCAGAAGAAAGGCGAGTGCTTGGTGTTATTCTCGATTTGCTTGTCTTCGCCGTTTACCGTGTGGGCAATTTCGTACCAAGCGGAAAGGTCGTCGTAAGCGTCGATAAACTGGTCGAGCGTTACGGTGAGTTTGTAAGTCGTGCCGGGGTTCATACCGCCGTTAAGTATCATTTGTACGGTAGAAGACGAGTTGGTTAAGTAGAGTAAGCCTCTTGGCCACAACGCGCTCGTGTTCTCCGCGTTATAAGTTACCTCGATTACGATATCGGGAACTACGGTATAGTTTGCTTTAATCATTTCGTAGTACGCTTTAGAGTGAACGGGCGTTGCGCCTACTGCAAGCCAGCCATTGGGAGCAAAGGTCATTACGCCGTCAGCGTAAGTTCCCTCTACTCCGTTTTGCGCTACGAAATAGTCGTCGTTAGGATCGGGGTCTGCGCCTCCGTCTACGCCAACGGTGGGGTTAATCTGTTTACCGGTAATGCCGAGCATTTCGCTTGCTGAAATTACCGTCATATCAAGTTCGTCTTTATAAGCGTCGATAACGAACGAGAAGTACGCCTTACTCTGTCCGCTTGCGCTATGGGTTACGGTTGCGTCTACTTGATACATACCGTTCAAGAGCGCAAGGTTGAGTTTGTTATCGCTTACTGCGTTCTCTACTACCTTTCTGGTGTTCTTGGTAACGGTGTAGGTGTATTCGTAGCCGTCAACCGCCTCAATCTCGTACTCAGCGAAGATATCAAGTTCGCCCGTGGCTTTTCTTAAAAGCGCGTAGGTTTGAGCCTCTTCAATAGCCTCGGTTTCTACCGTTACTTCTACGATAACGCCCTCGCTATTTCTGTAAGTTACGCCGTCCGCTACCGCCTCGGTAACGAGAACTTTGTATTTTCCGCCAAAGCCCACTTCGATTTTACCACCGTCAAACGCGTACTCTTCGCCCTCGAGAGCGGAGAATTTAGCGGTTGCGCTCTTACCTTCAACGGTGATTGCAATAGCGGTGGCAAGGTCGATTTGAGCGTTTGCCGAAAGCGTCGCGCTCTGCTCAGCGGAAAGTCTTTGAGCGGTAAGATTACCGATTACCGTTACGCTAACGGTAACGGTGTCCGCTTGATAGTTGTCGGATGCGGGAGTGAACTTAGCCGTTTGATTGCTCTCGCCAAGAGAAGGAACTACGCTACCGTCCGCCCAAGCCCAACTTCCTTCTACGCTTGCCGTTCCGCCACTAAGCGTTACGGTGGAGAGGCTTTCGCCCTCGTTAAGCGTTACTGCCGTGGGCGCGGTAAGAGTTACGCTGGCCTTTGCTACCGTAATCGCTACGGTAATTTCTACGCTGTTGTAGTTTGCCGTATCGTTAGGAGTAAATACTACTTTATATCCATCGTTTGCAACGGTAGGCACGGTGTTACCGTCCTTCCAAGCATAAGCACCTTCAACGCTTGCCTCTCCACCCGTTAAGGTCGAAGTAGAAAGTTTTGCGCCGTAGGTTATTCCGCTTGCCGTGGGGTTAGTCGAAACAGTAGGCGTTGCTTTTGCTACCGTAATCGCTACGGTAATTTCAATGGCGTTGTAGTTTGCCGTATCGTTGGGAGTAAATACTACTTTATAGCCCTCGTTTGCTACGGTAGGCACGGTGTTGCCGTCCTTCCAAGCAAAAGCACCCTCAACGCTTGCCGTTCCACCACTAAGAGCCGAAGTAGAAAGTTTTGCGCCGTAGGTTATTCCGCTTGCCGTGGGGTTAGCCGAAACAGTAGGCGTTGCCTTTGCTACCGTAATCGCTACGGTAATTTCAATGGCGTTATAGTTTGCCGTATCGTTGGGAGTAAATACTACTTTATAGCCCTCGTTTGCAACGGTGGGCACGGTGTTGCCGTCCTTCCAAGCATAAGTACCCTCAACGCTTGCCGTTCCACCACTAAGAGCCGAGGTGGAAAGTTTTGCGCCGTAGGTTATTCCGCTTGCCGTGGGGTTAGCCGAAACGACGGGCGTTGCTTTTGCTACCGTAATCGCTACGGTGATTTCTACGCTGTTGTAGTTTGCCGTATCGTTGGGAGTAAATACTACTTTATAGCCTTCGTTTGCAACGGTAGGCACGGTATTGCCGTCCTTCCAAGCAAAAGCACCCTCAACGCTTGCCTCTCCACCAGTTAAGGTCGAGGTGGAAAGTTTTGCGCCGTAGGTTATTCCGCTTGCCGTGGGGTTAGCGCTAACGGTGGGCGTTGCTTTTGCAACTTCAATGGAAACTTTTCTAATAATATTGCCCGACTGAGCGTCGTAGCCACTGAGCGCGGACCAGTCGTAGTTTGCTTTATCGGTGGGCGTGAACACAACCTCGTAGCCCTCGTTTACAACGGTAGGCACGGTGTCGCCGTTCTTCCAAGCGAACGCGCCGGTGGTCGAACCGCCGTTAAGCGCAATGGTGGAAAGTTTAACGCCGTAGGTTACGCCGTTTGCCGTGGGGAAGATAACCTCGCTTGCCGACGCCTTGGTAATTTCAAAGTCTACGGAGAAGGTCTTTGCGATATAGTTGCTCGTCGCGGGAACTGTACCGATAACGGTATACTTGCCTGCGAGCGTGGGCGCAACCTCGCTATCGTAAACGGTGCCTTCGCGACCTACGAACTTGTAGGTTATATCGGAAAGTTCCGCCTCGAAAGGCTCTTCCGTTACTACGGGCGTAGACGCGCTCGCCCCGTAAATATAGCCTGCAAAAGTGAACGCAAAAGTGTTTTCCGTTTGCGCGGTGAGTACGGGAATAGAAACGGTTACGCTATTATAGTTATCCGTATCGGTAGGTGTGAACACTACGGTGTAGTTTTCCTCGCCTGCCTCGGTCGCTATGCTACTATCCTCGAACGCGAAAGTACCTTCAACGCTTGCTACACCGCCCGAAAGCGTACAGTCAGCGAGCGTTTGACCGTAGATAAGTCCGCCTGCGGTCGGGTTAACGCTTACGGTGGGGGTTGCTTTTGCGGTAAGCACGGTAACCTCAACGCTAACCGTATTATAGTTAGCGGTATCGGTGGGAGTAAACACTACGATGTAGTTTTCCTCGCCTGCCTCGGTCGCTATGCTACTATCCTCGAACGCGAACGCACCCTCTACGCTTGCTACTCCGCCCGAAAGCGTACAGCCGGCGAGCGTTTGACCGTAGGTTAGTCCGCTTGCCGTGGGGTTAGCCGAAACAGTAGGCGTTGCTTTGTTTACGGTAAACTCTACCGAGTACTCAGTCGCCTTGTATTTTTCCGTAGCCTCAATCGAGCCCGTAACTTTATACGAACCTGCGAGCGTAGGAGCAACCTCGCTACTATATACCGTACCGTCTCTGCCCTCGTATAGATAACTTACCACAGCGCCGTCGTACGCCTCTTCCGTTATTATCGGAGTAGACGCGCTTTCCCCGTAAGTGTACGAGGCGAAAGTGAACGCGAAACTGCACTCTGAAGGCTCGCTCTCGCCACAAGCCACGATTCCGCCAAACGCCATAAGTAGCGTCAAAACCGCAACGAGTAGCAGTCGACCAAATTTACTCTTCTTCATTTAACTCCTCCTTTTGACCGCGTTTTTTCTCGCAGTCGTTCTCTTTTCCTATAAAATTTATGCCTGCGCGCGTGGGCGCGTTTCTATATTATAATTATAGCACTCTCGCTCTTACGAAGTCTTTAGAAAATCGTAATTATTTTTTGTACTATCGTAAACTTTTTGCATTAAAATAAATATATTACGGGCTATTTTCGTGGAAAATCGAGGGTTTTAGGGGAAATAACTAAAAATCCGCCCCGATATATTTATTATAATGAGGAGGATATGAAAAGATTACTTTTGATTATATTTTGCATATTGATATTACCGCCTTGCTCTTTTACGGCAAGCGCAAGCGTTTTTCTTTACGCGCAAATAAAAGAGGGCGCTAATCTTTTAGACGACGAGGGAAAAGTCGTTTGCTCGCTCCCCGCCACTTACTTCGTTACCGTTACGGGAGAAGAAGAGGGCGGACGGTTGCCCGTTTTTTACGACGGGCTTGAGGGGTTTATGGCGAGCGAGGATTTAAGCGTCGTTGACTACGAGCCGAAGTATAAGTATCACAGCGCAACGCTTACTTTTTCTAACGACGGACACAAGGTCAATATCCGTTCTCTCCCCTCTCATTTAGAGGGCGAAGTCATTTTAGAGGTTAATAGCAACGATACCGCCGAGTTTTTGGGGAGCGTTAAAGGTAGCGCGCTCTTTACGGCGGTAGGCGACGAGTGGCACTACGTAAGAATACGAAAAAAGGGCGAAAGCGTAGTAGGTTACGTGTACTCGCTTTACGCCCAAGTGGACGAAATTTTAAATAACGTTATTGAAAAAGTCGAACCAAATCCGCCCCAAAGCACTAAGAACGAAGAGGTGCTCTCTTCCCCCTCTTCGCCTATTCGCGAAGTGGTAATAATCCTTTCGCTCTGCCTTCCTGCGCTCGTAGGCGTGTACCTAATCTTCCGCAAATAACCCACTGCGCGCACCCACGGGGTGTTTACCGTCGCGCTATGGCGAGAAGGGAGCATAAGCCTCACTTCCGCATATATGGGTTATGGGGTGTCATTCTGGAGCGAACCGTACCCCTTAGGTCGTGTCCTTAGCCGAGCGAACATAGTGAGCGAACGCCACGAGCCATCGGCGAGTATTCTGGAGCGAACCGTACCCCTTAGGTCGTGTCATTCTGGAACGAGCCGTAGGCGAAGCGATAGAATCTCCCAAGTTTATACAACCATTTTATAGCGGTCGGAGTTCCTATCGCTCCACTTTGTTCCGCTCCAGGAAGACACACGCGAGGCGTGTGATTTAGATACACTCCACTCGCCCGTTGCAAACGGGAGTGTCTTCTCGCTTTCGCTCGCCCGTTGCAAACGGGAGTGTCTTCTCGCTTTCGCTCGGTTTGGTCAAGGCTTAAACGAGTGAGATGCGAGCCTCACTGCCGTGAGGGGCACTTCTCGCTCCGCTCGGTTTGGTCAAGGGGTTAAACGAGTGAGAAACGAGCAAGACGAGGAAAGGGCGAAGTGGTGCGAGGGCGCGTACAAAGACGTACGTAACCGAGCACCCACGAGCCACTGACAAAGTATTGCGAAGTTTATCGCTCGTTTAAAGGCGTTTAGAGATTTCTTCGAGGAAAGACCGTGAACTCTGTGGCTTAACTTCTACCCCGTCCTTGTGGAAAAGGGATACGAGGTCTTTGGTCATATAGCCGTCCTTGATGGTGTTGAGGGTAGCGGTTTCGAGACGGTCGGCAAAAGAAACGAGGGGCGCGTTATTTTCAAGTTCACCGCGTTTACGGAGCGCGCCACTCCAAGCGAAGATGGTCGCAACGGAGTTGGTGGAGGTTTCCTCGCCTTTGAGGTGCTTATAGTAGTGGCGAGTTACGGTGCCGTGAGCAGCCTCGTACTCGTAATTGCCGTCGGGGGAAACGAGAACGGAAGTCATCATTGCGAGCGAACCGTAAGCGGTAGAAACCATATCGCTCATAACGTCGCCGTCGTAATTTTTAAGCGCCCAGATAAATCCGCCGTCGCTTCTTACCACTCTTGCAACCGCGTCGTCGATAAGCGTGTACGCGTACCAAATTCCTGCCTCGTCAAACTTAGCCTTGTACTCGTTTTCGTAAATCTCGGCAAAAATATCCTTGAATCTGTGGTCGTAGGTCTTGGAAATAGTGTCCTTTGAAGCGAACCAGATATTCTGCTTTACCGAAAGGGCGTAATTAAAGCACGAACGGGCAAAGGATTCTATCGACGCGTCGAGGTTATGAACGCCCTGAAGCACGCCTGCTCCGTTAAAGTCGGCGATCTTCTTGGTTTCCACTCTACCGTCCTCGTATCTTACCGTAAGCTCTGCCGTAGCCTTTCCGTCCACGCGAAGCTCGCTGTTCTTGTAAATA
>JAZSFP010000011.1:0-125084 GCA_045532295.1 Pumilibacteraceae bacterium | reverse complement strand
TATGCTCACGATATGGTAAATTGGGCTATCTTCCAACGTTCCGGGGATATTCTCTTCAAGAACCTTACGACTGCTCAGATTATTGACTATATGTCAAACATTACGTGTCCTAACTTGGCTACCATCACACTTACGTTGACGGGAGCGCACAACACTTACACTTACAGTTCTCAGTTGATTTGTACGGGCTATACCAACAATACGCCTGTAAACGCACTCAACTTAGATACTTCAAATTACGTTTTTTAAGGAGGTAAAAATATGGAAAACGAATTAAGAAATCATAAAAAGTCCGACTCTTTCAAATGGTTTTTGACGCTTATGGCGTTTATCATTGTCGGCGTAACTCTTGCAGGTATTATCTTGGGCTGGTTTGCTCCTAAAAAGGATAATACCGACGATAACACACCTTCTACGGAACAGACCGAAACGGCAGATGCTATCAATACTTTTGCGACAGAATTTGTTAATACGCAGAACGTTAGACTTATGTCCGCAGGACCTATGATGATGGCTGCAAATTCGGCATACGTAGAACAGAACCTTACTGCTACGGTTTTACCGGCAACAGCAACGAATAAAAAGGTAGATTGGTCTGTAGCTTGGGCTGACGGACAAAGCGGTACTGTAACCGATTACGTAACCGTAACACCTTCGGCTGACGGTAGTACTACGGCAAGCGTTAAATGCTACAAAGCATTTACGGGTAACGTAGTTATTACTGTAACTACTCGTGAAAGTGGTTATACGGCTGAGTGTGTCGTAACTTTTGTTGGTGTTCCTACCGACCTTACGGCTACGGGTACTTTTGCTGAGGCAAGCGACGGTTATTACTATTTCGGCGTAGGCGATACCTATACTTACAACGTCGATTTGAATAACATTTTCGGCACTGTAGGCGTTGACTATCAGGATATCAATATGTCTTTTGGCGCATACGGCTCTGTTGTTCTTGGTACTTATGAATACTATTCTCAAAGTGGAACTTCTAAGTGGTATGACACGTCTTTGACTACTGTAACGCTTGACTCCCTCAAAGACAACTTTATGTCTGTATCTTACGCTGACGGTGTTCTTTCGATTACGACTGTAAAAACCATTGAAAGCTACTACGAAAGTATGAGCCGTATTGATGGTGGTCGTACAAGAAGTTATACCAACAAGTTCAAAGAGTACGCAACTGACGACGCATATTTCTATGTCAAACTTACTCAGCCAGATAGCGGTTTGGAAAAACTTATGAAAATTAAGTTTGACGAAACCGTTGTTGCAGGCGTTGACGTAAACAATACGCAAATCTATTTTTAACGAGGTGATACTATGGCAAAAGGACAAGGAAAAGCAGGTAAAATTATAGCCTATATCTTAATCTTATTGGTTGTAGTAGGTGCTATCGGATTCCTTGCCTATTTTACCGGCGGTTTTACAACCGGGTTTAAGACTTTTTCTGTAGAAGTCAATGGTAAAAATATCACTACAAGCGCGTCGGGATATGAAATGACGGTAAACGATCCGTTGACGGTCAATGTAAAATACACTTTTGCAGGTGACGAAGTTAGCGGTTATTCGGTTAAAGTAGTTCCCAACGCACTTGCTGGCAAGGATTTTGATTTCAAATTAGACGACGACGTATATTCTTATCAGGCTGAAAAGGATTTGACGGACGGGTTCGATATCGAATACAACGAACATTCCTTTACTATCAAGCCTAAGGGTGGCATTACGGAAATTCTGCAAGCCATCTATCCTAATAACGTTGTCGAAGATTGCCGAAACAATGCGTATGAGAATATGTACACGCTCGTGGTTACGTCTTATGACGGTGAAGCAAGCATTATGATTAACTTCTCTGTGTTTGAAAAACTCACGGGCATTGAGCTTGACAAGGAGGTGATTATCTTTTGATTTATGCAAAGGGAAAGAATAGATTTCTCTTGTGCATAATTGCTCTGGTGATGGTGGTTTGTACTTTCTTTATGGCTGTGCATCCCACCGTCGCTTTTGCGGCAGAAAGAGAAATCAGCTACGACACAACAAACGTTTTAGACGATTTGACATCTTCTACCGCTAATGGCGAGCCTTTCGATATCACCGACTATCCGTTTGATGAAAGCAAAGACGCCCAAGTTATTTCTTTCGTGGAGTATTGTTATTCTTATAAAGCTAACTTGCGTGATAACTACGGTTTGTATATCTACGTTTATAACCCACAAGGTTTGAACATTTCTACGAACAGTAAATCTAATAAAATTCAAATGGCTACCTCGTATGATAGCGAAGGCAATCCTAATGATTACCAAAAATTCAATCTTGAATTTTGCAGTAAGGTTGAAGATGGCGATTACAAAAACTTATTCTACAAATTTAAGGTTGTTGACCGTGAAGTAAACGGAACTACTTTCGCTCAAAGGGTAAACAGCAACGCCAGACGTTATGACGTTTCAGGCATTGAACTTTTAACCTATGGTGCGGATACGGCAACCGAATACTATGTAGGTGGCACTTATATTTTTACAGGTTATGCTGAGGGATATGGTGCTGATGCAAACGCAAAAAACACGTTGAATTGTTCTATTGAAAAACTCGAAACGGTTGAACTTGCGGTTAAGCATACTTTCTATCGTTCTCAGACTTCTTCGCTCGGCGCTGGGCATCAAAACCAGCTCGATACTGTATATTTTTCCGTACCTAAACGTTTTATCGAAGAATACGGAAGATTGCAAAGAATTAAGGCTGAGTGGTATGAGTATAAAACCAAAGAAATACTCGTTACGAGCCATAGCGACTTTTATAACAAAGCCAGCCCTTATATCGGCGTAAATCTCGGACCTAAAGACCAGTTTGGTATGCAGTCCTATAACGAGAATATCTACTATAGTTTAGGTATTCAAGCCGGAGATTGGGGCGGTGGTATGAACGGCGCAAAATGGGGTTGGAACTTAGGAAACGGGTTCTTGCACGTACCTTGCGAGGCTTTGTATTATATGTTCCTTGTGGATAGCATAAGTGAATACGATCCATACGCCTCCGTTGTCGATATTGGCGGTGTTCAAAGCAATGATTTGTATGAATACATAAAGAATTACAATAAAACCTTTGAAAACGGCACGTTGCCTATTAAAAACGGCTCTATAAGTGCAGATTTGTTTGAAAGTGATATTGACGATTCAAGAAAGATTGATAACGAAAACGGAAAAATTCAGCAAGGTTACAGTTATTACGATTTTGACGCAGACGTTGACTTACAAACGCTTAAAAGTTGGTCTGATACAAGCCCATCTTTCTGGGAAAATTGGATTAACTTCGGACTTGGCGCTGCCTTTACAGGCGGCCCTAATGAAGAAAGCAAAACAGTAGCACCTATCCAGATACTTAAAGCGTCGGATATTCAAGGCACAAATACGGAAATTGCAAGCAGGCTTTTGATTAACTCTGCTGACGTAGATTTGCTAAAAGCCGAATACAATGACGCTGTAACGGTAAATGGTGTCAACGACGAGGAAAAAGTAGTTGTTTTGTTCAGATTTGCAACGAGCGATTACTATTCTGAGGGCGTAGATATTATGGAACTTGGCGAAGGCTTTTTATGGTCGGATAAATATACCAAAGGACAAGCATATATCGCACAGGAAAGCGTATTTTTCGATTTCGATATTATTCAGCTTACGTTTAATAAAGACGGTGTTTATACGGTAATTCCCGTTGTAGCAAGTCCTATTGACGTAGTTAGTGATATTACGCCTCCGGTGTACTTAGATGATGGTCTTGAGTGGTGGCAAATCGTTCTTGCGGTCTTGCTTATCATTCTCTTGGTAATCATTTTGTGGCCGATTATGCCTTATATCGTTAAAGGTCTTTGGTGGCTCATTTGCTTGCCGTTTAAGCTCATTAAATTGCTCATAGACAGCATCAGCAAAGGCGTTAAAAAGCGTAAAGAAAAGAAACAAGAAAAACTAAAAAATAAGGAAAATAAGGAGGTCTAAATGAAAACGGTAAAAAGGATTATCGCTGTAGTCCTTCTTATCGTTACGGTGGCTCTGGTTGGCTATCTCATTTATACGGGTAGCCAACTATCTACTACCGATACAGGAGGTATATATGAAGCGATTAAGAGTATTTAACATTACTCTTACGGTTCTATTATCTTTGAGTTTTATATTGCTCGGTGTGTTCCATTTTGGTTCTTCCTATCTTAGATTATTTGAAAGTTTAGGCGATTTGTGGGAGTCCGTAAGATACTTTTTCGTAAGGATTTTTGGGCTAAATATCCACGTTGAACCTACTGTAAATAACTACTCGGAAGTTCTGAATTGGAACATTTTTTTAGCCGAAGATTTTGAGGCTTTTAAGACGCAAGCAGCAGACTATTTTTCGCTGTTATTTAGCGGTGAAAACTTCTCTGGATATATGGCTTTAATAGGGGATATACTTGTCAATTTAGCGAAGATTTTGGCTATTGCTATCCCATGCGTTTTAGTCCTTATTTTGGCTATAAAGAAGATATATCAAAGCAGCAATACAAAGCATAACAAAGATACAGTTCCGTTAAGGGTTTTTAAGTGGATTTCAAGTAAATTTTATCACCCTATAAAACGGCTCATTCACTCTTTTGTTGCGTTCTTAAAAGAGCACGGCTGGATATGGAAAATATGGCTGTTTTTGTGGGTAGTGCAACTCAACTTAGCAACCATTATTATAGGCTTTTTTGCGTTTTATTTCTATTTCGTTGTGTCTTTCAAATTGGAAACGCTCTACATACAAGTTTGTAAATTATTTATAGATTTGCAAGTAGCAGTCAAGACCATTCCCATAGCCGTTTGGTTTGTGGTAGGTTACGTTATGTTTGCAAAATGGCGTAAAAAGATTGCATTAGGTAGACTAAACCGTTTTGAAGCTCGTAATTGCGGGTTCATCAACGAACTACCGATAGTATCTATGAGCTGTGGCTCGATGGGAAAGAAAAAGACAACGTTAATTACGGATATGGCACTCTCGCAGGAAGTAATGTTCAGGCAAAAAGCGTTTGACTTATTACAGAAAAACGATATGAAGTTTCCTAACTTCCCGTGGATATGCTTTGAGCAAGAACTAAAGGCTTGTATGGAGCATAAAACCGTGTATAATCTCGCCACGATAAAAGAGTGGATAAAGCTAAAAAGAAAACGTTTTGACAAGCATCAGAACGAGCATCTGCAACTGTATGGATATGACTATAAAAAATATGGAACGGAGTATTATGACGGGCTACAAGTATCGACATTATTCGACATATTGGAGCGTTACGCACTCTTGTATTTTATCTACGTCATAGAAAGCAGTTTAATCGTAGCGAATTATTCTATCCGAACGGATAATATGTTGCTGGATAGTGGCAATTTTCCTATGTGGTACACCAACTTTTTCCCCGAACAATTAACTGATGGCAGACACTCTAAAATTTTGGATTTCGACACTTTAAGACTTGGTAAAAAGGTCATAGAAGAAAATCCGAACATAGGCAGTTTTGAGTTCGGCGTAGTGGTTATATCCGAAGTAGGTAAGGAGCGTGGCAACAATTTAGAGCTACGAGAAATGAAGAAAGGGACGGACGAAACAAACCAAAAGAATGACCTTTTCAATGCTTGGCTAAAAATGTGTAGGCACTCTGCAACCGTTGATAATTTTCCATTTATCAAGGTGTTTACGGACGAGCAAAGACCAGAATCGTGGGGTGCTGACGCCCGTGACCTTTGCGACGTAATACATATCGTTTCATCGGGTGAAACGAAACTTGCGATGCCGTTCTATACCATTGAAGATATGCTCTCTGAATGGGCGTTTAATGGGTTTATAGGGCTGTATTACGATTTCCGTTTTAGGCGAGGCGACAACACGCTATTAGTCCATATTTTGAAAGCTCTGACGTCTTTTATATGGCGTAGGAATATGCGTATTTACAATAAATACGGGTATTCGATTTTGCGTATAGAAAAAGAACGTGGCACGATGGACGGCAAGATAGAAAAGAAACGTTACTTTATTATGAGCCGAAAGATATATAGCCGCCGTTTTTCGACAGACTGTTTCAGCGACTATTTCAACGAGCTTGCGAAGAACACGAAAGTTGGTCTTGCGGATTACCGTGAGTATGCAACCGAAAAAGCCACCGTTGAAGAATTAAAACTACAAAACAGTTACTTTATCAATTCACTATACAAATAACGAGAAAAGGAGGACTGAATTATGTCATTTGGAGAATGTAAAGTATATAACGACGGTTCGCACTACATAGCAATACCGTATGTGCCTAACCCTCGAAAAAAGAAATGGAAACCACCGGAAGAAATGATAGTGGTTAAAGAAGAAGGCGTATCTGCGACTGAAATTATAGAAACGGATAACGCCGAAAACCCTATAGAAACGCACGAAATCACGGAAAATGAGGTCGTGCCTTTTGGCGAGCCTGAAAATACGGATAAGCCCCAAGACGTGTCTGTAAGTAAGGCTAAAAAGGAACGAAAAATGACTCGTAAAGAGTTATTTGAAGAACTGTATCAGAAATATATAAACGTTAAAAAGTCTAAGCGTAAAGAAATCATTATAGAGCAAATGCTCCCGTATTTCAAAGACCGAGAAACCACGTATTTATATGTAACGGCGCAGTTTGAACGAAAGCAACGAAATATCATTTGTAGGCGTGTAAGAATGACGAGGAAAATTAACTTGGCAGAGTTCAATTATTTTTGCACATTTACCTATGACGACAAAAAGCATACCGAAGATACCTTTAAGAATAAACTTAGAGGCTGTTTCAAGATGCTCTGTCACCGAAAGGGTTGGAAATATGCAGGCGTATGGGAAAGAGCTCCAGAGAGTAATAGGCTGCATTTTCACGGTCTGTTTTATATTCCTGACGGAACAATGCCCGGTGAACTGAAAGAGAAACGGGATTATAACACGAAGAAACACCGAATGCAGACAACGTATCAAAATACTTATTTCAACGATAGATTTGGTAGATCTGACTTTGAAGAAGTGGATAGTAAAGCTATGCTTGGTGAATCCATTGCATATCTAACAAAGTATATGGAAAAAACAGGTGAAAAAATTGTGTATTCCAAAGGGCTACCACAATACTTCATATCTGACATTATGGACGAAGATATAGTCTGTACAATCGGGCAGGAGGATAAGAAACTTCTATTATTTGATGACTTTACGTGTTGGGACGAAGGTTGTTACATTGGGCCAGTCAGCCCTGAGGTGATACAACAAATGCGGAAAGCCAACTAAAAAGATAGTAGAAAAAGGTAGAAACGGTATTAAAAATGAAAAATCCAGCACGACGGTATTCGGCGAAAGATTTGGCAAGCGGCTCAGCGCCAAACTTCGCCTCCGTCTGTGCTTTCATTTTCCGTTTGTTTGATTGCTTTCTTTTTCGTGGCGTGTGCTTGTCGTGGCGGAGCGAAGCGACGCCACTTGTATCAAGACAAGCACACGCCACGGTTGCAATTAGTTAATTTTCCAAATTTTTTATTTATGATTTTTTGAAATTAAAAATGAAAATAATTTTATTATTGATAATGGTAAGACCTTGATTTTGTTTCATAAAAGTGGTATAATAGTTGCATAATCTTGAAAATGAGGTTTGTAGATATGGAGTTTAAGGATAAAGTTAAATTTGTGAGAGAAAAGCTCTGTTTGAGTCAGCAAGATTTAGCAAAGGCAACAGGTATTTCTTTTAATACTATCAATCGCTGGGAAAATGGTCTACGTAAACCTACTTATGTATTGCAAAGAAAATTCAATGAGTTTTGTGAAAGTAAAAATATAGTATTTAATGAATAAGCATCAGGCGAGGGATCTTAAATGTCAAATAATAAAGTCGATATAAAAGAAAATTATATTCGGGATTTAGACCAAGAATTGCTGTTGCTTCTTCTATTAGACCAAACAACCAAAAAGAATTTAATTTGGGCGACAGACAATTACAAAGCCTATGGTTATATGTCTTACGACTACATTACTGTGGCTACTATTACAGGTTATCGTGGTTGCGTTATTAAACCCCGAATTGAAAAATCAAAAGCCGAGATACAAAAGCGTGTCAAGGATAAAGCAGAAGTGTTTACACCAGCTTGGGTTTGCAACGCACAAAATAATCTTGTGGATATAGCTTGGTTTGGATATCAACCCGTATTTAACGTTGAAACAAATAATCATTGGGATACAATAAAAACAAAAATTAGTTTTCCAGAGGGCAAGACTTGGCAGGATTATGTAAAGGCTAATCGTATGGAAATTTCCTGTGGCGAAGCTCCGTATCTTGTTAGTAGATATGATTCGGTTTCGGGTGAGATTATACCGTTAGAAGATAGAATTGGTCTGTTAGATAGGAAAATTAGAATTATAAATGAAAATGTGGACTCTGATGAAGAATGGTTAGAGTGGGTAAAATGGTCTTTCAAAAGCGTATATGGTTATGATTGGCAAGGCGATAACGTTTTATTGGCAAGAGAAAATTTATTATTCACTTTTATTGATTACTACGTTGCTCGTTTCGGGCAGCACCCTTCAACTAAAATTCTTTTAGAAATAGCAGAGATAATTTCTTGGAATATATGGCAAATGGATGGTCTAAAATTTGTAATTCCAAACAGTTGCCATTCTCAAAAACCAATACAAATGTCTTTGTTTGGTGATGAACCAGAAGAACCTTGTATTGGGTGTGTAAAAAATAGTATAAAACAACATAACGGAATTTATTGCAAAATAAAAGATTGGACTACGGGTAGAGCTAATAAGTTTGTTAATCTTATTGGGAGGAAATCATGAAAAACCAATTTCATTCAACATTTGAATATAAGTTAATATATGTTTTTCGTATAAATGATGAAAACCACAAGAATTTAGTAAAAATCGGTGATGCGACAATTCATACTGATTGCTCTTATGATGCCCTTGTGCCTAATTGTAAAGAATTAAATCAAGCGGCAAAAGCCAGAATCAATACATATACTTCTACCGCTGGTATTGTTTATGAATTATTGCATACGGAAATTGCTATTAGGGTTAAAAACGGTCAGCTCAAAGCATTTAGAGATAAGGCAGTTCATAGTGTTCTGATTAGATCGGGCGTTAAACGTCATTTATTCCCAACGGAAAGTCAAGGACAAGAATGGTTTGAAACGGATTTAGCTACGGCAGTACGTGCCATTCAAGCTGTCAAAGATGGTATGTCTTCATTAAATTCCGAAGATATATCACAGGATGATTCGCCTATAATTTTTAGACCAGAGCAAAAGAAAGCAATTAAAGATACACTTGCGCAGTTCAAAAGCGGTAATAGAATGCTTTGGAACGCAAAAATGCGTTTTGGTAAAACGCTCTGTGCTCTTGAAGTAGCAAAGCAAGCAGATTATAAGAAAATTCTTATATTTACACATAGACCAGTAGTTAGTGACGGTTGGTTTGATGATTTTCATAAGATTTTCAAAGGAACTACATATAAATTTGGCTCTAAAACTAAAGGTGAAACAATAGAAACACTTATCACAGAAGATTGTCCTTTTGTGTATTTTGCTTCTATTCAAGATTTACGTGGTTCTGCTGCTGTTGGTGGAAAATTTGATAAAAATGATTACGTCTTTTTAATCGACTGGGATTATATTATCGTTGACGAAGCACACGAAGGAACGCAAACAACCTTAGGACAAAAAGTTTTAGAGGCAGTTTTGAGCAATAATCCTAAAAAAACTCCGAAGTTACTTGAACTTTCAGGAACTCCTTTTAATCTTCTTAATGATTTCAAGCAAAGTGAAATTTATACTTGGGATTATATTATGGAGCAAAAGGCAAAAGCCGAGTGGGGTATCAATCACTTTGGTGACTCTAACCCGTATGAAGAATTACCACAACTTGAAATATTTACATACGATTTGGATAAGCTTATTTCGGGCTTTATTGACGTAGAAGATAGTGCCTTCAACTTTAGGGAATTTTTCAGAACTTGGACGGGAGATATTAAAAAAGATTACAGACCTCTTCCAGAAGGCGCAAATATTGGTGATTTTGTGCATAAAGATGACGTTAATGCTTTTCTTTCTTTATTATGTACAAGTGATGAATATACAAATTTTCCTTATTCTACCGAAGAGAATCGTTCTTATTATAGGCATACATTGTGGATGCTACCGGGCGTGAAAGAAGCCAAAGCTCTTTCTGCTTTAATGCACGAGCATCCTGTGTTTGGTAACGGACAATTCTTTAAGATTGTCAATGTTGCTGGCGACGGTGATGAAGAGCAAAACTATAAAGATGCTTTAGAGGCTGTTAGAACTGCTATTGGTGAGAACCCAGACGACCATTATACAATTACCTTGTCTTGTGGCAGACTTACAACCGGTGTTAATATTCCTGAATGGACTGCGGTATTTATGCTTGCAGGTTCTTTCTCTACGTCCGCAGCAAACTATTTGCAAACAATATTCAGAGTTCAAACTCCTGCAAATATCAATGGTAGAATGAAAACACATTGCTCGGTGTTTGATTTTGCCCCTGATAGAACTCTTAAAATGGTAGCAGAAGCTGGTCATTTATCACTAAGAACAGGCAACGTTGGTAATGATAGAATATTGATGGGTGAGTTTTTGAATTTCTGTCCTGTTATTTCTATATCAGGTGCAAATATGTCGCCTTATAATGTTGATAGCTTGTTGCAACAGTTAAAGAGAGCTTATACAGATAGAGTTGTAAAAAGCGGTTTTGAGGATACGCATATTTACAATGATAATCTTCTTAAACTTGACGACATAGACCTTCAAGATTTTGAAGAATTAAAGAAAATAATTGGTGCAACAAAGCAAACCAAGCCTACGAGTGAAATCGTAATAAATGATACTGGCTTGACTGATGAACAGTATGAAGAATTAGCACGTATCGAAAAGAAGAAAAAGAAAGACTTAACGGAAGAACAAAAAGCACTTCTTGAAGAGCGCAAGAAAAAACGTGATAATGCTCAAAAGGCTATGGATATTTTGCGTGGTATTTCTATAAGAATACCTTTAATGATTTATGGCGCAGATATTCCCGTTGATAAAGACATTACCCCGGATAACTTTGTGGATTTAATAGATGATTCCTCTTGGGAAGAATTTATGCCAAAGGGTGTGACTAAAGACAAATATAGGCTTTTTGCAAAGTATTATGAGCAGGATGTTTTTGTTGCTGCTGCACGTCAAATACGTCAAATGGCATTGTCGGCAGATGACCTTGCACCTACAGAACGTGTTAAGAAAATCGCTGAAATATTCAGTATCTTTAGAAATCCAGACAAAGAAACTGTTTTGACACCTTGGCGAGTAGTCAATATGCACCTCAGTGATTGTTTAGGTGGATATAGATTCTTTAATGAAGAATATACTGACACATTGGACGAGCCAGTATTTGTTGACCGTGGCACAGTAACAACGGATTTGTTTAAGAACAATGACGTTAGAATACTTGAAATAAATTCCAAAACAGGTCTTTATCCTCTTTACGTTGTATATTCTATATTCCGTCATAAAATGGATAGTTTATCGAAGTATGATTACGAACATAGACCGATTGATGATATCTGGCGTGAAGTAGTTGAAGAAAATTTGTTTGTTATCTGTAAAACACCAATGGCTAAGGCAATTACAAAAAGAACGTTGCTCGGCTATAAGAGAGGCAAAATAAATGCACACGCTTTTGATGATTTAATAAATCAATTAAAAGAGAAGCCACAGCAATTTAGGGAAAAGGTATTAAGAGGAAGTTTTTGGAACAAAGGAGTGAGAAATATGGTATTTGATGCAATAGTAGGCAATCCGCCTTATCAAGAATCTACTGGTACAACAGTCAATGATAGACCAGTGTATCATTTATTTATGGATGTTGCATTTAGTTTATCAAAAAAAGCGACTTTAATTACTCCTGCAAGATTTTTATTTAATGCTGGCGCAACTCCTCAAAGTTGGAATGATAAAGTATTGAATGACGACCATTTGAAAGTCGTTTATTTTACCTCTAATACTACAGATATTTTCCCTAATGTTGATATAAAGGGCGGTGTTGCAATTACATTCCGAGATGAAGAAAAATCTTTTGGAAAAATAGGGATTTATTGTCAGTTCCCTGAGTTAAATAGCATAAAGGCAAAAGTTTGGGGAATTAGTAATCAAAGTTTAATGGATATTATCCTAAATCGTGGACAATATAGATTTTCTGATAGGGCGTATGTGGAACAACCTGATGAAATGAAAAAAATGTCTGACCGAAGAATATCTACGAGTGTGTTTGAAAGAATGCCGAAGTTATTTACTGAGAGTATGCCACAGGACGAATATGAGTATATTCGTTTGTATGGTAATTATAAAAATGAAAGAGCATATCGTTGGTTTAGAAGGGATTATCTTGCACCTATAGACAATTTGTTCAAATTTAAGGTAATGGTGCCAAAAGCAAATGGCAGTGGTGCTATTGGAGAAGTACCAAGCACTCCTATGATTGGAACACCAGTAATTGGAGAACCGATGATTGGTTATACTGAAACTTATATTTCTATTGGTGAAACGGATAGTAAGCAAGAAGCTGAAGCTGTGTTAAAGTATGTAAAATCTAAATTCGCCAGATGCTTGTTGGGAATCTTGAAAGTAACACAAGATAATACAAAAAAGGTTTGGGAATATGTCCCTATGCAGGATTTTACGGCGCAATCTGATATTGATTGGACTAAATCTGTTGCCGAAGTAGATCAACAGCTTTATAGAAAGTACAACTTGTCAGCGGAAGAAATAGCCTTCATTGAAGAAAAAATAAAGCCTATGGAGTAAAGCGTGAAATTTGATAATCTTCTCTTAGGAAATGGGATTTCAATAAAAATTTATAAGTTATTAGAGAAACAAGGGATATCCGTTATAAGTTTTTTTGACTATCTTGAATATTTTTGTGGTTTGGAAGAACACAAGAGAGAAAGAAGGGATTTTTTCAAGATATATAGACCACTGGTTTATGATGATGAAATTCCTCCCATGTTGAATTTTGTGAAAGAAACCTTTGAAGAAGCAAAAAGTATTGGTTTTGAAAGAATGATATCTTCCAAAGTATTCAAAAAGCCGGAAGAATTAAAAAGGATAAATATGACCTTAGACCAATACGATAGGCTTATTAAAAACGTAGCGTCATTCTATTTTCTAATCTTTAATTATTGGTATATAAAAAGAGTCCATGATATTATTGATTATAATGATGCGGCTATAAAATCTTTATCTGATGATATTAAAGCTCTTGTTGTTGGTGAAGTTTATTCACTAAATTTTGATAAGTTGTTGGATAATTTTATCAACGTTAAGCACATTCACGGTTCATTTGTTGATAAGATGGAAAAATACCAAGATATAGTGTCTTGTATGACAAGTTCGACTTCTTTTCTATACAAATTTTTGTTTGAAACAAATGGCTATGCTAAACTATTTGCGATGAATCAATTAAAAGCTAATAGTGTCGCTAATTTTGATTATGATTTTTTGTTTGGGGATAAAGACTTTGGCGACTTGCTAATTTATGGCGTTTCTTTTGGTTTATCTAATATAGTTCCGCAGGAGTTAAAATGTAAGTATGAGGACTTTTATCTGACTAATTGCGTAGAAGGACATATTCTGGTGAGGCTAAACGCTTTGTATCAAATGAAAAAAGTTAAATCTATTACAATAGCGTGTTATTCAGAAGAGGATAAAAGCAATTATCAAGAATTGTTCAAGTTTTGCGATTGTAAAGAAATAATTTCTTACGTAAAATGTTCTGATTTGTTTTAACTGTAATATAACATAAAACAGCCGAGATTGATTTTTCAATCCCGGCTGTAATTTTATTCAAATAACTTATCGAAATAGCCACTATTCCAAGAGTCTTTTCTTAATTTTAGATATCTTTCTACGATTTCTTTATCAAATTGCAAATTATGGTGTTTTAGCATAATATCTGCGACTATTTCATTTTCTTTATCTGAGATTCCTTTGCATTTAAGGTCTTTTGCGTTTGAATAATTTAAGAAAATTAAACATTCGTCATATAATTTTTTGTAGTCTGGGTTTTCTAATAGATTTAAGTTAGCTCTTAGATAACCAAAAATTCTTGTAATAAAGCTACGAGGTTTTTTAATATTTGTATTTGCTAATGCAAAAAGTAAAATTTCAGCTTCAAGGTTTTTTAATAATTTTTTATTTTTCACAAGTAAACCTATCAATATAATTCGTAAGTTCCCTTATATAAGTTAGTATAAGGTTTTTTATGCTTATGTGCATAAAGTAGGGTGTTATAAGCTCCGCCGTAATGAGTAGAAACATAGCCAATAACATAGTCGGCATTGTTTACCATCCATTCATTACGTTTCGATATAGCGAATTTTAGTGGTACGTTTTCAATTTCGGGGTATAGAATCTCGTCGTATTCTTTTTCAAAATAATCCTTTCTATCATTAAGCCACTTATTCAAATAGGGCGTAATGAAAATAACCCTTGCGTCTGGGTGTTTTTCCTTGAATTTCTTTGCACAATCTTTAGCAAAATAATCAAAGTTGCCATAGCCACCAAGATAAAAGTCGATTTGTTGACCTTTAGATATTTCTTCTAAAAGGCTTAATAATCGGCTTTCGTCGTCCTGCTCAGCTCTAAAATTTGAATGTCCGCAAAAAGAGATAATCATACGGTTTCAACCCTTCTATGAAAGTATACATACTTATTATAGCATATTCAAATGAAGAAAGCAATCTATAAGGAAGTATCCATTCATATATTTTGTATTTGAAAAGAATATAATAATTATGGAAGTGTTCTTCCGTATGTATTCTTTCGGAGGTGAATTGTGACTGTAAATGATGCTGTTGCTAAGAGAGTTGCTCAGTTGCTTGCAGAAAAGAAAATGACACAGTATCGTTTAGAGCAGCAATCTGGGATACAACACGGACACATGCAGTGGATTATGAGTGGTAAAAGCAGAACCGTTACGCTATCAACTGTAATGATGCTCGCAAACGGTTTTGGTATGACCGTAATTGAGTTTCTGAATAATGATATGTTTCTTTTTGAAAATCTTGAAGTAGAATAACTAACATAAAAATAGCCCAGAGGTCTTACGATCTCCGGGCTATTACTTTTTTATACGGTTTGCGTTACGTCGGGAATATAAATCTTTTCCCCAACTATAATTGCGTGGTATTCAACGTTCCCAACTCTGTAGGTAGTGGGGATAGGCTTACCTTTTGCGTTAGCTCTAAGTATGTATTTATCTGAAATTTCGGTATCTTTTTCAAAATTTCCATCTAAAAACTTTTCTTCATTACCGACTTCAAGTATCTTAAAGCCTCGTTTTACAAGGTCTGCTGAAAATTGCCATAATTTGTCGAAAAGTCCGTTGCTATCCATAATAACGGAACAGTCAATTTCTGGGTGATAAGCTGTAATTCTAAAGTAATTTGCCATATTTTAATTCCTCCTTAGGCTGCTATTTTCTTCATTTGACGTTTAGCGTAGGGTAGCCACTTATGATGAACGAAAGAGAGTATTTCTTCTGATGGTTTCGTATCGTGGTCGCCATAACACTGTAAAACTTTCTTTTCTTTTATCGAGTATTCCACCGTAACAAGAGGCGTTTCGGGGCTTTCCTTAGTTCGTATGAAGAAGATTAACGTCTTTTCATCAACAAACTTTTGGTCATAACCCATACCACCAACGCAGTGGTGTAAAAGCCTGCCTTCTTCAACAAGCTCTTTTGGCGATTTAGCAATAATGCAAACAAAGCCGATTTTATCAAATTCCAAAGCACCATATTTTTCTGCAACGGCTCTGAAATTATCGTAAAATTCTTTTCTGTTTTCTTCATCACGTTTTGCCTTTTCGCTACGGTATTCGTCAGTTCGTATATCGTGCCAACGCTTAAAATCGTGGGGATAGCGATTCTTTTCAATGCTCATATCAATTCCCAAGTATTCACACGCTCTTTTGTAGTCGTCATAGCTACGGAAGTTCGTGTTTTGTTTTTCGATATAAGCAAGGAATTTATCCGTTTCGCCTCTAACGAAAGCCCTTAAATCTTTAAGACCTGTTTCGTGCATAAATTTTTTGCGTTTATTATATATCTGCTGTAAATGGCGGATATCTTTTTTCGTCTTAAAGGCATCAATAATAATTTTTATGTCGTGTGCTTCTAAACGTAGTTGATGCCTGTTTTTGCCGAGCCATTTTCTAAAGGTTTTGCTTTCTCTTGCGAGCTTCAATATCTGTTTGCTAAGAGCAATATTGGAAAGACCGAGTTTTGTTATAAATTCGACTTCGGGATATTGTCTATAAGTTCTAAGGTATTTCAAAGTATTTTCGTAAGAATAAAGCTCAACGGCGCTATATCTAAATTCGGGGATAGTAGTGATATATTCTGGGTTTATTCTTATAGCAAAAGGATCAAAAGCCTTTTCAGGAGTGCATCTATACCATTTGCCATCTTCATACCAAGAACGTTGTTTAGTCAAGCCCATATCATACCAGCCGACCATATAACCGGCGATATAATGACATTCAATATCTCTTGCAAAGCATTCGTTAGAATCTACACCGTGAACGGCAACCTGCTTTAAGTAAACTTGTCCTTGATAGCTTCTTGCAGCAACCGTTACTTTGACAAGCTCACCGTCATTTTTAGTAAAGTAGGCGTAAAAGCGTTTTTGATTATATGCAAGGTTACGGCTTTTATCCAGCTTTATTATTTTCTTTGCTATGTATTTGGGAATAGGCTTAATTTTATCAATTTTCATATCAATTACCTCGCAATTATGTCCTTTCCAAAGATATTTAAGAGCCAATCAGGTACTTTCAAAGACGGTCTTTCAATCTCGTGAACTTCACCGTTTTCGTCAACGTAAGTAAATTCGTCAATCCAATGCTTTTCAGGCTCTTCCGTCTTTTTAACTCGTTTTTCCAATACCTGAATATCGTCTTCCTTTTCAACGATAACGATGTCGTAATTGTAATGTAATTTAAGGAAATACTTTTCAGAGCAGTGATAGGGGAAACCAACCATAGGAACACGGCTTTCTAATCCGCAATCACGTCCCGTAAGGGTTAATTCCAGCTCGTCTGCTATGAGTTTTGCATTATCGCCTAAAACTTCATAAAAGTCGCCTAAACGATAAACAACGATAGAGGATGGGTATTTGCTCTGTATATCTAAATACTTGCTATAAAACGGACTTAAAGGCTTTGCAGGAGCAGGTTTAATTTCTTCTTTGTGAAGTTCAGCCATAATTTCCTGTATTTCTTCCTCAGACGGCATATCGTCATCTTCGTCAACCGTCGTTTCTTTTTTGATAGTAGGTAAGGTGTCCGTTTCTTCACCGTTAGCGGCAATCATATCAAAGAGAGAAAACTGTGCTTGAGGTTCAGCTTTCTTTTTCGGCGCAGGTGTAGTAACGGTGGTAGTAGTTTTTGTTTTCTTCGTTTCTTTCTTAGGTGGTGTATATGGCGTTCCGTCAAGGTTGAAATAATTGCCTTCGATAGCATCTTCTTCAAAGAAGTGTATCAGCCAGCCGAATACGACCATATCATCAACGTAAGTTCCAATAGCACCTTTATCAGCCAACTTCTTAGCTTCTTCAAGTGCGTATTTCATAAAACCTTTAAGGTTTTTTTTCATAATGAGCGTAATACCGTCTTTTTCAACGGTAACGCCGTTATTGATTTTTTCTGCAAGGACGTCGCTTGCGTTTTCTTCTAAATATTTCAAAAGGCGTAATTCGTCGTTTCCTTTTGTTTCAAGATTGATTTTCATTTAATTACCTCCAGAATTTATTTTTATATATAGAAAAAGCCCTTTCATATTTCAGAAAGGGACTTCACGCCAGATACCTCTAATAACCTCTTTTCGAGTAATGGGGAATATCTGCCATTTAACGTTTATAATTGGCTTGCCGTTATCATCAGGCGGTGGATATTTGTAATACATTTCTTTAATCTGTTTCGCCTGTTGATAAGTTCTTGTTTTGAACCTATGTACGTACTTTTTTCTTTTTACGGGATAACATACTTTATAACCGTATGGATTGTTTAGATTAGGCTTCATAGGCGATCACCTTAATCATTTTCAGCGAATACGGCAGTATTTTCACTTAGAGCCAAGTAATAATGCCCGTTTCCGCAGTTTCTATATTCTTCTGAATACCACGCCTTTTTAAGTTCGGGATTGTATTCAAAGGAAACGTCATAACTAACGGTAACGCTTTCGCTGTGTTTTTTCTTTTCGGCTAAAGCTCTACGGATATTGTCTTTAATGATAGCGTTATCCCATTTGCCAAAATACATAGATTTCAAAGTGCAGTCCGATAATTCCCAGATATAATCGGTAATAATATGTTCTTTACCGTTTTCATCGGCTTTTATCATAAAAGGGTATTTTGCTTTAATGCTGCTTACAAAATCCATGTAATTTTGTTCGCCTTTTTCTTTGTTGTATCTATCGCAAGCCCAATATTCTTCGTAAATACGGCGTTTTTCATCTAACGAAACGTAGTTATATAAGTTTTCCCATATCTCTTGAAGATTGTGCCAAAGGTCATTTTGCTTGCATAGAGCAATAGCCTTTTTAAGACGCTTTTTCCATTTATCGTTTTCCGTTAAACCTGTTTTCGTTTCTTTAATTTTGTAGTAATTAAAGAATTGAGTAGGGTTATACTTCCAGCCACGTGTTTTACGTTTTGGAGCTAATACGAAGTAACTACCGTCTGATTCAATCACAAAACGGTATTCCTTGTTGTCGTGTAAGTTAATTGCGATTTTCTTATCCATTGTTTTCACTCCTTATAATTCCATATTTGTCATCTGCGTAGAATTGACAGTTATACCAATTAAAAATGGCGGTGCATTTCACACCACCATATTCGACGATATAATTAACGTTATCTTTCTGTTCCAATACTGTAATTTCTCTCATTTCACCGTTAAGTGAATGTATATGTGCTAAAGCGGGGTAAGGTGTCATTGATTGCCTCCTTTGCTTAAAGTAATTCCAAGCTCCTGCATATCTTCTTCGGTTATGCCGATAGCTTCTTCAAACCACTCATATTCATTATCTACTTCATTTGCGAAGAAATCGCTGCATTCATCTTCAATCCAAATGATTGCATTGTATAAGAGCGTTCTTAATTTATCATTTTCCATAGTGATAGCTCCTTATATTTCAACGTTGTTTATTTCTTGTGCAAAGCTAAAGCCTATTTTCACGCCCTGAATAAAGGCATATTCTTGATAATCCGAGTATCTATCAGCGTAATGCGTTAAAAATTCTTGGAAAATTTCAAATTGTTCTTTAGAAAGCATTTTTTCTAATTCATCAAACAAATCACTTTCTTTATCAGAACGCTTTTTATTAGGCTTTTTGTTAGCAATATCTATTTGTCCGTAATATAACTTAGTAAGTAAATTATCCATATTTAATCCTCCATGATTTTTCCGTATTTATCATTTTTCGTTTATTGCACTTCCAAAATTCTTAGTTCAATAAATGTGTGTAAATACCAATCTAATTTACAAGTGATATTCCACCAAAGTTCGTGTTCCTGTCCGTCAGAGTGGATAGGGGAACAGTCAAGTTCGTAATTGTGCTGTAAAACGCCATTTTCAAAAGCGTTTGCTACCCAGCTATTATCTGGTTTCTTTTCAGCTTCAATCATTTGGTTATAGCGATTTACAGCCTTCTCGTAAGTGTCAAAGCATTCAGTATCAACACCGTCGCAATCATCTGTAGAGTATTGCATCATTACTAAATAAATTTTCATTGTTTTGCTCCTTATTATGATTTTCTTATAGCTTCCTTTCTTGCCTTATATTCAAAGAATTTCGTATCTCTTTTGAGTATTTCGTCAAGTTCAGGACGGCTTTCTTCAAGGTTTCTACCTATACAAGCGAGTATAAGCATATTCGTATTACGCTCTAAAACTCTATCAAAGGCGTAATCCAAAAGTTCTCTTATTTCCACGCTTTCGTGTTCGCTCAAACGATTGTAGTAGTAGAGGACACAGAGGATAGTATCTAATTCTTTTAAGTTTCTCATTTTAATAACTCCTTCCGTTTAATGCTCGTGCTAAGCTGTATAGCATTTCTTGTATCGCATCAGCGTCATCAATAAGCGTTCTTATGGATTGTGGAACGCCTCTGACCGTATTTCTGCACTCAACCCACATTTCAGCGTGTTCGTCTGCATCGAAATCGTCAGCGTATTGGTCAACTTCTTCTGCGAAGTTTCGTTTTGCTACAGTAAAGAAAAAATCTTCGCCGGCGGGAGAGTATTGACAAACGTCAACGTCTTTTTCATATTCCCGTAGTGTCCAGCCAAGATTTTCACAGATTTTTCTATGTTTGTTATTCATTTTTTTTCGCTCCTTGTATAGTTGTTTTCAAGGGCAATATATTTTTTAACGCCGTAAATACCATCACGGCACATAATGCCGTCTATATAGTTGCGTATTTCACTTTCGGTCATCATTTTGTCTTTATCACCACCTTTCGCTATGTAGCAGTCAATTATTGTTTTGACAGCCCAATCTATGACTTTTTCTTCCTCGTCATTAAAGGTATATTTTATGATGCCGTTTTCATTTTTAATTTCCATAAAAGCCTCCTTATGCAGTTCTACATAAGCCACCGAACTGTGACTTAATACCTATGCCACCAAATTCAGAAAGAGAGGAATCGTCTAAATTTTCAACGTAGGCGATAGGCGTTCCGTGTCTAAGGTCATCTCTGTCATAACCCCATTCGTCTTCGTGCTGGGAAACGTAGAGGTAGGCAAGCAGCTCGCCAAATTCCGTATAGTTGTGTATAACGTGGTAAACAACGGCGTTATATTCCTTTTCAAATCTTTCAACCAATGCTTTTTGATTATCGTCAAGCCAAAAGAGGATACCACCGTGTTCGGATTGATTGATAATGTCGTCTTTTTCAAACTCACGAATAACGTTTTCGTGTAATTTGAGCGTTCTCATTCTTGCCAATGCTTCTTGTTTTTGTAATGTTCTTTCCATAGTTTTAACTCCTTTTATTTTTAATAAAAAATTTAGATTCTTGATTGTATTGCTTAATAGCGTTTTTCTTGCTATAAAACATATATTGCCTTGTTCCAATGATGCCTGAGATAACCCAAGCACCTTGAAACGATTTTCTAATAAACGTAATGTATTTCATAATCACCTCCGTATTTCAACAATTCCACCTGAGTATTCTCTAAAACCGTCATAGGACAGTTCTTCGCCATACCGGGCGTAGTCGATATAATTTTCAAGCCAATCAGGTATTTCGTGACAGCAGACGTCGTGGATAAAGTGGTGTCCTAAGTCATACCAATCAAAATCGGGGTAGAGGTACATATCGCTATCCCAATTTTCTTCATCTTCTTCAACACGGCGTTTCCATTCCTGATAACCTTCGATTTCACAAAAGATTTCAGCACGCTCGTATTTATCGTCATCGTCTAAAATGCCAGACTTTTTAAGCAGTTCAAATAGCGTTTGTGGGTGAACGTAATCCCAATTAACGCCGCTATCACAAGGAAAATTCTCAATGTCTTGTATGAAAAGCTCTTCATCAATACCGTCAAGCTCAAATCCCTGTGCTTTAAGTTCTTCTTCGATTTCTTCCCAGTCTTCATAGTTGTTCAGACAAATCCATTTAGAGCCTAAAGCTCTTTCGTTACATTCGTTATACGAACCCCAAGAGCCGATAACAATTTGAATATCGTTACTTCTAATCATCGTAATTACCTCCTTCGATAGCGATTTTTTCTTCGATACGGTCTTTTGCTTCTTCAAGCAATTCTGAGTAATCCCATATAGGCTTATCCATTAGTCGTTCACCTCCTCAAAGTCATCTACGTTAATGCGTGCATAATTTACACCATATTCAAAATAAAGACCTTCCTCATCTTGAAGAAGGTCATACTCTACAAGGCTTATTTTGCCTTGATTAGTGATGGCTACTGTAATAGTCTTGTTGTTTTCGTTAAGGTCATAGATATTGAACGTAACGAAGTTTTCACCATCGTGGTATTGAAATTCTTTTAAGTAAAATTTGTTTTTCATAATATATTTAACTCCTTATTTTTAGTCTGCAAGTTTGTACCAAATGTTGTATTCAATGGTAATTTCTCTTGTTTCTTTACTACCGTTTTCTTGTTCAAATTCAACTTCACGGATTTCGTAATAGCCACCTTTGTATTCCTTATCTCTGTTAGGGATAGAGTGGCAATCTTTGATGCAATCTTCAAATACCCTTATATACGGTGTACCTTTCTTGCTCATACAAGCAATTACCAAGTCTGTATCAGTTATATAACCGATACCTGTTAATTTGGAAATTTCACCTTTTACATACCTTGAAACTCCATAAACTACTTTTTTCATTTTTTGAATACCTCCAAAATTATTATTAGCCTTGCGGCAGGGGCTAAGTATCACGGAGAAAAGCCCAAATTTTGCAGTATTATGTAGCGTCCCACGAAAGTCAACGAGAGAGGACAAAAATATTGCGTGAGTATAAAAAAAGAGCTAAGCTCATAATCGAGCCTAACTCTTGAAAGTATATATAATGTTTTAAGCCATATTTTTTCCCGTTTACTTTCGCTTTTATCTGTGATACAACGACACAAACGCAAGGCAATAATTTTGGAGAAATTAAAAGTGCGAATAAGGTAGGTAATCTCTCTTTACTTCTCAATATTCCAAGAGTGCAAGGGTGCAAGAATATTAAAAATTTCAGTAGGTGTTCAGTTGAGGTCTTTAACGGGTGCGTTCGCTGGTTGCAGTAGTTTAGAGAGCATAACGATACCAAGTAGCGTAACGAGTATCGGGTATGGAGTGTTCAGTTGTTGCAGTAGTTTAACGGAAATAGTGGTAGATGAGAATAATCCTAATTATAGTTCGCTTGATGGCAATCTTTACGACAAACACAAAACGGCACTAATTCAGTATGCAGGAGGAAAAACAGCAACCTCGTTTGTTATTCCAAATAGCGTAACGAGCATAGGGGATAGTGCGTTCTATGATTGCAGTAGTTTAGAGAGCATAACGATACCCAATAGTGTTATGAGTATAGGGTATGAGGCGTTCAGGTATTGCAGTAGTTTAGAGAGCATAACGATACCCAATAGCGTAACGAGTATAGGAGGGGAAGTGTTCAAGTATTGCAGTAGTTTAGAGAGCATAACGATACCTAATAGTGTAACGAGCATAGGGATTTATGCGTTCTATGATTGCAGTAGTTTAGAGAGCATAACGATACCTAATAGTGTAACGAGTATAGGGAATTATGCGTTCAGTGGTTGCAGTAATCTTACCATTTACTGCGAGGCGGAGAGTAAACCGAGTGGATGGGATGACGAGTGGAATAGCGATGATTGTCCTGTGGTTTGGGGATACAAAGGTGAGTAAAAAACGCTAACGGTTATTAAAAATCTTAAAAAAAAAGAGTAGTCGACACGGACTACTCTTTTTGTTCGTTTTATCTAACGATTAAAGACCAAGGAGTGAGGTTATAATCGAGACGAGGTTGTAGTTTTGGAAGAGGGGAACGCAAACGAGGGCGATCGTGCTCATAATCTTGATTAAGATATCGAGCGAAGGACCAACGGTATCTTTGAGGGGGTCGCCAACGGTATCGCCAACGACTGCAGCGTCGTGAGCGGGCGAGCCTTTACCGAGTTCTTCTTTACCGAGGTTATCTGCGAGAACTTTACCGAGTTCTTCTTTGCCGAGGTCATCGGCGAGAACTTCGCCGTCCTTTTTAGCGTCTTCAGCGTTAGTCAAGCCACCTGCCTCGATATACTTTTTAGCGTTATCCCAAGCGCCACCGGCGTTACCGGTAAACACCGCGAGCATAATTGCAGAAAGCGTTGCGCCGATTAAGAGACCGCCAACGAACAAAGGACCGAAGATAAGACCGCAAACGACGGGGAAAGCAATGGCAACGATTGCGGGAAGTACCATTTCCTTGAGCGCGCCTTGAGATGCAATCGTGATACAAGTTTTGTAGTCGGGTTTAGCCGTGCCTTCAAGAAGTCCGGGGATTTCACGGAACTGACGGCGAACTTCTTCAACCATATGACGCGCCGCTTTAGCAACGGAGTTAATAAGCATACCGCTGAAGAGGAAGGGGAGCGCCGCGCCTATAAGCGCGCCCACTAAAACGTTGGGGTCGATAAGGTTAAGAACGAGGTTTTCCATAAAGGAATAGAGGTAACTACTCATCATCGAAACGGTCGCAAGAGCGGCAGAACCGATAGCAAAGCCTTTACCGATAGCAGCGGTAGTGTTACCAACGCTGTCGAGTTTATCGGTGATTGCGCGAACCTCACGGTCAAGACCGCTCATTTCGGCAATACCGCCTGCGTTATCGGAGATAGGACCGTAGGAGTCAACGGAAACGGTAGTAGCGACGAAACAGAGCATACCAACCGCGCCACATCCAACGCCGTACATACCGCCGAGAAGATAGCAAACGAAAATAGCAAGACCCAAGCAAAGAACGGGGAGCATAGTGGAAATCATACCCGTCGCTAAGCCCTGAGTAATGGTAAGAGCAGAACCTTCTTTGCTTGCTCTTGAAATATTACGAGTGGGTTTGAAGTCGTAACTTGTGTAATACTCGGAAATCATACCTATAAGAATACCAACGGCAATACCGACGGTAGCGCAAACCCACGGAGAGAGTTTGCCAAGCGCTAAGCCTGCAACGGCAATTTGTCCTGCGTCTTCGCCTTCAAAGAGGAAGAAGGAAAGGAAGAAACCGCCAACGATAGCAAGCCCTGCGGAGATATAGGTTGCGAGGTTGAGTTCAAGGTGAGGGTTGTCCGAAAGTTTTCTCTTAAGTAAGGGGAAGAGAATACCGACAACGCAGGAAATAAGACCGATACCTGCCAAAAGCATGGGGAAGAGTATCATCTTATGATAAAGCGTAACGGAAGTAAACTCTGCGTTATGCGTGAAAATTTCAATCGCAAGTATTGCGCAAGAGAGGATTGAGCCTACGAAACTTTCCAAAAGGTCCGCGCCAAGTCCGGCAACGTCGCCTACGTTATCGCCTACGTTATCAGCAATGGTAGCGGGGTTACGGGGGTCGTCTTCGGGAATATGCGCCTCGGTTTTACCAACGAGGTCTGCGCCCATATCCGCAGCCTTAGTGTAGATACCACCGCCCACACGCTTAAATAGAGCGATAATCGAACAGCCAAGCGCGTAACCGGAAAGAATAAGCGAGAGCGAATAGGTTTGTCCAGTGATAGGATTAAGTTTAGTAACTACACCCGTTGCGCTCGTCGTTTCAAGCATACCTGCGCCCACGCCGAAAATAAAGTAAACGATTAAAATACCCAAAAGAGCAAACGCTGCAACGCAAAGACCCATAACAGAGCCACCGCGGAAAGCAACTTTAACCGTTGCGCCCGTGTTTCTCGTCTCGTTAGCGGTGTTTGCTACGCGCACGTTAGCGTAGGTTGCGATTTTCATACCGATAAAGCCTGCGCTTGCGCTCATAACCGCGCCGATTGCAAAAGCCACGCCCGTTTCCCAAGAGATAACGAGACCGAGGATAACGGCAACGATACTACCTATTATTGCAACGATTTTGTATTCGTAAGCAATAAAGGCGTTCGCGCCCTCTCTAATCGCCGCTGCAATTTCCTGCATTTTCTCGTTGCCCTCTTTCAACTTCTTCGTAAGATAGAAGTTAAGAACCACAACGGAAAAAGCCAAAAGAACGGCAAACAATACGATGACCATTAACCAGTTTTCCATTTTTTCCTCCTGTTAGGCTATCTTTATAGTAGCCCTTTAAAGTAATAATAATATAGTCTAAAGCAAAGTCAAGATAAACCCCAACTCTACCCATTATAAACAGTATAGCACCTTTTTGTCATCTTGTCCACGAAATATTCATAGAGAATTATTATAACCCCCAAACTTTTTCTTATACCAATCCCCACTAAATTATATATTTAAAAAGGAAAGCATTGACAAACCCTCTCAAAAGTGGTACAATAATAATGCGACCTAACTAAATAACCTTGTAAGAAGTATACTCGGTAACAGAGTGTACTTGTTTCGCAATATATAAATCTTCTGTAAAGGTTATTTATTGTAGTTAGTGTCGCAACTAAGCGAACGGTCACTTTGTGGGTGTCGTTTGCTTTGCAATCGACACTTTTTTATTTTGGAGGAAGAAATGGGGAATAATCCCAAGAAAAAAAGCGCCCGTTTAAGCGACGGGTACAAGGACGATAAAAAAGACAGATTTGTCGATGAAACTAACGAGGACAGCAATAAGTTCTCGGATTTTGACGCGGAAGAGCGAGAAGAAAAAGTCGATACGGGATTACGCAAGAGAGAAGAGAGTGCATCTAATACCGTTTCCGAACTTTTGTCAACGGATAAACCTAAAAAACAATCGGTATCACTGTGGAAACGAATTTGCGATTTCGTAAGTTTTATATTTTGCGCTATCAAAAAGTTTTTCGTAAACTTATGGCAAAATCACCGTAAAGCGTTATTCATCGCGCCGATAAGCGTCGTTAGCGCAACCCTTATAATAGTAGGAATAGTTGCTTTAAGTAATATACCGCCTGCGCCACCTCAAGAGTGGTATTTCGTTGAATATTATTTGGAAGATTTAATGGGCGAATACGAGTTAGACAAAAGAAGTTCGTATACTGCTGAAGTTGGAAAAAGTGTTAACGCTCAAGTATTGAGTTATGAACATTTTACGATTGACGAGGGAAAAAGCGTACTACAAGGAATTATTGACGAAAACGGAGTGCTTACGCTTAAAGTCTATTATAAGAGAAAAGATTATTTTGAATATATTTCAACGGAAACGACTTGTAAAATTACGGGGATTAAAGACAAAAAGGTAACTTCGATTACAATTCCCAATTATGTAACGAGTATAGGGGATAGTGCGTTCTATGGTTGCTACAGTTTAGAGAGCATAACGATACCAAATAGCGTAACAAGTATAGGGGGGCATGCGTTTGAGGGATGCAGTAGTTTGATTTATAATGAAAGTGATAATTTGAAATATTTAGGTAATGATACTAATAAATGTTTATATTTAGCAGGTACGACCTCTTCCGCTATTACAAACGCTACGATTAAAAATACTTGTAAATTTATAAGTATAAATGCGTTCTTGAATTGTAGTAGTTTAACGAGCATAACAATACCCAATAGCGTAACGAGCATAGGGGATAGTGCGTTTGAGGGATGTAGTAGTCTAACGAGCATAACAATACCCAATAGCGTAACGAGCATAGGGGATAGTGCGTTCAGTAGTTGCAGTAGTCTAACGAGCATAACGATACCCGATAGCGTAACAAGCATAAGCAGTTATGCGTTCAGTGGGTGCAGTAGTTTAGAGAGCGTAACGATACCCAATAGTGTAACGAGCATATGGAGTGGTGCATTCTGTTCTTGCAGTAGTTTAGAGAGTATTTCGATACCCAATAGCATAACTAGCATAAATAGTTATGCGTTCGATGGTTGCAGTAGTTTAACAAGCATAACGATACCCAATAGCGTAACGAGTATAGATTGGGGTGCGTTCGATGGTTGTAGTAGCCTAACGAGTGTAACGATACCTGATAGCGTAACGAGTATAGGTCATTTTGCGTTCGAAAGTTGCAGTAGTTTAGAGAAAGTAAATTATCTTGGAACGATAGACGATTGGGTACAGATAGATTTTAATAATGATTATTCAAACCCGATATGTTATGCAGAGAATTTATATATAAACGATGAACTTGTAATTCACGCCAATATAACTAATGCAACAAGCATAAGCAGTTATGCGTTCAGTGGTTGCAGTAGTTTAGAGAGCGTAACGATACCAAATAGCGTAACAAGTATAGGGAATTATGCGTTCAGTGGTTGCAGTAGTTTAGAGAGCGTCGCGATACCTAATAGTGTTACGAGTATAGGGTATGCTGCGTTCAATGGTTGCAGTAGTTTAGAGAGCGTCGCGATACCCAATAGCGTAACGAGTATGGGGTGGGGTGCGTTCGATGGTTGCAGTAACCTTACCATTTACTGTGAAATGGCGAGTACACTAAGGGGTTGGAGTAGTTCTTGGAATGGGGATAATCGTCCTGTTCTTTGGGGTAGGATTATAGTTGATGACATAGTTTATCAGATAAATGGCGATAACGCTACTGTTGCTGAACAACCATCAAACATTAAAGTTGCAAATATTCCAAGCAGTATTACGTATAATGAAAAAACTTATAGCGTAACAAGCATAGGCGAGGATGCGTTCTATAATTGTAGTAGTTTAGAGAGCGTAACGATACCTAATAGCGTAACGAGCATAAGGGATAGGGCGTTCTATGGTTGCGACAGTTTAACAAGCATAACGATACCCAATAGAGTAACGAGCATAGGAGGTTTGGCATTCGCATATTGCAGTAGTTTAGAGAGTATTTCGATACCCGATAGCGTAACGAGTATAAATAGTGCGTTCAGTGGTTGCGACAGTCTTTCTATTTACTGTGAGGCGACAAGCAAGCCAAGTGGTTGGAGTAATTCTTGGAATTATAGTAATCGTCCTGTTTATTGGAGTAGTATTATAGTTGATGGTATAGGTTATCAATTAAATAGCGATAACGCTACTGTTTGTCGTCAACCGTCAAACATTAAAGTTGCAAATATTCCAAATAGCATTACGTATAATGAAAAAACTTATAGCGTAACGAGCATAGGCATTACGGCGTTCAGTGGATGCAGCAGTTTAGAAAGCGTAACGATACCTAATAGCGTAACGAGTATAGGTTGGGGTGCGTTCAGTGGTTGCAATAATCTTACCATTTACTGCGAGGCGACGAGTAAACCGAGTGGATGGGATACGTACTGGAATGATAGTAATCGTCCTGTGGTTTGGGGATATACTGGTAACTAAAAAACGCTAACGGTTATTAAAAATCTTAACAAAAAAAGAAAGAGTAGTCGATGAAGACTACTCTTTTTCGTTGGGTTTTGATTATTCGAGGGATTTAATGAGGGAGGGGAGGACGGGCTCGAAGGAGGCGCCGTACCAGTGGTTTTCGTGCTTTGCTGTTTCCCTTATGCAAGCGACGGTATAGTCGGCGGAAATGCGCGCGGACTCTTGCGCGGTTTTGCCTCTTGTAAGCGCGCCCACGAAAGCGGAGGCGTAGATATCGCCAGTGCCGTGGCAAGAGTTGGGGAGTTTATCGTGCTCGTAGTAATAAGCGTTCGATTTATCCGCAACGAGCACGCCCGTTTTATCCTTTCTATAAGAAACGCCCGTAAGCACTACCGTTTTCGCGCCCAAAGAGAGCAAGCCGTCCACGACCTTAGAGATATAATCTTGGTCGTATTCGTTACGGTATTCAACGCCCGTAAGGAAACAAGCCTCGGTAAGATTAGGAATAAGATAATCGGCGATAGCGCAAAGCGATTTCATCTTGTTAGCGTAAGCGAGGTCAAAGGCGGGATAGAGTTTGCCGTTATCCGCCATTGCAGGATCTACGATAAGCGGAGCGTTATCCTTTAGCGTGCGTTTAACTATGCTTTTAACGAGTTCTATCTGCTCTTCGCTACCAAGGTATCCCGTGTAAATGCCGTCAAACTTGATATTTTCCTTTTCCCAGTGCGCGCAAATGCCTTCCATATCGTCCGTTAAATCCCTAAAGGTAAATCCGCTAAAGCCTGCGGTGTGAGTGGAAAGAACGGCGGAAGGGAGTATTGCCGTTTCTATTCCGCACGCGGAAATTATGGGGAGCGCGACGGTGAGCGAGCATTGTCCTACGCAAGAAATATCCTGGATTGTCAAAATTTTACGGTACATTATAATAAACCTCCTCGATTTCCTTTACATTATAACACGAAAGTGGTATTATGTAAATAACCAAAATCAACATATTATATAAGACCAGACGAGGTTTTTATGAAGAAGTATTACTTAATATACGACGAGATAAAAAAAGGGATACTGAGCGGAGTATATTCCGCAACTTCCAAACTACCCTCAAAGCGCGTTACGGCGGACAAATGGGGCGTAAGCGTAATAACGGTAGAAAAAGCGTACGCTCTTCTTTACGAAGAGGGCTATATTTACTCTGAGGAAAAGAGGGGGTATTTCGTTTGTCCTTTGGAAAATATCGTCGTAAGAGGGGAAGACAATCCCACTTTCGTTTATCTTGTGGACGAGCCTACGAAAAGCAAAGCGGACTTTGAGCATACCGTATGGATTAAAGCGGTACGAAAAGTCATTGCCGAGAAAGAGGATAAACTTTTTATTAAGTCGCCTAACAAGGGGGTAGCGGAACTTCGCAACGCGCTATGCGATTATTTGTACCGCTATCGCAAAATGGTCGTTCAGCCTAAAAACATTATAATAGGCTCGGGCTCGGAGCAACTTTACGAGTGTGCCGTTAAGATTTTGGGGCGCGAAAAGATTTACGGCGTGGAAGAGCCTTGCTATGAGATGATTTTGTCCGTTTATAACGGGCTCGGGGTAAAGACCCAACCGCTTAAAATGGGCAAGGACGGAATAGAGAGCGAGCAACTTTCAAGTAAGCAGTTCGACGTTCTGCACGTAACCCCCTTTTCAAGTTTCCCCTCGGGAGTAACGGCAACCGCCTCTAAACGCCACGAATACCTCAACCTTATGAAAAGGCGAGGCGGATACATTATCGAGGACGACTTTGCGAGCGAATTTTTTAAGCCCGGCAACCCCGTAGAATCGCTTTACGCTTTGGACGGCGAGGGCAGAGTAATTTATATTAATACTTTCTCTAAAAGTCTTTCACCTTCAATGCGTATGGGCTATATGATTTTACCCGACGCGCTACTTCCCCTATACGATAAAATCTTGGGCGGATTTTCTTGCTCCGTTCCCGTAATGGAACAGTACGCGCTCGCCGAGTTTATAAACAGCGGAAGTTTTGAACGCCACCTCAATAGGATTAGAAGAAAAATGAAAAAGTAAATTAAAAGCCCAACCAAAACGGTTGGGCTTAACTATTATTTCTCGATTTCCGATGCAAAATATTTACCTATTTCGCAAAGGAATTTTAACGCCGGAACGGTTAGGGGCGCGGGTACTTTACTGTAAAGAGAGGAACACTCAAAGGTAAGAACTCCGCTATAATTTATTTCGCGTAACGCGTCCAAAATAGGTTGCCAGTCAATTCTACCGCAGTAGGGGTAGATATGTTCGTCGTCAATAAGGTTATTGTCGTGGATATGGAGCGCGCCTACGTTTTTGCCCATTGCTTTAATCATTTTCTCTGCGCCGGGAGAGAAAGGCATTTCGGCGTGGCCTATATCAAGACAGCCCGTCATAAACTGCGAGTTCGCAATATCGATATGCGCGTTAAAATCTTCCGCCGTTCCGCACGCAGCGGGGATAGTCAAGCGACCGGGAACGCGCCAGTTCCACATATTTTCAGTAGCAATCTTAACGCCGTACTTTTCCGCGAGGGGAAGAAGTTTTTGGTATAAATATTTGTAGTTGTCTTCTGCTGAGAAGTTATTCGCAGGGTGGATTACTACGAGCGGACAGCCGAGGATATTGCAAACCTCGAGCATACGAGTGTGAAGTGAAACGAACTTATCAAAGTCAGCCTCGCCTCCGATATAGCCGAAGGGCGCGTGAGCCTGAAGACAAGGAATACCGATGCTATCTGCGTAAGCGCGGATTTCTTTTGCGTACTCAAGCCCGTCCTCTTGATAAATTCTATGAGCGCCGTTTGAAACGGTATAATCGTATCCGTCAAAGCCAGCCTCTTTGATAAGGCGAATAGCCTCTTTGTCGCCTACTTTGTTTACTAAAGTGTCCCCAACGGGCGTAACGATTTTCATAAAAAACTCCTTTGAAATTTAATAGGTTCATTATATATCAATAAAAGGCGTTTGTCAAGGTATTAAAATAAAAAAGTGGGAAATAATTGAGCCAAGGAGATAGATATGATTACTTATTGTATAGGCGAAGTGAACGCAAAGCGCAAGCATTTTTTGGAAAAATCGGTAAGCGAGTGTAACGAGTACCTCGATAACGACGAACTTCTTGCCGTAAAAGAAGAGAACGGCGAAACGCTCTTTGCCGTGGGCGAAATTCCCTTTGGCAATATGAAAGTGAGCGAGTATATCGTTTATCAGCGTTCAAACGCTATGCGTAGAACCGTGCCTATGCGAGAGGTTAAGTACTACGGCAAACTGTTTTTCCTCGACCTTCCCTTTAGAAAAAAGATGAACGCTTTAAGCGTAATCGACTATCGCAAAGCGCAGTTTCTCGCTAACTATAATTTAGCGGTTAGAGAAGTTTATATCAACCTCGACGGCTTGCCCTTTAATAGAAAAAACCGCAAAAAACTAGAAAACCTTATAAGCGGACTTCGCAGATATTTTAACCTCTATATATCAATAAGTGATAGCCGTTTTATTCCCCAGGGCGCGCTCATAAGAGAGTATAAAAAGGACGGTCAGTACGCTGAAGTCAATTCCGGCGGATATAAAATTAAGAGCGTAAAAAAGGCGTTATTCCCTTTGCAAGAAAATTATTTAAAAGTCAAAAAAGTACTGAAAACTCAATAACGGTATTAAAAATTCACGACAAAAGGCGACCTAAAGTCGCCCTTTTTCTATCTTTTTTCCATTAAATATTCCTTGGGAGTTTTGCCGTATAGTTTATTGAAATACCTATAAAAAGTAGTGAGCGAGTCAAATCCGCAATCGAAAGCAAGTTTAGCGACGGGAACGGATTCCTCTTTTTCCGTTAGGCGAATAAAATGCTGAATACGAACTACGTTTATATAATTCGATAAACTCTCGCCTATGTAACTGTTAAAAAGACGCGAGAAGTAATACTTGTTATAACCGAAAGTAGTGGCGATACTATCAAGCGTAAGTTCCTCGGAGTAGTGCTCGTCAATGTAATGAAGAACGTCCACCATAAACTCAATGTTGCTCGGCTTTTCCACGGGCAAGAGCGTGTAGTGAGCAAACAGCGAGCCCATAATAACGCTCAAGTACCCTTGAACTACCATCTTTGGAAGAGACTTATCCTCGTAAAGTTTCTTAACGTAGGGTAAAAGCGTGCGGTTAAATTTTTTATCGGATAGATGCGAGGGAAGAGTAGAGTTAAGTAATACTTTATCAACGCTATGCGAATAATCAAACGGGATAACGAAGAAGATTTTTTCGTAATCGGTCTCGGGGAAGAAGGAGTGCACGTAGTAGTTATGCACGAAAATAATATCCCCCGCGCTTGCAATAAAGGTCTCGTTACCCACGGTGGTTTTTACTTTGCCCTTAAGCACGAAAAGAACTTCCACCGAGCGATGAAAGTGGTCGAAGGCTACGTTGCTCCGTCCAAGACTTATATGAAGTTTAGTGTCCTTGTCGTGAAAGTATTCGTAAACTACGTTTTTCATAAGCGTTTTACTCCTTAAAAGTCAAGAAGTCAATATTTGAAAAGGTTTTGTGTGATTATGCTATTGAAATAATCAATATTTGGTGTTATTATATCATTATAGGAAAAGTAAGTCAACTGATTTATGCAAAAAAATTACAACCCACAGGGGAAAGGAATTACTACTTAGATGAAAATGGCAATTATCGGCTACGGTGGAATGGGCAACTGCCACCGTCAGCACATTATCAAAAGACTTAACGACAGCAACTATCCCGAAAAACTTGAGATTGCAGGTATTTACGACACTAATCCTGCAAGAGTTGATTTTGCAAAAAGCCTTGGCTTTCACGCTTTTAATAGCGCAGACGAGATCTGGAACGATAAGGACATTAAACTCGTTTTGGTTTCTACGCCTAACGATAGCCACTGCGAATACGTAGTAAAGGCGGCAGAGTGCGGAAAAAATATTATCGTTGAAAAGCCCGCCGCAATGAACAGCGAAGAGACCGCAAAAATGTACGAGGCTACTGAAAAAGCAGGCGTAGTGTTCTCGCCTCACCAAAATCGTCGTTGGGACAGCGACTTCTTGACCGCTAAAAATATCGTAGATAACGGCTGTATCGGTAGAGTTTACAGAGTGGAGTCGAGAGTTTTAGGTTGCAACGGTATTCCCGGCGCGTGGAGAAAGAAAGCAAGCCAGGGCGGAGGAATGATGCTCGACTGGGGCGTTCACCTCATCGACCAAGCGCTTTTAATGTTCGACGAACCCGTAGTAAGCGTATATTCGACCTATTCTTTCGAGCAGGGCGAAGACGTTGACGACGCGTTTAATCTTGAAATAACTTTCAAAAGTGGCGTGATTTACCAAATCGTCGTAGAAACGAACACCTTCTTACCTCTTCCTCGCTGGAGAGTTTACGGCGTAAACGGTACGGGCGAAGTAACCGACTGGGAGTTAAACGGCAGAATAGTTCGCGTAAAACAGCGTGAGGACGATAAACTTCAGGTGGTAACTGCAGGTAACGGCTTTACTCGTACTATGGCGAAAAGAAGAGAGGAAACGCAGGAAGAACTTCCCCTCGAAATTATCCGTGGCGACGGCAACGCGTTCTACTCTAACTTTATGGACGCTATCTTAAAGGGAACGCCCACGACGGTACAAAAGAGACAAGTTATGCGCGTATTCGGCGTTATGGAAGCGGCGAAGGAGTCCGCGCGCCTTGGTCAAGCAATAATTAAAGAAATCTAAAGAAAAGTTGTGGCGACTCGCCACGGCTTTTTTATGTAATAAAATCGGAGGATTAAAAAATGAAATTAAGTGTAGTAAGTGGTGTTTTAGGCGGTATGAGTCTTGACGAGAGTTTGAAGTATCTTTCCTCGCTTGGCGTGCCCCAGTTCGAACTTGGCGTAGGTGGTTACCCCGGTACTGCTCACGCAGACGCTAAAATTCTTTGTAAAGATAAAGCAAAGCGCGACGAACTTATGGCAACCTTCAAAAAATATAATATGACGATTAGCGCGCTTTCCGTTCACGGCAACCCCGTTCATCCCAACCCCGAGATTGCAAAGGGTTTTGAGGAAGACTTTAGAGCGGCTTGCGTTCTTGCAGGTCAAATCGGCGTTGACAGAATAGTAACCTTTTCCGGTTGCCCCGGCTCCGACCCCGACGCTAAACAGCCTTCGTGGGTAACTTGCCCCTGGCCTAACGAGTATCTTGATGTTCTCGACTATCAATGGAACGAAGTGCTTATTCCCTACTGGAAGGAAGAAGTTAAATTTGCCGAGGCGAACGGCGTAAAGAAGATTGCTCTTGAAATGCACCCCGGTTTCTGCGTTTATAACCCTGAAACCTTGCTCCGTCTTCGCGCTGCGGTAGGTCCTATTATCGGCGCAAACCTCGACCCTTCGCACCTTATCTGGCAAGGTATGGATATCGTTGACGTTATCTACGAACTTGGCGACGCAATCCATTACTTCCACGCAAAAGACACTCTCATCAACCCCGTTAATTCGAGAAAGAACGGCGTTCTTGACACCAAGCCCTACGGCGACGTGAAGAACCGTTCGTGGTCTTTCCGTACTATGGGTTACGGTAACGACGATAGCACTTGGAGAAATATTCTCTCCGCGCTTTTGGTAAACGGCTACGACGATAGTATTTCTATTGAGCACGAGGACGGCTTAATGTCCGCAAAGGAAGGTCTTGAAAAAGCAGTTAACTTCCTTAAAGACAAGATCGTAAAAGAAAAGCCCGGCGCAATGTGGTGGGTTTAAGCAATAATAAATAGTTAAAAAAAGGAGCAAATCAAAATGGAAAAAGTAAGAATAGGCGTAATCGGCTGTGGCGGTATTGCAAGAGGAAAGCATATGCCTGCTCACAAGGCAAACCCTAACAGTGAACTCGTAGCGTTTTGTGATATCGTAGTTGAGCGCGCTGAACAAGCAAAGATTAACTTTGGTACTGAAGAGAGCAAAGTTTACGAGGACTACAAAGGACTTCTCAAAGACGAGAGCATCGACGCAGTTTTAGTACTTACGCACAACAGTGAGCATTGCCGTATAACCGTAGACGCGCTTAACGCAGGCAAGCACGTAATGTGTGAAAAGCCTATGGCGATGAACTACGAAGAGGCAAAGAAGATGATTGAGGCTCGCGATAAGTCGGGTAAGATACTCACTATCGGTTATCAAAACCGCTTTAGAAAGGACAGTTTGTATCTTAAGGGACTTTGCGAAGAGGACGAGTTCGGCGAAATCTACTACGCTGAGGCCACTGCAATCAGAAGACGCGCAGTACCTACTTGGGGCGTGTTTATCGACGAAGAAAAGCAAGGCGGTGGTCCGCTTATTGATATCGGAACGCACGCGCTCGACCTTACCCTCTTTATGATGAACAACTACGAGCCTGCTTACTGCGTAGGCAAGACTTTCCACAAACTCAATAAGCAGACGGGCACCGGTAACGCTTGGGGAGACTGGGACACCGAAAGATTTACCGCTGAGGACGCAGCGTTCGGTTTCGTCGTAATGAAGAACGGCGCGCTCATCAACCTTCGTTCTTCTTGGGCGCTTAACTATATCGACGCTAAAGAGGCGGTTACGCTTATCTGCGGAGAAAAGGGTGGCGCGGATATGCCCGCTGAAGGTGAACTTCGTCTTAACGGCGTTCGCAACAACCGTCAGTTCGTAACTCTTCCTAACCTCAAAGCAGGCAAGGTAGACTTCTACGAAGGCACGGGCGGTGGAGACCCCCGCGACCTCGAGGCAGCGTGCTTTGTAAACGCAATCTTAGGTAAGGGCGAACTGTTCGTTACTGCTGAGCAAGCCGCTTGCGTAACCAGAATTTTGGAAGGCATTTACGAGTCTGAAAAGACGGGCAAGCCCTATTTCTTCGACTAATTTTGGAGTAAAAATATGAGAGTAACCTTATTTACTGAATACAATCCGAGTATGGATAACGCCGAGGGCAAGGCAAACTATCCCGAGGGTATGAACGAGTGCCTTCGCTCGTTTTTAGCGGAGCATCACGAAGTTAAGTTTTTCGTTTACGGCGATAGCGATAACCCTGACGGCAGTAACCTTACCGAAGAAGTCCTTAAAGAGACGGATGTTTTAGTGCTTTGGGGACACTGGTATCACGGTAGAGTAGACGACAAAGTTTCCGACCTTATCGTCGAGTACGTAAATCGCGGTATGGGTCTTATGGTTCTTCATAGCGGACATATGTCCAAGCCTTTTAGAAAGATTATCGGCGGAGGCGGACAACTTTCTTGGCGTGAGTGTGGCGAGAACGAGCGTGTTTGGGTAGTAAACCCTGCTCATCCCATTGCTCGCGGAGTGGGACAGTATATCGACCTTGAACACGAAGAAATGTACGGCGAGCCCTTTAACGTTCCCGCTCCTGACGAACTCGTTTTCATCAGTTGGTTTAAGGGCGGAGAGGTTTGTCGTTCGGGCTTAGTGTATAACCGCGGTTACGGTAAAGTATTCTACTTCCGTCCCGGCCACGAAACGCTACCCACTTACAAGAACGAGAAAATCCGTACCGTTCTTCTTAACGCAATCGAGTATATTGCTCCTAAAATGCCCGTACTATCGACGGCTATTCCCTGCCCCGAAGTTAAGACACCGCTCGAAAAAATTTAATACGGTATATAAATTTTAATACGAAAAGCCCCGAAGTTTAATCTTCGAGGCTTTTATTTTTTAGGTTACGACGATGCCGTTAAACGCGCCCATTAAGATATACGCAACTATCTTAATAGCAACGAAGGCGAGCGTAGCAAAGAAACGAAGGAGAGTGCCGGTTTTTCGATGCTCGTACTCCGCGCCTAAAGTGAACGCGCTTAAATACTTTGATTTTGAATTATTATTAACGGGCGTGGGGAATAGACAAACAAGCCACACGTCTACTATTTTGGCAATAACGGGCGCGAGTTTGTACCAGCCCGGGAATATTGCTAAAAACGCAATTTGCGCAATCAAGTCAATTATGGTAATCGCAACCATAATATTAGTTAAAGCGTTAAAACCCTTTTGCGCGCCGGAGGGAACGCAGAGCGGAAGAGAGCAACAGTCTTCGGTAAAAGGAATTTTTACGCTCTCGTCCGAGAACAGAGAAGTGTATGTTTTGCCGTTATACTCAACGGAAATATTCCAAACGGGGAAGAGTAAAATCTGGTTTATATCAAGACTCGTGATGTACGCGGTAGCGTCGGATAAAGTTGCTTTCGCGTAATCTTTTACTATGTAGTCGAGGGGTCTGTTATCACTTCCGGCTATCACTCTTGAGCGTTCGTCGAATTTAAAATGCCTAAGCATTTTCTTTTGCCAAGGACGGAAAACGAATAACGACGAATTTTCTTGTTGAGGGAAAATATCCTCTTGCTTAGCGTCGAAAATCTTGTAGTAAGTATCCTTTGGAAATATATGCGACGCGCAGTACTTTGCCTTTTTACGATTGTGGCTATAAGTATGCGTGATTGAGCCGGCGTAAACTCGCTCGGTTTCAGGAGTTACCGTAGAAGTAACCTTACCGTTTGAGTCAGTAGAGGTTTGCACGGTATACTTTCCCGTCTTGCGATAGTCGTAAGTAGCCTCGGTCGACGAAGTGTTAAAACTGAGGTTAGAGAAATAGAAAACCTCGAAGTAGTGCGCCTCGATAAATTCGCTCGCGTCCATCGTTTTAACCTTCTCAATAAAGCCTTTGTCAACGTTAGCGTTGCGGGTAATCATACTAAGAAATTCCGCTTTAACTTTTTCCACCGTCTTTCTTGGCTTGATTGCAAAAGTAACGTCCTTATAAGCATCGTAAGTTTTAAAGTCTACGCCGAATGAAACGAGTTCATTTTCGTTTTCAACTAACGGTCTGCTCGCTTTTCCAAGCGCCTTGACTTTTGGCTCTTTAGCCTTTTTCTCTTTGTCTTCAAACTGTCCTTGAATATTCATACCGTTCTCCTAATTCTTTATTTAAGTATAGCACGAGCGCTCTCTCTTAGTCAAGCGTTTATCGTTGACGCTCTTTTAACACCTCCAAACTTTTAATTGACAACCTTAATAAAATCAGGTAAGTAAAAAGGATAACCACCGACGGTTATCCTTTTAATATTAGGTCTATAAATTTGCTTGTCGCAAAGCAAAACTTTTTGCAAGAGCAAGTTTTACGCTATCGTCTTTGAAACAATACCACAGAATAAAATCTATTTCGTGGTAGGTTAGTTCTTGAACTTTATTAGATAGTTGTTCAAAAGCCGTATAAAAAATAGAGTAGGGAGCAGTGCTACTTTCAAAAGTAGCAACCGTTAGTTCGTTTTTGCTTTTTTGTGTCCAGAATCGTTTATCCACACCATATTTCGATAAATAATACGGCAAAACGGTTCTTACTATCGAATCGTTAATTGTAAAATCATTTTGCTTATATATCCACTCGTTCAAATATTTGCAAATTTTTGTGGATAAACTTTTTTCCTTGCGATTTTCGTTTTCTTTGACGAATTGATAAAGATTATCAGGCAATTCTTTTTCGCCTCGTTTTAACCTTTCCCAAAAATTGAATTCTGGGGAACAAATGTAGTTAGAAAAACTTACAATTGAATCATTAGGAGTACGGGTGGAGTTTTCTGCTGCTATTTTAGCAAGTAATTTGTGGATTTCTTCTTTAGGTATTCGCGATGCCTCCTTGAACTCTGCCATCAATTTCTTGCAAAATTTTTCTGCTTGTATGCTATTAGGCTTGCTATTATATGAGTTTAATACTAAGTTATAGTTAAACTTATTCAAGCAAGGCATAAAATTTTCGTCTAATTCCAAGTCGCGCAAATCCAATGGCGTGCTGATAAAAAACAAATCTTCAATACGTTCAAAATTTTTCATTTGTTTTTTCCTTTTTAGTTCTGTAAACTAACTCCCCAATAAACAGGACGATTATCACTATTCCAAGAACTACTCCAGCCACTCGGTTTGCTTGTCGCCTCACAGTAAATAGAAAGACTATTGCAACCATTGAACGCAGAAACCCCTATGCTCGTTACACTGTTGGTTATCGTTATACTTTCTAAACTACTACAATTATAGAACGCACAACTATTTATTATTGTCGCGTTAGTTATATTGGCGTGAACTACTAGTTCATCATTTATATATAAATTCTTTGCATAATATAACGGGTTTGAATGAGCACTATTAAAATCTATTTTTACCCAATCGTCTATTGTTCCAAGATAATTTACCTTCTCTAAACTACTACAATTATAAAACGCATCATCACCTATACTCGTAACGCTATTTCCTATCGTTACACTCGTTAAACTTTTGCAAACCCAGAACGCACCATCACCTATACTCGTTGCGCTATTGGGGATAACAAACGAGGTTGCTGTTTTTCCTATTGCATACTGAATTAGTGTTGTTTTGTTTTTGTCGTAAAGATTACCGTCAAGCGAACTATAATTAGGATTGTTCTCATCTACTACTATTTCCGCTAAACTACTGCAACCCAAAAACGCAACATACCCTATGCTCGTAACACTATTAGGTATTGTTATGCTAATTAAACTACTGCAACCACTGAACGCCCTATCTCCTATGCTCGTTACGTTATAAGTTTTTCCATTATACGTAATGCTATTTGGAATATTCGCAACTTTAATGTTTGACGGTTGACGGCAGATAGTAGCGTTATCGCCATTTATCTGATAACCTATACCATCAATCATAACACTATTCCAAACCACAGGACGATTATCACTATTCCAAGAACTATCCCATCCGCTCGGCGCACTCGATGTCTCACAGTAAATTGTAAGACTGTCGCAACCATCGAACGCATAATTACCTATACTTGTTACGCTATTGGATATCGTTACGCTTGTTAAACGACTACAATTATAGAACGCACTCCTGCCTATGCTCGTAACGCTATTGGGTATCGTAACGCTCTCTAAACTACTGCAATTATAGAACGCACCACTATCTATACTCGTTACACCATTTCCTATCGTAACGCTCTCTACACTACTGCACCCATTGAACGCATTAGCCCCTATGCTCGTTACGCTATTAGGTATCGTAACGCTCTCTAAACTACTGCAATTATAGAACGTATAATCACCTATGCTCGTAACGCTATTGGGTATTGTTATGCTAATTAAACTATTGCAATTATAGAACGCACTCCTGCCTATGCTCGTTACACTGTTGGGTATCGTTGTACTTTCTAAACTACTGCAATTATAGAACGCACTACTACCTATACTAGTAACGCTATAAATTTTTCCATTATACGTAATGCTACTTGGAATATTCGCAACTTTAATATTTGACGGTTGACGGCAGATAGTAGCGTTATCGCCAATCTGATAACCTATACCATCAATCATAACAATATTCCAATAAACAGGACGATTACTATAATTCCAAGAACTACTCCAACCACTTGGCTTGCTTGTCGCCTCACAGTAAATAGAAAGACTGTCGCAACCATCGAACGCATAATTACCTATACTCGTAACGCTATTAGGTATCGTAACACTCTCTAAACTACTGCAATTATAGAACGCATTAGCCTTTATGCTCGTAACACTATTGGGTATCGTAACGCTCTCTAAACTACTGCAATTATAGAACGCACCATCACCTATGCTCGTAACGCTATTGGGTATCGTAACGCTTGTTAAACTGCTACAACCACTGAAAGCATAATTACTTATATTCGTAACGCTATTAGGTATTGTTACACTCGTTAGACTGCTACAACCATTGAACGCATTACCACCTATCCTCGTTACGCTATTAGGTATTGTTATGCTCTCTAAACTACTGCAACCATTGAACGCACCACTCTCTATACTCGTAACGCTATTAGGTATAGTTACGCTCTCTAAACTACTGCAACCATTGAACGCACTACTACCTATACTAGTAACGCTATAAATTTTTCCATTATACGTAATGCTACTTGGAATATTCGCAACTTTAATATTTGACAATGGTCTCGCAACAGTAGCGTTTTCGCCATTTAATTTATAACGTATATCATCAACTATAATACTACTCCAATAAACAGGACGATTACTATAATTCCAATAACTGCTCCAACCACTCGGCTTGCTTGTCGCCTCACAGTAAATAGAAAGACTGTCGCACTCATCGAACGCATAATCCCCTATACTCGTAACGCTATTAGGTATCGTAACGCCTGTTAAATTATCGCACTCATCGAACGCATAATCCCCTATGCTCGTTACACTGTTGGGTATCGTTGTACTTTCTAAACTACTGCAATTATAGAACGCACAACTATTTATTCTTGTCGCGTTAGTTATATTGGCGTGAACTACAAGTTCATCGTTTATATATAAATTCTCTGCATAATATAACGGGTTTGAAGAAACATCAGTAAAATCTATTTGTACCCAATCGTCTATCGTTCCAAGATAATTTACTTTTTCTAAACTACGGCAACCATTGAACGCAGAAACCCCTATGCTCGTTACACTGTTGGGTATCGTTGTACTTTCTAAACTACTGCAATTATAGAACGCATAACTATTTATTTTTGTCGCGTTAGTTATATTGGCGTGAACCACTAGTTCATCGTTTATATATAAATTCTCTGCATAATATAACGGGTTTGAAGAAACATCAGTAAAATCTATTTGTACCCAATCGTCTATCGTTCCAAGATAATTTACTTTCTCTAAACTACTGCAACCATTGAACGCATAATACCCTATACTCGTAACACTATTGGGTATCGTTATGCTCTCTAACCTACTGCACCAATCGAACGTATAATTACCTATACTCGTTACGCTATTTCCTATCGTTATGCTCTCTAAACTATCGCAATACTTGAACGCACCATGCCCTATATTCGTTACGCTATTGGGGATAACAAACGAGGTTGTTGTTTTACCTATTGCATATTGAATTAGTGTTGTTTTGTTTTTGTCGTAAAGATTACCGTCAAGCGAACTATAATTAGGATTGTTCTCATCTACTACTATTTCCGCTAAACTACGGCAATCATAAAACGCACTACTACCTATGCTCGTTACACTATAAGTATTTCCCTTATATATAATGCTACTTGGAATATTCGCAACTTTAATGTTTGACGGTTGACGGCAGATAGTAGCGTTATCGCCATTTATCTGATAACCTATACCATCAATCATAACACTACTCCAATAAACAGGACGATTACTATTATTCCAAGAACTACTCCAACCACTCGGTTTACTCGTCGCCTCGCAGTAAATGGTAAGATTACTGCAACTATAGAACGCACTACTGCCTATACTCGTTACGCTATTGGGTATCGTTATGCTCTCTAAACTACTGCAATCATCGAACGCATATTTTCCTATACTCGTAACGCAATCGGGAATAACAATGGAAGTTATCGTTGCGTCTTTAATGCTCGCTATCTTGCAAGTTGTTGCGGTGGAGGTAAATTCAAAATTTTCCATTTCTTCTTTAATGGTAAAATTTGCTAAAATATTAGATTGTAATTCGGTTGAGTAAGTGTTTTGGGCGGAAATTATTATTTCCCCATTGCTCCAACCGCAAAAATCATAACCAAGATACGTCGTTGCAGTAATGGAAAGCGGGGTACCGTATTTGTAAGTTCCAACGATAGAAAGTTCTCCACCAGTGGTATTATCATTGGAGATAGTATAAGTGTTACGCGAATAATATAACTTGAGTACGGTTGAACCATCAGCATTTATGTTGTTGCTCGTAACGCTTAAATCTTTCACGTAAGTAAAGTGGTCAAATTCTTCAACATCGATAGTGGCAATGGTATCAGTCGTGCCGGATAAACTAACGGTTTCTTTTAGAGTGTAGTTTTCGTCTTCAAGATTTTCAAAATAATACTCGGCTTTGTACGGGGTGTCGGTGTGAGCAACCCAATTGGCGTTTATAGTTTTATTTTGGGTAATGGGTTTTGTAAAATCATAATCCCAAGAAATGAAGTCGTAGCCTACTTTAGTGGTAGTGGGGGCTGTTATATGAGAATCTTCTTCCACCTCCTGTACTTCCACTGATGTTCCGCCGTTAGTATTAAACGTAACTATATACATAGGTCTACGGCGAATAGTTACCGTATAGACGTTTACGGGCTCGTCGTTAAGCATTTTTATCACGTAGACGGTATTGTCGCCAACGGCAAGAGGGATTGTTTTTGTGGTTATTTGTTGTTGTCCGTAAATATCTTGCGACACGACAAATTTCGTATTACCTGTAACGGTAATTTCATTGATGAACGAAAAAGTTTTAACGTCATTACTTACTTTTCCCCTAATTTCAGTACCCTCCGCCGAAAGGGTATTAAACGATAGTGTATCTGGAACGGGAGGCGAAGTTGGCTCTTGCTCGCCACACCCTGATAGACAAGTAAAACACAAGATAATTGCAATGGCGCAGATAAATGTTCCTAAAAATTTCTTCATTTCTTTCTCCTTTATAAAATAAAAGTGCCGACTATCTTGCGATAATCGACACTGGCAAAGTGGCTTTATCGCAAGGTTGCGACACCAATCTAACATATCTTTCGACAAGATTTATGTAATGCAAATAAAGCACACTTATGCTCTAAGTATACTTGTCGAAATTAGATATTAAATTGGGTCGCATTATCATTGTAGCATTTTTAATTAAATTCGTCAAGAAAAATTACATTAACAGTGATTGAATTGGGCGTTAACGATATTTATAGAGCGGAATTCGTTTGTTTTTTGTTGCTGAAAGGTAAAGAGTTAGGGCAAGGGCGGAAAAGTTCTTGACTTTTTCGTGATAAAATATTACAATAGAAGTACAAACTAAGAACGAAGGAAAAAGATATGGGAAAGAAACTAACGATAGCAGAGAAACTGGCGAAGAGAAGATACAAGCCTGCGCCAAAATTTATTGCCTGGATTTATAAGTTCATAATGGTAGACATTATCGGACGCAAATATAAACCGCATTTTAACATTATTGACGACGTAAACGACTGCAAAGGTCCGTGTTTCGTCATCTTCAATCACCTTTCGCGCATTGACCACTTATACGTAATGGGCGCAACTTATCCTCGCGTTACGAATATGATGGCAGGATATTGCGAGTTCTACCGCAAAAAGTTCTCGTTTGTATTCGGGCTTGACAAGGTTATCCCCAAGAAGAACTATTCTCAAGACCGTCTTTACATTAGGGGCATTAGCGACGTTTTCAAAAAGAACGGTTGCGTAACCTTTGCTCCCGAGGGCTTAGCGAGTGACTACGGCGGAAACAAGCCGATAGTTCCCGGCACGAGCAAACTTTTCAAGCATTTTAAAGTTCCCGTATACCTATGTTATCTCGAGGGGCAGTATCTTCAGAACACCAAGGTATGTCTTGACGAGCGTTTAGGCGAAACCTTCGCTACGATGTCGCTCCTTTTCTCTAAAGAGGACGTGGAAAAGATGAGCGTTGAGGAAATGGACGATATCATCAACGAGAAATTTCGTCGCAACGAGTACGCTTGGAACGCCGAGAAAAAGATTAAATGGAAAACTTACGGCAGAATTTGTCATCGCTTAGAGGATTTTTGCTATAAATGTCCCAAGTGCGGTAAGGAATTCACGATGAAAGGCGAGGGCGATAAAATCGTTTGCTCGAACTGTGGCAACGGCGCTACGATGGACGATTATTATCAATTCCACCCCTTCGAGAACGCCGTTATTCCTGCGTCGCCCTTCGATTGGGTAGAGCAAGAGCGTATGGATATCATCAAAGAAATCCGCGAAAACCCCGACTATTACTTCGAGGACGACTGCCAGATAGGTAATTTGGACGAGTATAGACTCGTAGGAGACAACAAAACGAGTTTTATCGTGGGCGAGGGCAAAATCCGTATCGACCATAAAGGCTTGCATTATAAGGGAACGCGCCACGGCGAGCCGTACGAGTTTACCGCAGACTATCGCAACCTCTATACGCTCATAACGGAAGTAGACTCAAGTTACTTTAATTTTTACCTCAAAGGCGAGTACTTCGACGTCTTCCCCAAACATCAAACTACTGGTAAATTCTCGTTGCTCGTTGAAGAAATGCACCGCTACCATATTAACTTTTACAAGAACTTCAAGTGGAACGACTATATGTACGAAGGCCTTGAACTCGGCATAGACCTCAAAAAACCTGACGCTGAGTAATATCTTAAAATAAAATATAATGAAAAAGCGCATAACCGTAAAAAGTTAAGCGCTTTTTCAAAAACGAAACCGCAACCCTAATGGGTAACGGTTTTTTGGCGGAGAGAACAGGATTTGAACCTGCGAGACCCGGTTAGGGTCTACCCGCTTTCCAAGCGAGCACATTCGACCGCTCTGACATCTCTCCACAGTCGACAATCATTATAGCAAATATTTTTGAAAAAGTCTACTATTTTAATGCGGTTAAGTGAAAAAAATATCTTGGCGTTAAAAAAGTAGCAAAAATATAAAATTTATCATAGAAAAATAAGGCGCGTATCTTGACAATCGCAAAAAAATAAGGTACAATATTACTAATAAAAAGAAAAGGAGATATCAACTATGAAAAAAGGAATCAAAATCGTATCGGCACTTTGTTTAATCTTCGTTCTTTTGTTTGCTCTTTCCGGCTGTAACGCTAACGACAAGATTAAGAAGAACTTTGAAGACGCAGGTTACAACGTTTCTTCTACCAAAGTAGAAGAGGGTAACGACGCTTACGATGCTCTCGTAGCGATTTACGGTGAAGAGGACGCTAAGGGTTATATCGGCTACGAGTGGATTAGCGTTTCTAAAGAAGGTTTTGCAAACATCGGCAAATCGGGTACTATTCTTTGCTATGCGTCCGCAAACGACCTTAAAGAAAAACTTGGCGAAGATTATCAAGAGGCTGTAGATAACGGTCTTGTAAACGGCAACTGCTATCTTATCACTGTAAGCAACGACGTTAAGGAAATTTTCGCAAAATAATTAATACGTATGCAAAAAACGGCGACCCTTCAATAAGAAGAGTCGCTGTTTTTATTTTTTGCTATACTTTAATTTGGTTGCGTTTCCGCCTCTGATATGCCGTTCGCTCATATTGAAATCGAGCACCTTTTTCACTCGTTCGTAAAGCACGAGGTCGATGAGTTTTAGTCTATCGGTTACGTCCTTATGAACGGTGCTTTTGCTTACGTCGAAGGCTTTTGCGGTGTCGCGTACGGTAGCGGAGTTAGCCAAAATATACAGCGCCTCGTCTTTTGCTCGCTTTGAAATACTTTCCTTCATTTTGCCATCCTCAAAAAAATGTCTTGTATTTTAATGTATGAAACGAGCGCGCGATATATGACGATTTAATATTATGATATAGAAAAGCGAAGATATTTTGCGCAAAAAATACGCTATTTTATTGACAATCACTAAATCTTAGGATATAATTATATAAATAATATAAGTAGTAAAACATAGGAGGAATACTATGGCATTATTAAGAAATATCGAGTGGACTGACGACAGTAAAAATACGATCGTTCACAAGGTTGACTTAAAGAACGACCACGTTAACAAAGGTTCAATCCTTACCGTACGCGATTCGCAGGTTGCTATTTTTGCTCACAAGGGCAAAATGGCGGACGTTTTTGAGCCGGGATTTTATAAACTTGATACCGATTCAATTCCCGTTATCACTACGCTTATGTCTTGGAAGTACGGTTTTGAGCACCCCTTTCGCTCGGATATTTACTTCGTATCCACTAAGCAGTTTACGGGACAAAAGTGGGGTACTGCAAACCCCATAATTATTCGTGACCGTGATTACGGCGCGGTAAGAGTACGCGGTTTTGGTAACTATTCTTTCCGCGTAACCGACGCGTTCGTGTTTATGCAACAACTTTCCGGAACGAATTCCTCGTTTGAAACGGGCGACATAACCGAGTATCTTCGTAGCCTCGTCGTAACGGGTGTAACCGACGCTATCGGCGAGAGCGGAATACCTATTTTGGATATGGCGGCAAACCTTATGGAACTTGGCGAAATCGTGAGAAAGGCTATGCAACCCACCTTTAACGAAATGGGTCTTGAACTTACCAAGTTCGTGTTTGAAAACTTCTCGATGCCCAAAGAACTTGAGGAGGCTCTTGATAAGAGCGCGTCGCTCGGTATTTTGAAAAACAACCTCGACGCCTACACGCAAATGGCTCAAGCGGACGCTTTGGTGGAGGCTGCTAAAAATCCTGGTATGGCAGGCTCGGCGATGGGCGCAGGTATGGGTTTTGGAATGGGCTCGATGTTTGCCGGTATGTATCAAAACCAAAACGCTCAACAGCAGAGCGCGGAGAAGACTGTTAACTGTCCTAAATGCGGAGCAACGGTAAGCGAGAAAGCGAAGTTCTGCGCTGAGTGTGGCGCGCCTATGGGTTCGGTATGCCCCAAGTGCGGAGCAAGCGTTAAGAAAGGCGCGAAGTTCTGCGCCGAGTGTGGAACTAAACTTGCTCTTAACTGTCCTAAGTGTGGCGCGGAGATAAAAGCAGGCGCGAAGTTCTGTCCCGAGTGCGGAGAAAAATTATAATTTTACTAACTCTTCGGTATAGGCTAAAGGAAAGGAAAAATGGAAGATATTTACGCGGAAGAGAGCGTAGCGCAAGAGCCCGTTGAGAGCGAAACCGACATAGCGAAATGCCCGTCGTGTGGCGCGAATATGGTGTTCTCGCCCGAAAAACACGCCCTTGAGTGTCCCTATTGCGGAACTATTAAACCGCTTGAGATAAGCGAGAGTGAGGAAAAAGCGCTTGAAAATTTAATAAACGCCGAGAGAGAGTGGATAGCCGAGGCGCACGTTTTTCGTTGTGAGAACTGTGGAGCGAGAGAAGTTTTGCGCCGAGAGGACATTGCGAAAAAATGTTCGTTTTGCGGAACGACGAATATCGTTGAAACGGACGAACTTCCGGGCGTCAAGCCTAACGCGGTAGTCCCTTTTAAGATAGAAGTGGATACGGCAATTGAGAAGTTTAAGGCTTGGGTTAAAAAGAAATTCTTTGCGCCGTCTAAGTTTAAGAAGGAAGTCAAGGCGGAAAATATTAGCGGAGTTTACAATCCGGCGTTCACTTTCGATACTAATACGCACTCTTCGTATAGCGGAGTGCTTGGCAAGTACTATTATAAAACGGTTAGAGTAAACGGCAAGACCGTTCGTCGTCGTTACACACGATATTTTAATATAAGTGGAACTTTTGATATGTTCTTTGACGACGTGCTTATTCAAGCCTCTACCGTAATTGAGCAAAAATCGTTGGAAAAACTCCAGCCGTTCGATACCAACCAAAGCCGTGAGTACGACAAAGGATTTTTGAGCGGATACACCGCAACACAGTACACTAAGGACGGAATGGCGTGCTGGAGCGAGGCGAAAAAGAAAATCGATGCTCGACTTCGTTCGGCAATACTTTCGCAATACACCTACGACGTCGTGTCCTCTTTTAACGTGTCGACTATGTGCTCTAACGTAACTTATAAGTACGTACTACTTCCCCTCTACGTTGGACATAGCACTTGGAAAGAGAAAAACTATAACTTCTTCGTTAACGGTGTAAACGGGAAAGTTACTGGCAAAACTCCCGTCTCGGCGCTTAAAGTTGGTCTCGTGGTACTCTTGGGGCTGTTGGCAGTCGGCGGAATAGTTGCGCTTGCAATTTTGGGATAATGTAAGGAAAAAGATAATACGTATATAAAATTTGGAGGATAAAAACTATGGCAAAAGGTTTTTTATTTAAGTTTGTAATAGGGCTTAGCGCGGTCGTTGCGGCAGTTTTATGGCTACTCTCGGCGCTCGTTCCCGATAGTTTCGGGTGGTTTTCGGGCGACTGGGCGGTAGTGATTATCGGTGGCGTAAGCGGTCTTGCGTTCTTAATTAGAGGTTTAGTAGACAAGAGCGCGGTAACGCTCAAAAAGTTATACGTTTACTTTGGCGTTGCGCTTTTAGGCGTAGCGGTGTTCGGTCTTATCGGCGCGCTCGCAGTTACCACTGACGATATCGTTCTTCCCATTATTGCAATCGTTATTACCGTTGCGCTCCTCCTTGGTTTCGTAGCGGTTGGCGGTAAGAAGTGGGACGGTGGCGATAACGAAAAGGCAGGCTACAAGACTTATTACGAACGCAAGAAAGAGCAAGAAGAAAGAGAAAAGAGCGCAAGCAAGGACGAGGAATGAGAATAGTTTTCGTTTGCCACGGTAATATTTGCCGTTCGCCTATGGCGGAGTTCGTCTTTAAGAAAATGTTAAGCGATAACGGGATTACGGATATCGAAGTTTGTTCGCGCGCTACGAGTAGCGAAGAACTTGGTAACCCCGTCTATCCGCCTGCAAAAAGAGAACTTGCTCGTCACGGCTTAACTTGTGAGGGGAAGTACGCCCAAAGGCTTGCTCCAAGCGACTACGAAAAGTATGATCTCTTCGTAATTATGGACGAGAATAACGCGCGCAATATTAAAAGAATTTTCCCCTCGGATAGCGAAGAGAAAATTAAAAAACTTATGGACTATACCGATAGAGGCGGTAGTGTTGACGACCCTTGGTATAGCGGTGATTTTTCCACCTGTTACCGCGATATTTACGATGGTTGTAAAGCCTTGCTCGAAAGTCTAATTAAATAAAAACAAAAAAGGACGTGACAAACAAGTCCTTTTCTTTTAATCTTTATCGTCGTAAAAGTCTTCCGTTTCGTCCTCAGTCTCCGTTTCTTCTTCGGGCGCGTCTTTATCTACGAGTTTGAGTTTTCCTTTAAGAGCAAGGAAGGTTATTCGCATTACTATAAAGGAAAGGACGGCTGAACAGAGCGCACAGAGTACGAGAATAAGAGAGGGAAGGGTAAAGGCGAAGAACAGTCCTACGATTTTTGCTAAAGCGAGGATAGTGGTTAAAATAAACTGCCACTCGTGTGATGCCCAAGTGTGCTTATCAAAGCCGGCGTTGGGCGCTTGACACTCTGGGATAGACTTTTGCAAGCGGTATCTTGTGAGCGAACAAACGACGGTATAAATCATCAAAATGAGCGCAAAGAAAACGAGAATAACGTAGGTTTGCAAGATTGCGAGCAGATTGTTTTGCTCTAAGAACTTGTTAATCTCTTGGTCAATGAAAAGTTCGGGGATAATAAAGACGAGCAAAGCAATAACGCCCAAAACTACGCGAAGCGTTTGGGTTTTTTTAAGCGCGGTTTCCTCGCCCGTATAAATGAATTTACCTTGTAATTTTTTGCGATTTTCGAACATACTAATATTATAGCATTAAATTCCAAATTCGGCAAAGGTTTTTGCATAAAAAATGTAAAATCTCTTTACAAATGGAAAAATGCGTGTTATAATATTATTAGAAATGGCTTTGTCGCAATATCTGAGTGATTTTTAACGGAAAAATCCTGCGAATAACGGCGTGTTTTTCTCGGTTACAGACGATAAACCGTATGCGCCCTCGAAAGAACACTTGTTTTTCTTGTATTTTTCTCGTTAAACCGCCAAAGGCTAATCACTCGTCTATTGCTCCATAGCCATTGAAAAATGGCAACGATGCCGAGTAGAAATGGCAATGATGCCGAAAAATCTTAAAAAGGAGACGGAAAGATTATGGCAAAGAAAGGAAAGAGCGATTACTTCGGACTTAGTTACCTCGTAAGTGTAATTCTCGCAATTATTCCCGTAACTGCGTGGATTTGCGGTGTTATTACCAGACTTAGCGAAGGCAAAATCGTTGCTGCTATCATCAGACTTATCGGTGGATTCACGATCATTTGGATTCTCGACCTTATTTTGATGATCGTTAGCAAGCACATTTTACGCTTACTTAACATCTAAAAATCGCATAAGAAAAACAGCCCAAGGTTCGCCTTGGGCTGTTTTTTGTTTAGTTTTTTATTCCGTAGGGGTGCTGTTTTTAGGAGTGTTTTCGTCGGTGGAGGTTTGCTCGGTTGTTACGGTTTGGGTGGTAGGCTCGGCTGCTACGGTTTGGGAAGTGGGCTCGGGAACGATGCCTAAAACTTCGCCGTTAAAGAGCGTGGGCTTTTTGCGGATAAGGGCGAAAAGCAAAGCGAGAAGAACGATGAGGACTATTGCAACGACGAGCGCGGCGAGGAATATATTTTGGTTAGGCAGGAAAGAGGTCGTGCCGTCGTCGTTAAGGACGGTTTCAGCGTTAGCAAGCACCATTGAGCCTATCATAGGCCCGATAATACCGGGGATAAGCACTTGACCTACGATGCGCAAACCTTGGAACATACCTGCTTTATTTTGGGGAGTGAGGTCGCGGATTACTGCGCCAAATACCGCCGAGCCTGCTAAATAACCGCTCATCATAAGGAGCGAGCCTACGAAAACGAGGGTGGTAGAAGTGAAGAAGTAGAGAAGGATAAAACCGCCAACGAGCATACCGAGAGCAGGCATAACCGCCTTTTCAAACTTTACTTTGTCGTAATACTTGCCGTAGAAGAAAGTAACCACCGCCGCAACGATAACGGCAGGGGCAAGGATAAGCACGTAGTTATCCATTTTAAGCGTTGCGCTATAATAAATGATAAGGTAGGGCATAAAGATTTGGATAGCGATACCGAAAATAGCGAAAGCGATTAAGCAAAGATAGAGAAGTTTATTTTCCTTGATAACCGAGGGGCGAAAGCCGTAGATAATGTTGGAGAAATACTTGCCGTTCTCTTCAACTTTCACTGCAGGGTCGTGAATAATAAAGATACCCAAAACGCCGATAACGATAACTGCAACGCCGATAATAGCGAAAATGGTCGACCAACTCTCTTTAAGAGCGAGGTCAAAGCCCATAAAACCACCGAACACCGCCAAAATAGAGAGCAAGGGCATCATAGCGTTAACGCCTTCCGCTGCTCCGCGGTTAGTGGAGTCGGTGCTATCGGTAAGCCAAGCGTTAAAGCAAGCGTCGTTAGCGGACGAGCCGAAGAAAGTCATAACGCAGTCGAGGATTATGGTGAGCGAAACGCCTGCGCTCGCCGCCGAAACGGTGGGGAAGAGCGCGCTTAAAAAGTCCACTCTAACGAACGCGAAAGCGAGTATGGAAACGCCCCAAGCGATATAGCCACCGCAAATAAAGATTTTGCGTTTTCCCACTTTGTCAGATAGTGCGCCGATAACGAGCGTAGTTACCGTCGCCGCAATCGCGCTTGCCGAGACCATAAGCGAAATATCGGTAGCGGACGCGTTGAACATTTTGTAGATGAACACGTTAAAGTACATATTCTCTACGACCCACGCTATCTGTCCTACGAGCGAAAAGATAACGAGAGCAATCCAAAATTTAGGTGAAAGTTTGTTTTTAGTCATAATAAACTCCCAAATAGATACTAATAACATTATATCACTTTTATAAAAACAAAGCAACGGTTTATAAACGCTCGACAAAAATAAAGAGAGCGTGTATAATATAATTATGGAAAAATTAGCGCAAACAATCTTTCATCGCCATAGCGTTCGTAAGTTTAGTCCTCAACCTCTTGACGAGGAAACGCTCCAAAAAATCGAGCAAGTAATTCCTACGCTCAAACCCCTTTACCCCGATATCAAGGTAAAGTTTTCTATCGTTGAGCGCAATAAAATTCGCACGCTTATGCCGTGGTCGTCGCCTCACTACCTTGCCGTTTTTTCAGAAGAGAAGAGCGGATTTTGGGAGAACGCAGGCTTTATATTCGCTCAACTTGACCTTTACTTGCAATCGAACGGTATAGGCTGTTGCTGGCTTGGTCTTGGAAAACCGAATAAGGATTTTGAAAAGCCCGAGGGTGAGTGGCGGTTCGTGATTATGCTCGCAATAGGCTTGCCCGAAAGTAAAATGCGCGGTGGCGCGGAACACTTTAAGCGCAAAAAGTTAGAGGATATTTCCGATATTCTCGATACTCGCCTCGAACCCGTGCGCCTCGCTCCGTCAAGTATCAATTCTCAACCTTGGTATTTTACCCATAACGGCAACGAACTTCGCGCGTTTATGCCCTCTCGAAAACCACTTGGCTTAAAAACGCTGGAGAATATGAACCGCATAGATATGGGCATAGCCCTCGCCCACGCCTTCGTCTCGCACCCTGACGCCTTTAATTTCTATAACGAAAACCCTGCCCCTGCGCTAAAGGGATACGACTATATAGGAACTTTTAAGATATAAGAAAACCCCCGAGCAAGTAATCTTGTTCGGGGATTGATTTTAGTATTCAAGATTTTCGTTTTTGAAAAGGTCGTCGTTGAAGAATTCGGAAACGCTTATATCAAGTACGCTACAAACTTTAACTACCGTTGACAACTTAACGTCCTTATTGACCTCGTTGAAAATATAGCGGAGTGCAGAGTGAGTAAGTCCGCTTTCCTTTTCGAGCCTGTATTTACTAATGCCTTTTTCGTTCAAAAGTTTACTAACCCTTAACGCAAACGCTCTATTCAAGTCCATAACGCCCTCCATACTACACAAAGTTAATATAAGTGAAATACATTGCACTTATACTTGACATTATAACCGTAAATGGTGTAATATATAGGTGCAGTATACTTCACTTAAGGCGGTAAAAAATGAAAAGTTGTGCGTTTTTTGGACATAGAAATATTGAACAAGTAGAGGAAATGGCAGAGCGTGTTACGAAAGAAGTAGAGAAATTGATTGTAACGGGCGAATATGACACTTTCTATTTTGGGGGGTTTGGGGAATTTGATGAGATATGCTATAATGTAGTTACAAAATTAAAAGAAAAATATCCTTTTATAAAAAGGATATTCTGTTTATCCGACCCGAGACATCAGCGAGAGAATAAACGTCCACAATGGTTACGGCATAAAAATTATGAAGAGTTTGTTTATTTTGATTTAAAAAATAGTTGGTGGTATACTCGAATATATTATCGCAATATTGAAATTATAGATAGGAGCGATTACATAATATTCTATGTAACTGAACAAAAAAATAGTGGTTCAAGAAAAGCAATGAATTATGCAAGAAAGACAAATAAAGAGTTTAGGAATTTAGTATAAAATAAACCCCGAGCAAGTAATCTTGTTCGGGATTTTTATATACGGTTTACTTTTTTTCGTCCGGGAACATTTGAGCGAACGCTTTATCCTTGGATTTTCGCATTACCGAGAAGATGAGGGGCGCGCTCTTTACGGGCATAATGGAGTGAAGGAATTTTATAAGGTGCGAGTCCTTGCCGAAAATCATACGCTTTTTACCTTTTATTATTCCCTTGATAATCTTTTTGGTCAGTTTTTCAACGGGAGTGCAAAGCGAGGCGATAAGTTTGCCGTCCATAAAATTATCGGTATGGCGGAAGAGGTTAGTCTTGGTAAAGCCGGGGCAAACGTAGGCGATATAGATATTCTTCTCTTCGGCTGAGAGCGCCTCGGTAAAGGCTTTAACCGCCGCTTTGCTCGCCGAGTACGCCGCAGTTCCTGCCATAGGGCAAAGCGCAGCCGCTGAGGAAATGTTGATAATGCTTGCTCTATCGGAGCGAGAAATTATGGGCAAAAGGTGGCGCGTTGCGTAGTACACTCCGTAAAGGTTGATATCAAGCGTTTTGCGGAAAAGTTCCTCGTCGTAGTTGCGAGTTAGCACGAAAGGAGGCATAACGCCAGCGTTGTTTATTAGCATATCAAAGCCCGATTCGTTATGCTCTAAGGTTGCAGCGAGCGACTTCCAAAACTGTTCGTCGGATACGTCCGCGCAAATATACGAAAAGTTTTCGCTTTTTTCGCCCAAAAGCGACTTAACGCCCTCGAGTTTTTCCTTGGTTCTTGCAATACCTAAGACGAAACAATCGAAATCGTTAATTAGTCTGAGGGTGAGTTCTTTGCCTATTCCGTCGCTTGCTCCCGTGATGATAACGCGCGCATTTTTTAATCTATGCTTTTTCATTACGCTTGAGTGGTGGTGTAACCGCAAAGAGTATAATCGGTTTGGTATTGAATAGTAGCCTGCGCGATATTGTACTCAACGGTGCGGATACGAACGATAACGTTTTTGGTGGTTACGCCCTCGGAGATAGTGAAAGGCGTTTTGGACATATAGAGTTGAATCGCAGGGCCGGAAAGGTCTACGTTTTTGCCTACCGCTGCGCGCAAAGTGGCAACGGAGTTATCCTCTAAGAAACCGTCAAGACCGTTTAAAATAATGGATTCGTCCTCGCCCTCAGCGTTGCAGTTGAAACTCATTTGAACGGGAGAGAAGGCGTTCGTGGGGTGCATATCGTAAAAGTCAGCAAGGCGGAAGTATCCGTAAGTTCCGTTGGTAATGGCGGGATACGCGCGAACGTAGTAGAACATTACTTCGTTATCCATAACGCCAACGAGGTTTGCGTCCTTGAAGTTTAGGGTGTGGTCCGCGGTTTTGCCGTCGTGATAAGAAATAGTGGAAGTTCCTGCCACATAGTCGTTATTGAGCGTGTAGCCAAAGTTGTCAATCCCGTCGCGGTCTTCGAGGGTAACGGTACGCTTGCTCGAAAAGGGCGTGAGGGACTTAGCCGAGAATATAGCCTCGCTTGAAATGGTGTCCGTTTTACCTCTATCGCCCTCAACGGCTTTGTCGGTAAAGGTAATGCTCATCGTCATTTTAAGACGAGAAAGAGGCGTTTCACCGTCTGCGCCTGCAGGCGCAAGTTCGTAAACTACTTCGCCCGTCGCTACGATATCGCCCGTCGCCTTGTTAGTTTTTTCAATAGCGTAGGTGCATTTTTCGTACGCAAGGTGCGCGTTTACCGTATCCGTCGACCAAGGCGCAGGATAGGTGGGGTCGGTGTGAGGCGTTTCGGGGTTACAGCCTACGAACGCAAAAACCGATATAATAGCCAAAATGATAGAGATTAGTTTTTTCATATCGAAGTTCCTTATAGTTAAATTCCACTTAGTATTATAACACAACCGCAAAAATCAAGCAAGCATTTTGCCGTGATTTGCTTGCTCTTACTCCTCTTTGCGAATAAATTTCATCATATTGACACAACGAGAGGACAAAACCCCTCAAATTAGTTGAACAAAAGTGAAAAATATTGTAAAATATATATATGAGACAGGACATAGTAAAAGAAAGTTATATAGCCTCGCTTGACGCGATGGTGGAAAAGATAGAAAACCGCAGGATAAACCTTGACGAGCGTCATATCGTCATAGTCCCCGACGGCTATACTTTTACGCTGGAAAAACGCCTATTTCTTAAAGGGGGAGCGTTCGACCTTGAGGTGAGCGACTTTAATCGTCTTTACACTCGCTCGTTTGGGCAAAACGACAAAACTTTAAGCAAGCAAGGCGCAATAATGCTCTTGAAAAAACTTTGCCACGAGAACGCCCCCAAACTTGTGTGCTATAACCGTTCTGCGCTAAGAACGGGCTTTGCGGTTAAACTTTACGACGCGATTGCAACTTTTCGCTCTTGCTCGCTTTCTCCAGACGACCTTGATAAAGTAGTGGGAGTAAGCAAGATAAACGACCTTGCCCTTCTTTACCGCGAATACTTACGAGAAACAAAGGGAAAGTACGTGGACGCAAGCGGTAGAGCGGAACTTTTATTAGAGGAAATCAAGAAAGGCGCGTTTAGTAATTGCCATTTTTATATTGCGCTTTACGACACGATGAACGCCCAAGTAAAGAAAATTATCAGCGCGCTCGATAAACACGCTTTAAGCGTTACCGTTGCAACCTCGCTTGCCCGTAAAGGCTACAATATAACCGCGGAGACGGAGGCGGTAAGTTGTCCCGACGCTCCTGCGCAGTATAAGGTCGTTGCAAAACGCATACACGCTTCGGTAAAATCGGGCGCAAAGTACGGGGAGTGGGTGGTAGTAGACGAGAGCGCGTCTCTCGCCGTTATTAAACGCATTTTCGACGAGTACGGTATTCCCTATCACGCTAACGAGAAAATCGCGCTGTCAAGCAGTGAACTTTATAGGTTTATTTTTACCGCGCTCTCGGTAGTGAACAAAGGTTATAAAACGGCGGATATGCTCGCTCTTTGCGCTAACTATTACAGCGGAGTGAGTAAAGCGGACTGCGACGCTTTTTCTACCGTCGTTAAGGCGCGCTCTATTGACTACAAGGGCTTTTTCCAGCCTATCGAAGATAACGAAGGCGCGGAGAGAGCAAGGGCGCAACTGGTTTCGCTTTTAAGCGAAGTAGAGGGCAAAGTAACGAGTGCGAGCGCGCTTGCTAAAAAGATAATTGCGCTTTTAGAGAAGGCTAACGCGCAGGAAAAAACGCAGGAATTAAGCAAACTTGACGGGCGCGACCTCAATCAAATTTATGAAAAGAGTATCAACCTTTTGCAAACGCTCGACGAAATATTCATCGACTTTGCGGACGGAGAAACGCTCGTTGATATTTTAAGAGAGGGCTTTGAGGGTACGACGCTTTCGCTCGTTCCCAACCGCCCCGATACCGTACAAATAGGCGGACTGTCTTCTTTCCGTGGTCAAAAGATTAAGTACGGAGCGGTAGTAAACTTCAACGACGGAGTTTTGCCGTCGGTATCCTTTGACGACGGGCTTATAGTGGACGCCGACGCTAATAAACTGGGCGAGTACCAACTTGCAATCGAGCCAAAGAACGATCAAAAGAACGCGCTTTGTCGCGACGAACTTTGGCATTTTCTATCTTCCGTCTCGCATTTGCTCGTAACGAGAATTGACGCGGAGGGCAGTAAGCCGTCCTTTGATTATAGAATGCTACTTCGCAAGAATAATATCTTGGAGAGTTCGATTGAGTACCTTGACGAAGAGCGAGACGCCCAAGTGGACATTGAAAAGATTGCGCCTTTCCTTGGCTCGCGCTCGGGCACTATGGAGGCGGTATTCTTAGACGAGGGCTTTTCTGAAACGCTCACCGCTCTTCGCTCGCTCGATATGGAAGTCACGGCGTTTGAGAGAGCGGACGACGGTTTTAAAAAGATTAACGCCGACGGGCTTTTCTTCCGCGACGGTAGAACATCTATAAGCGCAATCCAAAAATACTACAACTGTCCGTACAGTTACTTCCTTTCTTACGGTCTTAAACTAAAAGAAAAGGAAGACGGCAAAATCACGCCTATTGACGTGGGCTTGCTTTTACATAAGTTCGTAGAGATTTTCGTTGAGGAAGGACTTCCCGAGGACACTAAAAAGTTCGTTGATGAAAACCTCGAGCGCGCTCTTGCAAAACTGGAAAAGTATCGCTATAAAGTTAACGAGAGTATGTTTGAGCGAATTAAGAGCGAGGCGGTTACGCTATGCGGTATAGTAAGAAACCAAGTAACTGCCGGAAGTTTCGTCCCTTACGGCTCGGAAATTTCCTTTGGCAAAGAGGACTCGACGCTTAAAACCATTACTCTACCCTCGGGCGTTCGGCTTATGGGCGAAATTGACAGAGTGGATACCTTTGACGGTAGCGCGAGAGTAATAGACTATAAAACGGGCTCGATTAAGTTTGAATACGGCGACCTTTACTTTGGCAAAAAAATCCAACTTTTCATATATAGCGGAGTATTAGCGGAGAACGGTTATCGTCCTGCCGGGCTTTTCTATTTTCCTTTTGCAATCAACTGGAGCGACGACGAGTACACGCATAGGCTTACCGGCGCGTTCGACGGCAATTTTGATAATATCATCGCTATGGACCGTAGCGTAGCCGAGGGCGGAAAGAGTACGGTATTTGAAGTAAGCGTTCGCGTTTCGGCAAAGACGGGCGAGCCTTACCCAACTAAAACGAACAAGGTTCGTACGCTCGACGAACTTTATAAAATGATAGACTACGCTAAATGCGTTGCAGACAACGCGGTAGTTAGAATTAAAGAGGGTAAACTATATCCTTCGCCTACCGAAGGCAGAGTTAAGACTTGCGAATTTTGTGAGTTTAACGGCATTTGCGGTAAGGGTAGAGAAGGACGAGACACTAATAGCGTAAGAGCGGAAGAGATCGTGGCGGTTATGCAAGGAGGAGAAGAGTAATGGCTTTTACGGTTGACCAACAAAGAGTAATAGATACTCGAAACGGCAATCTTCTCGTTTCTGCAAGCGCAGGTAGCGGAAAGACTACCGTTATGATACAGCGAGTGCTCTCCCTTTTATTAGAGGACAAAGTCCCCCTTGAAAGCATAGTAATTTGCACCTTTACTCGCGCTGCGGCGGCGGATATGAAAGACAAACTTTTAACTACGCTTATGGAAAAGGCGGAGAGTGGAGGCGAGGGAGCGGAGGTGGCCGTTCGCGCGCTTGAGATACTTCCTACCGCGGAAATTAGCACTATTCACTCGTGGTGTCAGCGCCTCATAAAAACCTATTTTTACGCAATCGGCGTAGACCCTAACTTCGATATTTGCGACGAGGTTGAGGGCAAGGTTATGCTCGGCGAGGCGATTGACGAAGTAATTGAGGAACTGACGGAGAAAGGGGATAGCGACTTTTTAGAACTTTACGATATTATGCTTTCGCGCCGTTCAGACGCCCGTCTTAAAGAGACGGTAAGAACTATTTACGAGTTTTCACGCGCCCAACAAGACCCCGAAGTTTACCTCAGTGATATTGCCTTTAGCGGTTATCACGACTTAGAAAAATGCGATATAATAGTAGAGCGTGAACGCGCGAAAATCGTTAAACGGTATCAAAAAATCGTTACAAAACTGATTGATAGAGCGGTTGTAAACGATTGCGCTTTGGTGCTTAGACTGTGCGAAAATTTCAAAGAAATTTTAGACGGCGCGCCCGTTGATTTTATCAAAATCCCCTCTACGAAAACGAGTGAGATAGAACTTGAACTTAAAGAGGCGTTCAAGAGCGCGAGAGACGGATATAAAAAGGCAATCGAGCCGTACGACGAATATTATTCGTTAAGCGCGCCCTCTGACGAGCGGTACGCTAAAACGCTCGTTGATATAGTAAAAATGGCGGAAGTTCGCTACGCTGAGAAAAAGAGAAAGAAAGCCAAACTTGACTACTCTGACCTTGAGCATCTTACTTGCGCAATTATGGAGCGCGAGGCGGAAGATATTGCAAAGCGTTACCGCTACGTTTTCGTTGACGAATATCAAGATATTAACCCCCTTCAAGAGCGTATAATTTCGGGACTTAAAAATATTCAGACTTTCTTGGTGGGCGACGTAAAACAGAGTATTTACGCCTTTAGAATGTGCGATCCGGGAATATTCTTGGATAAGTATAAGCATTATTCTCGTTACGGCTATCTTGAGCCTATCACACTTAACGCAAACTTTCGCTCAACTAACGCAGTGCTTAGTTTAACCAACGAAGTTTTTGACGAACTTATGACACCCTCGTTTGGAAAGTTCGACTACGCAGGAGAGGCTCGACTTACGGCGGGACGGGAGCAAACGCCCGAGGGAAAAGTGCATTTTAGAGTAGTACTTTCCCAAAAAGAGAAGAGTGAGAGGAGCGAAGTTTATTCTATCCCGGACGGCGTTTTGTACGATAGCGTTAGCGACGAAGAGGTGGAAACGGACTGGATTGCTCGCGAGATTGAGCAAATCATTTTGGGTAAAAATAACGCTGAGGGTGAGAAAAAACCGCCCGTTCAGCCCTCCGATATTGCAGTTTTGTATTCGTCGAGAAGTGGTAGAGTAGGTAAACTTTACGAAAAACTTCGCAAAATGAATATAAGCGCAACCATTTCTGATAAAATGTCCTTTAGCGCGGTGTACGAGGTCAACGCGCTCTGTCAGTTCCTAAAATATTTAACCGACTTTACGGACGATATTGCGCTCGTTTCCGCTCTAAAAAGTCCGCTTGGCGAACTGTCGGACGACGACCTTGCTACTATTCGTCGCTCGGATTTATCGGAAAAATCCTTTTATGCGCTTTGCGTTAAGTACGCGGAAAGTGGCGACGATATTGCGCGAAAACTAAAAGCCTTTTTCGAGTACGCAAACGAATGTCTAAATTATTCGTACACGCATACCGCCGGTGAGACTGTGGGTAAAGTCGTAGCGGAAAAGAACTGGTTTGGCTACGTTTTAACAAAGGACGAACCGCAAATAAAAACGGACGCGTTAGAAAGTTTTCTCGCGCTTATAAACTCTTCGCCGTACGGGGATAGCGTTTACGAGTTCGCGCGTTACCTCGAAGACGAGCATACCGACTACGAGCGTCCGCCTGCAACCAACGCGGTACGCATAATGACTATTCACGCCTCTAAAGGTCTTGAATTCCCCTACGTGTTTTTAATGAATTCGTCAAGAGAGTTCAATTTTCGCGAACTTTCTTCAAGGGTGCTTTGCGATAGCGAACTTGGCGTTTGCGTACAAAACCACGACGGCGAGAACAGAAAAATTCTTAAAAACAAACTGACTTTCTCCGCCTCCGTTAGAAAACGCACTTTGCTTACCGAAGAGCGTATGCGCCTTCTCTACGTAGCCCTCACGCGCGCTAAAGAGGAACTTTTCGTGTACGCTACGGCGAAAGAGAACGACGCTATATTCGAGGGAGGGGAAGTAAAGGCGTACGAAGAGGGCAAGAGTTTCTTCGACTGGATGCGCCCAGCGTTTATGCGCCACGGCTTTAAGACGCTAACCAAGATTGAAGAGCAAGAAGAAGAGGTGGAAGAGGGTGAAAAGACCGTTCACGGCAGAATTTCTCGTCCGCTAAACGAAGAGAGCGCAGAGTACCTTAAACGCTATTTTGAGCCTCGTTATACCCCTTCGAGCGAACCCGTTAAAAAGAGCGTAACTGCTATCGTAAGCGACAAAGCGGAAGAAGAAGTCGTTTCCTATCACGGCGGAGGCGACGGAGACGATAGAGCGCTTGAAAAAGGCAACGCCTACCATAAAGCAATGGAACTTATCGACTTTGACGCGCCCTTCGATAGTGAGTGGGAAAGAATTGCGCCCACCTTTAATATAGAAAAATTAGTGGACAAAGAACAACTTCGAACGGCTCACAAGGTTATGGGCGATTTTGTTAAAGGCAAGAAAATATACCGCGAAAAGCAGTTCATTTATAGCCCCGACGGAGCAACGCTTATTCAAGGCGTTATCGACCTTATGGTAGTGGAAGACGATAAATGTACTATCGTCGACTACAAAACATCCAAGTCTGAAACGGTACTATCCGGCGAGTACGACCTTCAACTCGGACTTTATATGACGGCGTCGCAAGATATTCTCAATCTTAAACCTAAGAGTATGTTTATCTACTCTTTCGCGCTTGGCGAACTTGTTGCTCATCCGCGAAAAAAACACTAAAAAACGCATACGGTATAAAAAAATCGCTACCAAAATTACTTGGTAGCGATTTACTTTTCGTTGTATTTTCTTATACCGAGAAAAGAAGTTCGGAGTAAGTGGGGAAGGGCCAGTAATCTTTGCCTACTATCGTTTCAAGTTCGTCGCAACAAGAGCGGAGCGCGTTCATAGCAGGGATAACCTTGTCCTTAAAATAATGCGAGCAGTTAAGTACGTCCGCAGTCTTAGTACGAGCAATAGCAACCTCTCGCTCAAGCGCTCTGGTTAGAGTGTACGCGCTATCGGAAAGAGCAACCACTCTTTTTAAGAGTGAACGCATAGCCTCTGAAGGCACGCCCGCAAGTTCCCCGTTCTTTACGCCTTTAGAAAGGTCCGCGCTATATTCAAGACAAGCGGGAAGAATTTCGCGGTTCGTCATTTCGAGCATCGTTTGAGCCTCGATGTTTACTACTTTACAGTAGTTTTCAAGCAAGATTTCGCGACGAGCGGCAACCTCGCAATTTGTGTAAACGCCGTACTTTGCAAGTAACTTCTCGTTTTTCTCGTCGGTATAGTGCGCGAGCGCGTCGGGAGTAGTGGGAAGATTGAGAAGACCGCGTCTTTCCGCCTCTTTAGTCCACTCGGCAGAGTAACCGTTGCCGTTAAAGATGATACGGCGATGCGCAAGATAGGTCTCTTTAATGAGCGCGCGAGCGTCCTTTTCAATATCCGTACTCTTTTCAAGCGCGGTTGCAAAGCGGTCGAAAGCCTCGGCAACGGCGGTATTAATCATTACGTTAGGGCAGGAAATGTTTGACGTTGAGCCGAGCATACGGAACTCAAATTTATTACCCGTGAAAGCAAAGGGTGAAGTACGGTTACGGTCGGAAGTGTCCTGCATAAACGTTGGGATAGTCGCAACTCCCATATCCATTGCGTGAGCGGACTTGTGAACGAGGGGTCTGTCGGTTGCAATAGCCTCCATAATACCCTCGAGTTCGTCGCCAAGATACATTGACAAAATAGCAGGAGGCGCTTCGCCCGCGCCAAGACGGTGGTCGTTACCTGCGCTTGCAACGGAAAGACGAAGTAAATCTTGGTGGTCGTCAACGGCAGAAATAACCGCAGCCATAATGGTAAGGAAGAGGATATTTTCCTCGGGCTTTTTACCTGGGTTAAGAAGGTTTTCGCCCTCTTCAGTGCAAATGGACCAGTTGTTATGCTTACCGCTACCGTTAACGCCTGCAAAAGGTTTTTCGTGAAGAAGACACGCAAGGTTATGACGATCGGCAATCTTCTTCATAAGTTCCATAGTAAGTTGGTTGTGGTCTGCGGAAATATTAACTACGGTAAAGATGGGCGCAAGTTCGTGCTGAGCGGGAGCCGCCTCGTTATGACGAGTTTTAGCAAGCACGCCAAGTTCCCAAAGTTCGCGGTCGAGGTCTTCCATAAACGCTAAAACTCTCGGTCTAATCGAGCCGAAGTAGTGGTCCTCGAGTTCTTGACCCTTGGGTGGCTTTGCTCCAAAGAGCGTTCTACCCGTAAAAATGAGGTCTTTACGCTTAAGATAGAGGTCCTTGTCTATAAGGAAGTATTCCTGTTCAGGGCCTACCGTGGTGATAACGGAGTTAGTGTTCTTGCCGAAAAGACGGATAAGGCGAACCGCTTGATCGGAAAGAGCCTTGGTGGAGCGAAGAAGGGGGGTCTTTTTATCAAGAACCTGTCCCGAATACGCCCAAAACGCCGTGGGAATACAGAGCGTGTCGTCTTTGATAAAGGCGGGGCAAGTTGGGTCCCAAACGGTATAACCACGCGCCTCGAAAGTGGAGCGAAGACCGCCGTTGGGGAAAGAGGACGCGTCCGATTCACCCTTAATAAGTTCTTTGCCCGAGAATTTCATAATAACTCCGCCCTTGTCGTCGGGAGAAATGAAACTGTCGTGCTTTTCTGCGGTAATGCCCGTCATCGGCTGGAACCAGTGAGTGTAGTGCGTTGCGCCCTTTTCGATTGCCCACTCTTTCATTTTATCGGCAATGACGTTAGCAATCTCCTTGGTAAGAGGTTGACCTGCTTTCACCAAGCCTTTAAAAGCCTCGTAGGTTGAGGACGGTAAATACGCTTTCATAGTCTCGTCGGAAAAGACGAGAGAGGCGAAAGTTTTAGGTACGTTGGTCATAGGGGCCTCCTTGTGTTCCAAGAAAATTTACAGTAATTATACCTTAACGGCTCGCATTTTGTCAATCAAAAAATTAGAGGTATGGTTAAAAAAGCGAGAATTAAAGCAAAAAAAGTATAAAATTTGGGAAAAAAACTAAAAATTCTTGCCAAGAAACATTGATTTTTAAAATATTATATTGTATAATATAATTAAGATAAGCAAATCTTATCCCACATTGACTGCAAAGAAGGACTTTATGAAAGAGACGGAAAGAATTAAATTTCATCAAGGCGAACTGTACGACGCATACGCGCGTATGGGTTGCTCGTTTGACGAAAAAACGGGAAGGGCGACCTTTACCGTTTTTTGTCCTACTGCAAAAAAAGTAAGCGTCGTGGGTGATTTTAACGGGTGGAACGCTTCGCTTGGCGTTATGGAAAACGAGGGCGAGGGAATTTATACGCTTACCGTGGATAAAGTCAAAATCTTCGACGGCTATAAATACGCTATTGAAACGGCGGACGGACGCATTATTCACAAATGCGACCCTTACGCTTTACATAGAGAAACGGAAAAGCAAACTAACGCTAAGGTTTATCCGCTATCAAGGATTAAAGTAAACGACGAAGAGTACTGGGAAAAGAAGAAAACGCAGGATAAATACTGTTCGCCCGTAAATATTTACGAGGCTCATATAGGCTCGTGGCGAAAGTATCCGGACGGTAATTATTATTCGTACAGGAAGTTTGCCGACGAAATCGTGCCTTACCTAAAGAAGATGCGCTACACTCACCTTGAACTTATCGGCGTAAGCGAGCATCCCTTTTACGGCAGTTGGGGCTATCAAGTAACGGGCTACTTTGCTCCCACCTCGCGCTACGGCACTCCCGAGGACTTTTGTTATCTCGTGGAAAAACTTCACAAAAACAACCTCGGCTTAATCATCGACTGGGTTCCCGGGCACTTCCCAAAGAACGCCGACGGGCTTTACGAATTCGACGGACAGCCCTTCTACGAACCTTCGCACCCCCTTCGTAGAGAACATAAGGAGTGGGGAACGATGTGCTTTGACTACGGCAAGGGCGAAGTTCAAACCTTACTTTGCTCTTCCGCTTGTATGTGGCTTGACCTTTACCACGTGGACGGACTTAGAGTGGACGCCGTTGCGAGTATGCTCTATCACGACTACGGTAGAACGGAGTGGCTACCTAACCGCTTGGGCGGTAACGAGAACGAAGAGGCGGTTGCCTTTATTAAGAAACTCAACTCCGCAGTAGCCTCGCGTTTTCCCTACGCTATGATGATAGCGGAAGATTCGACGGAGTTTAACAAGGTAACTAAACCCGTCAGCGAGGGCGGTCTTGGGTTTACTTACAAGTGGAATATGGGTTGGATGAACGATACGCTCGATTACGCGCTCAAAGACCCGTTCTTTAGAAAGGATATCCACGATAATCTTACCTTTTCGCTAACCTACGCTTTTGACGAGAACTACGTTCTGCCCATTTCTCACGACGAAGTGGTTCACGGTAAGTTCTCGCTTATAAACAAAATGCCGGGCGACTACGAACTCAAGTTCGCAGGGCAAAGAAACTTCTTGATGAATATGTACGCGCACCCGGGCAAAAAACTGCTTATGATGGGTTGCGAGTTCGGTCAGTTCATCGAGTGGGACGAAAAACGCGAACTCGACTGGTTCTTGCTCACCTATCCCTCTCACGACTATCAGCACCGCTTTACCAAAGCCCTCAACGCCGTATATAAGCGTAACGCGTCGCTTTGGGAACAGGACGGAGGCTGGGGCGGATTTAAGTGGCACGTCGTGGACGATAAACACAACAACGTCTTTATTTACGAACGCTTTGACAAAAAGGGCAACTCAATGCTCGTAGTGCTCAACTTCTCGCCCGTAAAACTCAACGGTTATCGTTTTGGAGTGGACAGGGGAACTTACACTACGCGCCTATCTTCGTCGTTCTACGGCTGGAACGAAGATAGAGTAAAATACAAGGCGGACAAAATCCCGTCTCACGGCTACGAATATTCGCTTACGATGGATATCGAGCCTATGTCGGGTGTGTATATGACGAAAAAGAATAATAACAGGGGGAAAAAGAGATGAAAAAGAAAAAATGCGTAGCAATGCTACTTGCAGGAGGACAGGGAACGAGACTTTACGCTCTTACTTCGGGAATAGCGAAACCCGCCGTTTCCTTTGGCTCGAAGTACCGCATAATCGACTTTACTTTGAGTAACTGCACCAACTCCGGTATTGATACCGTAGGAGTGCTTACTCAGTACGAACCGCTCGTTCTTAACGAGTATATCGGCGGAGGTAAGCCTTGGGACTTAGACCGCAGTTACGGTGGCGTGCATACGCTCTCGCCCTATCAAGCGAAGAGTGGTGGAGAGTGGTACAAGGGTACTGCTAACGCAATCTATCAAAACCTTCACTTTCTCGACAAGTACGATAGTGAAAACGTGCTTATCTTGAGTGGAGACCACATTTATAAAATGGACTACTCAAAGATGCTCGCTGAACACGTTTTAGCGAACGCCGACTGTACCATTGCAGTTATCGACGTGCCTTGGGAAGAGGCGAGCCGTTTCGGTATTATGAGTTTTGACGAGACGGGAAGAATTACCGACTTTGCAGAAAAACCGAAAGAGCCTAAGAGTAATCACGCGTCGATGGGCGTGTACATATTCAAAAAGGAAGTTTTAGTTCGCGAACTTAAGCGCGACGAGGCGGACGAGAACTCGAGCAACGACTTTGGCAAGAACATTATTCCCTATATGCTCCAAAACGGTATGAAGATGCAAGCGTACTCCTTCTCGGGCTACTGGAAGGACGTAGGTACGGTAAGTTCGCTTTGGGAGGCAAATATGGATCTTCTCGGCGACGAGCCTGCGATGAACCTCAACGAACCTCAAATGAGAATTTACTCAAGAAACGAACCCCTTCCACCTTCTTATATCGGCAAGAACGGTAGCGTGGTGAACTCCATTTATACCGCAGGTTGCGAGATTGACGGAACGATAATTAATTCAGTTATTAGCGAGGACGTTACTATCGGAGAAGGTAGCGTTATAAAGAACTCGGTAATAATGCGCGGAACGGTAATCGGCAAGAACGTAACGATAAATTACGGTATGATTGACGAAAGCGTTACCATTGAAGACGGCGCGGTTATAGGCGACGAACAGAGCAGTAAGGACAAGATTGCGCTCATCGGTAGAGGTTCGGTTGTTGCGAGCGGTAGCGTGATAGCGTCGGGCGCGATTATCGAGAAAAAGTAGGAGGAAACGGATATGAAAACTTTAGGAATAGTATTTTCAAATATTCACGACAAGGGCGTAAACGAACTTACTTCGTCAAGAACGCTCGCCTCCGTGCCCTTTGCAGGCAGATATCGTCTTATTGACTTCGTTCTTTCAAATATGGTCAATAGCGGAATACTCGACGTGGGCGTAATTACTAAATACAACTATCAATCGCTTATGGAGCACGTTGGTAGCGGAAAGAGTTGGGACTTATCGAGAAAGAACGGCGGTCTCGTACTTCTTCCTCCCTACGGACGCGAGAGCGCAACCGTTTATTCGTCGAGGTTTGAGGCAATATCCAACTGCGCTCAATATCTTCGCGAGTCAAGCGAAACCTACGTGGTTATGAGCGACTGCGACAACGTATGCAATATCGACTTTTCGGAAGTTATTGCGTACCACATAGAAAAGCACGCGGACATTACCGTAGTTTACCGCAAAAAACAAATTACCGAAGAAAAAGTAAGAACGGCGGTGGAGGTTGATAGCGGTGGAAGAGTAACTAAAGTAGTAACCACTTCTAAGCACAGCGGAACGATAAACGCTTACACGAATATGCTCGTAATTAACCGCAACTTCCTTCTTTCGATTATTGACAACGCCGAAGAACTTGGATACAAGAGTTTTTCTCGCGACGTGCTTATTCGCGGAGTAAACGAATATAATATTTACGGTTACGAATACACGGGTTACTTTGCGTCGATTGATACGATGCCTAACTACTACAAGCACTCGCTTGAACTTCTTGATAAGAAAACGCGCGACGAACTTTTCCGTGGCGCAGGCGCAATTTATACCAAGGTTCGCGACAGCGCGCCCTGTAAGATAACTCAGAGCGGTAAGGTTAAGAATTCGCTTATAGCCGACGGTTGCGTAATCGAAGGCGAAGTTGAAGACTCTATTCTCTTCCGTGGCGCGAGAGTGGAAAAGGGCGCAAAGGTTACCGGCTCGATACTCTTTAACGGCGTAACGGTAGGAGCAGGCAGTACGGTTAACTGCGTAATAGCGGATAAGGACGCGCATATCCTTGATAAGCGTACTTTGTCCGGTCACGAAACGAGGCCGTACTTCTTACCGAGAGATACTATCGTATAAACGAAACAAATGAATAGCAAGGGGAGAGCGATGGCATAATTATGCAATCGTTCTCTTTGCTTAAAGGGAGCGAAAAAACGCAACCGTTATAATAATTTTGACAAAATTAAAGGAGATATATGTTATGGAAGAAAAGAAAACCAAAAAGGTAGCGGCGAAAAAGGAAACCGCTAAAAAGACTACGAAGAAAACTACCAAGAGCGTGGAGAAGAAAGAAACCGTTAAAAAGACGGCTACTAAGAGAGTGAGCAAAAAGAAAGTAGTAAAAGAAAAGAAGAACGTATTGTTCGTTTCTGCAGAGGCTTGGCCTTTTGCAGGCACGGGCGGACTTGGCGAAGTAATCGGCTCTCTTCCAAGAGCGCTTAACGAGGGCGACGAAATCGAGGCTAAAGTTATTCTTCCCCTCTACGGCACGATAGCGGAAGAGTACCGCTCGAAAATGAAGTTCGTTACCGCAATCACCGTTCCTCTTGCTTGGAGAAACCAGTACTGCGGACTTTTCGAACTTGAGCATAACGGAGTAACTTTCTGGTTTATCGACAACGAGTATTACTTCAAGCGTAGCGGTCTTTACGGCTATGGCGACGACGGAGAGCGTTTTGCTTTTCTTTCTCGCGCAGTGCTTGAACTTATTCCCTACCTTAACTGGAGAGTGGACGTAATCCATTGCCACGACTGGCATACCGCCCTTACGCCCATTTACTACAAACTCTACTATCAATACCACGAGGGTCTTGGCAATATCAAAACGATATTCACTATTCACAATATCGAGTATCAAGGTCAATTCTCGCACGATATTATCGAGGATGTGTTCGGCATTTCTCATCGCGAGTATATGTCTATCGAGTATCACGGTTGCATCAACCTTATGAAAGGCGCAATCGACTACGCTGATAGCATTTCCACCGTAAGTAACTCTTACGCTAACGAGATTATGGACAGCGCTCACGCTCACGGTCTTGAAAGCGTGCTTATGAAAAATTCCTATAAACTCAAGGGAATTTTGAACGGTATCGACCTTACCGTATATAATCCCGAAACCAACCCCTCGCTTTTTGCAAACTTCAATATTGATAGCGTAGAGGAAAAGAAAAAGATTAACAAAACCGAACTTCAAAAGATGCTTTCTCTTCCCGTTGACGAGAATATTCCTATGATTGCTATGATTAGCCGTTTGGTAAATCACAAGGGTCTTGATATCGTTCGCTCCGCTTTTAACGATATCTTGAGCGACAACGTTCAGTTCGTTATCTTGGGAACGGGCGACGCCGACCACGAGAATTTCTTCCGTCATATGCAAAGCGTGTACGGAGATAGCGTAAGAAGTATCATCACCTTTAACAAGGATATGGCGCAAAAGATTTACGCAGGCGCAGATATCTTCTTGATGCCCTCGAAGAGCGAGCCTTGCGGATTAAGTCAAATGATGGCGCTCCGCTACGGTACTATTCCCATCGTTAGAGCGGTAGGCGGACTTCGCGACTCTATTTTCGATTGCAAAGACGGTGACGAGGGTAACGGCTTTACCTTTGAGCATTACTCCAAAGAGGCGCTCTTATACGTCGTAAACCGCGCGGTAAGTCTTTATCGCGACCATAAAGACAAGTGGATTGCCCTTAAAAACCGCGCTATGAACTGCGATTACGGTTGGGCAAGTAGCGCAAAACAGTACGCAAAATACTACCTTGAAGTGCTTGGCAATTAATTATTACTACGGAGAAAACAATGGACATTTCTACTGCAAAGGTTAAAGAACTTATTATTGAAAAATTAGATAAATATTTCGCAACTTCCTACAAAAAAGCCACCCAAATGCAACTTTACAAAGCGGTTGCGCTCGTTATTCGCGATATGCTCCTTCTCAAAAAGCAACGCTATAACGCCGAGGCAAGCAAGAAAGGCGCAAAGCGCGTTTATTACTTATGTATGGAATTCTTGCTTGGCCGTTCGCTAAGAAATAACCTCTATAACCTTGGGCTTGAAGAACAGGTTAAAAAGGCGGTTAAGAGTTTAGGCGCAAACCTTGACGAACTTTACGAACTTGAGGCGGACGCAGGACTTGGCAACGGCGGTCTTGGTAGACTTGCAGCCTGCTTTTTCGACGCGCTCGCAACTTGCGATTATCCCGCAATGGGCTTTTCAATCCGCTACGAGTACGGACTTTTCAAGCAAAAGATCGTAGAGAATACTCAGGTTGAACTTCCTGATATCTGGCTTGATAGTGGCGACGTTTGGCAAATGCCTCGCTCCGACAAGAGTTTTGAAATCAAACTTGGCGGAAGAATTGAGGAACACTGGGAAAGTGGCGCGCTCAAGGTAAACCACGTGGACGCAACGGTCGTTGAGGCTATTCCCCACGACGTAATGATAAGCGGATACGACGGCAACGGCGTGAGCGTACTCCGTCTTTGGAGAGCAACCGCGCGCTCGTCGTTCGATATGAAATCGTTCACTCAGGGCGACTATTTTAGCGCAATGCGTTCAGACAACGAGGCAGGCGTTATAAGTAAGGTATTGTATCCCTCCGACGACCATTTTGCGGGCAAGCAACTTCGTCTTTCTCAGCAATACTTCTTGGTAAGCGCCTCCCTTCAGTCCATCATAAAGGATCACCTTCGTCGCTACCCCTCGCTTAATAACCTCCACAAAAAAGTGGCAATTCATATCAACGATACTCACCCTGCCCTTGCCGTTCCCGAACTTATGCGACTTCTTATGGACGAGTACGGTTTTTCGTGGGAGAGAGCGTGGTATATGACGGTAAACACCATTGCGTATACCAACCACACGGTAATGAGCGAGGCGCTTGAAAAGTGGAGCGAAGAACTCGTAAAAATGCGTCTTCCGAGAATTTATCAAATCATTAAGGAAATCGACGAGCGTTTCTGTGGCGAGCATCGTGAAGTGAACTACGACGCGCTTAGAAGAATGTGCATTTTGGGTAACGGTCAAGTTAGAATGGCTAACCTTGCCGTAATCGGCTCGCACTCTATAAACGGCGTGTCCGCGCTCCATAGCGATATTATTAAAGAGAGCGTGTTCAAGGATTTTTACGATATTCTCCCCGAACGCTTTACCAACGTAACCAACGGTATTGCGCACCGCCGTTGGCTCAATCAGGCTAACCCCCGTCTTGCGTCGCTCGTTGACGACCTTATAGGCGAGGAATACAAAAAGGACGCAAGCAAACTTATCGGTCTTAAAAAGTATATAGACGACGAGAAAGTTTTAGACGAACTTAGCAAGATTAAGAGAGAGAACAAGGTAAGTTTTGCAGACTATATCAAGTCTACTACGGGCTTTACCTTAAACCCCGACTCCCGTTTTGACGTGCAGATTAAACGCCTTCACGAATATAAACGCCAACTCCTTAACGTGCTTAAAATTATCAAGAAGTACCTTGACGTTAAGGAAACCCCCAACCTTGCCGTTACCCCCGAAACCTTTATTTTCGGCGCGAAAGCGGCAGGAGGATACTATCACGCAAAGCGCATAATCACGCTTATCAACTGCATTAGCGAAGAGATTAACCGCAGTCCTGCAATCAAGCAAAAGGTAGACGTAATGTTCCTTGAAAACTACAACGTTTCCAAAGCAGAACGCCTTATCCCCGCCGCTGAAGTCAGTGAGCAAATTTCCCTTGCAGGTAAAGAGGCGAGCGGAACTTCTAATATGAAGTTTATGCTTAACGGCGCTGTAACTTTAGGCACGGTAGACGGAGCAAACGTTGAAATTGCCGAAAAAGTAGGCGCGGATAACATCTTTACCTTTGGTCTTAAAGCAGACGAAGTGGAAAAGGTATGGAGCGTAGGCTACAACGCCTCCCTTCTTTACTCTAACAATTCCGAAATTCGTAGAGTAGTGGACGCTTTAAGAGTGGGCTTTGCGGGTCAGTCTTTCTCCGATATTGCAGATTACCTTACCTTAGGCACTAATTACGTGGCAGATCCCTATATGGCTCTTAAGGACTTTGACGATTATCTTCGCGCAGCAACCGACCTTGACCGCGCTTATCAAGACAAAAAGCGTTGGAACGCAATGGCTCTTCGCAATATTGCCGAGGCAGGAACTTTCGCCTCCGACAGAAGTATTCGCGAGTACGCTGAAAACATTTGGAGACTTAAACCCGTAATTATAGAGGACGACAATGACTAAAGCGCAGTATTTTCCCTGTCTACCGAAGTACAAAACTCCGGTAGGCGGGGTAAAAATTAATCAACCGTTCAAACTTTTTCTTGCCTCGGCGATAGGTGAGAAGGCTTTTTTCGTGCTTAAAAAGGAAGGCGAGGGCAACGACACCGTTTATTACCAAATGGAGAAAACGGCAGAGGGCTATACGATTGAGATGGCGGTAACGAGCGTTGGACTTTACTTCTATCACTTTGAAATCGAGGTAGGAAACAAGCGAACGGGCGTTTTCGCAGGCGCGGACTTAACTGCGCAAAGCGTAGGCGACGAGTGGCAACTCACCGCTTTTGAGGAAAATTATACCGCTCCTTCGCTCTTTAAGGGCGGAATTATCTATCAAATTATGGTTGATAGGTTCAAAATCGGCAAAAAGAGAATAAAGAGCAAGTCGCATATGCTCTACCGCGAGGACTGGGGTGGAACGCCTTACTTTGAGAGCGACGAAGAGGGTAATATTCCAAATAACGATATGTTCGGCGGAAACCTCTACGGCGTTATTGAAAAACTCCCCTACCTTAAAAGTTTAGGGGTAAAGTGCATTTACCTTAATCCCTTATTCGAGGCGCAATCAAATCACAAGTACGATACTTCCTCTTATCGCAGAGTGGATAGCGACTTTGGTGGTGAAGAGGCGCTTGATCTTCTTATAAAAAAAGCGAAAAAACTTGGTGTAGGCGTAATGCTCGACGGCGTTTTCTCGCATACCGGTAGCGATAGCGTGTACTTTAATAAAGAGAATAGATACGATAGCGAGGGCGCGTATCAAAGCAAGGACAGCCCCTACTACGAGTGGTACGACTTTGAAAACTATCCCGACAAGTACGATTGTTGGTGGGGAGTGAAAATTTTGCCTTGCGTAAAAGAGGACAACCCCTCGTATAACGAATTTATAAACGGCGAGGACGGTATCGTTCGCCATTATATTAGACGAGGCGTTGCAGGTTGGCGACTTGACGTTGCCGACGAACTTCCCGATAAATTCCTCGATAACCTCACTAAAGCGGTAAAGAGCGAAAATAAGGACGCAGTAGTGCTTGGCGAGGTGTGGGAAGACGCGTCGAATAAAGAGGCGTACGGGAAGAGAAGACGCTATTTTCTTGGAAAACAACTTGACTCGGTAACGAATTACCCCTTTAAGAACGCAATAATCGACTTCGCCCTGGACGGAAAGGCGGAAGAACTCAAACGCGTAGTCTATTCTATCGTCAACAACTATCCTAAGCGCGTGCTTGATAACTTAATGAACACCCTTTCAACGCACGATACGGTTCGCGCGCTCACCCTCCTTTCTTCCGATAAACTCCCCGAGAAGAAAAGCGAGCAAGCAACCTTTAGTATAAGCGATAGAGAAACTGCGCTTTTGCGCGTAAAAATCGCAACCGTACTTCAATTTTGCTTACCAGGAGTGCCTTCCGTATACTACGGAGATGAGGCAGGTATGGAGGGAGGAGAAGACCCCTTTAACCGTCGTTGCTATCCTTGGGGAGAGGAAGAGAAAAGTCTCGTTTCGCTCTATAAGACGCTTGGAAGACTTAGAAAAAGAAAGGCTCTTAACGGCGGAGATATCGTTATTTTGAAAGCGGACGATGGGGTGTTCGACTTCGTTCGTGGTGGAAAACTCCGCGTAATAGTAAACGCCTCCGATAAAGTATACGAACTTGATAAAAAAGTAGTAAACCTTCTTGATAAAACTAAGACTGACGTGCTTAAACCTTTGAGCGCAGTAATATTCACGGTATAGGACTATGAAAAAGATAAGTGGAAAAGTGATAGTAGTAACGGGTGGAACGAGCGGAATAGGTAAGCATTTCGTGGACTTTTTTCGTGACGGGAACACCGTTATAAACCTTGCTCGTAGCGTTGAAACGGACGACTATGATATTAAATGCGACGTGTCGGTGGAGAGCGAAGTTATCGAGGCTTTTAAGTTAATTAAAGAGAAGTGGGGCAGGGTTGATATTTTAATCAACAACGCCGGCTACGGAGTGAGCGGAGCGACCGAACACCTTAAAGACGAGGAAGTTTCTCGGCTTTTCGAGGTCAATTTTATGGGTGTTTTCCGTTGCGCTAAGTATGCTTTGCCCCTTATGGAAAAGGGCGCGAAGATAGTCAATATTTCCTCTGCTTGCGCAATTTTTCCTCTTCCGTTTAGAGGTATGTACTGCGCCTCGAAAGCGGCGGTTAGTATGCTTTCGCACTCGCTAAGAGAGGAAGTTAAGCCGTACGGGATAGACGTAACGGCTATTTGTCTTGGAGACACGAAAACGGAGTTTACCAAGAACCGAGTGAAGAATTTTACGACCTCGGAGCGATACGGCGATAGAATTAAACTTGCCGACGAGCATATTTCAAAGCGCGAGCATAAGCGTATGAGCGTTGACTACGCGGCAAGTAAGATTGAAAAAATCATAATGAAGAAAAAGTACAAGCCCTTTTATATAGTGGGGGTAAAGTATAAATTCTTGTACGCGCTATACAGAATTTTTCCGCTCAATATAATACTGTCTGCAACGGGAAAAATGTTTGCGCCTAAAGGAGATAAAAATGAAGATAATTGATATACTTAACAAAGGTGAACTCACTCTTTCTTTCGAGGTTTTTCCGCCTAAAACGGAAACGAGTTTTGAAAGCGTAAAGACTGCTACTGAAGAAATTGCAAAACTTCGCCCTGCTTTTATGAGCGTAACTTACGGTGCAGGGGGCGGAACGAGTAAATACACGCTTGAGATAGCGAAAGACATCAAGGAAAATTACGGCGTGCCTACCTTGGCGCACCTTACCTGCGTGTCATCAACCAAAGAAACGGTTAAAGAGCGTATTCGTGATATTGAAGAGGCAGGCATTAAGAATATAATGGCGCTTCGTGGCGATATTCCCGAAGAGAAGACGAGCGAGGATAGGAGCAAGTGGGATTATCGTTACGCAATAGACCTTATTCGTGAACTCAAAGAGGCGAACAAGGATTTTTGCTTGGGTGGAGCGTGCTATCCCGAGGTTCACCCCGAGAGCGCAAATCAAAAAGAGGATATTAAGCACTTGAAGGAAAAAGTGGACGCAGGTCTTGACTTTTTAACGACGCAAATGTTCTTTGATAATAATCTTCTGTATAACTTCCTCTATAAAATTCGGGAGGCAGGAATAACTATTCCCGTAATCCCCGGAATAATGCCTATAACTAACGCAACGCAAGTGGCTCGCTCTATCAAATTATCGGGCTCTTTTATGCCCCAACGCTTTAAGAGTTTAGTGGATAAATTCGGTTCAAGTCCCGACGCTATGCTCCAAGCAGGTATTGCGTACGCCACCGACCAAATCATCGACCTTTACGCGAATAATATCACTAACGTTCACGTTTATTCGATGAATAAACCTGAGGTAGCGAAACAAATTTTAAATAACGTATCTAAAATTTTAGGTAAAAAACTATGATTAAAACCTTTCCTCCTCTGAAGTTAAGACAGAGCGAAATCCTCCGTTACGCAGGCGTAAAAGAGAAAAGCGAAGATATGCTTAAACTTGCAAGCGAAATGGAAGAAAAGATAAATTCGCTCGTCAAAAACAAGGCGGTTTACGAGTTTTTTGAAGTGAGAACGGAGGACGATTGCGTTTATCTTCAAGATAGAGTAATTCGCTCGAAAGACTTAGCCAAAAACCTCAAAAACTGCAAAACCGTTATGCTTACGGCGGTAACGCTTGGGATTGAGGTTGACCGCGCAATCGCAATTGAGAGCGCGCTTTCGCCCTCGAGAGCGGTTATGCTCGACGCGTGTGGCGTTGAGGCGGTGGAAAGACTTTGCGACGAACTTATCGCCGTAGTAGAGAGCGAAGAAAATATAAAATTAAAAGCGAGGTTTTCCGCAGGTTACGGAGACCTTAAGATTGAGGAGCAAGCGGAAATATTCAAACTTCTCGATTGCGGAAGAAAGATAGGACTATACTTAAACGACAGTATGCTAATGTCTCCCTCGAAGTCGGTAACGGCGTTCGTGGGAGTGGAGGAAAGAAATGATACTTGACGATATCAAAAAGGGAAATTTTTATCTTGACGGAGCGATGGGCACTGTTTTGCAAAGCCGTGGACTAAAGGCTGGCGAAAAGCCTGAACTTTGGAATTTAACGCGTCCTGAGGAAATTATAGCCGTGCATCGAGCGTATTTTGACGCAGGCTCGAACCTCGTTTGCACCAACACTTTCGGCGCGAATATTCTCAAGTTTAGCGAAGAAGAACTAAGCGTAGTTATTAAGAGCGCGGTTGATAACGCTAAAAGAGCGAGAGAGCAAAGCAAGGGAGGGCAAAACAAGTATATCGCCCTTGATATAGGACCTCTTGGTAAATTATTAAAGCCCTACGGCGACCTTTCGTTTGAAGAGGCGGTAAGTATTTTCGGTAAAACCGTTCGCCTTGGCGCAAAAGAGGGCGTCGACGCTATTTATATTGAAACGATGAACGATAGTTACGAAACTAAATCGGCGGTGCTTGGAGCAAAGGAAAACTGCTCGTTGCCTATATTCGTCACGAACGCTTACGGCGAGGACGGAAAACTAATGACGGGCGCAACTCCTACCGCTATGGCGGTTATGCTCGAAGGCTTAGGAGTGTCCGCAATAGGCGCGAACTGTTCGTTTGGCCCTGACAAACTTCTTGAAGTGGGGAAGGAGATTTTATCGGCAACCTCTCTGCCCGTTATCTTAAAGCCTAACGCAGGGCTTCCTACCATTAAAGAGGGCAAAACCGTCTACGATTTAACGGAAGAAGACTTTGCAAAAGCAATGTGTAAAGCGAGCGAAGAGGGTATATCAATTTTGGGCGGATGTTGTGGAACTACTCCAGTCCATATTGCCAAAATGTACGAAAAAACGCATACCGTATACAAAAAATACGAACGCTTTACTCCCGTTACCGCTATTTCTTCTTACGCTAAAGCGGTGGTTTTCGGCGATAAACCCGTGCTTATAGGCGAAAGAATAAACCCAACGGGCAAAAAGCGTTTTAAGCGCGCGCTCGTTGAAAACGATATAGATTACATTTTAGGCGAAGGCGTAAGCCAAAAGGAAAAGGGCGCGTCCGTTTTGGACGTCAACGTCGGTATTCCCGATATTGACGAGAGCGAACTTCTTCCCGGGGTTATTGAAAGATTGCAAGCGGTAGTGGATTTGCCCCTTCAGATAGACACCTCTAATTATACCGCTATGGAAAAAGCAATGCGCCTTTATAACGGCAAACCGCTTATAAACTCCGTCAACGGCAAAAAAGAGAGTATGGAGGCTATCTTTCCGCTCGTAAAAAAGTATGGTGGAGTAGTAGTTGCCCTTACTCTCGACGAAAAAGGTATCCCGAGTACTGCAAGCGGAAGAGTAAAGATTGCAAAGAAAATTTTGAGAACTGCTAAAAAATACGGAGTGAGCAAAGAGAATATTATTTTCGATACGCTCACGATGACGGTTAGCGCGGATAAAAACTCCGCTAAAGTTACCCTCGACGCCCTTAAAATAATCAAGGAAAAATTAGGTTGTCATACCGTCTTGGGCGTTTCCAACGTCTCGTTCGGACTTCCTAACCGCGACGCGCTCAACTCAGCGTTCTTTACGATGGCGCTTAATAGCGGACTATCCTCCGCCATTATCAACCCTTGCTCGAGCGAAATGCTTAAAGCGTACTATACTTATTGCGCGCTCTCGGGAAAGGACGAAAACTTTGAAAATTATATTTTGCGCGCTGAAGAGTTTACGGCGGTAAAGAGCGAGAGCGTTGCGGTAGTGAGCGAAAAAGTCGATTATTCCTCCGCCTTAACCGAGGCAATAGTTAAAGGCTTTAAGGAGCGCGCGGGCGAACTTACTAAAGAAATGCTTAAAAGCGTCGAGCCTCTTACGATCGTTCAAAACGAGATTATTCCTGCGCTCAATATCGTGGGCGAAGGCTTTGAGAAAAAGACGGTTTATCTTCCCGCTCTACTTATGAGCGCGGAGTCGGCAAAATGCGCGTTTGAGCAAATCAAGTCCGCTCTTCCCGCAAACGCAAACGAGAACGGCAAGACGATAGTGCTTGCAACCGTCAAAGGCGATATTCACGATATAGGCAAAAACATCGTTAAACTTTTGCTTGAAAACTACGGCTTTAAGGTAATAGACCTCGGTAAAGATATTCCGCCCGAAAGCGTTTTAGAGGCTACTCTTAAATATAAGGCGGAAATCGTGGGTTTAAGCGCGCTTATGACTACCACGGTGCCGGCAATGAAAGAAACTATTGACCTTCTTAGAAAAAACGCGCCTTCCGTTAAAATCGTAGTGGGTGGCGCGGTACTAACCGAAGAGTACGCTAAAGTTATGGGCGCGGATAAATACGCTCGCGACGGTATGGAAACGGTCAGATACGCTCAAAGCGTGTAAAGTAGAACGAAAAAAGAGCCATATAACTGGCTCTTTTAATTTTTAAAATTTGCTCGTATAGGCGACACGATAGCGAAGAGGAGAAACGCCTTCGCTTTTTTTAAACTGCGAATTGAAATAAGTTTGGGAGTTAAATCCACAAAGAAAAGCGATATCAGTAATAGTTTTATCGGTGTTAAGCAGTAAAAATTTAGCGTGTTCTATGCGTCTATTATGAAGATATGCTTGAGGAGTAATCCCGTAAAATTTTTTAAATTGTCGATGAAAGTGTACTGGCGAAAGCCCCGCTGAGCGCGCAATATCGGAAAGTTGAATATTGCTTGTAAAGTTTTCGTCGATAAAGTTGGTGGCGTTCAAAACGGAAATGGAAACGCCGGTTTTTTGCGCGCTCGTCATATGTAAGTTGGAGTTTTTCTTTAAGGTGTCCACTAATTTATAAATAACGGACAAAAGTTCTAATTCGTTGGGGGATTTTAATACGGATAATTTAGCAAGTTCGCTAAACGATTGCGCACATTGAGTTGGGGAGGATAGTAAAATGTGAGAAGGTAGAGCGTTTAATTCTTTTTGAAGAAAATCGTCGTTTAGTTCAAGATGAATAAAACTGCACTTTAAATGCAATTTACTATTGCGCGTTTGCCCTGGTTTTGCAATAATAACGCAGTTTTTTTGGTAGTTATACTTCTCCCCGTCGATTACGGTATACGAATAGTCGTCGTTAAAATATTCAATTTCGTAAGTGGTTACTTTTCGTTTAGGAGAGAAAACGGCTTTTTTTCTTTTTACGGTAGAGTCAAACATACCGCAGACTATGCTTATAATTTTTTCCATACGATAATATATTTAATAAAATTGCTAAAATTCTTTATTGACAGCGATATTTTTTTAATTTATACTATAATTATAGTCGTTAAAGTCGATATTGTCAAGGAAAGGTATAATAAAAATGAAAATTACCGATATAAAAACTTTTGTGGTGGATTGTTATAGAACCAACTGGGTATTCGTTAAAGTCTATACCGACGAAGGACTAACCGGGGTTGGAGAAGGAACGCTTGAATATAAAGAGAAAGCGCTTGAAGGGGCGATAGAACATATTAGAAGTTACCTTTTAGGGAAAGATCCGCGAACTATTGAAAAACATTATCACGATATTTACCGCGACGCATACTGGCGAGGCGGTGCAGTTTTAATGAGCGCGCTCTCGGCAGTTGAGATGGCGCTTTGGGATATTTTAGGAAAGAGTTTAGGCGTACCCGTTTATCAACTTTTAGGCGGAAAAGTAAACGACGATTGTCGAATATACGTTAACGGATGGTTTGCAGGGGCAAAAGAGCCCGAAGAGTTTGCCAAGAAAGCCTCTGAGGCGGTTAAGCGTGGCGTAACGGCTTTAAAGTGGGACCCTTTTGGAAAAAGTTATCTGCAAATATCGTCTTCGGATTTAGATAAAGCAATTCGCTGTATTGCGTTCGTACGCGAGGCGGTGGGGGAAGGAGTGGACTTATTAATCGAGGCTCACGGACGCTTTGACGTACCGACCGCCATTAAGATAGCGCAAGAGATTGCGCCGTTTAAGCCGATGTGGCTTGAAGAACCCGTTCCGCCTAATAATATTGAGGCGCTCAAAACCGTAAGAGAAAAGTCGCCCGTGCCTATTTCAGCAGGCGAACGGTTATATACGAGATTTGACTATAATCCGTTGTTTTCAATGCGCGCAGCCGATTATATTCAACCCGATATATCGCACGCGGGCGGAATAATGGAATTAAAGAAGTTAGCCTCGATTGCAGAGGCGCATTATATAGGGTTTGCTCCCCATAACCCCAGTGGACCGGTAGCCAACGCCGCAACTTTACAAATTGCTGGGTGTTGTCCAAATTTCAGTATTTTAGAGATTATGTATTCTGACGTTGAGTATCGCAACTTGATTACTAACGAGAATTTAACTTATAGCAACGGAAGAATAGCGATAGGGGATAAACCGGGACTGGGAATTGAACTGAACGAAGAAGAGTGTAAAAAACATCCCTACGTAGAGCATAATTTGCGACATTATACGGGAGAATTGACTGCAATTCGACCGCCGAAAACCAAGTTTTATTTTTAACGAAAATTATTAATCAAAAAAGGAGTAAGATATGAAAAAGTACGAAGTAGAAGGACACGAATATAGTTTAGTTCCTAAAGATAAAAAGTGGAAACTCGTTTGGAGCGACGAGTTCGACGGGGAGAAGTTAGACGAGAGTAAATGGAATTATCGTCTATATTACTGGGGACAACGGTTTGACGCTTGGACGGACGAGGGCGTATCGCTTGACGGAAACAGTAACGTCGTATTTAGTCCGGTCGTCGTAGACGGAAGGTTGTGTTCTGCGCAACTTCAAACGGGCGGTAACAGTTTTGACGAACTTGATCTTCACGGCGCAATCAAAAATAGACTTGAAGGACGCCACGGCGATAATCCCTGGGGACAGCAAGTGGAGATTTGGCCTCTTAAACCGCTAAAAAAAGCAAAGTTTGCACATCGCTACGGCTATTACGAGGCGCGCGTAAGATTTCAAAAATTACCGTTTTGGTGGAGCGCGTTTTGGACGCAATCGCCCACGATAGGCGCGTCGGCTAATCCAGAGTATTGCGGAGTGGAGAGTGATATAGTAGAAAAATTCGTCCCCGGTCAACTTACCACGGGAAACATTTTCAACGGATACGGTAAACAGTTTTCAGAAACGGGCAGAAAGACTTATTCGTTTACGGGTGAAGACGAATATCACCGCGTAGGAATGTACTGGGGCGAGGACGGATACGTGTTCTATCTTGACGGCGTAGAGACTACGAGAACGAGCGAGCCCGTTTCCAAAGTAGAACAGTTTATATTGTTGTCTACTGAAATTCAAGGGTATAGAACGAATATACCAAAAACCACTTGGACGGAAGAAGAACTTAACGATACCTTCGTTTGCGACTACGTAAGAGTGTTTGACGAGGTGGAGTAATGAAAACCGTATTAGTAACGGGAGCGTGCGTTAATACGGGCGTCGCAATCGTGGAAAAGTTTGCCCAAAAAGGTTGGCTCGTCGTGTTTACTGGTAGGGAAGAGGAGCGCGTTAAAAGCGCAGAGGCGAGATATCGGCAAAAGTTCCCCAAAGTAAAAATCGTTGGAAGAAAGTTGAACGCTTTAAAAAACGACGGGGAAGTGGACGAAGAGGGCGTGGCTAATCTTTTTGCTTGGCTTGACCGGGAGGGTATATTTATTGACACTTTGGTGCTTAACGCGGCAGACCAAGGGCTAAATATGAAGATATTTGAAAACCCTCTTGCTGATTTTACACGCGTTCTTAATACTAACGCGACCTGGAATTATTGTTTGGTTGAGCACGCAGGGCGAAGAATGAAAGAAAGGCGAGAAGGGAATATAATATTCATAAATTCCAACACCGCGTATCGCGCAATTCCGGATCGAATAGCGTACGAAACGAGTAAGGGCGCGCAACTTGGTATGATGAGAGGGCTTGCCTTTGACCTTGGCAAGTACAATATACGAGTTAACGCCGTTCTTCCCGGTATGATAAGGACTGAGCGTTGGGAGAAAAATCCTGATTTTTACAGAGAAGTACCCTCGCGATTTACCCCTCTTGGCGACGTTGCGAACGGAAGTGATATTGCGGACGGAGTATATTACTTCGCCGCTCACGCAAGAAATACTACGGGCGCGGAACTCGTGATTGACGGTGGCAACAGTATTCAACTTTATCCCGTAATCCCAAAGGAGAAATAATGGAAATTACCTATCTTGGACAGGCAGGATTTTTATTTGAAACGGAAAGCGTAAAAATAATCGTCGACCCGTATCTTTCTGATAGCGTTGAGAAAGTTCAACCGCAGAATTATAGACGGGTAGCGGTTGACGAACGGTTTTTTGAAATCAAGCCTAATATTATCGTTTTAACCCACAACCACCTTGACCACACCGACCCTCAAACTTTAGCGCGCTATTTAAATGAAAATAGCGAAGTAACGGTACTTGCGTCTAAAAACGCTTGGCAAGAGGTAAGAAAAATAGGCGGAGTCAATAATAACTTCGTTATGTTTAACGAGGGTACTACTTGGAGCGAAAGAGGAGTAGTCTTTAGAGCGGTTAAGGCGGAACACTCGGACGATTACGCCATAGGCGTTATTATAAGCGCAGAGGGAAAAAATTATTATCATACGGGAGACACCTTGTATAACGAGAGCGTTTTTGCAAGTTTACCGCCTCTTAATATTGATATTTTGTTTTTACCCGTAAACGGCGTGGGTAATAATATGAATATTGAAAATGCAAAAGCCTTTAGTGGACGAGTAAATGCAAAAATAACCGTGCCTATGCATTGCGGAATGTTCGACGAAAAAATTATACCTAAATTTATGGATAACGTAGTATTGCCGAGCATTTATAAAAGACTTGACTATTAAAACTAATAAAATCCCTTCCCTTGATATAGGGCGGGGATTTTTTGTATTGACATAAGGAGTGGAGTATGTTATAATATCGTAAAGGAGTACGATTATGAATAAAGACAATCTTATTCGCGACGAGCAAAACCGCGTGGTAATCAATATGACGGTAAAGGACGACGGCAACTTTTTGTCCGTATATTCTCAAAGCGATATGCCCGTAATAAGTTCTGAGGTTGCGGACTTTTTGGAAACGAGCGTTTTTGCCGTACCGCCTACTGAGGAATTGACCTTAAAAATAAAGAGCGATTGCATTGACGAGAGCGAAAAAATAGTCTACGAGAAGGCTATTAAAGAATATTATCGCGGTCGCAATATTCATAACGAGCGCGAACTCAAAAGGAATAATTTAATATCCTTCGTTTTAGCGGTAGTAGGCGTGCTCGTGCTTGCTTTTGCAGTTTTCGTTGATAGTCTTGGGGCGAACATTTGGGCGGAAGTCGTGGATATTGCCGCTTGGGTTTTTCTTTGGGAGGCAGTAGATATGCAGTTTTTTAAGAGTAGAGAACTCAAAATTAACCGCCTTCGCAATCAAGCCTTTATGAGCGCAAAAATTGAATACGTATAACGATTTTTTAAACAAACTATGGTATTTGTATAAAATTTTACCGTTGATTAATTTTAAAATCGCAAAATATAGGTAAAAACTCTTGACAAAAGAGGCTTTTAGTGATAATATATTATAAAGGATTATGCGCTCGTATACGCGTACGTTGTTAATACCCCGTAGCGCATCATCTGAATTTACGATACTTACTTAAAGGAGAGAAAGTATGAAAAAATCATTATTAACCGCAATACTCTCGATTGCAATGTGCTTGAGCCTTATCACGGGCGCAACCTTCGCGCTTTTTACTAGCACGAGCGAAGTAAACATTGCAGTTACTTCGGGTAAAGTTTCTATCGTTGCATCCGTTTCGGACGTAATGATTAAGGACCTTAACGAAAGTACTTATTCGAGAACCGTTGCAGACGGCGCAACCGAAGGATTTGAGTCGAGTGGAAACACCGATACGAGAACCTTGGCTTTTGACGGCGACACCTTAACCTTTACGAATATGGTTTGTGGCGACTCCGCTCAATTCAAGGTAACCGCTGTAAACGAAAGCACGGTAAACGCTAAGTATAGAGTAGTTATTTCCGCAACGGGCGAGTTGTTCAGCGGTTTAGTAGTAAGCGCTGACGGCGAGGCGTTCTTGGGCAAGACCTACACGGCTTGGAAAACGCTTACCCCCGGCACGAACGGAGACACGATTTTGTTCGAGGTTTCCCTTCCCGACACCGGCAATAGCGTGCACGACAACAAGTTCCAAGGCAAGACTTGTTCGCTTACCGTAACCGTAGAGGGTATCCAAGGTAACGCTGAGACCTTCAACGACACCAACGCAGGCGCAGTAGTTGACGCTGAAGTTAACACCGCAACGGGCAACCTTGAAACCAAGGAAGAGACCACCATTTCTTCTAACGGCTACACCGCAGAAATTCCTGCAGGTACCGCTCTTGAGGACGGCGCGACCACCGCTACCTTAGTAGTAACCGAGGCAGAGGCTAACGCAGGTAACTTCAACTTTGAGGCAGTAGGCGCTGAGGCGTTTGGTCTTAACATTAATATTCCCGAAGTTGCAGACGACAACACCGCTCCCATCGTAGTTACCGTTACCGAGAATATTCCCGCTGACCTTAACGGCGTAATCTTGTATCACGAGGGCGTAGCAATGACCCCCGTAAACAGCGTAGCGGAAGTTGACGCTGACGGCGAGTTCTTCTACGACGCTACCGGTAGCATCACCTTTGCAACCACGCACTTCTCCAACTTCACTATCGTTTCCGTAAAAAGCGTAGAAGTTGCTGACGAGACCGCGCTTGCTAACGCTATTAAGGCAGGTCAGAGCGTAGTTCTTACCTCTAATATCACCCTTACCAAAAAGTTTGAAATTAGAAATGACGTTATCATCGACCTTAACGGTTACACCTTGGATTCCACTTATTCGGGCGAAATGTTCTTAACCTACGCTAATGTTTTAATGACTTCCTCGAAGAGTGGCGCAACCGTTAACGCGGGCGATAAAATGTTCATTAAGGGTTACGGCGATTTTGAAATTAACAACGTAACTGTTAACGTAGGTACTATTAAGACTTCGAGCGCGCAAACCTTCAATATGGCTGGCGCTACGGCTGTTTTAACCTTGGGTAATAATACCGTAGTTAACGTTGACTTCTTGGGAACTTACCTTATCGACGGTTCTAAGGCAGTTAATGCAGACGGCGCAACTATTAATATTACCGAGTATAAGACTAACGCAGGTTACGTAATTTCCGGTAACCAAGCAACCGTAGTTGACCTTAAAAATACCGCTGTAAATATCGGTCTTAACACCACCTACACTTCGTATTTCATTAGCCACGCTGCTAACGCTACTATTAGCGATTGCGTATTTAACGTAGTTGACGATTACGGCTTAGAGCGTAAGGTTGATAAGGTTGACTTTTTAGCCGAGAAAGACACCTACGGTTTCGTTATCGACAAGACCGTAGTAGTTAGCACCGAGGCTGAACTTATCAGCGCAATCAACAAGGGCAACAGCGTTCGTCTTGCATCTAATATCACTCTTACCAAAACCTTAATTATCAGAAAGAATGCAGTTATCGACCTTAACGGATATACGATTGACGCTAACCTTCCTTCTTATGCTCAGCAGGTATTCCAGTCGTCCAGCGATACCGACCCCAGCGTAGTTATTATTTCCTATAAGAAGGATGCTAAAATCAACGCAGGTGATAAATCCTTAATCCTTGGCTACGGCGCTACTAAGATTTACAACGTTGAAATCAACTTTACTACTTCTAATACGAACTATGCTCCCTTTAAGATTTATAACGATTTAACCTTGGGTAAAGGCGTAGTAGTTAACGTTGACTATTTAGGTACGAGTTTCATTAGCAACAGCGGCAAAGTAAACATCTTAATTGACGGAGCAATCGTAAATGTTGACGAATTAAAGATTAACGATCCTTTCATCTCCGTTAACGCTGCAACCGTTACTACGCTTAATAACGCAAACTTCAAAGTCGTTATCAATAGCGGAACTTCGCCTTACTTCTTCAACAAGATCGAAAACGTAACCGCAACTGATTGCGTATACGATATTACCAACACTGACGGAGCAACCTATACCGTAACCGACGAATTTAAGTGGGTTAAATAATATAACGATTAAACCAAACGAAAACGCACCGCGCTTTAGCGCAGTGCGTTTTTTTGTTGTTGAAACGTTTGAGCGTAATTGAACAAGCTTACGCTTATTTTTGTAAAAAACTAAAAAACATAAGAACTAATTGTTATTAAAAAATGACACTTTGCCATTGAAATCCTTAATCATATCATTTATATGAAAGGAATAAATTTTATTAGGTAGCATATATTTTTCCGATATCATGAAAACCTCGCTACCATTACCATCTTCTGAAATATAAACCGTAAAATCTGATACTTGATTAGGAGCTGAACGATAAGATATTGTGAACATACTGTTTGAAAAAATATATTTTTTATCTTTTGAGAGACATTTTACAGTAAATGTTGTTAAGAGTGAGTAGTTGCCATGTAAAAGCACACATTGGGTCCCTTTTGGTGGGGTTAAGCCTGTATATTCGCACTGATACCCATTGTTATAAGTAACAAGATATGTGTTTGAGGTTAATGTGGGGGATTGCGCTGTTTGAGTAATAGAAATATTTAAATAAGAGTTATAATTATGTTTTGTTAGTGCTATTACGGTAGGAGTTATTTCTTCTTCTATCGATATGTCAGGAGGAGTTATTTCTTCTTCTATCGATATGTCAGGTATTTGGCTGGTGTGGTTATCTTTGTTTGAATTATCATTAGAGCAAGCATATAAAGTTAAAAAGATTGTAACTATTAAAAATATACTCAGTATTTTTTTCATATCAGTTATTCCCCTAAGTTTGTCTTTGTTAATTTTTTATCAACCCATCTATGAAATTCCGATTTTGCTCCATTACAAGTAAAGCCATGACATTCCCTTAAAATATTATTATCCTTAATTATCTTTAATGTATATCGTCTATCGTCAATGTATTTACCAAAAATATAATATGCGATATATCCTTTGTATTCTTCGGTTTCAATATTCATTAAAAATTCTACCTCCTAAAATATAATATTATTATACTAGATATTTTGTCTAGTGTCAAGACATTTTGTGTAGTTTTCGTATAATATTTTAATATGGATATGAAATTTTGTAAAAATCTTAAAGAGGCGAGAATAGCGTGTTGCTTAACTCAAAAGCAAGTTGCGAAAGAGTTAAATGTTGTTGAAAGTTGTTATGCTAATTGGGAGCAGGGAAGAACTGAGCCTAATATTGATATGTTGCGTAAACTTGGAAAAATTTTTGGTGTTAGTATAGATGACCTAATAAATGAATAAAAAATAACCGCAACCGATTGCGTATACGATATTACCAACACTGACGGAGCAACCTATACCGTAACCGACGAATTTAAGTGGGTTAAATAATATAACGATTAAACTGAACGAAAACGCACCGCGCTTTAGCGCAGTGCGTTTTTTTTGTTGTTAAAAGCACGCTATTTTTAGTAGCGTGCTTTTTCTTTATTGAATTTTGAAGTTAATTTCCATATCGCCGGTGGTTACTATGTAGTAAGTTCTTTGCGATGCGTTGAAACTAAATTCTTGACCATTGCCGGATGCAACCAAGGTGGAAAGCGACGCGTCTGAATAAACGCTTATGTTAAGAAGGTCGCTCTTTTCGGTAGGAGTAATTTTAATCGTACCGCTTGACGATGCCGTATACTTAAAGTAAGTTTTGTCAGTTGAATAAGCAGTTTCGTCAACCGTTGTTCCAAGCGGGATATAGATAGCGGTATCAACGCTCGTACCAACTGCCATTGCGGTATCGCCCGTCTCGCAGTCTTCTGGGTTAATGGGAGCGAAAGTAGTGGGGTCAAACGCGGGGTTTTTAGCGATTGCCGAACCGAACGCGTCGTTATCGTAGTAAGCGGACTTTGCCGAGCCTAATATCGTTTTTACTGCAACCCACGCTTTAGTGGGATTACCGTTTTCATCGAAGTCGTCTTGGTACTCAAGCCTCGTCCTATAAATAGGATAAACTCGTTCGCCTATGGGGTATTTTGCGTTGCCCCACCATAGATAGCCGGCAGAACCTAAATCGCAGTTAGTGGTGTACAGATACTTAACGTTTGGGGTACTTGGTGGCGAGTAAATCATAAAAGTAAGTTTTGCCGCTTGCAATCCGAAGATTGCGTTCATTTCTTGACTGTCGTAGAAGTCCATACTACCGAAAGTGTATTTGTTCTTTGAGGTACGGTCTTCTATTTGATTGCTTATCTCGGAGTCCGGATTATTGATACCGATTTCCACGGTGTTGCCGTTAGAGTTAGTCATCGTTCCGTTCAGGATATTGTCAATAAGCGCCTTGTGGTTTTCGCCCACCACCGTGTCAGGCAGGATTTCCGAGCCTTCCCACGGGAATACTTGTATTTCGATTGAAGTATGTATCGAGTCCGGAAGTTTAGTTGCGTAAACCCACGCCGCTGAGACGCTCGTTATAGCAAACAAGAGAGTAACGGCTATAATAAGCGTTGCAAATTTTATATGTTTTATTGCGCCCATATGCGCCGTTACCTCCTTTAAAGTTTAGATTTTTTGAATAAGTTCAATAGCCCATTTCGCTTGTCGAGCAGAGGTAATCTTAATTCTCATAGGGTATTTTTCATACGCCTTTTTACCCGACGCGTCGATAAACTTATATTTGGTGTCCTTGAACTTCTTGGGCGCTAAGGCTAAGTAAACGTTAAGCGTTTTGCCTAATATCCTAACCTTCGCTAAGTTTTTGCTTTTAATCTTGTAAGTTATTTGCTTTTTCGCGCTTATAGTCCTAATACCGTCTAAACCGAGCAAGTAGTCGTTAATTTCCTTGAACCAGTTCTTCGTGTTTTCCGAACTTTCTTTAAGCCTTTGCTCAAAAGTCTTGTCGTTTCCTTGTATCTTTACGAGTTTACTTATGGCGTACATATAAATTTCGTTCTTCTTGGCGATTTCGCTAATGAGTTCGTTAACCCACTTTGCTTGTCTATCCGAAGTAACCTTAATACGCATAGGATAGTTTTTGTACGCTTTAGCGGTAGTTTCGCTGTAAATATACTTGGTGTCTAAGTATTCGCTTGGGGGAAGAGCCAAGTTAACGCAAAGCGTTTTGCCTCTAAACGAGATTTTAGCGATAGGCGTGCTACCACGCTTGTAAGTCTCGAAAGCCCGACTTTCCCAAACCTTAAGCCCTTTTACTTTGTAAAGATGCGTAAGGATTTGATAATATCTCTTGAGCGTTTCGTCCGTTGCGCCGTCAAGTTTTTGCTTGAAGGTCAAACCTTTTCTGCCCGTAAGCGAGTGATACCACTTTTCAGCAGGCGTTTCGGGCGTTTCAATAGGCTCTTGCTCGAAAATCTTAACGCTACCGTCAAGTCTAATGAGTTTGCTTACCTCGAGCATATTAACGCCGTACTTCGTAGCGACTTCGCTAATGAGTTCGTTAACCCACTTTGCCTGTCTATCCGAAGTAACCTTAATACGCATAGGATAGTTTTTGTACGCTTTAGCGGTAGTTTCGCTGTAAATATACTTGGTGTCTAAGTATTCGCTTGGGTTAAGAGATAGGTTAACGCAAAGCGTTTTGCCTCTAAACGAGATTTTAGCAATAGGCTTGTTGCCTTTTTTGTAGGTTTCCGCCGTCTTGCTCTCTAAAACTCGTACCCCGTCAACTTTATAAAGATGAGCAATGATTTGAGCGTATCTATTAAGAACTTCGTCCGTTGCGCCGTCAAGTTTTTGCTTGAAGGTCAAACCTTTTCTGCCCGTAAGCGAGTGATACCACTTTTCAGCAGGCGTTTCGGGCGTTTCAATAGGCTCTTGCTCGAAAATCTTAACGCTACCGTCAAGGCTAATGAGTTTGCTTACCTCGAGCATATTAACGCCGTAATTCGTAGCGACTTCGCTAATGAGTTCGTTAACCCACTTTGCTTGTCTATCCGAAGTAACCTTAATACGCATAGGATAGTTTTTGTATGCTTTAGCGGTAGTTTCGCTGTAAATATACTTAGTATCTAAGTATTCGCTCGGGTTAAGGGGCAGATAAACGCAGAGCGTTTTGCCTCTAAACGAGATTTTAGTAATAGGCTTGTTGCCCTTTTTATAGGTTTCCGCCGTCTTGCTTTCTAAAACTCGTACCCCGTCAACTTTATAAAGATGAGTAATGATTTGAGCGTATCTATTAAGAACTTCGTCCGTTGCGCCGTCAAGTTTTTGCTTGAAGGTCAAACCTTTTCTGCCCGTAAGCGAGTGATACCACTTTTCGTCAACTAAATCGTCTTCGGGTAAATCATCGTCGTCTTCTGTAAAGTCTTCAATATCGTCAATCGTCGTAGCAATTTCCGTTTGAACTATCGGCTCGACTATCGTGCTAACCGTCTCTTCTTCGCTCTCTAAAGTAGTGGGAGCGGTATCGTCTACCACGCTAACCGTTTCGGTTTGAGTAACTACGGGAGGCGTTTCTTCCGCGCTAATCGGTTCAGGCTCGGGCAGGGGCGGAGGCGTATTCGCTACGCTCTCAGTCTCTGGTGAAGGAACGGGAGTAGTAACGGCTTGTCCGTTATTAATTTCAGTACCGTCTTCCGCAATTAAGCCCATAGCAATAAGCCGTAACCTCTTTTCGTTTTCGAACTTCTTTTCGAGGAAAGGCATAATGAAAGCGGCAAAGACGATAAGCATCATACAAAGCACGCCGGCAGTTGACTGCATAAACACGACTATGCTACCTACGAAAGGAATTCGCACGCCTCTATAAATACCCTTCATTTGCGAATATCTAACGGGGAATTTATCGGGAGTGGGAACGCTATCGCCTTGGAGCAAGAAGTAACGCTCGTTAGGGTGTCTTTCGTTTGGCTCTTCGATATTTACTATGCGGTGAATAAGTAAAATTCCGGGTTCAACTTCGTAAACGACGATATCGTACTTTTTGAGGTCTTTTTCGTCGGGAAGTTTGTGCGCGAAAATCAAATCGTACACTTGAAGTTGGTCGTCAAGTTCGTTATCGAAAAGATATTCGTTTCTTTCGTATTTAGACGCCATAGACGCGCTTGAAACGACCTTGAGAACGGGGATATCGCCAACGACGTTATTACTCAAAGCGCCTACTACGATCGAACCGATAAAAAGCGCAAGCATCACGATACAAGCAACAATAGGGATAACCAAATTGATTATCCCCGTCGTTACAGACTGCTTTTTGTCTTTGTTTTTCAAATATTCAGTTTTAATTTTCTCATCTTCTGCGCCTAAGCGTGTCAGTTTAAGAGTTTGTTTGGTAATGATTGTAATAGTAAATGCAAAGAGGGAAACAAGCCCTATGTACACTATTAAGCAGATGACGAGAGTGTACGAATTAAACTGCATTTTAATTTTTTTGAATTTTCTTTAATTAAGCGACAACGTGGTCAATATGGAATACTACCAAACGACCGCCGTTAATAGCCTCGAAGAACGCGTTGTGCTCAGCAATGGATTCAAGGTAGAGTTCGTCACCCTCGTTAAGAACTAAAAGCGAAAGAAGGTCGTCAGAATCTAAAGTCCAAGAGAAAGTACCGTTGGTGTTCTTGGTGTAAGTACCAAGTTCGTTTGCTGCGCTCGCGCCTTTAGATAAGGTGTCATCCTCAATATCCTGGTTGGTTAGAGTGGGGCTGTATACGATTTCTTTGCCGGGAGCAACGGAAAGGATTTTCTTTTCTTTATAGTACTTTTCAGTGAAGGAAACCCTTAAACTCATAGGAATACCGATATTTTCAATATCAGCGTTACCAGCAGCAACGTTGGGGGTAAAGGTAATGGTAATCGAGCCGTCACATACTAAAACTGCGTTGTGGAGTTTACCATCGTCGATATCGTCGATATCAATTTCAGTAGCGTTAGACATACTAAAAGTACCGATAGTAGTTTGGTTGTCTGACTGAGCGCTGTCGATATTAATCGTAATACCGTTTGCAGAGAAAGTGTTAAGGCTACCGGTTGCGTAAATCCAACTTGCGTAAACGCCGCCGATGGTTACCAAAACTGCCATCATAATAAGTGCCGTAATTTTCTTCATAGTTTTAATCTCCTTCTTAAATAGATTATTAAATTGATATTATTCTAACACCAAAAAAAGTATTTGTCAAGGCTTTTATATAATAAATTATATAAAATATCAAACTATTATATGTATAGAAAAAAATTCTTAAATTGTAGAAAGATTAATTTGAGCGTTCGCCGTCTACTATGGCTCGGCTGAGCGAACCTCGACTTATATTGTTTAATTAGCGGGAAGGCGGTTTTCTTCTTGGAAAACCTTTGGAACTAACTTTCGCTTTGCTCAAGTTGGTGATTCCAGCGGGAATACTCGCTATCGCTCGTGGCGTTCGCCATCTAGTACGGCTCGTCTGAGCGAACCTCGACTTTGTCGAGGCTCGTTCCAGAGAAATCATAAAAAAATAACGACACCTTAAAGGTATCGTTATTTTTTGGTGACTCCAGCGGGAATCGAACCCGCGTTACCGCCGTGAAAGGGCGATGTCTTAACCGCTTGACCATGGAGCCATACTTGGTGGCGGCGAATAGATTCGAACTATCGACCTGTCGGGTATGAACCGAATGCTCTAGCCAACTGAGCTACGCCGCCATAAGCCTAATAATAATACCATAAAGTTTGGAAAAATGCAACTAAATAAGCCCTGTTTTTAAAAAAAATTTAAGGAAAGCATAAAAATTTTTATTTTTAACGGAATATTGACGGGCGTGAATTTATCAATATTTCAATAATCCATCAAAAAAAGACAAAAAAATCGTTGAAATAAAGTTGCAATAGTGCTATAATTACGGTAGGAGAAATTATGGACGCGATTTATATAATATTAATAGTGGTGGCGAGTTTAGCAGTTTTGTTTTTCGTGGTGTGTTTTATATGCTTTAGGATGGCGTTTTACTCGTCGAAGAAAGATAAAATCATAGACGAAATGCCGCCGGGCGAGATTTACGAGCCGTATTACGAGCAGATGCGCGCGTGGAACAAAGAGGCGGAGGAGTATAATACGGAAGAAGTGAGCATAACTTCCTACGACGGATTGACCTTGCGAGGCTCGTACACGGAGCATCTTAAAGGCGCGCCCGTAGAAATTATGTTCCACGGTTATCGCGGAAACTCGAAGCGCGACCTTTGTGGTGGACTTCAGCGTTGCAAGGAACTTAAGCGCAACGTTTTAGCAGTAAACCACCGCGCGCACGCAAACAGCGACGGTAGCGTGATAACCTTTGGCGTAAAGGAGCGTTACGACGTAAAGGCTTGGGCGGAATACGCTTATAAGCGGTTTGGTAAAGAAGTTCCGCTCATTATAACGGGCATAAGTATGGGCGCGTCGACGGTGCTTATGGCGAGCAGTTTGCTCCTGCCCGAGACGGTAGTGGGAGTAGTAGCCGACTGCGGTTTTTCGTCGGCTAAGGATATTATAAAGCAGGTAATAAAAGAAATGCATTTGCCCCCGAGCGTTTGCTATCCGTTCGTAAAATTAGGCGCAATAATTTACGGCGGTTTTAACCCCGAGGAAACTTCCGCTGAAGAAGAGGTTAAAAAGAGCAAACTTCCTATACTCCTAATTCACGGCGATAAGGACGAGCGAGTGCCTTGTGAGATGAGTGAGAAAATCAAAAAGGCGTGTTCAAGCAAGTGTGAACTCGTAATTTTTGAAGGCGCAGGACACGGAACTTCGTTGCTCGTAGACAAGGATAAATATATAAAATCCGTTCAAGACTTTGAAAAGAATTATAAAATAGTAGTATAAAACGAAAATCCACTATCGTCAAAAAATACGGTAGTGGATTTTTTATACCTAAATGCGCCAAACGATATACTTAATATCGGGGCTTTGATAGTAAACGGTAACGAAATTGCCCTCACGCGTGAGCGTAGTTGCAGGATAGCCGATATCCCAGTTTTTACCTAAAGTAAGTTTGTACTTTTCGCTAAAAGTAACGCCACCGTCGAAAGAGAGAGCAACGCACTCTGGAAAGTCCTCTTTTCTTCGCGCGTAGGACAGCAAGACTTCGCCACTATCGAGCGCAAAAAAGTGAGGAGGCGAGCCCTCTAATCCCGTAGGCTGAGGCTTTGAAAAAGTCTTTCCACCGTCAAAAGAGAGAGCGGTATAAATGGTAAATACGCCCTTATCGTTTTGCGCGCGAATACCCAACAAAATTTTGTCCCCTAAGTCGATAGCGTGAGGCTCGCAGTAAAGTAATCCTTCGTCGTTTGGCTCGACGATAAGATAGGGCTTACCCATTTTGCCGTCCTTGGAGATTTCCATAGCGTAAATGCCCTCTGGAAGATACTCAAAGTTCGCCGTTGCCTCGTCGCAAAACCGTCTGCCTATCATAAGTAACGAGCCGTCTTTTTTCTTGAGAACGCCGTGGGGCGCAGTTATGGGCATAGTGCCTAAGTACTCAAAAGTTCGTCCGCCGTCGGAAGAGATGGAAAGATTTGCGCCCAAATATTTCAATTCCTCTTCGTCAGTAATTTCTTCTACTCTTTTTAATAGACGCTTGTGTAAGAGGGGATAGGGCGCTAAGGAATTGCGATGGATTTGCATTTGGCGAGAATTATTGAACGAAGTTAGATAAATCTTGCCGTCAAGTTCTGTTAGCCCTGCGTCGCGGTCGTCAAGCGGAGTGTTTAACGCGCAGTAAGGCGTTGACCAAGTTAGCCCACCGTCAAAGGACTTAGATACCATAACTTTTCCAAACGGACAAACGTGTCCGAGCCTTTCGCCCGACCAAGCCGAAATAAGACTACCGTCGGCAAGCGTTATAATGCTCGGCCAAGCGTTATAAATATAGTCCCCGTTAGGCTTACTTAAAATTCCCTCTTTGATAATTTGCATAAAAAACCTCGAAAGTTAGTATACACTCATTATACAGCAAGGGAGCAATAAAGTCAATAAATTACTCCTATAAAAAACGGACTAAAAAAATGTAAAATTTGTCCGTTTTTTATAATTCCGTAACGTCGTCGATAAGTCCGCATTTTAACGAAAAAACGAATACGGTTGCGTTTTTTTGCTCGTCAACGAGCAAAAAAGAGTTCTCTCTTTTGTTAAACTTAGAGCAAGGCAGAATATAAGAATACCCGTCGAAAAAAGAGCAAAGCGCATCGTCGTTTACGCTGTCCGAAAGCGAGGGCGAAAGATACCGCCGAGCCTCGTCTACTTTTTTTAAAGTAACCGCGCTAAAAAATTTTTCTACGACGCTCTCGCCCAAAGGGAAATTAGCCTCTTGCCCTGAATATATATAGTTATACCTCGGAGCAAGCATTAATACTTCGCCAAAATTACAGCGAATAAGCGAACACAGAGCGTTATTGCTTGCTATTCGCTTGCCCGTTAGAAGAACGGTGTAGGGGAGTAGCGCCGCGGAAAGCGGTAATACAGTTATGTAAGTTGCCTCCTTGTCGCTTAAGATAATACTCTTGGGGTTTTCAGCGAACTTTCCGTTTATTAGATATACCGTGTCAAAATGCGGATAAAGATATAGTTCCATACTAAAATTATATTCGCATTTATTTAAATAATGAAAAAGAGCGAAAAATAATTTTGAATTTTACTTGCATTACTTGTTTTTTTGTGTTATACTATGTATACTAAGTTGTTAAATATTTTTTTCACGAAAAGAAAATTTGTGAAAAAATGCTATGAAAGAATAGGAGGTAGAAAAATGAAGACAAAACAAAGAGGCGTTTTACTTAGCGTAATTGCTTTTGCTATTGCACTCGTGTTCGTGGGAAGTGGATTACTAATATCTCTTCCATCTGCAAGCGCATCGGAGCCCGTAGCAACGGAGCAAGTAGGTTTAGTAAAACTCACAGACGACTATCAAGCAATCACCCCTAAGATGCAAGCGCACGTAGGTGGTGAAACTCAAAATGCTACTGGTGGTAAGATTTCAAATACTACTTACTCGCTCGTGGAAATTGACGCTGACGGCAATCTCGTTACCGAGAACGCTTCCGCGATTGACGCGCAAAGAGCGCTTGACCCTGCGGTAGATAACGGACTTTTGGTAACTTCTGCTAAGAGTGGTAAGGACGCTGAGGGGACTTCCGTTATGCTTGGAACTTTTAGTGGCAAGTTTGACATTGACTTCCGCGTGTTCTCCAAGAATACTTACGAAGGCTCAGTTGTCCACAAAGGTTCAACGAGTAGTGCGGGTAATTACCTTACTGGCGAAATGGCGAACCCGTATAACGACCTTCAAAAACTTACCCTTCGCTTTACCGAAAAGAAAGAGAACGGAAGAAGTTTTGACGTAATTCTTGACGGCGCAACTCCTTCGTGGGGTAATACTTCAACCAGTTATATTCAGATGGTAACTGCGAGCGTAAAGACGGATAATATGACTGCGCCTACCGCTATTGCTACCAACACTTTTTGGAATGCAGCGGGTGGACAGGATTATAATAATACTGGGCTTGCTCCTCACGGCAACACTACTTTCTATTTAGACAAATGGAACGCCGTAGTAAATGATGATACTGAGGGTGACGCAGTAATTACCGTAGACGAGGTAAAGGCAGGAACGCCCCTTTACGGTTCTACTTTCTCCAACGGTTTCTCGTACGCAAAAGCGTATCAAGCGCCTACTTGGATTCACTTTGACCCGGCAGTAGCGAGCGAGGCGGATAGTACCGCAACTGCGCCCGTCGTTTATTCTATGTTAAGTGGTAACGGAACGGTTCGTTACGTTCGCGCAATAAGTATTCTTAACAACGAGAAATTAACGGGAAGCGCAGGTCTTAGCACAGGCGACTTTAGTGATGAATACACCGTTGAGGCAATCTTCAGTGAAATTACCGCAAACGACACACCCGTAACGGTAAATCAGAAAGTGGAAAGATACGACCGTTATGCAAATATGCTTATCTACGGTATTAACGGAGTAAAGCCCACCGCTAAAACGCTTGGCGCAACCTTTGCCGTAACTGAAGAAATTAAGGATTCTTACGCTGAAGGGAATATAACTATTCCTTCCGCTAAGTTGAACCTTGACACTACCGCACCCGTAACCGTTACGCTTTCTAAGAACGGAGGTGAGGCGCAGGATATAACTTCCGCTCTTACTCAAGCGCTTACTTACGGAAAGTACACCGTAAAATATAGCGCAACGGTAAGCGATAAGACTTATACTTACGAAGTACCCTTTACGGTAGTTAGAAGTAATTCTATCGTTTCAAACCTTAATGGAGTAAACGTATCTACCGGAGAACTTGGACCCGTTAAATTTGACGCCAACGGATATAGCGGTCTCAATATGGACGCTTTCCACGATTATTTTGGAGACGACGACGCGTTAATCGTAACTTCGAATAAGAGTGGCACTGAGGCAAGCGGCTCAAGTTTTAGACTTGGTTCTACTATGCAAGGCAAGTTTGACCTTGATTTCCAAGTATTCTCAAAGAATTCTTTTGAAGGCACGAATAGGGCTTGGGGAACGGAAGAAGGACAGTACGGAAGATATAATCACGATACTAACCCGTACAACGACCTTCAAAAACTGACCTTTAAGTTTACGGATATAGACAGCGGAAGATGGTTTAACGTTGAACTCTTTGGTTCTGAAGTATACGTAAGCAACGCAATAACAATCGGTGTAAAGACTGATAAAATGCCTATTGCTCTTTCGCTTAATGAAGGAGGCGGTCTCGTTCCCAAGGGACACTATAATACTAACGTTAGAAGTTGGTCGTTCTCGAATAAAGCGGCGAAGGGCAACACAATGCCTAATATTCATTTCGACCCTGAAACGATGGAAGTTTACATAGAAGACGTACAATTAGAGAAAGCAATACACGAGAAGAAACTTCTTCTTGACCTTAACGACCCTACTCACACGCTCGACGGAGAACTTAAAAGTTACTTAAATGGTTCTGGAACTTGGATTGGCAACGAGGTTTATACTACCGCAGGCAGTGGCGGGGACAATATAATTCCTTCGTTTGGAAGATACACCGTAGACGTAATTTTTGAAGAGGTTACCGCAAACGATAGAGAAATATCTCAACTTCTCTTGTCTCCCGTTGCGCCTGCTATTGCAAATAGCACGACTTACGAAGGTACGTATTCTACTATTACTGTTACTGATAGAGGCGTTTATTCTGGTCCTACTAAAGCAGGATATTTCTCAAGCACCTACGACCGTTACGCAAAACTTGCTCTTTATTCGCTTAACGGACAGAAACTTGGCGCTGAGGCTGAGGCTATGAAAGACGCTACCGCTCCCATAATTACCATTGAGGGTGGCGACAAGATTGAAAGAAGAATAGAGGCGGTGGGTAATGCTCCTTCTGCTACTGCGTACGATATGCTCGTTCCGGGAATTACCGTAACTAATAACTGGGACGAAGTGTTTGCGGATAAAGACAATCTTACCGTTGGCGATTACCAAGTAACCTATACTGCAACCGACGGAGATAACACGAGCACTAAAATCCTTACCGTAACGGTAAAAGACCTTATTCCTCCCTCGCTCACGATAAACGAAAGCGAAAGAACGATTAAACAGAGCGAACTTGCGAGCGCAATTCTTCCCACCTTCGTTGTTACGGATAACATTGACGACGAAGTAACGGTATTAAGCGACTGGACAGATTTAATCAACGCTGACACTAAAGCGGGTGAATACACGGTAACCTTTACCGCAATCGACAGTTCAAACAACGAGTTCTCGCAAACCGTAGAAGTAATAGTAATCGACGATATTAAACCCGTAATCACGCTTAACGGCGAGAGTAGTATTGAGATTGACCTTGGCGACACTGATCCTTTAGCAGAAGTAGTAGATAACAACGACGATGTCGTAACGCTTTACAGCAACTGGGATATCCAAATGGCAGAAGTTAAGCCTGGCGACACCGTAACCGTAACTTATACCGCGACTGACCTTGCGGGCAACGAGGCGGTAACGGTAACGAGAACGGTTAAGATTATCGACGACCTCGCTCCCGTAATTAGCCTTGGCGATATCGTAATTACCGACGGCGTTGCAAGACTTGAAGTTGACCTCAAGAGCGAAGACTTAATCGCGCCTATTGCAAGCGCAACGGATAATAGCGAAAAGGTTATGACCGTAACTGACGACTGGGCGGATAGCGTTGATGAAACTAATGTGGGCTCTTACACCGTAACCTACACCTGCACCGACAACGATAATAACACCGCAACGGTAGTTCTTACCGTGGTAATCGGCGACACTACTGCTCCCGAAGTAACGGCAGGCGACGATATCGTTTACGAAAAGGGCGCAACGAATAAGAGCGTATCGGTTAGCGTAACTGCAATCAACGGCTATACCTTCACTTATCAGTGGTACAAGGACGGCGAAATCCTTTCGGGCGCAACCTCTGCATCCTATAATCTTCCCGCGCTTTCCGAGGGTGAGTACACATACTACTGCGAAGTAACGGCAGTTCGCTCTATTGATAACGCAGTAACTGCGACGGTTAAGAGCGAAGATATTATGGTTCTCGTCCTTCCCGTAACCGCTCCCCAAACCACCGGTGGCTGTGGCGCAAGCGAAGTTGCAACCGTTCTTGGTCTTCTTGGCTCGCTCCTTGCAGTAGCGTTTATCGTAAAGAAGAAGTAAGCGTTCTAAATAAGCAATAACCTAAAAGAAAGCCTTTCTCTAAATAGAGGAGGGCTTTTTGGGTGGTTTTTTGCTCATATACGCGCGCGCACGCGTACGCGTATTATAATAAAGATAAAAGAAAGCAAAAAGCGAAAAAATCTTTTAAAAAAGCAATAAAAACGCTTGACAAGTAGGTCTTGATTGTATATAATTAAAAGGCTGTACTGTAAGTGCGGTATTTTTGTGAGCGCTTTTGGGATGACGATTAAGGTTGCTTTCGCAAATTCAGACTATGGCGAGAGGTAACTTAATCTGACAAGTACGGGTTGAACCTGTGCGACGCAAAAAACGCGTGTGTAAGGCTTTTTTTGACGGGCCTTAAAAAATTGCTCACGATTTGACACACACGAGCGAGTTATTGCGAAATAGTTAAAATGGAGGATTTAAAATGGCAAGTCAAAAGATTCGTATCAAACTTAAAGCGTACGACCACGACCTTATCGATCAGTCGGCAGCGCGAATAGTTGAAACGGCAAAGAAAACGGGCACAAAGGTAAGCGGTCCTATTCCGCTTCCTACCGAGAAGGAAGTAGTTACCATCTTGCGTGCGGTACACAAGTATAAGGACAGCAGAGAGCAGTTCGAAATTCGCACTCACAAGAGACTCATCGATATTTACAGTCCTTCTGCGAAAACGGTTGATTCTCTTATGAAACTCGACCTTCCCGCAGGTGTAGATATCCAGATTAAACTTTAACGCGTGCGGAGGAGATTACGATTATGAAAAAAGCAATATTAGGTAAGAAACTCGGCATGACGCAGGTTTTCGACGACAAGGGCATTATGATTCCCGTAACCGTCGTTGAGGCTGGTCCTATGACCGTAGTAAGAAATAAGACCGTTGAACGCGACGGCTACGCAGCAACCGTTGTTGCGTTTGAAGAGAAGAAAGAGAACCTCGTAAACAAGCCTATGAAGGGTGTATACGCTAAAGCAGGCGTTTCCCCCAAGAAGTACCTTAAGGAATTCAAGTACGAGCAGGCTTACGCGGTAGGCGACGAGATTAAGTGTGATATGTTCCAAGCAGGCGACATCGTAGACGTTTCTGGCGTTACCAAGGGTCACGGTTTCACTGGCGCAATCAAGAGATGGAACCAACACAGACTTAAGATGACTCACGGTACTGGTCCCGTTCACCGTCAACGCGGTTCGCTTGGTGAACTTAACTCGGCAAAGGTTATCAAGGGTCTTCATATGGCAGGTCAATACGGTCACGAGAACGTAACCATCCAAAACCTTGAAATCGTAAAGGTTGACCTTGACCGCAACGTACTCTTAATCCGTGGCGCAGTCCCCGGTCCTAAGGGTGGCCTCGTAACCGTAAAGCAAGCGGTTAAGGCTACGAAATAACGGAGGTTGTTATGGCAGAAATTAACGTATATAAGCAGACCGGTGAAATCGCCGGAACTATGAACCTTGACGACAGTTTGTTCGCAGTTGAAGTAAACGAGGCGCTCGTTCATCAAGTAGTAGTAGCACAACAAAATAACGCAAGACAGGGAACCAAGTCCACCCTCACCAGAACTGAAGTTCGCGGAGGCGGAATTAAGCCCTGGAGACAAAAGGGTACGGGTAGAGCGCGTCAAGGCTCGATTCGTTCGCCCCAGTGGACTGGCGGTGGCGTAGTATTTGCGCCCAAGCCCAGAGACTTCTCTCAGAAGGTTAACAAGTATGCTAAGCGTAGCGCACTTGCAAGCGCGCTCACCGGCAAACTTAACGATAACGCAATCGTAGTAGTAGACGCTCTTAACCTTGAGCAAGCAAAGACCAAGGAAATGGTAAAAATCCTTGACGCTCTCAAGATTGAAAAGCGCGTACTCGTAGTTATCACCGACGAGGACAAGGCAGTAGTAAGAGCGGCAAACAATATTCCTTGCGTAACGACCGTAAACAGCGCGCTTATCAACGTATACGATATCGTTGCTAACGCAAAGGTTCTTATGACCAAGGCTGCCGTTGAGAAAATTCAGGAGGCATACAAAGCATGAACGCTTACGATATTATAAAGAAACCCCTTCTTTCCGAGAAGAGTTACGACGGTATTCCCGATAAGAAGTACGTGTTCGTTGTAGACGAGCGTGCTGACAAGAGCCAAATCAAGGCTGCCGTTGAGCAAATCTTCGGCGTAACCGTGGCAAAAGTTAACGTTGTTAACGTTCGCGGCAAGTTTAAGAGACAAGGCAGAACGGAAGGATATACTTCCAAGTTTAAGAAGGCTTACGTGAAACTTACTGCTGACAGTAAGACCATCGACTTCTTCGATAACCTCGCGTAAGTATAAGGAGAAACAAAATGGCAGTTAAAAGATTTAAACCCATTACTCCGGGTACCAGACAAAAGACCGTATCTTCGTTTGCAGAAGTTACGACCTCTACTCCGGAAAAATCGCTCTTAGTTACTAAGAATCACAGCGGTGGTAGAAATAACAACGGTAGAATTACCGTTCGTCACATCGGTGGCGGAAACCGTGTAAAGTACCGTGTAATCGACTTCAAGAGAAACAAGGATAATATTCCTGCAAAGGTTGCAAGCGTTGAGTACGATCCTAACCGTACCGCTTACATCGCTCTTCTTCACTACGTAGACGGCGAGAAGAGATATATTCTCGCTCCCCTCGGACTTTCCGTTGGCGACACCGTAGTAAGTGGCGAGAACGCAGATATCAAAGCAGGTAACGCTCTTCCCCTTTCCGCAATCCCCGTAGGTACGCTCGTTCACAACGTTGAACTTCAACCTGGCAACGGCGGTGTGTTAGTTCGTACCGCAGGCGCTGCAGCGCAACTTATGGCTAAGGAAGGCAAGTACGCAACCCTTAAGATGCCCTCGGGCGAAATGAGACTTATTCTTCTTACCTGCAAGGCAACCATCGGACAGATCGGCAACCTTGACCACGAACTTATCAACCTTGGTAAAGCAGGTAGAAAGCGTCATATGGGCGTTCGTCCCACCGTCCGCGGTGTAGTAATGAACCCCAACGACCACCCTCACGGCGGTGGTGAAGGTAAGTCCCCCGTTGGTATGCCCAGCCCCGTTACCCCCTGGGGTAAACCCGCGCTTGGTAAGAAGACCAGAAAGCATAACAAAGCAAGCAACCGCTTTATTGTTAAGCGCATTAATTAGAGGTGAATTATGAGTAGAAGCGTTAAAAAAGGACCTTATGTCGAAGAAAAATTATATAACAGAGTTAAGGCGCAGTTAGAGAGCACCGATAAAAAGGTAATCAAGACTTGGTCGCGTTCCTCCACGATTTTCCCCGAATTCATCGGTTGCACGATTGCAGTACACGACGGCAGAAAGCACGTTCCCGTATACTGCACGGAAGAAATGGTAGGACACAAACTCGGCGAATTTGCCCCCACCCGTACCTTCAAGGGTCACGCAGGTGAGAAGACCACTTCGGGCAGATAAGGAGTAGATTATGGCAAAGAGAATCAGAGAAAAAACCGCTAAAATCGCGGAAAACAGAGAAAAAAGACCTCACGCTGTTGCAAGATATATCCGCATTTCGCCTTTCAAGGTAAGACCTGTACTTGATGCAGTTCGCGGAAAGAGCGTAAACGAGGCTCTTAGCATCCTCGCAGTTATGCCCAAAGCAGCAAGCGAAGTAACTCACAAACTTATCAGTTCCGCAGTTGCTAACGCAGAGAACAATCTCGGTATGGCAAGAGCAGACCTCGTAGTTGCAGAGATTTATGCAGACGGCGGTCCTATCTTAAAGAGAGTTCAGCCCGCATCTAAAGGCAGAGCGTACAGAATTAACAAGCGCACCAGCCATATCACGGTTATCCTTGACCAAAAGGAGGTTAAGTAATTATGGGACAGAAAGTTAATCCTCACGGTATGAGAGTAGGCGTTATCCAGAGTTGGAACGTACAGTGGTACGCTAACAAGAAGGATTTCGCATCCTATATTCTTGAAGACCACAAGATCCGTGAATACATTAAGAAGAAGTACTATGCTTACGGTATCGCAAAAGTTACCATTGAGCGCGCTCAAGAAAAAGTAGTTATCAACATCCACACCTCCAAACCCGGTATGGTTATCGGTCAGAAGGGCGCAGGCGTTGAGCAACTTAAGAAGGAACTCTCTAAAATCGTAACCACTAAAGGCGTTCACATCAACATTATGGAAGTTAAACGCCCTGATATGGACGCAACGCTCGTTGCTGAATCCGTAGCACAACAACTTGAAAAGAGAAGTTCTTTCCGTCGCAGTATGAAACAGGCTATCAGCCGTGTTATGCGTAGTGGCGCAAAGGGTGTAAAGATTATGGTTTCCGGTAGACTTGACGGTGCTGAAATCGCAAGAAGCGAGAACTATCACGAGGGTTCTATTCCCCTTCAAACCGTTCGCGCAGACATCGATTACGGTACTGCAGAGGCTCACACCACCTACGGTATTATCGGAATAAAGACCTGGATTTACAAGGGAGAGGTTCTTCCCAAAGCAAAGAAGGAAGGAGGAGAGCAGTAATATGTTAATGCCTAAAAGAGTAAAAAGACGCCGTGTTCATCGCGGTAGAATGACGGGTAAGGCTATTGCTGGCAGTGTAATCGCTTACGGCGAATACGGCTTGGTATCCACTGAGCCCGGCTGGATTACCTCCAACCAAATCGAGGCTGCCCGTATCGCAATGACGCGTTACATTAAGCGTGGTGGTAAGGTATGGATTGATATCTTCCCCCACAAGCCCGTAACTAAGAAACCCGCTGAAACCCGTATGGGTTCAGGTAAAGGCTCGCCCGAATACTGGGTAGCAGTAGTAAAGCCCGGTCGCGTTATGTTCGAAATGGCTGGCGTGGCTGAGGAAGTAGCAAGAGAGGCACTTCGCCTTGCATCGCATAAATTGCCCGTAAAGTGCAAGATTGTTAAGAAGGCCGACATCGTAAACGAGGAGGTTAACGCATAATGAAAGCAAGTACTTTCAAAGATATGACCGTTGAGGAACTTACCGTTAAACTCAACGACCTTAAGCAAGAACTTTTCCATCTTCGTTTTTCGCACGCAACCGGTCAACTTGCAAACCCGATGCAAATGGTAAACTGCAAGCGCGACATCGCAAGAATTAAGACTATCTTGCGCGAGCGTGAGTTGAAGAAGGCTTAACGGAGGACACAAAGATGGCAGAAGCAATCGAAAGAAATAACAGAAAAGAGCGTGTTGGCATTGTAGTTTCCGACAAGATGGATAAGACCATCGTCGTTGCAATTAAGGACAAGGCTAAGCACCCCCTCTATAAGAAGACGATTAACAAGACCAAGAGAATTAAGGCTCACGACGAGAACAACGAGTGTGGCGTTGGCGACACCGTACTCATCGCTGAAACCAGACACCTTTCCAAAGACAAGTGCTGGAGATTGGTCGAGATTATCGAGAAGGCTAAGTAAGGAGATAAGTAATTATGATTCAACCTCAATCTTATTTAAAGGCCGCAGATAATAGCGGAGCAAAGGAACTTATGTGCATTAGAGTGCTCGGCGGTTCTTTCCGCAGAAGTGGCAACATCGGTGATGTCATAGTTGCATCCGTTAAGAGCGCAACCCCCGGTGGCGCAGTTAAGAAAGGTGACGTAGTTCGCGCGGTTATCGTTCGTACTCATCAGGGTATCAACCGTCCCGACGGCTCGCACATTAGATTTGACGACAACGCAGCAGTTATCATCGACAGTCAGAAACAGCCCAGAGGTACTCGTATCTTTGGACCTATCGCAAGAGAACTTCGCGACAAGGATTATATGAAAATTATTTCCCTTGCGCCCGAAGTAATTTAATGGAGGACAGAGAATAATGGCATTACACGTTAAAAAAGGCGACAACGTTCTCGTTCTCGCAGGTAAAGATAAAGGCAAGACTGGTAAGGTACTTTCCGCTGATCCCAAGAACAACAGAGTTGTTGTTGACGGCGTAAACGTAATTACCAAACACAATAAGCCCCGTTCTGCTCAGCAACCCGGCGGTATCGAGAAGACCAACGGTACTATCGATATCAGCAACGTACAAATCATCTGCCCCGTATGTGGCAAGGCAACCAGAATTGCGGCAGGTGAAGTTGACGGCAAGAAGGTTCGTATTTGCAAGAAGTGCAATGCAAATATGGACGCTAAAGTAGCGGTTAAGGCTGAGAAGAAGAGCAGAAAGGCTAAAGCCACTGCAACGGAAGAGGTTGCTCCCGTAGAGGAGAAGGCAGAAAAGAAGACTGCTAAGAAGACCACCAAGAAGGCAGACGGCGCAGCAAAGAAGCCCGCGGCAAAGAAGACCAAGAAGGCAGAGCCTTCTGAAGTAGTGGAGGGTTAATTTATGGCAGACAACAGATACCGTTTACTTAAAGCCTATAAAGAGGAAATCGTTCCCGCGCTTATGAAAGAGCGTGGCTACACCAACGTAAACGAAGTACCCGCGCTTAACAAGATCGTTATCAATATGCGCCTTGGCGACATTAAGGATAACTCCAAGAGCGTAGGTCTTGCAGTAAAAGAACTCGAGGCTATTTGCGGACAAAAGGCGCTTCTTACCAAAGCAAAGAAGTCCGTTGCAAACTTCAAACTTCGTGAAGGACAGACTATCGGCGCAAAGGTAACCCTTCGTGGCAAGAATATGTATGAGTTCCTTGATAAACTCGTATCCATTGCTCTTCCCCGCGTTCGTGACTTCCGTGGTATTTCCGGTAAGTCCTTCGACGGCAGAGGCAACTATGCACTTGGCATTAAAGAGCATATCATTTTCCCCGAGGTTTCTTACGAACTCGTAGAAAAGGTACGCGGTTTTGATATCGACATTGTAACGACGGCAAAGTCGGACGACGAAGCCAAAGCACTCCTTGTTAAGCTTGGAATGCCTTTCAAGAACTAACAGGGAAAAGGAGATAATTTCAAATGGCTAAGAAAGCAATGATTAACAAACAGCAAAGAGCGCAAAAGTTCTCCACTCGTGAGTACACCCGTTGCTCCATCTGTGGACGCCCTCACGCTGTACTTCGCAAGTACGGAATTTGCCGTGTTTGCTTTAGAGAATTGGCTTACAAAGGGGAAATTCCCGGCGTAAAGAAGTCGAGTTGGTAATAGGAGGCTTATTATGGTAGTTACAGATCCCATTGCAGATTTATTAACAAGAATTAGAAATGCTTTGACCGCAAAGCACGAAACCGTAAGCGTTCCTACTTCCAAGATGAAGAAGGCTATCGTTGACATTTTAGTTGACGAAGGCTTTGTAAAGAGCGCAGAAGTCGTAGAAAACGAGGGCAAGAGCGATATCGTTATTACCCTTAAGTACGGCAAGAAGAACGAGAAGGTTATCACCAACCTTAAGCGTATTTCCAAACCTGGTCTCCGCGTTTACTGCGGTTACGACAAACTTCCCCAAGTTCTTGGTGGCCTTGGTATTGCAATCATTTCTACCTCTAAGGGTGTTATGACTGACAAGGTAGCAAGAAAAGAGAAGATCGGTGGCGAAGTACTCGCTTACGTATGGTAATAGGAGGTAGTTATGTCGAGAATTGGTAGATTACCCATAGCAATCCCCGCCGGTGTTACCGTCGAGTACAAAGATAGCGTCGTTACCGTTAAGGGACCTAAGGCAACTCTTTCCCAGAAAATCGCAAACAGCAACATTGCCGTTGAGATTTCTGCAAGCGAAGTAGTTGTTACCCGCGCTAACGATAACAAAGATAGCAAGTCTATGCACGGTCTTTACCGTATGCTTATCGCTAATATGATTAAGGGTGTCGTTACTCCTTTCAGTAAGACCCTCGTAGTTAACGGCGTAGGTTTCAAGGTATCCGTAGCAGGCAACAAACTCACTATGAACCTTGGTCTTTCCCATATCGTTGAGGTGCTTGCACCCGAGGGAATTACCATTACTTGCCCCGATGCAAACACGGTAGTAGTTACCGGCGCGTCCAAAGAGCAAGTAGGTCAAATAGCAGCAACCATTCGTTCAAAGCGTCCCGTTGAGCCTTACCACGCATACGGCATCCACTATTCGGATGAAGTAGTAGTAAGAAAAGAAGGCAAGACGGCAGGTAAGTAAGGAGAGTAGACTATGATTAATAAAGAGAATAAGAACGCAATTCGCGCAAAAAGACATCTCCGCGTACGCAATAAGATTTCGGGTACGGCAGAATGCCCCCGTCTTAACGTGTACCGTTCTACTAACCATATTTACGCGCAAATCATTGACGACGTAAAAGGCAACACGTTGGTATCTTCTTCCACCATCGCAAAGGGTATGAACGTTGAGGGTTTAACCAAGACGGAAGCCGCTATTGCAGTTGGTAAAGACGTAGCCAAGAAGGCTCTTGAGGCTGGCATCACCGCAGTCGTATTCGACAGAGGTGGCTATCTCTACACGGGTCGCGTTAAGGCGCTTGCAGACGCTGCAAGAGAAGCCGGACTTAAATTTTAACGGAGGTTATTATGGCAAGAAGAGAACGTGAAGAACTTAAGCCCGATGACGGCTTAACCAGTAAACTTGTTGGCGTCAACAGAATTTCTAAGACCGTTAAGGGTGGTAGAAATATGCGCTTTTCCGCACTCATCGTTGTGGGTGACGGCAAAGGTAGCGTAGGAATCGGCGCAGCGAAGGCTGCAGAAGTTCCCGAGGCAATCAAGAAGGCAGAATTGCTTGCAAAGAGAAACCTCGTTAAAATTGCTCTTGCAGACCACACTATTCCTCACGAAACCATCGGCGTTTTCGGAAAGAGCAACGTATTACTTCGTCCTGCTCCCGAAGGTACCGGAGTTATCGCAGGAAGTTCGGTTCGTGCGGTAGTAGAACTTGCAGGCATCAAGAACATCACCACGAAGGCTTACGGTTCGCGTAACCCCATCAACTGTGTAAAGGCAACGCTCGAGGGACTTAAATCTCTCCGCACGCCCGAGCAAGTTGCAGCCCTCAGAGGTAAGACCGTAGAAGAGATTTTAGGGTAGGTGACTTATGGAAAAAATTAAGATTACACTTGTAAAGAGCACCATTTCGTGCTTAGACAAGCAGAAAAAGACCGTACAGGCTTTAGGACTTAAGAAAATCGGCTCGAGCGTAGTTCGTGAGGACAACGAAGTAGTTAGAGGTATGATTTTCGTTGTAAAGCACCTCGTTAAGGTCGAAAAAGTGGAGGCATAACTTATGAATATTCACGAATTAAGTCCTGCTCCCAATTCGAGAGTAGCAGCAAAGCGTCTTGGTCGCGGTATCGGTAGTGGCCTTGGCAAAACCAGTGGTAAAGGTCACAAGGGTCAATGGGCTCGTAGTGGCGGTGGCGTACGCGTAGGCTTTGAAGGTGGCCAGATGCCCCTTGCTCGTCGTTTGCCCAAGACCGGGTTTGATAACGCTTGGAAGAAAGTATACACCACCATCAACGTAAGCACGCTTGAGAAGTGCTTTGAAGACGGTGACGTAGTAACCGCAGAAATCCTTTATAAGTCTGGCGTAATCGCTAAGATTGAGCCTTACGGCTTAAAGGTTCTCGGTGACGGTGAACTCACTAAGAAACTTACCGTAAAAGCGGCTAAGTTTACTAAATCGGCTATTGAAAAAATCGAGAAAATCGGTGGCAAAGTAGAGGTGGAATAATGTTTCAGACGTTGGTAAATGCTTTTAAGAACAAAGAAGTGAGAGATAAATTGCTCATCACTATTGGCTTGCTCTTCATATACCGTATCGGATGTTGGTTGCCCGTTCCGGGAATCAGCGCGGTCGTTGGCGCAAGCGTAGGTGGAGATGATACTCTCCTTACCCTTCTGTCCTCTATTACCGGTGGCGCGCTTGCTAACGGTGCGTTCTTGGCAATAGGCATTTCCCCTTACATTAACGCTTCGATTATAATTCAACTTTTAACAGTAGCGATCCCTGCCCTTGAAAGATTAAGCAAGCAAGGCGCAGAAGGCAGAAAGAAAATAAACAAAGTAACGAGATTTATTGCTCTTGCCCTCGCAATCGCGCAGGCAACCGCAATCACCATCAGTTGGGCTAACTCGGGCGGACTTGAAACCTCTATCTTCAGCGGTTTCTTGGCTGAGACTTGGGTCGTAGGTATCTTCGTAGCAGTAATGCTTATCGCAGGTTCTATGTTCACCCTCTGGCTTGGTGAGCGCATCACCGAAAAAGGTATCGGTAACGGTATTTCCCTCCTTATCTTCGTAGGTATCCTTTCGAGCGCAGGTCTTGCAATCATCGAATCCTTCACCAAGGCTTTCGGTGGCGACGAGTTCGCTATTTGGGAACTCCTCGGTTTTGCGCTTATGGTAGTAATCGTGTTCGGCTTAATCGTCTTCGTTGACCTTGCTGAGCGTAAGATTCCTATCCAGTACGCAAAGCAAATCAAAGGCAGAAAGCAGTACGGCGGACAAAGCACGCATATTCCTCTCAAGGTTAATGCAAGCGGTGTTCTTCCCATCATCTTCGCTAACGCGATTATCACCTTCCCCCAACTCATCGCTCAGATGTTCTGGCCCGAAAGTGATTTCTACGCTTGGTGGGTAGAGTGGCTTGGCGTAAACAGCCCCATTTACAGCGTCCTCGTAGGCCTCTTGATTTTGTTCTTCTGTTATTTCTACGCGCAAATTCAGTTTAATCCTGAAGAAGTGGCAAGAACTATTCAACAACAAGGCGGATTTATTCCCGGAATTAGACCTGGTAAGCCCACTTACGAGTACCTCGTTAAGATTAGTAAGAGAATTACGCTTTTCGGCGCAATCTACCTTGCATTTATTGCAATCGTACCCTCTCTTATCTTCTCGTTGGTTCTTTCCAACGCAACGCTCGTTAACTCGTTAAGCGCTACCGGTATGCTCATCGTAGTATCCGTCGCTCTTGAATTCGATAAGCAACTCGAGAGCCAGTTGATGATGAAGCATTATAAGGGCTTTTTGAAGTAGTCGAGAGCAGTAGCAAATATTGCTCGCGCTACCAAAACGGTTATAGTACAAAATTATCGTTTCGCACCGCGATTAAGGCTTAAAACCTTGCTCGCGGTTGCGTTGCGCAAAAAGGAAAGTAATTTTCTTCAAAAAAGTGAGGATTTTTTATGAAAATTCGCGTTGAATTTAACGATACTCCATACCCTGCGTATAATCCTAACGATAAGGATTATTCTAAAAAGCAAGAGATTGCCGGAGCGGGTGTTAGTAGTCCTTTGTGGGCAAAAGCACAAAAAGGCTACGGCGTTATGATTGCAATCGTGAGCGGTACGGCTACGATAGTTAGGGGTAACGGTGAATTAACCGCCCTGTCTATTTCTAAAGTTCGCGTTATAGACGAAGAGTATATAGATACTAATCCTACAAAATAAAGAGGTAGAAAAATGAACCTGATTTTATTAGGCGCTCCCGGCGCAGGCAAAGGTACTCAAGCGGTAAGAATTGCTGAGAAGTACGATATCCCTCATATTTCGACGGGCGATATTTTTAGAAAGAATATCAAAGAGCAGACCCCCATCGGCGTGATTGCAAAATCGTATATCGACAAAGGTCAACTCGTTCCCGACGAAGTTACGGTAGAAATCGTTCGTCTTCGTCTTTTAGAAGAGGACGCAAAGAACGGATATCTTCTTGACGGCTTTCCCAGAAACCTTGCTCAAGCAGAGGCGCTTGACAAAATCACTACCGTTGGTACCGTAATCAACATTGACGTAGAACTTTCTGCTCTTTCCGATAGACTTTGCGGAAGAAGAGTTTGCAGTAAGTGTGGTGAAAGTTATCATATCACGACGAAGAAGGGCGAAGTGTGCGACAAGTGTGGCGCGCCCCTTATTCATCGCGCTGACGACAAGCCCGAAACGGTTAACGAAAGACTTGCCGTTTATACCGCTCAAACTGCTCCGCTTATTGAATATTACGAAAAGCAGGGTAAACTCGTAAGCGTAGACGGTATGAAAAAAATCGAAGAAGTTTTTGCTCAAATTACGGAGGCGTTAGGTAAATAATGATTACCGTAAAAAGCGAGAACGACCTTGTAAAAATGCGTCGAGCGTGCAAGGTAACGGGCGATACTCTCAAGATGATAGAGGAGTATATAAAGCCGGGCGTAACGACGGGTGAACTTGACGAAATTATCGAAAGTTATATCCGCGCGCAAGGTTGCACTCCAAATTTTAAGCATCTTTACGGTTTCCCCGCGTCCGCTTGCATATCCATCGACGACGTGGTCGTTCACGGAATTCCCTCGGATAGAAAACTCGTTGAAGGTGAGATAGTCAGCATCGACGTTGGAGCAGCGTTTGGCGGCTTAAACGGAGACGCGGCAAGAACTTTTGCAGTCGGTCAAATATCCGCTGAAAAGCAAAGACTGATTGACGTTACTCGCGAGAGTTTCTTTGAAGGAATTAAACAAGCAAAAGCAGGCAGAAGACTTGGCGACCTCTCCTACGCAATCCAAAGCCACGTAGAAAAGAACGGCTACTCGGTAGTACGCGCTATGACGGGACACGGAATAGGTAGAAGAGTACACGAAGACCCCAACGTTCCTAACTTCGGAACTCCCGGTCAAGGCGTTATGCTCAAAGCGGGATATACGCTCGCGGTAGAGCCTATGGTAAATATGGGCGACTTCAGAGTAATTATCGACCGTGGGGACGGTTGGACTTGCAGAACGGCGGACGGAAAGCCCTCTGCGCACTATGAAAACACAATTTTAATAAGAAATAATGGCGAACCTGAGATTTTAACCCTTTAAAACAGTTTACAAACCCTGTTGAAATGTGGTATAATTATATTTGCGGTTGCAAGGTGAGAAGGCTTTGAAAGAAAGTTTAATTGTAAAAAGTTTGAAAGGTCACGACCTTGGCAGAGTATATTTAGTCGTAGCGACGGTAAGTGAAGACTTCGTTTTGCTTGTGGACGGCGAGTACAGAAAACTCGATAACCCTAAGCAAAAGAGAAGAAAGCATATCGAGGAGATTGCGAAAGTACAAATCCCCGAAGTGCTTACCGACAGCGAGATTAGAAAAATTTGTAAGATATAATTTTTTGGAGGACTTATGCCCAAAGACGATAATATCGAAGCAGAAGGCACCGTCATCGAGTGCTTGCGCAACGCGATGTTCAAAGTTCAACTTTCGAACGGTCACATCGTTACCTGCACCATTTCAGGTAAAATAAGAATGCACTACATTAAGATTTTGGAAGGAGATACGGTAAAAATTGAAATGTCACCTTACGACATTACGAAAGGTCGTATCACTTACAGAAACAAGAATTAAAGGAGAACAAAATGAAAGTAAGAGCATCTGTAAAGCCTATGTGCGATAAATGTAAAGTTATCAAGCGTCACGGCAAAGTAATGGTTATTTGCTCCAAGTATCCTAACCATAAACAAAGACAAGGCTAATAAGAGAAGGTTTGCCCTCACAACAGGGCAAACGCTCTTAAAAAATGGACTACGCTTAAAGAAATACTTCGAAATTCGAGGTATGTCTTTTGGCGCGTTTTGTGATTAAACGCAAAAACACCGCGACTAATCCTTTTGCTATCATTCCAGAGCGGAGGGAGGACTCGCTTGACATATATAATTTATTAAATTTTTTAAGGAGAAAAAATTCTAATGGCAAGAATTGCTGGTATTGATTTGCCCAGAGAGAAACGCATCGAAATCGGCCTTACCTACATTTACGGTATCGGCAGACCTCTGGCAAACAAAATTTTGGAGGCTACCGGTGTTAGCCCTGACATCAGAGTTAAGGACCTCACCGAAGAGCAGGAAAACGCATTAAGAAGTTATATTGAGAAGAACGTCGTAACCGAGGGTGACCTTCACCGTGAAGTTGCGCTCAATATCAAGCGTCTTATGGAAATCGGTTGCTATCGCGGCATCAGACATCGTAGAGGACTTCCCGTTCGTGGACAGAGCACTAAGCAGAACGCTCGTACTCGCAAGGGACCCAAGCGTACGGTTAGCCGTTCGAAGAAGAAGTAGGAGATAGAGACTTATGGCAGTTAAAAAGACTACTAAAAAGAGAATTACCAAAAACGTTGACAAAGGACAACTTCATATTCACGCGTCCTTCAACAACACGCTTATTACCTTTACCGACGAGCAAGGCAATGCAATTTCTCAATGCAGTGCAGGCGCTCTTGGTTTCCGTGGTTCGAGAAAGAGTACTCCTTTCGCAGCGCAACAGGCTTGTGAAAAGGCAGCGCTCGTTGCTAAAGAGCACGGTATTTCCAGCGTAGAGGTTTTCGTTAAGGGCCCCGGTTCGGGAAGAGAGTCCACTATTCGCGCTCTTGAGACCGTAGGCATTGCAGTTACCGCAATTACCGACGTATCCCCCATCCCCCACAACGGATGCAGACCGCCCAAACGCAGAAGAGTATAAGGAGATAACAGAAAATGGCAAAATATACTAATGCAGATTGCAAACTTTGTAGACGCGAAGGCGCAAAACTCTTCCTTAAAGGCGAGAGATGCGCAAGCAAGAAGTGCGCTATGGAAAAAAGACCCGTTGCTCCAGGAATGCACGGTGTAACTCGCAAGAAGGCATCTGAGTACAACGTACAACTTCGTGAAAAGCAGAAGGTTAAGCGCGCTTACGGACTTTTAGAAAAGCAGTTCAGAGCATACTACGAAGAGGCAGAGCGTATGCGCGGTGTAACCGGCGAGAATATGCTTGCTCTTATCGAAAAGCGTCTTGACAACGTAGTTTACCGTATGGGTATCGGTTCGAGCCGTGCGCAAAGCCGTCAAATCGTTAACCACGGTCTTATTACCGTTAACGGCAACGTAGTAGATATCCCCAGTTATCAAGTTAAGACTGGTGACGTTATTGCAGTTAAGGAGAGCAAAAAGGACAACGCATTGTTCAAGGAACTCCGCGGTGCTAAAATCGTTATGCCCAAGTGGGTAGAGTTCGATACCGAGACCTTCGTAGGCAAGATTATCGACAATCCCAAGAGAGAGGATATTGACCTTAGCATCAACGAGCAACTTATCATCGAGTTGTACTCTAAGTAAGCCACTTAATTAAAGTTAAGGAGATTAAATAAATATGATGGAAATCGAAACGCCAAAAATCACACTAGCGGAAAGCGCAGATAACCGTTCGGGCAAGTTTATTATCGAACCGTTGGAACGCGGATATGGAATAACCCTTGGAAACGCTCTCCGTAGAGTACTTTTATCGGCATTGCCTGGTACTGCTGTGGTTGGCATTAACATCGAGGGCATCTCTCACGAATTCTCCACGATACCCGGTGTCAAAGAGGATGTAGCAGAAATCATCCTCAATCTTAAGGGACTTAACCTTAAAGCCGAATATTCCGACAAAACTTTAAGAAAGACGCTTAAAATCGAGAGAAAGACGGCAGGAATCGTAACGGCTGCCGACATCGAGAACGACCCCGAAATAACCATACTTAATCCCGATATGTACATCTGCACTATGGAAGAAGGCGCAGTGCTCAATATCGAAATGACGGTTGGTTGCGGAAGAGGTTACGTGGTAGCGAAGAACAACGCTGATCCCACGAAGCCCATCGGATATATTCCCATCGACGCTATCTTCACGCCCGTTAAGGCAGCAAGTTACAGCGTTGAGTCCGCGCGCGTTGGAGAGAGTATTGATTACGACAAACTCATTATCGAAGTAAAGACGGACGGCTCTTTGTCCGCCAAAGAGGTAGTAAGCCTTGCAGCGAAAGCGCTTTGCGAACACATCAGACTTTTCGTTGACCTTTCCGACACCTTCAGTGGTACGACCATTCTTAAGAGTGCGGACGGGGATAAGACTACCAAGATTTTAGAGATGAGCATCGAGGAAATGGATCTTTCCGTACGCAGTTATAACTGCCTTAAACGCGCAGGTATCCATACCGTTGATGATTTAACCAAAAAGAGCGAAGACGATATGCTCAAAGTCAGAAACCTTGGCAGAAAGTCGCTTGACGAAGTTATCGCAAAACTTCACAGCTACGGTCTTGACCTTAAGAGCAACGAAGATTAGGAGGACATTATGGCAATTCAAAGAAAACTTGGCAAGCCCACCGACCAGAGAGACGCATTATTGCGCAATCAGGTAACGGAACTTTTATGGAACGGCAAGATTGAGACTACCTATGCACGCGCAAAGGAAGTTCAAAAAGTAGCAGAGAAACTTATCACCGCTGCAATCAATACTTACACCGATACCGTTAAGAAAATCGAAACCCGCAAGAACAACAAAGGACAAGAAATCAAGATTGAACTTGTAAACGATGGTCCTAAGAAACTTGCTGCTCGCCGTAAGATTATGGCGTACGTTTACGACGTACAAGAGCAAAGAAAGGAAAAGGAGAGCAAGGCGAACTTCAAGGCTCGTACCGAGAATATCCGTCACCCCCTTCCCGAGAAGATTTTCAACGAGTACGCTCCCAAGTACGCTCAGCGCGCTAAAGAGTTAGGAACGAAGGGTGGTTATACCCGCGTTATCAAACTTGGCGCTCGTCGTGGAGACGCTGCTGAAGGTGCTATCATCGAGTTAGTTTAATTCTAATTAAATGACGAAAAGGCTTAACCCTAAACGGTTAAGCCTTTTTTGCTATTATGTAACGAAAAAAATGCACCGTATATTAAAATTCGGCGCATTTTACTGCTTTTATAACGGCGGAAATAGTATCTGAAAGCGAGCCGTTTTCGTCTACTACGATTTCCGCATATTTTTCGTAAAGGTCTTTGCGTTCGTCGTAAAGTTCGCTAACGGTAGTCGCGCCTCTCGTTACGACGCCACGAACCTCGAACGGCTCGATACGTTTTTCAAGTTCACTAACGGGCGCGCGAAGGTAAACGACGATAGAGATTGCGCGCAAATGCTCCATAGCCTCTTTGCCGTAAACGACGCTACCGCCCGTTGCAATAACGGAATTATCGAAATTGAGTGAGGAGACGACTTCGTTTTCAAGCGCAATGAATTTTTCCGCGCCAAGCGAGGTAATGAGCGAGGGCAAAAGTCCGTATTTTTCTTGGATAACGAGGTCGGTGTCCACGAACTTTCGCCCCGTAATCTTAGCAACGACGACGCCCACGGTGCTTTTGCCAACTGAGGGCATACCTATAAGAGTAATGTTTTTCATCATCATAAATCAAACTCAGCGCATACGGGGTAGTGGTCGGAAAGATAAATTCCGTCAGCGCAATCGTCCCACGCGCTCGTCCTCGTCCAAGCGTCTTTAAGCGTTTGCGAAACGAAAATATAGTCAATCTTTTGTTGCGATTTACCAAACCCGTGATAAGTAAAAGGGATATCAGCGGAAAGTTCAAATATCGGAACGGGCGATTTTTCGGCGGTGTACTTCATAACCTTGTCGGTAGGGAAGGCGTTAAAGTCGCCCAAAATAATTACTTCGGAGGGGAAAAGCGACTGGATTTTCTTCATTTGCGAGAAAAGACATTTCATACCTTGACGGCGCGCCTCGTCTTCAGCGTGGTCAAGATGATTGTTATAAACGGTAATGAGTTTACCGCTTGCGCGGTGCAAAAGCGTAGTCGCTACGCAAATTCTCGGACAAACGCTTTGAACCTCGCATCTTGAACCGGGGATAAAGGGAGTGGGGGAGAGCCAAAAAGTCTCAAGACGAATAAGAGCGAACTCGTCGCGCTTAAAAGCAGTGTAAAGCCCTTCACCTGAATATGACGCGCTACGCATTTGCCCAACGAAAAGATAATCATTGCCGAACGCGTCCTCAAGCGAGGCAAGAATAGGCGAAGTAACCTCTTGGAAAGCAACGATTGAAGGCTTTTCCAAAGCGATTTTGTCCTTGATTAAGCCCACGCGGTGTATAAAATTGTTTGCGCCGTCGCCAGTATTGTAAACGCAACGCGCGTTAAAGGTGACGATTTTACTGCTCATAATCTTGCTCCTTAAAATTATAGGATAAGTATAAACCAAAACAGAGAATAAGTCAATCAAATTTTGTGGAAAATTGCGCTTAAAATCGTTGATTTTAGTTTGCCGTTGCGTTATAATATCATAGGAACTAACGAAGAAGGAAAAAAGATGAAAGGTTACGCAATTAAATCCTTTATAAAGAATAATATAGTGCTCGTTATCGCATCGGCGCTCGCGCTCGTGTCGTGCTTTATCGTGCCACCCGACGCAAAGTACCTCGAGTACTTCGACTACCGCACTCTAATATGTTTGTTCGGTATGAGCGCAATCATATCCGCGCTAAAGAACATTAAGTTTTTTCGCATTTTAGCCAAGAAAATCATCTCGGTATTCAAGACTACGCGCTCGGCAATAACAGCGCTCGTAGTAATAACCTATATAGCGTCAATGCTAATTGCCAACGATATGGCGCTCCTTACCTTTCTTCCGCTCGGCTATTTCGTGCTACATAACGCCGAAAAGGAAGAGTTTATGGCGTACACCTTCACTATGCAAACTATATCGGCAAACCTCGGCGGTATGCTAACCCCTTTTGGTAATCCCCAAAACCTCTACCTCTATAACTACTTCGCAATCCCTACGGGCGAGTTTTTTAGCATTATGCTCCCGTCAACGCTCTTTGCCGTAGTCCTCATCGTCCTTTGTTGCGTGTTTATCCCCTCACAGCCCATTACGGCAGTGGAAGAGCAAGAAATCCCCCTTGATAAGCCCAAAGCAATAATCTACTTTTTGATTTTCGCGTATATGATTTTGCTCGTATTCCGCGTCGTGCCTGCAATAACTGGACTTCTCGTTATCCCCGTAATGTTGTTTTTGGATAAGAGCGCGCTCGCTAAGGTTGACTATGTTCTGCTCCTTACCTTTTGTATGTTCTTTATCTTCACGGGCAATATTTCAAGAATAGAAGTCGTGGACAACTTCTTCCGCTCTTTGCTCGGCTATAACGTGCTTTTAACGGGCGTGCTTTCTTGCCAAGTAATAAGCAACGTTCCATCCGCAGTGCTTTTGAGCGGTTTTACGCAAAACTACTCCGCGCTCTTGGTCGCCGTCAATATCGGCGGAACGGGTACGCTCATCTCGTCAATGGCAAGTTTAATTTCCTTCAAAGCCTTCTGTTCGTATCGCCCCAAAGAAAAAGGCAAGTACCTTCTTATAAATTCCCTCCTCTCGTTCGGATTTTTAATACTGCTAACCCTGTTTTGCCTTTTTATCGCATAATAATATATATTTAAATAAGGACTGATACGCTCGACTACACTCCACTTCGTTCCGTTCCGCTCGGTATGACACCTATAAACTTTTGTATGTCATACCGACCGAGGCGTAGCCGAGTGGAGCGTATCTAATTTTAAAATTTTCACAAAATTATAAAAAATACTTGCATTTATCCATTTATTGTGCTATACTATTAGTACAATTAAGTTCTATATAATTTTTTCACGAAAAGAAAATTCGTGAAAAAATAGATAAAATTAATAGGAGGTAGAAAAATGAAGACAAAACAAAGAGGAGTTTTACTTAGCGTAATTGCTTTTGCTATTGCTCTCGTGTTCGTGGGAAGTGGATTACTAATCTCTCTTCCATCTGCAAGCGCATCGGAGCCCGTAGCAACGGAGCAAGTAGGCTTAGTAAAGATGGCTGAAAACTACACGATTGGCGAAGTGAATAAAACTACGGCGGTAGCGTTAAACCTTAAACACACAGGTGGTGGTAAGGTTACTAACTCGAGAGCGCTTAAACTTACCACCGACGGCGAAGGAAATCTTGAAAAAGTGAACCTTGGCGATGTGGATAAAAATAATCGCACTCGCACGGGTGAAAACAACGGTTTGCTTATTACTTCTACGAAAAGTGGTGACGAGGCTGAAGGAACTTCCGTTATGCTTGGAACTTACAACGGCGCGTTCGACATTGACTTCCGCGTTTTCTCCAAGAACACTTACGAAGGTGTATTTGGAAACAGAGATACCACCAACTACAAGTATTCGCAATTTACCGACGAGTATAACCCCTACAACGACCTTCAAGAACTTGTTCTCCGCTTTACCGAAAAGAAGGAAAACGGTAGAAGTTTCGACGTAGTAATGTACGGCGCGGGCGCACCCACTTGGTCGAAGGGACAAGTGGGCTACGTAAACGGCGTAATGGCGGGCGTAAAGACTGACAAGATGGACGTTGCAACGGGCGTTAGCATGAACGACATTTGGGGTATGGGCTTAACGGACGCTGACTTAGAGGCAGGCAAACATCTTGGTGTATCCGTTGCGAACAAATACGATTTTAACGGTACGGGAACTGCGCCCCACAATAATACGAATTTCTATCTTGATAAATGGAATACCATTATTAACGATACCAAGGCAAAAACGGTAGGCTCGTTTAACGGTACCGACTTTGCTACTATGCTTAACGGTAGTTCGTTCTCGAACAGTTACTATATGGGTTCTTCGACTTTCCAAGCGTCCACTCAAATTTACTTCAACCCTGCAGTAGTAAGTGTATCCAACAGCGACAATACCGCACCCGTAGTTTATAGTATTATAAGAGGTTACGGTGGAAATCAATACGTTCGTGCAATCAGCGTACTTAACAACACTAATATGACTGGCGAAGAGGGCGCGCTTGCATCGAGCGACTTTAGCGGAGACTATACGGTAGAGGCAATCTTTAGTAAAGTAACCGCAAACGATACTCCCGTAACGGTAAACGGCAAGACGGAAAGATACGACCGTTACGCAAATATGCTTATTTACGGCATTAACGGTGTAAAGCCCACCGCAAAGGACATTGACGCAACCTTTATTGTAAACGATGAAATTAAGGACAGTTATATTGAAGGCAACGTAACTATTCCTGCGGCAAAACTTAATCTTAACCAAGACGCAGTAGTAACTACCACCCTTTCTAAGAATGGCGGAGAGGCAGTGGATATTACTTCTAACTTAACTCAGGCACTTAGATATGGTAAATATACCATTAAGTATAGCGCAACGGTAGGGGAGACGACTTACGTGCACGAAGTACCCTTTACCGTGGTTAGAACGAAAGGCGTCGTTGGTAACCTTAACGGAGTAAGCGTTGCTACTGGAAGTATTGCTCCTTTGGAAAATACCTCTAATTCTTCGCGTTCGGCAAAAATGCTTTACGATGGAATTTTAGATATTGACGGAGATAAAGAAGGCTTAATAGTAACCTCGACCAAGAGTGGTACGGAGGCAGAGGGTTCTGGATTTAGTCTTGGGTCTACAATGCAAGGCAAGTTCGACTTTGAGTTTAACGTATTCTCCGAGCATTCCTTTGAGGGTAATGGCAGTAAGAGTTGGGGCTCGCAAGAAGGACAATACGGAAGATACAATCACGATACTAACCCGCACAACGACCTTCAAAAACTTATTATTAAGTTTACCGATATAGATAGCGGAAGAAACTTCCAAGTAGAGATGTTCGGTTCCGACGTTTATGCAAGTAGATCGGTATCGGTGGGCGTAAAGACGGACAATATGCCTATCGCACTTTCTTGCTCTAACGACGCAGGTACTATTCCTGTGGACCAGAACGCGTATTACAACTCGAATTTTAGAAACTGGGCGTTTAGCAATAGTGTCGCAAAACTTGACGAGAACTATCTTCCCAATATCCATTTTGATCCCGAAACGATGGAAGTGTACGCGGAAAACGTATACGTAGAAAGAAAAGTTAGTGGAAGTAACCAAAACGTATACCGCGAGAAGATTCTTCTTCTTGACCTTGATAACCCTGCGCATACGCTTGACGGCGAACTTTATAACAGTTGGAATAGCGCAAATACCACCTGGTATGGTAACCAAATAAAGACGAAGGCGGATGCTGATGGCAACAATTCTATCCCTTCGTTTGGAAGATATACAGTAGAAGTGATTTTCGACGAGATTACCTCAAACGATACGGCTGTTTTACAAAAAGTCTTCAATTATACTGACGCAGTGGACGGTAGCGACCTTGAAGTATCTTCAAATAATATTACATACGACCGTTATGCAAAGATTGCACTTTACTCGCTTAATGGTCAGGCGATTGGCGTAGAGGACGAGGCTCTCGTTGATAACACCGCTCCTGCAGTAAAGAGTGAAGATATTACTTATACTTACGGCGAAACGGGCAAGAGTATTGCCGTTGACGCAGTAATAATGGAAGGTTACGAACTTTCGTATCAATGGTACAAGGGCGAAACCCTTCTTGACGGAGCAACTTCCGCAACTTACGCTCTTCCTTTACTTAACGCAGGAACTCACGACTATAAGTGCGTAGTAACCGCGAAAGACACCGTGAACAATATAGTATGTGGTTCGACCACTGCTAATATAGTTGTAACGGTTGAGAAGAAGGCACTTACCATAACTGCAAACGACAAGAACATTACTTACGGCGATGCTCCTGCAAACGCAGGCGTTGCTTACGCAGGCTTTATCGACGGCGAAGACGAAAGCGACCTTGGTGGCGAACTTGCATACGCATACACTTACGCTCAGTTTGGTAATGTTGGCACTTACGATATTACCGTAAGCGGACTTACCGCAGACAACTACGAAATTACCTTTAATAAGGGTACTCTTACCGTAGGCAAGAAAGCAATCACCGTAACGATTGCTGACAAGACGAGCGTATACGGTTCGGCTCTTGTAGAACTTACCGCAACGGCTGAAGGTATCGTAAATAACGATACGGTTTACACCGTTTCTGCTGAAGTTTATCCTATGAGTAGCGTAGGCGAGTACGAAATTACTGGTACTGCTACTAACGACAACTACGAAGTTACCTTCGAAGACGGCGTTTACACCATTACTAAGGCAAGCGTAATCATTACCGCTCTTGACAAAGAGATTACCTACGGCGACGCTTACGAATTCCTTATTGACGACCTTGCAATCGAGGGTATCGTAGCAGGCGACAACGCAAGAAATGCGTTCTCCGTATTCCCCACCGCAACGACTAACTACGTTCAAAACGGTAACGTAGGTGAGTACGAAATTACCGTAAGCGGAGCAGTAGCAGACAACTACGAAATCACCTATGTAAACGGTACTCTTACCGTAGGAAAGAAAGCAATCACCGTAACGATTGACGACAAGACGAGCGTATACGGTTCGGCTCTTGCAACCCTTACCGCAACTGATAACGGTATCGTAAATGACGACGAAGTTTACACTCTTGCAACGACCGCAACTGCTAACGCAGGCGAGTACGCAATCACCGGTACTGCAACTAACGCTAACTACGAAGTAACTTTCGTAGACGGTACTTACACCATAACCAAAAAGGCGCTTACCGTAACTGCAAACGACAAGAACATTACTTACGGCGACGCTAACGCAAACGCAGGCGTTACTTACGCAGGCTTTATCGACGGCGAAGACGAAAGCGACCTTGAAGGCGACCTTGCATACGCATACACCTATGAGCAGTTTGGTAACGTTGGCACTTACGATATCACCGTAAGCGGACTTACCGCAGACAACTACGAAATCACCTTCGTTAAGGGTACTCTTACCGTAGGCAAGAAAGCAGTAACCGTAACGATTGCTGATAAGACTTCCGTATTTGGTGAAGTTCTTGCAACTCTTACTGCAACTGCTAACGGTATCGTAAATAACGACGAAGTTTACGAACTTACTACTAAC
>JAZSFP010000020.1:0-9703 GCA_045532295.1 Pumilibacteraceae bacterium | reverse complement strand
GATGCTGCATCGTCGCAGTCTGCCTTAAGCTCTTTAACAAGGGCGGGAATGCCTTCTGCGATGGGGGTTATATCGAGTGTTTGACCGATAACGCCTGTTGATGCAACAACAACGTCTTTTGCATCAATGTTTAAGCAATCTGCAACCAATGTGCTCATGTTTTCTGCAACTTCAATACCGTTGGCATTGCAGGTGTTTGCATTACCGCTGTTGCAGATTACTGCCTGAGCGTAACCATCTGCGATATGATTTTTTGTAACTGTAAGGGGAGCACCCTTAACAAGGTTTGTTGTATATACTGCGGCAGCAGTGGCTTTTACATCACTTACAATAAGAGCAAGATCTCTTTTTGTTTTATTTTTTCTTATTCCGCAATGCACGCCATTTGCCTTAAATCCTTTTGCAGCAGTTACGCCGCCTGAAATAATTTTCATTTTATTTATCCTCCGTAATAAGTCCGATTGTTTCGTCAACGCCTAAGACTATATTCATATTCTGAATTGCAGAACCTGATGCACCTTTGCCAAGATTGTCATATCTTGCAGTTAAAAGTATGCGGTCCTCATTTCCTGCAACTGAAATTTCCATATCATCTCTTCCTGAAAGTGCCAAGGCTGACATAAACCCGCCTTCATCAGCATTTTCATTAAAGTGAACGATTTTTGAATTGTAGCAGTTTTTGTATATTTCCTTAACTCCGTTTAAATCAGTTGAAAGGTCTTTTTTAAATACAGGGATTGAAACTTCCATACCGCTGTAAAAATCGCCAACAATAGGGCAGAAAGCAGGAGAAAGATTTATGCCTGTAAGTGCAACCATTTCCTTTAAGTGTTTGTGTTGCTGAGTTAAGCCATATTGTCTTGGAGCAAATAAAAGTGCGTCTTTTTCATCGCTTTCATAATCTGCAATCATTTTCTTGCCACCGCCTGAATAACCGGTAAGTGAGAAACAAGAAAGTGCAGCATCAGCGTTTAAAACACCTGCATCAATAAGCGGTTTTACTAATGCTATAAATCCGCTTGCGTGACAACCCGGGTTTGCTATGCGTTTGCTACTCTTTATTTTTTCGCGGTAACCCGTTAGTTCGGGAAAACCGTACGCCCACTCTTCCGCCGTTCTATGAGCAGTAGAAGTGTCAATGATTGCAGTGTGGTCGTTGTTTACGAGCGAAACCGCCTCAATAGCGGCGGAATCAGGTAGGCACAGAAACGCTATATCCGCGCTGTTGAGAGCGTCCGCTCTTGCTAAGAGGTCTTTGCGAAGATTTTCGGGAAGAGTTATAAGTGTTATATCCGCTCTTTTTGATAAACGGTCTACGATTTTAAGTCCCGTCGTACCTGCGCTACCGTCTATGAATACTTTAGTCATTACTAATAATTCCTTTTACGATTTTGATTTGTTCCTTTACGCTTTGAGGGGAAGTACCGCCTACGCTTATACGCTTTTTAACGCACTCGTAAAGGTCGATTGCCTCGTACACGCCCTCGTCGATAACTTCGCTATACTCTTTGTACTCGTCGAGCGTAATATCTTCTAAAACTTTGCCCTTCTTTATACAGTCGCTTACGATTTTGCCCGAAATTTTGTAGGCGTCGCGGAAGGGAAGTCCACGCTTTACCATATAGTCGGCAAGATCGGTTGCGTTTATAAAGCCTTCCTTTGCGGATAAAAGCATATTGTCTTTATGCACGGTCATCGTTTCGAGCATAGGCGCGAACACTTCAAGGCACATTTTCACGGTATCCGAGGCGTCGAACACACCCTCTTTATCCTCTTGCATATCCTTATTGTAAGCAAGGGGCAGTCCTTTTAGTAGTGTTAAAATGGATATAAGGTCGCCGTACACTCTGCCCGTTTTACCACGAACGAGTTCCGCCATATCGGAGTTCTTCTTTTGGGGCATAATGGACGAGCCTGTGGTAAATTCGTCGGAGAGCGTTACGAACTTAAATTCCCAACTACTCCAAAGCACGATTTCTTCACTAAAACGGCTAAGGTGCATCATAAGGGTTGCGCACGCCGAAGAGAATTCTACGCAGTAATCGCGGTCGGATACTCCGTCAATACTATTGAGCGTAACCGAACTAAAACCAAGTTGCTCCGCCTCGAAATAACGGTCGGTATCGTAAGTCGTACCTGCGAGCGCGCAACAACCTATGGGGCTTATATTCATACGCTTTTTAGCGTCCTTAAATCTGTCGATATCGCGAAGGAACATCATTGCGTACGCCATAAGGTGATGCCCGAAAGTTATGGGTTGAGCGCGTTGAAGATGCGTGTAGCCGGGAAGAATAGTGTCGTAGTTTTCTTCCGCTTTAGTTGTAATTGCGAACACGAGCGTTTTGATTTTTGCGATAATCTCGTCAATTTCGTCGCGAAGATACATACGAGTATCAAGCGTTACTTGGTCGTTACGGCTACGAGCGGTATGGAGTTTCTTTCCCACTGCGCCTATGCGCGCGGTAAGTTCTTGCTCAACGAACATATGTATATCTTCCGCAGTCATATCAATAGGAAGTTTACCGCTTTCAATGTCGCTTAAAATACTATCAAGCCCGTCAATGAGAGCGTCCTTTTCCTCGTTCGTTATGATGCCTTTGCTTGCGAGCATCATTGCGTGAGCCATACTGCCCTTGATGTCTTGACGGAACATTTTCGAGTCAACTGCAATGGAAGAATTGAAGTCATCCGCTATCTTATTTACTTTTCCGTCGGTGCGTCCCGCCCACATTTTTGCCATAATTATTGCTCCTTAATTCACAAAACTTCCTGCGCTCAATGTAAAGCGCAGGTAGTCGTTTCGTCGTTAATTTTAATATACGGTTTATTATTTTTTGTTCTTTGCCTCTACGATTGCTTGAACCTTGATGGGAAGTCCGTAAAGGTTAATAAAGCCTTCGGAATCCTTTTGGTTGTAGTCGCTTTCTCCAAAGGTTGCTATCTCTTCGCTATAAAGGGAATAGGGACTCCACGCGCCTGCGTTTATCATATTGCCCTTGTAGAGTTTTAGACGAACTTTACCGGTAACCGTTTCTTGAGTTTTGTCTACGAACGCCGAGAGCGCCTCGCGTAAGGGGGTAAACCATTGACCGTTATACACGAGTTCACCGAAAGTGATTGCGAGTTTTTGCTTTTCGTGCATAGTCATTTTGTCAAGACAGAGCGTTTCAAGTACGCTGTGAGCCTTGTAAAGAATTGCGCCACCGGGGGTTTCGTATACGCCACGACACTTCATACCTACGAGACGGTTCTCTACGATATCAAGAAGTCCAATACCGTTCGCGCCACCGATTTTGTTGAGGGCAAGAATAATTTCTTTTGCGCTCATTTCCTTTCCGTCAAGCGCGGTAGGTACACCCTTTACGAAGTCAAGTTCCACGTAGGTGGGTTTGTCGGGTGCTTGGATAGGCGACACGCCCATTTCCAAAAAGCCGGGCTTTTCGTATTGAGGTTCGTTGCCAGTGTCTTCAAGGTCAAGTCCCTCGTGGGATAAGTGCCAAAGGTTCTTATCTTTAGAATAGTTGGTTTCGCGATTGATTTTAAGGGGAACACCGTGAGCCTCAGCGTAGTCGATTTCCTCTTCTCTGGACTTAATGTCCCATTCACGCCAAGGCGCGATGATGGGCATATTTGGAGCGAAACGCTTAATTCCAAGTTCAAAACGAACTTGGTCGTTACCTTTACCCGTACAGCCGTGAGCGATTGCGTCCGCATTTTCTTTGAGCGCAACTTCTACGAGCGCTTTCGCTATACAGGGACGAGCGTGCGAAGTTCCAAGAAGGTACTCTTCGTAAAGCGCGCCTGCTTTAAGGGTGGGTACGATATAATTGTCGACGTAATCGTCGGTTAAGTCAAGAATATAAAGTTTGCTTGCGCCAGTCTTGATTGCCTTTTCCTCCAAGCCCTCAAGTTCGTCCGCTTGTCCTACGTTAGCGGCTACCGCCACTACTTCGCAGTTATTGTAGTTCTCTTTAAGCCAAGGGATGATAATGGAAGTATCAAGTCCTCCAGAATATGCAAGCACTACTTTTTTGATATCCTCTTTTTTCATAATTGCCTCCGTGTTTTTTATTACTACACTATTGTAGCCGTTTCAAAGTTTATTGTCAACCGTTTTAATGCATATTTTTGCAAAAATTTTTAATAATATTCACAATTTTGTATTTTTATGCATAAAATACTGTATAAAATGCAAATTATGAATATTTTTATAAAAATGCGGTTTTCTCGCGCGCGTACGCGGTAAGTTTTTCATAGAGTAAATAAGAGAATATAGCCTTTGATTTAACGATAAAAAACGACTAAAATATTGATTTTGGAGCAAATTATTAAAAAAACAGAAATTAGAGCGCGACTAAATTTATCGCAGTGTTGCGATTTTAGAAAAATTCGTTCACTTTTTTTCAATAATAATAGAATTAAACGATCGTGGTGGCAACCGATAACTTTTGTCTTCTATCGTAATAATTTTTTCTTTATCAAAAGGATTTAGTATAACCGCCACCTTTTCGCCGTTGGGATTTTTAAATACCGTTGCGTTAGAACTAAAACTACCTTTTGTTGCAAGTTGGACAGCGCCCTTTTTAACGAAATGCGAAAAATGTTTTATTAAATAAAAATCGGGTGTAAAACAATAATTTCCATCTTTTACGACGATCAAGGAATTCTGTCGCCAACCCCAAGTACTGTAACCATCGTTATCAAGCGCCATATTCCAATAAACGCACGCCCTTGCGCCAAATCTGAAATAGTGATGCATCATTTCATAACCATACATTGCATATTGCCAAGTGTTTTCTCCATCGCCACACTCCATTTCACTGTTAATCGTATCTAACGACGGATAATCTTCCTGCGCTTGCGGTATCGAAAATTTCCCAGCCCATTGAAAACTTGCGCCCTTAATAACTCGTCTGGCTTTTTCATTATCCATGGCGTAACCCAAAAATTGATAGTACCGCGAATAAAGCGCTCTATGATCAGTTTCAGGTCCGTTAATCGTACCAAACCAAATATCCGCCATATCACTTATTTGGGGAGCGAGATAATTAGTTATAAACTTTACCAGCGTTTCTCCGTCCCAAACACAAGAAGGAAACTTTTGAGAAGAATGAAATTCGTTTTGCACGTGTATTTGCGCAATATCTATCCCTTGTTCTTTATACGCCTGTATATACTTTTTAAAATAAAGCGCGTACGCCCTTAAATTTTCTTCCGTTTGCACAAGATTTCCGTAGTTATACGTTTGGGGAAATTTCATCCAAGTGGGAGGACTCCAAGGCGACGCAAAAAAACTCAACTGAGGAGCATATTTCTTTGCCTCACGAATTGCAGGAATAATGTATTTTCTATCGCGTTCAATGGAAAAATGCTTCATTTCATAATCGCCGTCGCATTCATCGTAACTGTACCAACTTTCAGCAAAATCGTTTGCACCGATAGGCAAACGGCAAAACTCAAAACCGCAATTTTCCTGCGAGAATAATTCGTTATATATAGCCTTTTGTTTTTCTGCGCTCAAACTTTCAATGGCTTTGACGCAAATTTCACTAATACAACAACCAAATCCATACAGCGGTTTTCCTATTTGCTCACCGATAACAAGTCGTTCGCCTTGTTCGTTTGAAAAATGATTGTTCGCAATCCATTTGCAGTTTTCCGTAGATGAAATCCACTTTTTATCGCTAACTTTTTCCATACATTTTGTCTCCTTATTTAAAATATTTTTCGTTACTTCCACATAGACTTAAACTCTTGTATCCTAATCACGACGCGTATTTCTAAAAAACCCCTTTTAATGCAGGATATAGCCTTTTAAATTTCACATACTTCTTTTCGTATTTTTCCGTAAGGTTATCCGTGGGGAATACTTTCTCTTTGACGGAAACGACGTTTTGTACTGCTTCCGCTACAGACGCGTATTCGTTTGCTCCAACCATTGCTAAAATTGCCGCACCATAGGCAGGACCTTCTTCTACGCTCGGCACAAACAAAGGAGTGCCGAATACGTTGGCGATAATCTTTTTCCAAATATCACTTTTCGCTCCGCCCCCACAAATTTTTGCGCCCTTAATCTTTAACCCATTTTCCTTTGCAACTTCAATACAATCACGAAGGGCAAAAGCAACGCCTTCCATTACGGCAAGCGTCATTTGCTTTCTCCCAGTATTCGGACGCATCCCCAAAAAACAACCTTGCGCATTTACATCGTTATGAGGACTGCGTTCCCCCATTAAATACGGCAAGAAAAACACACTGTTTTCCCCAAGCAAACTTTCTAACCCTTCTTGTTCTGCGGAAAAATCCTTAGTTTGCAAAATATTCTCCATCCACCACTTATTACAACTTGCGGCGGACAAAATACAACCCATCAAATGATATTTCCCAGTTGCGTGAGCAAAAGAATGCAACGCGTTATTTCTATCCACGGTAAACTTTTCCTGCGCAATAAATACCGTACCGCTCGTCCCTAATGATATCGTGCAATCTCCGTTTTCAATCGTCCCCGTGCCGATTGCTGCCGCGGCATTATCACCTGCGCCTGCCGTCACTATCGCGCACGGTAAATCGTATTTATCTCGTACCTTCCCTATTCGTTGATAACTTTCAAAAAGATTTGGCAACCATCTTTCATCCACCGAACAAACCTTGCAAAGTTCTTTCGACCAACATTTATTTTTTACATCAAACAAAAGCGTTCCGCTTGCGTCCGAATAATCGGTTGAATGTACTCCCGTCAGTTTATATGCAAGATAATCTTTGGGAAGCATAATTTTCGCTATCTTCGCAAAATTTTCAGGCTCGTTTTCTTTTATCCATAAAATTTTGGGCGCAGTAAAACCCGCAAACGCAATATTTGCGCTATGCTCTGAAAGGAATTCTTTTCCGATTACTTCATTCAAGTACTCCGTTTGCGCTTGCGTTCGTCCGTCGTTCCATAAAATCGCAGGGCGAATAACGTTGTCTTCCCTATCTAAAATCACCAAACCGTGCATTTGACCGCCAAACGAAACCCCTTTTACCTCCGCTCGATAATACCCATACATTAGTTCGTCTATGCCTTGGACGATTGCCGTCAACCAGTCTTCGGGGTTTTGCTCACTCCAACCGCTTTGCGGATAATAAATCGGATATTCTTTCGTTATGCTATTTAAAAGTTCGCCCTGAGCGGAAACCAAAATAAGTTTCACGGAGGACGTGCCTAAATCAATTCCTATATAAGTATTCATAATCACCCGAATAAAATATCGTTTACAACGCTTTCCAAGTATTCTTGTTTACCACTGCCGGGAAGTTTTGCCGTTCCAAGTTCTTCCGCATACACTGATAATTCCTCCAAACTCGTTTCATTCGCCAAAATCTTTCTGCCTATTTCCGTTTCGTGATAACTTGCGTAACGGTTTTTGATAAATTCGTCTATTCTACCATCTTCGATAATCTCCGCTGCCTTAATTAAACCAAGCGCAAAAGTATCCATTCCAAGAATATACCCTTCAAACATATCTTCAGCCGTATACGATGCCCGACGGTTTTTTGCGTCAAAATTGAATCCTCCAGTAAGCCCACCTGCTTTCAATACTTCGTACATACACGTCGTTGCGGTGTAAACGTCAAAGGGAAATTCGTCCGTATCCCAACCAAGTAAATAATCCCCCTGGTTTGCATCGATAGATCCTAACATCCCGTTAATTGCGGAAATACGCAAGTCGTGCTGAAAGGTATGGCCTGCAAGTGTGGCGTGGTTTGCCTCGATATTCATTTTAAAATCTTTCTCCAAACCGTACTGACGAAGAAATCCTATTGCCGTTGCCGCGTCAAAATCGTATTGATGTTTCATCGGTTCTTTCGGCTTAGGCTCGATATAAAAATCGCCCTTAAATCCTATACTTCTACCGTATTCTAATGCCATTTTCATCAGTCGCGCGATATTTTCTTGCTCAAATTTTACGTCCGTGTTCAACAAGGTTTCATACCCTTCTCTTCCACCCCAAAACACGTAACCCTTACCGCCAAGTTTAACGGTAATATCCAACGCTTTCTTGACTTGCGCAGCCGCAAAAGCGAACACTTCCGCGCTGTTTGACGAAGCCGCACCGTTACAAAAACGCGGATTTGAAAACATATTCGCCGTACCCCAAAGACATTTAATCCCCGTTTTATTCATTTTTTCGAGAATATAATCGGATATTTCGTCTAAGCGACGGTTGGTTTCTTTAATATCGTTCGCCTCAGGAACGATATCTACGTCGTGAAAACAAAAATATTCAATCCCAAGTTTTTGCATAAACTCAAACCCGGCGTCCACTTTAACTTTTGCGTGTTCCATAGTTCCTTCCGCTACGCCAAAACTCTTGTCCGCAGTTCCTCGCCCGAACATATCCGTTCCGCACGCGCACAAATTGTGCCACCAAGCCATTGCAAAGGGAAGATGTTCTTTCATTTTCTTGCCCATAATTACCCTATCCGCGTCGTAATACTTAAATGCAAGCGGATTTTTACTTTTTGCTCCCTCGTATCGAATTTTTGGAATATTTACGAATATTTCCATCACGACTACCTCCTTTTTGCAACATTTCTACGATTAAAATTATTATACCACAAAAAAATTGACTTTTCTCGCCAAAAGATCTATAATATATAGACAAAAACTGATTTAAGGAGTTATTATGTTTTATCAATTAGAGCATATAGGTACGGTTGATTATTTTAAAAGAGAGACGAGGGAAAACTTTAATTATCCCCTTCATCTGCATCAAAGTTTTGAATTAATTTATTTGAACGACGGCGAAATGACCGTCACCGTAAACGACAACCCGTACATATTGAAACCTCAGGACTGTTTATTGATTTTCCCAAATCAAATTCATTCTATACGTTCTACCAACTCCAAGCATACCCTATTTATTTTTTCTCCACACATAATTCAATCATTTTTTACCGAGAAAAACGGTAAATTACCGAAAAATAATCGTTTTACAATTCCTAACTACTACGTACAATTGCTTGAACGTTTGTCCTTAAAAAGTTCCAAATACGAAATTAAAGGAGCATTGTATATGCTCTGCGCTTTATTTGACAAAAAAGCGCAGTATTACGATTCCACTTCAAACGGAAAAGATGCTCTTTCTAAAATTCTTATTTTTATTGAGCAGAACTTCAAAAAATCTTGTTCAGTTTTAGATATTGCTAAAAGCACGTCGTATAACGCGGAATACGTTTCCCGAACGTTTAAAAAATGCACGGGAATTTCCTGCAAAAATTACGTTACCGCGAGGCGATTAAGTTACGCTACATTTCTTTTGACGAAAACAGACAACAACTGTCTATATTGCGCCCTTGAAAGCGGTTTTACTTCTTTGCGTAGTTTTAATAGAAATTTTAAAAAATATTTAGGCGTTTCCCCGATGGAATATAAAGCAAACACCCGTTAACGAGGGTATTACGAATTTTGAGAAAATTCGTCCCTTCTTCGTCGGAGGTCGGTGGTCAATGCCACGCGTTTCAATGCAACGAAAAAAGAGACGACCGATGTCGGTACTTATACCCCCACCTTATACTCGCTTCGCTCGTGCTTCGTAGCAGGGTTACGAATTTTGAGAAAATTCGTCCCTTCTTCGTCGGAGGTCGGTGGTCAATGCCACGCGTTTCAATGCAACGAAAAAAGAGACGACCGATGTCGGTACTTATACCCCCACCTTATACT
>JAZSFP010000009.1:0-58654 GCA_045532295.1 Pumilibacteraceae bacterium | reverse complement strand
GTTCCCGCATTCGGATATCTACGGATCAAAGTCTATTTGCAACTCCCCGTAGCTTTTCGCAGCTTATCACGTCCTTCTTCGGCGCCTGATGCCAAGGCATCCACCATACGCTCTTATTAGCTTAATCTCAGTAATTTTTTTCTTTCCGTTTGGTTTCTTTCTTGACCAGTTCTTTTCAAGTTAATCACAAGACATATTTTCTACTTTCAATTTCGTATTCGTTGATACATATACTCGTTTTACTCGTATTCATATTATCTTTCTTCTTTTTATATGCAGTTGTCAATGTGCGTTACCCCAAGAGATGAAAAAAGCATAAAGTATGAAATACTATCTCTCACCTTTATGCCAGCGGTATTTCTTTCAAAATACTTGGTCAATCTCTTCAAGGTTTGCTTCCGTTTCTCGCGGACAGCCTATACATAATACCATATCTAAAAAATTAAGTCAACTGTTTTTTCACTCTTTTTAAAACTTTTTTTAAATTATTTTTAAAAAGTGGTATAGCATTAAAAAAGGTGGGGAAAGATTGAGGTAATATCAATTAAGGAGGCTTTTTATGGCAACAAAAATGACGGTTAAGACTTTACAAGAACTAAACGAACTTCTTGGGAGCGAGCAACTTTGCTACAAGAAGTGCTGTAACTACGTGTCGGAATGCACAGACCCCGTGCTTAAGACTAAACTCGGGGAGTACGCAGACAACTGCAAATCGCGGTTTACGGCGCTACTGAACTATCTTAACAATAATCAATAAGGAGGATAAATTATGGCTACTACTAAAAAAACCACTAAAACGGCTACCAAAAAACCTGCAAGCAAAAAGACTACCCAAAAGAATTGTTGCTCTGCTACTGAACAGGCGCAAGACGCGTGCAAACTTTCGGATTACGATATCGTATCCGACGTGCTCTCTTCTCATAAGGGATTGATTAAACTTTACGGTACTGCGCTTTGCGAGGTTGCCGAAGAAAATCTTCGCGGTATCATCGAAAACAAGATGAGTGAGTGCGCTGAAGACCAGTACGACGCTTTTCTTTATATGAACGCGCGCGGTATGTATAAGACTGAGCCTGCGCCTTTGCAAAAGGTTAAAGAGGCTCGTCAAAAATACGCAGGCAGTACGAAGAATAAGAAGTAATTTTGCTCTATATATTATATTTAAAAGGAAAGCGAGAAGTTCGCTTTCCTTTTTGATTTTTATAAGGTTGGAGTTTCTAGGCAGGCGCAAGCGCCCTTGGTCTTACGACCGCGTTTCGCCTACGGCTCACTCCAGAAAGACACGACCAGGGGGTATGGGGTTGGAGATACACTCCACTCGGCTACGCCTCGGTCGGTATGACATTATAGAGTGGGTGGCTACGCCTCGGTCGGTATGACATTATAGAGTGGGTGGTTACGCCTCGGTCGGTATGACTTTATAGGGGGACTACTCTACGGGCTCGGGTTCGGGTTCGAGGTCGTAGAGGGTGAAGTTAATCGTGATTGCGGTATCGGTGGGGTTGGTTACGGTAAATTCGCCTGCGGTAAACATATTGTTAGGCTCACCTTGGAGGGTAAAAATAATTTCGTTATCGGTGGGGGATACCACTACTCCGTTAATTTTTACGGTAACGGTGGTATCGTCAATACTCATTTCTCTACCTTGAGCGCGCATTACGAGGTAACGATAGGTTTTGCCCGCAGGTATAGTTGCGGTGTGTTTAAGCGCTTTTTCTTGCTCGTCGTAATTCGTCGAAGGAAAGAAAAAAGTCGTTTGCTCTACGGTAAGATTATAGTCGTCAGCCTTGGTAAGGATAAGAGTTTTTTCCACTCCACTATAATATTCGGGAACTTGAGCGAAAGTTACTGCGTATTCGCCGGGGATAACGGATACCGTGATTTTGCCGTCCGCGTCGGAGGTAAGGTTTTCGTAGGTTTTCTCGCCCGTGAGCGTGATTTTAACACCCTCAAAGGTCGTTCCGCTACCGTCGGAAACGGTAATGGTGATTGCAACGGTAGGCGTTGGAGGTGGGTCGATTTCGCCACAAGCAACGAGCGTAAGCGCGCTAACTGATATTAATAATGCTAATACGATTGATAAAAACTTTTTCATAATTAACTCCTTTTACAATATAATAGCATATTTTCTATAAAAAGACAAGAAAAAACAGGCGATTGTTTCCAACCGCCCGTCTTTTTTATTATTTAGTTGTTAAGAATTAAGCGTAGAGATTGTACTCGGTAAATTCAGCGGGAGGATTATTCCTTCCATCCACAAAAGCAATAACGAGATTATTTTCTTCATTATATACAATATCTTCAGTGCTAAATGGAATAACCACACCACTAACATAAGTTAAGGTAACTGCGGAATCACCATAATTATCAGGTTCTCCAACAGCATAGGTGTATTGCGCCATAGTAGCACCAGGTGCGTCCATAGGAGCAGTTGAAATCTTGCAAATATATTCTTCTTCATATTTTGTGAAAGTAATATACCAAGTCGTTCCACTAATTTCAGCAGAATAGGTGTTATCTACAAGGGTATCAGCAATAGAGGTTTCTTCCTCACTACCGCCACCTGCGCCACCACCAACTACTTGGTCGATAAGGGGGAAAGGTCCAAAATATTCATTATAAAGGTTCAAAGAGAAACCATCGAGTTCAATATATAAGTTACCGTTAGTGCATTGGAAACCCATCATCGAATGATACTCAAAGTCCAAAACGATAGTTCCCATCTCATCCATTTCCAAAGTAGCAGTACCAGTAATCTCGAAACCACCAGTAGGTTCTGCATCCTGAACGAAGGTTACAGTTCCAGCAAAAAGTGCATTACTCGTTGCGTCAATGGTATAAGTTCCGTTAAGAACGTCTGCCATATTCATTGCCTCTGCAACGGTTACGGTAAGGGTTGCGCTGATGCTATCGTCAACGGTAGAAACTGCGGTTACGGTGTAAGTACCAACAACGTCGGGAGTGAAGGAATACATATCGTACTCGCCAACGAGGGTGGTGTCGATTTCGCTACCAGCGGGAGCGGTAACGGTTACGGTTGCGGACGCATCAGCGCCTGCGTTTGCTACAACGAAGAAGTTAACAGCAGAATCAACGTTGCCGTTAAGGGTAGTAACAGGGTTGCCGTTAGAAGTAAAGCCAAGTTCTCTGGTAACAGGAACAGCAACTTCAACGGTAAGGGTCTTTTCTACGTTAGTAGTAGCGATAGTTACGGTGTAAGTACCAAGAGCGCCGATTTTGATTTTAATGGTATTACCCTCAACGGTGTAATAGTTATCCTCCCACGCCCAACCGAATTCAACGGGCATATCTTGGTCGTCGATAGCGGTTACGGTAACCTTATCGAGAGCAAAGTCTGCGGTAGAGGGAACTGCGTTTACGATAACGATATCGTTAAGAACGCCTTGGTCAAGAGTAACGGTATCGGTAATAGCAGTACCGTCTGCAGTTTCAAGAGCAAACTCGGTTGCAAGAACTTCTGCGGGATTTAAGGGGCAGTTTACGTACGCGCCTACAACTTGGTCAAAATTATAAGTGTAGGTCATAGTTGCCACAGCGTTTTCTTCAATGGTGGTAGAACCGTTGTAAAGCGCTATGGTTACGTCGAGGTTAGCGATAGTATAAGCCTCACCAAGAGTGAAGTTTACGGTGTAACGATAAGCCTTGTCGTATTCGGTCATACCGTCGGGGTCAGCCACGCCACGATCAAAGGTAAAACCGTAAACGCCGTTTTCCATAGTCTCGGTTAAAGAACCTGCGGTTGCATTTTCTTTAAATTCATAAAGGCCTTTAAGAAGTTGCTCTGCACCGTAGAAGGCAACTTCGTAATCGCCAACGACTTCGCCACCAGCAATTTTGTAACCACCAAGACTTGCCTTGGTTGCCTCTTCGTTAGTCAACACTTGGAAATCGTAATCAACGAGATTCCAGTCATCATCATTAATATCAGAGCGTTGATATACCCAAACTTGATCGTCTTCTTCGCCGTAAGCGATATACCAAGTATCAGTGAAATCTTTTGAAACTTCCATTGACCACTCACCTTCAACAACGTTAGCGATATAAGTGAATACGTGAGTAGCATACTCTGCTTTTTCGAAGATAACGTTCTCTTCACTGCTATAATACTCACTCTCAAGACTTCTATACGCGTTACCGTTAGTTACGAGCGCGCCACGAGCGGTTGCTACTTCGATTGCTTTAGCAAGGGTGCTTACGTCGGTTGCGTCGTATCCACAAACGGTACATACGCCGTACGCGTCAGGGGTATGGTTTGCTACGTTCTGTTTCTCGTTGCATTCGCCGTTAAGGCAAACGTTCCAGTGCTGAGTAGCGTCGTTGTGCCAAGCCTCGCCAGGAATATGGCTGTGAACGGGGGGCTCAACTTCACCGCAGGCTACAATGGTAAATACCATACAGAGCGCGATGATAAAGGTTAAAATTCGAACAAATTTTTTCATAATAATGCCTCCTTTTGCATTATAAAATATTGACTTGTTTTGGATTTGTCGAGGCTTTTCGCTCTTTTTCGACAAAGGTGATTAAAGCACATTTACTCCTGTGTAAAAATCTTTACAAGGAGTAGCGTGTTTTTTTATTTAAGGTTACGCGTAATAACCGCACGCGAATAACCACTGATCAGTCTCGGTTGACATTATACCGTGTTCGGTCTCGTAGAATCCTTGACCGTCGGCAAAATAACGCTGACCGATTGCGAACGCATTGAATAGTTCTTTGAGTTCGTCCGTTACGGGATAAACGCCGTCTCTTGCGTTGGCTGCGTATATTCCCATAAAGTTATTATAGCACATATCGAGTATATTTTGCAAGGGATTTACGGGTCCATTTCCGATAGAAAATCCATAAAATGATATAGGCGAGCCTAAATAATCGTTAAAAGGACGCTTTAGAATACTTCCGTCACTATAAGTTTTAAATGCTATTGACTTCGATATCATTGCCATTAAGATTGTGTCGGACGCCGTACCGTCTGGATTTTTAAGATAGTAAAATCCGTGTTCGCCCTTTACGAAGTTATCAGCGTCGACGATAGTTTCGTCGCCCTCTGCCCAAGTCCAAGTTCCTGAAAGTTGGTTAGTCCACTCAGTACCTGCCTCGGCAAAATTATGCTCGGGTACTTTATCGGGTATATTATTGAGGTCTCGGTTATGCTCGTCGTAGCGGTAGATATGGATATCTACGGTCACTGGGAACAGTCCCGTTTTATGCGTTGCGTGGATACCAAAAGCAAAGACGTTGCCGATTTCGTCGGGATATACGAAACGCTCGAAAAGGAAGTTTTTAGTATAGGTACTCTCTTCGCCTCCGTCGTCCTGCGTTTTCTCAAACGCTTTATACGCGAACGAACCAAAATATACGTCTACGAAGGGGTTGACTTCATTGAAAGTGGTATCCATCCAACTCTCTATTCTATACTTGCCCTCTACTTCGGGGCGGAACTGGAAGAACACTACGCCTTCATAGTCGCCTTTCTTGCTGTTGTAGGTTTTTGGCTGAGTAAGCGTTACTCTATACGCACCCTCATCCTTCGCCTCTATGATATTCGCATAGATATCACTACCGTCGCCGGTATAGTGTTGGAGGGGATAAATTTTAACGTTTACGTTGGTTGCCCTATTAGTTGCAATTTGCGATTTGTCGTTAGGGTTATAACTATATCCGTCGGGAATATTTTGAAGAGTTACTTTGTAGTTACCGTTAAGACCGGTAATTCTTGCTACTCCGTCCTCGCCAAACTCCGCCTCGAACACTTCTTGGGTGTCCATTTTCTTCCAAACGGCTTTCATTCCGCTCGTATTTGTGAACTTTACGCCATCAAGAAGCGCAGAAACGGTAAACTCTTTTGTCGTTCCCTCGTCTCCACCTCCGCCCTCGCCGTTACCGAGGTTTTGACCGGGGTTATACGAGCAGGCAAGCGCAAACGCGAACATCGTTAACGCTAATAATAAGGATAGAAGTTTTTTCATTATCGTCTTCCTCCTTTACCGTCGGATTTTCTTGCTTTCTTTGAAAAAAGAGTTAAGATATCTTCCCACTTGAGTTTTCTAATCGCTACGTCTACGACGAACAGCACTACGGAAATTATCATAAGGGGCATTACGAGGTTAAGCGTATAACTTTCGATTTGGCGCTCGTCAGTAGTTAAATCAACGGTGCCGTTCTCCGTTACTTGTCCCATATTCCTTACCGCTGCGTAAAGTCCGCTTACGTCAAACTCGGTAAAACTGTCGTACTCTGGCGAATACGCGTGGTGGTATCTCGTGGTTGTTACTTTTTCTACTCCGCCGTATGCGTAAGTTAAGGTTATATCGTAGTTGCCCGGCTCGGTACATTCTATTACGCCTTTATACGCCGTTGCGTCAAAGAGAAGATTTTTCTCGACCGTTTCGCCCGAGGGGGTTACGACGGACGCCGTAATCGTTCCGCCGGGGACGAACACTGCTGGCTTACACTCAACTACGAGGTTTGCTCCGTCGTGGTTAACGAAGAGATCGTAGGGACGGTCAATTTTTTCTTCAGGGCTATTATTCAGCACGACGTTGTTAAAGAATTCGTTTCCTCCGTTTGCGATAAAGTTATTTACCTCTGAACCCGTTAAGTAGGAAGTAAAAGTGCAAACTTTTCCGCTACCGTATGCGCGATACGCGTACAACGGCGCTTCAGTTACGACTTCTTCGCTCTTGTGATAATCGACCCCTAATACGACGGTCGCGCTGGGTTTTGCTTTGCTATTTACGTAGCCTCCAACGCTACCAAGCGCAGTAATTCCGTCAAGCGCTATATCGTTTTGTCTTTTAATATAAACGGGGCTTGCGGTTTTTACGATTGCGTCCGCAAAGTCTTTGGCAACGTCAGCAGAGATGATAGTATCAACGTCAGCCATCGTTTGAACGTAGTAATATTTTCCCACGCCTTTGCTCGTTGCTACTATCTTTTTAAGGTCTCTTTCTCCGTCCTCGCAACCCGTATTGATTACGCTCGTGGGCGCGTCGTAGATATCGTAGAGGTTCTTTGCAATAGTGAGTTCGTTGAACTCCACTTCTCCACTATAATCAAGTCCGTCGCTTATGAGCATTACTTGGATTTCGCTATACTTGTGGTTATAGTCCTTTATTATATTATAAGTCTCGTTAAACGCGTCGCCAAAATAAGTGCCTTGATACGGCTCGAGCGAGTCGATTAGGTTTTCAATTTCGGTGCGTTTTTTGTCCGTTTTTACGTCGGTAGGATACAATTTTACCTTTGCGGACGCTGAGAAGGATACGAGGCATATTTCGTCCTGTTCGCCCATAAGTCCCATAATCTGTTTTGCGGCGGATTTAGCCATAAACAGTCTGGACGCTTGGTGCATACTTCTCGAAACGTCGATTACGATTGCGAAAAGTTTGGGGTCGGAGGTATTATTTCCGTAAATTACGGGAAGTAGTCCGCTAAGCCCGTCAAGTTCGCCTGAGGCTTTATCTTGGATATATAGATTGCCGTAAGTAATAAGTCTTTTGCCGTACTGCGACACCACTATATCGAGGCTTTCAACGAACGCCGAATAGTTTTGGATAGTGGTTACGTCAATGTTTGATAATATGATTTCGTCGTACTCGCAAAGTTCTTCGGTCGAGCAAGGCGCAGTGGGTTTACCTTGGGTAATTCTACGCGCGTCGAGGTCTACGCTCTCGCCGTAACGGTTCGTGATTGCAGTTAAATCCGCCGATTCGTTCGTTAGCGCCAAAACTCGCATTTTTTCGTGGATACTTTGGCGGAACGCGTAGGCGTTATTTACGCTTGAAAGGTCTTCGCCCTGGGATTGAATTTCTAAGGTGTAGTCAAAGTCGCCTGCTTGCGTAGTATCGAGGGTAAAGTTTACGATATTATAGCCCTCGGTGAGCAACGGGGACTGGCTTGCAACCACTTCACCCGCGCTATTTTTAAGATGAATAACCGCGCGCGTTTCATAACTTGATTGAACGAGAACGCTTGCCTCCGTTTCGTTATTCATAAACGTGGATTTTAAGAAGTCGACGTCAGAGATTTGGACTTCTTTATTATCCTTAGAGGCGTTATTATCAAGATACATTACGTCAATTTGGATATTCTTTGCGTAGAGGTTTTTGATAACGGTAGCAAGACTGCCCTCTTCTCCGCCCGTTTGCTTGCCGTCGGTTATAAGCACGAGTTTTTTTATCGCGCCTTCGCTATACAGCGTTCCCGCGTACTCGAGCGCAGACACGATATCCGTCGTAGAATTATCAACGGTGGAGTTCTTTACCGACTTTACTCCGTGACCGAGGGGGGTTAAGAGTTCGTAGTTCGTGCCAAAGGTTACTACGCCAAGACGAGCGTTTTGGGGAAGTTCTTTTTGAACCGTTTCGATATAGTCGTCTACTTTATCAAGGTTTGCGTTTGACGAATAGGATACGTCTGCTACGACGAACACTTCCGTTCCCGTCATTACGAGTTTTACCGACGCGCCTGAAAGTGAGAGCGTGATGAAAATCACGATGACGATATGGATTATCGTTGAAGCAATTACGCTTTTATTTCGGTTGTCGCGGTTGATGGCAATCGTGATAGGCACTATTACGAGCGCTAACAGCGGTACTGCCACGAGCAACAACCACGGATTATCGAAGTTGATATTTATCATAACAATACACCATCCAATCTGCTGTGGTCAGTACGGCTAACACGATGAACGCTACGTACAGTATATCTTCTATACCGCTCAGCGCGCTCGGCTCTTTTTCGCCGTCTATGTTAAAACCGTTATCCTCGACATCGAGAGTTCTCTCGCTTGAGGGTAACGCCGAATACACTTGATAAGTTTTAGAGACTTTTTCGCCCGTCATAATTATGGTATAAACGCCCACTTCTTCAGGAACGAAAATGCTTGCGCCGTTTTTCATTTCTAAGTACGAAGAACTGCCCGATGGCGCTACTACTTTAATAGAGGACACGTTGGGAATTGCGTTTACAGTTACTTCTTCGCCTGCGTCGTACACTACTTTTTCCACTACTTCGGGGAAGGAATACGACCACAAATTGTTCATAAGCACGGGGAAGTCGTAAAGCACGGGGAAGTTGGTATCGTGGAGATCGAACGCGAACACTACTTGGCGATAGCCGTAAGCGTTAACGCCGGTAAATATTACGGGTATACCTTTGCAGGTGTAAAGCGTAGTGAAAAGTCTACTTCTGCCGTACTTGTAGAATTTTGATATTGCGATTTGCTCTGAACCGGAGATATTTTTAGTGAGCGTTTCCACTACCGTTTCCGTACTGTCAGTAAGCGTAAGATAGTCGTGAGTTAAGAAAGTTTCTGTGCTTTGCACGGAGAACCCGGAATTAGGCACGTCGGTAGAAATATTGAAAAACCATACTGCGCCGTCAGTAGGCATTCCCGCGGGAGAATAGCCGTCGAACACGTACAGTTCGTAGCCCTTTTGATACTCTAAGTTCGTTTCGTATTCAGAGGGTTTAACGGTCGTTACTTGGCCGTTTACGATTTCAATAAAAGACTGAACGAAGAAGGGTTTTTCGCTGACCACGATAGTTTTGTATTCGTTGGATTTTTGGATATTATAAAGAACGAATTCGTTGTCGTTTTTGAGCGAATCTTCCTCTCTTATTACCGCTTTTATCTTGGTAAAAAGTTCGCCCGAAAAATCAAAACTGAAGGGGGCGTTACCCTCCGTTAAGGTAATTTCAGCAGTTTTATTTGCGGTCGTAGAATCGTTTACGAATATATCGAGCGTAAGCGTAATTTCCGCTAAATCGTTCGTAGAGATTTGTCCGCTTAAGTTATAACCGTTATCAATTTCGCTAAAGGTTAAATCGTGCAAGGAGTGGTTTACTTCTTCGCCCGAAAAATCCACTACTTTAACATTATTTGAGGAGTACTCCTCGTCAGTTAAAAAGTAGATATTAGCAGAAGGATTTTCGCTAAAGATTTCTTGCGCCTTATTGAGCGTTTCCACTTTGTTGAGCGTTACTGCGCTGGTGCTTAATCCACGGATATTTTCAATCGCTTTTTCTTTATCGGTGGTCTTATCGAAAACCGTTACAGAGTCGGTTGCAAAAGCAATCGTATAACTACTACCGTCGGATGCAGACAGTACGATTTCTTCCGCGTACGCTTTAGCCTCTTCAAAACGGCTACTCTCTTCCGTCTTAAACATCATCGAACCCGACGCGTCCACGATTAGATAGTAGTCGTACGCTTGTCCGGGGTAAAGAATTACGGGGTGCGCTACCGAGAAGGATATGAAGATAACCGCTAAGATTTGAAGGATAAGCGAAATGATGCCCGCTATCACGGAGATAGGGCGTTTTCGCTTTAAGAACCTCTCGCTCACCGTCCAAACGTAAGTCGAGGCAATCGTCTGCTCCATATATTTATTTTTTATGATGTAGATGATGATGAGTATCGGTACGCCGATAAGCCCCAACAAACCTAACGGATAAAGAAAGGTCACTATTTAATCACTCCTAAATCTGATAATTTTCCAAATAATATTTGTCCAAGGCTTTCGTCAGCCTCTGCAAGAACGTACTGAGCGCCTCTACTAACGCAAATATTTCTCACTCTGCCAGTTACGTAGTCAAGCGCCGCTCTATAAGCCTCGATAATTTCCTTGTCGATATGCTTGCGGTACTCTTTTTGTCCGTCTTCGGAGTCGAAAAAGTGCATTTTCCCACGCGCTTGGGGGTTAATTTCCTCTCTTGAGAGAATTTGAACGCAGGTTACGTCGCGCTTTTTGTCAAGCAAATAATGTATTGCCTGCTCGTAATCGTTGTCCGTTAAAAAGTCGGATATAATAACGCTCATTCCGTCGCCCATACCAACTTTTGAAGGTAGAATTGCGCTTGAGAACGCCACGTCGCCGTTAAACTCAATCGTGTTAAGCGCGCCGATAGAGGCTATGAACGAGTCCTTTCCTCTCACCCCGAGAATTACGTCGTAGATGACGTTATCGCGTACTGCGTAAATTGATACTTTGTCCATTTCACAAATGGAAAGGTATGCAATCGCTGCGGCTACTTTTAGGGCTTGCTCCGCTTTTTTGCCGTCGCCGTGGTCCATAGACCTACTTGCGTCAATATAAATACGCGTATGCATTTGGCGTTCGTCAAGGTAGAGTTTTTGGTAGAGTTTATCAAATCTTGCGTACGCTCGCCAGTCGATTTTCGCAACGTCGTCGCCCGGCTGATAATCGCGATAATCGGCAAATTCGCAACTCGAACCAAATGTTTTACTCTTGTGGTTACCTCCAAACAGTCCTGCAATATTGTTTTTTACGAGCATTTGCAAACTTTCAAGTTGTTGCAAAAACGCTTCGCTCACTACGAACTTTGCCATAATTAACTGCGTCTTTTGGTTTCGTTGATAACGAGGTCGATTACTTCGTCTACTCCGAGTTTGTCGTTGATTGCGTTATAGTTGATTTTTATTCTATGGCGAAGTACGGGGTACGCGAGCGCAACGATATCAGCGTAGGATACGTTGTATCTTCCGTCCATAAGCGCGCGAACCTTGGCGCAGGATATAAGCGCTTGCGCCGCACGGGGCGACGCGCCGTACTTGATGTATTTTTTAGCAACACTACTCGAGCCGTTAAGTTCGGGGTGGGTATTCGTTACGATATCAATTGCGTAGCGAAGAACGTCGTCGGCTACGGGAACTTCGCTTGCAAGAGCGCGCATTTCCATAATTTGCTCACCACTCATAACGGGTTCTGCTACTTCGTTCATCGTTTTTTGCGTCATCTTTACGATATCGGTAAGTTCGTTCGCGTCGGGGAACTTAACGATAAGTTTGAAGATAAAACGGTCCATTTGCGCTTCGGGAAGGGGATAAGTACCGTCCTGCTCAATGGGGTTTTCCGTTGCAAGCACGAAGAAAGGCTCGTCCATTTTATAGGTTTGGTTACCAACCGTTACTTTATGCTCTTGCATTACCTCAAGCATTGCGGACTGAGTTTTGGGCGTTGCGCGGTTAATCTCGTCGGCAAGAATGAGGTTTGCAAAGATAGGTCCGCGTTGGAAAACGGTATTTAACTTGCCGTTTTCGTCCTTTTCGATAACGTTTGCGCCCGTTACGTCGGAAGGCATAAGGTCAGGCGTAAACTGTATGCGCGAGAAAGGAAGGTCAAGCACTCTACCAAGAGAGCGGACCATACGGGTTTTACCTACGCCGGGCACGCCTTCTAAAAGCACGTTACCGCCAGATACGATGGCAATCAAAAGATGCTCGATGATGTCGTCTTGTCCTACGACGTCTTTTGCGAGTTCTTCTTTCATCTTTACTACGTATTCGCTAAATTTCTTTACCTGTTCCACTTTTATATCCATCCTTATTCGTTTTCGTTATTTGGTTCGCTCGGCATAGGCATCGTGCCTGCAAGGGCGCTGAAGTAATCGTCAATTATATCTTCAAGTTCGGGGGGCGTTTCTTCCTCTCTTACCGTACTGTCTTTCTTCGAAGTTTGATCGGTAAGAATTTCGCCGTACTCTCTTTGTCCTTCTATATCGGGATCGTAGATCAAGTCGTCACTACCGTACTTGTTATTGTCGGGATCAGGAGGTCCGCCCGGAGTGTTCACTTCTTCTTCCTCTTCTTCCCCGGGAATTCCTGCAAGTTCGCTACCGCCAAACAACGGGGGATTTTTAATATTGAAGATACTGATTAATTCGTTGATTGCGTAGTTTGCAATCGTTCTATTTTCCTTTTGCTCCATTAAAGCCTCGTTGATTAATCTGTTATGCTCGATAAAGATTTCATCGAGGTCTTGCTGAAGTTGAGCGTAAGTTCCGCCCGTTTTATTTGCCGATTCTTTGATATCGTTTATATAGTTTTCGATCGCAACTCTGAGCGTATCGGTTGCGGGAACTTCAGTCGTCGTGAACGAAACTCTAATCGTATCGGCGTAACTTACCAAAGACATTTTCAGTTGTTCGTATTCCGTTTCGCTCTTCGTAAACGCGCTACGAAGTATTTCAAAGCGGTCTGTCATATCAAGCGTTGCCATACCTCGAGCAAAATTCTTAACGTTGGCGTCTTCAGAAGTCCTTATTGCGTTATAGAGAATTTTATAACTGTTGTAGTTCTCTATCGCCTCGTCCGCCGTCGTTATGGACGCGCGCACTTCAATATCAAGCACCTCCTCGGAGACAAGCGTTATTATTTCATCCTCTTCTATTCGGTATAAACTTTCTTTAAGAGTAAGGAGGTCAGTCGCAATTTCCTCTCGGGGCATTTCGCTCATTTTACTGCCGTCAACGTACGAGATTAGGCTTTCAAGCGCAATCGTTTGCCACTCTTTAATGGAGAAAACTTCGTCTGGGTTATCGTCGTCTTTCACGGCAGGAATACAGATCGAAACGACGAATAGCACGAAAGCAAGAAGAAAACTTACGATAGTTACTATACTGCCCTTGGTCAGTTTATATACGCTACGCTCAACGAGGGCTAAGTGGTCTTCGGTATCCTCTCTTTGAAGGACGGCGAACACACCGCTCTCGTCCTTATTTTCAACCATAGTTTGAACGCGCTCGTCAAGTGAGTAAGTAGAGTCAAGCGCTTTCGCTATAACGCTATCCGATTTTTTGCAAACGAAAAAAGTTATCAGAGCCGACGGAATAAACGCTACCGCTCCGATAATTATATACCACCAAAATTCTATGTTGATTGCTAAAAGTTTAAGAGTTAAAAGCGTTCCGCCAACGGCAAAAAAAGTCAACGCTAAACCTATGGCAATAGCGTTCGCTACCGCCTTGATAAAATAGTACGACTTAATTTTTTGAAAGGTTGGTGACACTAACTTATTCCTTTTAAATAATATAATAAATAATTTGCCGTAGACTATTTTAGCACTTTTTTTGATAAAAAGCAAGAAGATTACTACGCTATTTAAAACTTTTTACATAATTCCACATAATTTTTTTGCACCCGTATATATAAAAACTACCGCACTCTTTCCATAAAATGTAACGAATTTTTGCATACGGTATCGTTTTTTCGTTACAACCCACGAAAAAAGGACGAGAAAACTCTCGTCCTTTCTTTTCAGTCTATTAGAATTTTTGAGATGATTTTGTTCGTTACCGAAGGAGGTGTGCCGAAAGCACATTGACTGAGGTAACGGGCAAAAGGGCTCAAAAAGACTATTTATTGCTCTCTTCGATTGCTACTGCGCACGCTACGGTCATACCAACCATAGGGTTGTTACCAGCGCCGATAAGTCCCATCATTTCTACGTGAGCGGGAACGGAACTTGAGCCTGCGAACTGAGCGTCAGAGTGCATACGGCCCATAGTATCGGTCATACCGTAGGACGCGGGACCTGCAGCCATATTATCGGGGTGAAGGGTTCTACCAGTACCGCCACCACTTGCAACGGAGAAGTATTTTACGCCGTTCTCGGTGCATTCCTTTTTATAAGTACCTGCAACGGGGTGTTGGAAACGGGTGGGGTTGGTGGAGTTACCGGTAATGGAAACGCCAACTTTTTCCTTCCACATAATCTTAACGCCTTCGCGAACGTCGTCTGCGCCGTAGCAACGAACCTTTGCTCTCTCGCCGTCGGAGTAAGCGGTTTCGCTAACGATTTGGAGTTCGTCGTTGAAGTAGTCCATTTTGGTTTGAACGTAGGTAAAGCCGTTGATTCTCGAAATAATCATTGCAGCGTCCTTACCAAGACCGTTAAGGATAACTCTTAAGGGGGTCTTTCTTACCTTGTTTGCGCTCTTTGCAATACCGATTGCGCCTTCAGCGGCAGCGAAGGACTCGTGACCTGCCAAGAAACAGAAGCACTCGGTCTCTTCTTCAAGGAGCATTGCAGCGAGGTTGCCGTGGCCAAGACCTACTTTTCTTTGTTCTGCAACGGAGCCGGGGATACAGAAAGCCTGAAGTCCCTCACCGATTGCGCGAGCAGCGTCGCTTGCCTTGGTGCAACCCTTCTTGATTGCGATTGCGCAACCGAGAACGTAAGCCCATTTTGCGTTTTCAAAGCAGATGTTTTGAATTCCTTGAACGATTTCGTAGGGGTTAAAGCCCTTGTCGGTACAAATCTTGAGCGCGTCGTCAAAATCTTTGATACCGTATTGCGCCATAATAGCGGAGGTTTTTGCCTCTCTTCTTTCGTAACCTTCAAAAGTAACAGCCATTGTTCTTACCTCCCATTATTGCTTACGAGGGTCGATGAACTTAACAACGCCCTCTTCAGCGGTAAATCTACCGTAGTGTCCGGTAGCAGCCTTTAACGCATCGTCTGCGCTTACGCCTGCTTTAATCTTATCAAGCATTACGCCAAGTTTGATATACTCGTAACCGATTACTTGGTCGTTCTTATCGAGCGCCATTTTGGTGATATAGCCCTCGGTAAGTTCAAGGTAGCGTACACCCTTTTCCTCAGTACCGTAAATAGTACCGGTCATAGAACGCTCACCTTTACCAAGGTCTTCAAGACCTGCGCCGATTACAAGACCGTCTTCGGAGAACGCCGACTGGGTTCTTCCGTAAACGATTTGAAGGAAGAGTTCGCGCATCGCGGTGTTGATTGCGTCACATACGAGGTCGGTATTGAGCGCCTCTAAAAGCGTCTTGCCGGGAAGGATTTCGCCTGCCATTGCCGCCGAGTGAGTCATACCCGAGCAACCGATGGTCTCTACGAGAGCCTCACGGATAATTCCGCCCTTTACGTTGAGGCTTAACTTACAAGCGCCCTGTTGGGGTGCGCACCAGCCGATACCGTGGGTATAGCCGTTGATGTCCGAAATCTGGTAAGCCTGTACCCATTTGCCCTCTTCGGGAATAGGAGCGGGACCGTGTTTGGGACCCTTGGCTACGCAGACCATTCTTTCTACTTCTTTAGAAAACTGCATAATGTCCTCCGATTATAATATTTTACCTGTTAGTTGGCTCTTAGCCATCAATTATTATAGCACAATCGAAAATTTTTCTCAACTGTTTTTTAGGGGCATTTTAAATTTAAAAGAAAGATTTATGCGTTAAATTAAGTTGCTTTTTTTTTCGTATCGTTATATAATATTGTTAGACGACTATTTTGGAGGTTTTTATGGACAAGAAAATTTTAGTTACCGGTGGCGCCGGCTATATCGCATCTCATACCGAAGTTGAACTCCTTAACCGCGGATACGAGGTTATTGCTTTTGACAATATGGTTAACTCTTGCGACGAGTCGATTAAGCGCGTTGAAAAGATTACCGGCAAGAAGATTAAGTTCTACAACGCAGATATGCGCGACCGCGAGGCTATGGAGAAAATCTTCTCTGAAAATGAAATTGACGCGGTTATTCACTTCGCTGGTCTTAAAGCCGTTGGCGAATCCGTTAGTATGCCCCTTGAATACTACGATAACAACATTTACGGAACGCTCGTTCTTTTGGAGGTTATGAAAAAGTACGGCGTTAAGAAGATCGTTTTCTCTTCCTCTGCTACCGTTTACGGCACTCCCGAGCGCCTTCCCCTTGACGAAGATTGCTCACTTTCTACTACTAACCCCTACGGCTCGACCAAACTTATGCTTGAAGGTATTATGAAGGACCTTTATATTTCCGACAATAGTTGGAATATCGTTCTTCTTCGCTACTTCAACCCCGTTGGCGCGCACGAGAGCGGTATGATCGGCGAAGACCCCAAGGGTATTCCCAACAACCTTGCTCCCTTCATTGCCAAGGTTGCTGCAGGCAAACTTCCTTGCATTAACGTTTTTGGTAACGATTACGACACCGTTGACGGAACGGGCGTTCGCGACTATATCCACGTAGTAGACCTCGCTCTCGGTCACGTAAAGGCTATCGAGAAAATGAACGATAGCGGTGTTCATATCTTCAACCTTGGTACTGGTAACGGCTACTCCGTTCTTCAGATGATTAAGGCTTTTGAAAAGGCTTGCGGTCATTCTCTTCCCTATAAGATTTGCCCTCGTCGCCCCGGCGATATCGCCGCTTGTTACGCTAAAGTAGACAAAGCAAAGGCTGAACTTGACTGGGAGGCTAAACTTGGCGTAGACGAAATGTGCGCGTCTATGTGGAAGTGGCAGTCGCAAAATCCCGACGGTTACAACAAAAAATAAGCACCTATTTTATGTAAATTTAAGCAAAACGGCGAGGTACGTACCCCGTCGTTTTTGTTTTTTACCATATTTTTATATCACTTTACCGGTAAATTTTAAAAATGAAAACTATGTGAAAAGGTGGACTTTATTCAGTTAAACCACTAAATTGTGTTGACATAATTTTTAAGATATATTATAATAATATATGTGCGCGCGCGTCTAATTAAAAAAACGCGTAAAACGGTTAAGTGAAAAACGAGGAGGTTTTATGAAAAAACTACCCAAAATTATAATTACGGTTATGCTTGCAATTTCACTCGCTCTCTCGGCGGTTGGTTGCGCTAATTTACCCAATTTTATCAATCCTGAATATTCGGGCGGAGGCGACGGAAACGATAAGTACGTTATCTCCATTACGAGCGCAGGCGGACTTCCCCTTAACAACGTTCGCGTTACCGCGTCCAAAGACGGCAATCCTTTAAAGAGCGGTATTTCGAAAAACGGTAAAGTTGAACTTGCGCTTGAACTTGACGAATACGACCTTACCTTTGCTAACCTTCCCGACGGATATTATATTCCCGAGGGCGCAACCTATAAGACGAGCGCGGAAAGTTACGAATTCTCGGCAGTGTTTAACTCTAAAGTTATTTCCTCTTCCGCTACCACTGGCACCGTTTATCGTGTGGGCGACGTAATGCACGACTTCGTAGTAACCGAAAGTGACGGCGCGCGTTTACTCTTATCCGACCTCGTAGAGAATAATAAGGCGGTTATGCTTAACTTCTGGTTCAAGAGTTGCGGTCCTTGTCGTAGCGAGTTCCCCGCTATTGAAGAGGCTTATAAGGTTTATCAAGACGACCTTAAGATTATCGCGCTTACCAACCAAGATACTTTAGGCGACGTTCAGTCTTACAAGGAAGAACTTGGTCTTACCTTCTATCTTGGACAAGACAACGGCGGAATTACCGCGCTTTTCGGTGTAACTTCCTTCCCCACTACCGTTATTATCGACCGCTACGGCGCGGTTGCTTATATTGAGTCCGGTTCGGACGCTAACCCGGTATTCTGGAAAACGCTCTTTGGCCATTATACTGCTGACGAGTACACTCAAACTCCCGGCGAGGATGAAGACGAAGGGGATAACGGGGGTCTTATCGAGCCCACCAAGCCCAGAGAGGATCTTGAAATGCCCGAATCTTATCTTTTAGTCGAGGCTGCTTGCGACGAGAGTTTTGCATCGCTTGACCCTCAATTCCTTCCTGAAACCAACGAAAACGACGCGCCTTATTCTTGGCCTTGGGCAGTAGGCGAAGAGGACGGTGAGAGTTTTATTTACGCAACTAATACGCAAGTGGATAACTCTTTCTCTATTCTTTACGTTACCTTTACCATTAATTTTGGTCAGGCGCTTTCGTTTGAGTATAACGTTACTACCGACGACAACGTTTACATTATTTCTAACAACGAGTCCATTTGGGAGTGCTCGGAAGACAGCAACGGTTGGAAAACGCATACTTTGGAAGTATTTGCGCGTAAAACCACCGTTCGTCTTGGTATCGTTTACAATAAAGACAGCGTAACGAGCGCAAAGGTTGATAGCGTTAAACTTCGCAACTTCAAGGTTACTGACGCTCTTGACCTTACCACTGCTATTGACGTTTATCGTGATTGCGCTCAAGAACCTAACGTAAACTACTATACCGAATACACCGAAGTAATGCTTGGCGAAGACGGATACTATCACGTTAAGGACGAAAACGGTAGCGAAGGCGCGATTATTCTTGCCGACGTTAACTCGCATCTTACCGCTTGGACGGCTCTCCGTTTTGGCGCTAACTTTATTGAAAGGGATACTATTCACAACGTTGAATACTATCGTTCAATGTGGGATCTTACTTTCTGGAAACTAAACGACGCGTCCGCAGAGAACATCGTTCTTAACGGCAACGACCACACCGACGTTATCATTGATAACTACAATATGCAAGGTTGGTCCGATAACGGATACGTTCCCGTTTATCCCGAACTTAAAAACGCTCTTCAAGATTTCGCAATCGAGTACGCTACTCGTTATCCTCGTGAGGGTGGGGAGGACGATCTCACTAACGACGACCTCTGGCTTGAGTTCTGCGGTTACTTCGACCATTACGGCACTGAAGCGCACGAAAACGGTATTTGTTTCTGCGACCACGACCCCGTTAAAGGTATGAGTCTTTACAACGCAATCGTAATCGAACTTCCACAAGAGAGTGAAATTACCGACGGCGAAATCGTTGCAAGCGGCACGGCTAACGTAAACCGCCCTCTTTCCGTAAAGCGCGGAACGAGACATAAACTCACCGCAACGAAAACGGGCGTTTACAATATCCGCTCCACTTACGACGCGTCCATTTACGACCCGCATTTGTTTATGTACTCAGGCGACGGCACTTATATCGGCGATATGAGCGATTCGCGTGACTACGACCGTTTCACTTCTGATAGTGGATTTAACTTCAGTTACTATATCTATCTTGAAAAAGGCGAAACCTGTTACCCCACTTTCGCAATGTTCCCCGGCGAAACCGGCGAATATCCTTACGAAATTGAGTACCTTGGCGAAACTGCGGAAGTTCTTATGCTTTGCACCACTGGCGACGGACAGTTCGTTCAAGACGAAGAGACCGGCGGATATGCGTACATTGCAGTTGAAGTCGTATTCAACGCGCTTAAAAATCAGTACTGGGCGCTCGACGACGAGGGCGAAGAAAGTTCTCCCGTTTACATCGACTTCCTCCGTCCTTCCTTCTTGACTTTCACTAACCAAGTAGGTATTCAGTTCAACTACTCTCTTGAGGAGATGGCGATCTTGGGTATGTTCGACCTTACCGATAGAGGCGGTGTTGACTGGACTAACGAGGTTAAAGATATGGTTGCTCGTTCAAAAGAGGGCAAAGCGACTACCGACCCCCTTTACGGTATGCTTATTGCCGACAAGGAGGTAGTTGCTCCCATTAACGCTCTACTCGGCAGATACCAAGAGGGCACTGAAGAAGAAAGAGGTTGGCTCCAAATGGCTTGCTACAAGCACTATTACGGACCAAGCAAATATAATTAAAAAATTATTTTAGGAGTAAAATATTATGAAAAACATTAAACGCATCGTTTTTTTAGTTCTTTCGCTCGTTTTAGTTCTTACTATGGGCGCAATGATGGTTGGCTGTGGCGAACCCGAGGTTGATACCATTACCGTTACCCTTAACTACCCTAACGGCACTGCAGTTAACGGCGCTACCGACGGCATTACCGAGGGCGATAGATATTACGCTATTTCCGTTCAGATTTGTACCGTTGACGAGGCTGGCGAGCAACTTGCTTGCTCTACTCCCGTAGACGTTAGCGCTGACGGTAAGGCAGTATTTAAGAAGAGCGAACTCCCCGTTCTTAACGAGGGTGATAAGTATAAAGTTAAGGTTACTCGCGCGCCTGAGGGATATACCGCTAACGATATCGTTCTTAACGGTGAGACGAGCGTTACCATTACTTTAATTGTTGATTTTGTTACCGTTACATTGAAATATCCTGACGGCACTACCGTTAACGGCACTACCGATGCTTCATCTATTCAAATTTGCACCGTTGACACGGCTGGTGCTGAAAGCAATCTTTCCTCCCCCATAAGTGTTACGGCTAATGGAACTGTAAAATTTATTGATTCCACTCTTCCAAATCTCAGTGAAGGCAATAAATACAAAATAAAAGTTAACGCGCCTGAGGGTTATACCGCTAACGATATCGTTCTTAACGGTGAGACGAGCGTTACCATTACTTTAATTGCTGAATAAAGATTTTTTGCGGTGTGAGATTTTTCATACCGCAATTTTTTAAGGAGAATTTTATGAAAAAGACTATCGTATCTTTAATTCTTGCTCTTTCGCTTTCAGTTAGCGCGTTTGCGTTCACTGGTTGTGGCGAGCAAGATACTGCACTTTTAGACGCATACAACGCGTACGTTTCCTCGCTTTCGGAAGACGCCACCGCTCTTTCTTACGACGAGTGGCTTACGCTTATTAAGTCGGGCGACACCTTTACTAACGAGAGCGATCTTGACGCGATTTACTCTTCCTACTCTTCCACTTACGGCGAAAACGCTATGAGTTTTAACGACTGGAAGGCGTCGATTACCTCGTTTGGCGCTATGGGCGCGTCCATCGAAATGATTGAAAACGGTCAAATCCTGCTTACTTTCAAAAACGGCAATACTTTGCTTATTTCCTTTGACGAAGTGGGCAGAATCGGCGAAGTCGTTAAGGATATCGGACTTTCGTTCTACAACGAGAATAACCGTGTTTATTTATCTGCGAACGAAAGCGTAGCGACCTCTACTTTTACCGTTCCCGAATACGCATATCGTTACGTGATATTTACAACAACGACTTCGGGCGTTTATAGAATTTCGACTGGCACGAAGACCATTAAGCGTTTTAACGCGTCGTCTTTCTACGCTCAGGTTGACGAGAATAACGTGCCTACTGACGTTATCGCAATTAGTGGCGTTGCTCCAAACGAAGACACTAACCCCTCTCTTTATACGGGTAACGACTATATCGAAATTGAAATTAAAAACTCCGACCTTGGTCAGTCGTTCTTCTTTATGGTTTCGGCTGAAGATACTAAGGAGGAGTTTACCGTTACCGCTACGAAGGTAGGCAACGCGAAGACGGAAGTTTATCTTTCCGAAACGGTGGAGGCAGAGACCACTTACGCCACTTCACAAATTCCCCTTTTGTCTGGAACTGAAACCGTTGAACTCGTGGCAGTAGACGGCTCGGCAGTAATCGTTTATAACGATACCGATAAACTTTACCACGTAGGCTCTGCGACTGGTCCTCTCTTGATGGTACAGATGAATAACGCAATAGCCAGAGTGAGCATAACGAGCATTAAGGACGTTATTACGGCTCTTGACGCGCCCAACTCCGATGCAATCTCGCCTTTCCGCACTTCAGTAACGGTGGAAACGGAAAATACCATTACCACTACTACTTATAATTACGAAGATGCGGTTCGTTCTTATCTTGCTATGGCTAACTCACAAGGAATGTGCCACGTGGATAAAACTATGATGGCTATCCTTAAAGCGTATATTCCTAAGACTGAGGGCTCGGTTACCACGGCTGACGAATACGAGTGGTTACTTCCTTGCTCTTATATCGTTGAGGCTTAATTATGGATATTTTTGAATATATGGGCGTAAAGAAGGGCGAAAAGCCCCTTGATAGAATAGTTACCGACGGCGGTTTCGTGGGCATTTTTAGAACTATTGCTTGCGTAGGCGACTCGCTCTCTTCCGGCGAATTTGAGTCTTGGAGTGAAGAAGACAAACGCGGTTGGCACGACCTTTACGAATATTCTTGGGGTCAATACATTGCAAGGAGTACGGGCTCTACCGTTTATAACTTCTCGCGTGGAGGTATGACCGCTAAAGAATATATGGAGTCCTTTGCGGAGAACAATCGTTTTTGGGCAAGCGAAAAGGCGGCTGGGGCTTATATTATCGCTCTTGCCGTAAACGACGTGGTTCATAACGATAATCCTATCGGTTCGGTGGAAGATATTTGTTTAGAGGATTACACCAAAAATAAACCCACTTATCTTGGCTACTACGCGCAAATAATTCAGCGTTATAAACAAATTCAGCCAAGAGCAAGATTTTTCCTCGTAGCGCCTCCTCGCCATAACGACGCGCAAGACGGTAGAAGAAAGGAAGTTCACGACGCTCTTGCCTCTCTTTGCGATCTCTTCGATAAAACCTATCTTATCGACCTTTACACTTACGCGCCCGTTTACGACGCTGAGTTTGACAAGGCTTTCACTCTTGGACATATGACGCCTATGGGGTACGTTCTTTCGGCAAGAATGATTGAAAGTTATATAGATTATATCATTAGAAAAAACCCCCAAGACTTTAATCAAGTCGCGTTTATAGGTACTGACCTTTACTATAAAAAGAAGGATTTTTAAATACCGTATGCGTTTTTTTGATACAAAAAACCCCTCTCGAAACGACGAGAGGGGATTGTTTTTATAAAAGTTTAATACCTTTTTCGTTGCATATTGAAAGGGTTTCGTCATCCCAAAGCGATACTTGAACTTCGCCAATATGCGCTTTATCGAGAAGGAGCATTGAAAGACGGCTTTGTCCTATACCGCCACCCATCGTAAGAGGTAGCGCGCCAGAGAGCAAAAGTTTATGGAAAGGAAGGTTTCTTCTTTCTTCTTGGTTTGCTTTCTTAAGTTGCTCGTCAAGTGACTTTTCGTCAACGCGTATACCCATTGAGGAAATTTCCACTGCGCAACTAAGGATTTCGTCCCAGAACAATAAGTCTCCGTTGAGCGACCAGTCGTCGTAGTCGGGAGCACGGTTATCGTGGGGCTTACCGGACCTTAACGCGTCACCTATTTGAAGTATAAATACCGTGCCTTTTTCCTTAACGATTGCGTTTTCGCGTTCTTTTCCACTAAGCGCGGGATAAAGGTCTTCAAGTTCTTGCGAAGTAATAAAGTACACTTCTCGATTAAGGTTTACTTCAAGTTGAGGGAACGAGCATTTCAAAAGATCAGAGGTTTCGCAAATCGCGCCTACGATACACTTAACTACCGTTTTGAGATATTCGATATTACGAGTTTGGGGAGTAATGATTTTCTCCCAGTCCCACTGGTCAACGTATATAGAGTGAAGGTTATCCATTTCCTCGTCTCTGCGAATTGCGTTCATATCGGTATAAATACCTTCGCCCGCAGAAAAACCGTAGTCAGCAAGAGCCACTCTTTTCCATTTAGCAAGCGAGTGAACGATTACCGCCTCGTTTCCCGTTTCTTTAAGCGTAAAACTTACCGGTCTTTCCACTCCGCTAAGGTCGTCGTTAGTTCCGGTTTTTGGATCAACGAAAAGAGGCGCGGAAACACGGCGAAGGTTAAGCGCGAGCGCGAGTTTATCTTCAAACGCGCGTTTTAATATGCCTATCGCCTTTTGCGTTTCGTAAATGGTAAGTTTTGACTTGTACCCTTGGGGTATAACAGTCCTGCTCATAATCTTGCTCCTAAGTGAATTTGCAATTATAATAACACTAAATTAAATAAAAGTCAATCGTTAGAGGGGCAAAACGTCACTCTTTTTACGACGAAGCCACTTTCCGCGCGTAAAATCGGGAATTGCTTGGGGTAATCCGCCGTGAGCAACGGATTGTTCGGAAAGGGGCGTAATGGAAATTAGCGATGCGCAATCGTACACGTCGAGAGGCATTTCTCTACCTTTAATTATAGCGTCGAATACGGTGTGCATTTGGATATAGTCCATACCGCCGTGGCCAAGCTTTCGCTCTTCATCCGTCAAATTTCTCCAACAATCAGGCAATAGTTCGTTAAATTCATTTGCCGAATTCATATGTTTAGCGATGCTCTTTTCGGGCTCGTAAAACTCCTCAAGGCTATACTCTTTGCCCTCAAACACGACGAGGTTTGCCGTTTGAAGAGCCATACCCTTCGTGCCTCTTACGGTAAATTCGCGGTCGTAATAAGTGGGGAGTGTCGTATCAAGCACGATATTGATAAGTTCACCGCCAGTACAAACGATATTAGTATTGAAAATGTCCGCAGACTTAAAGTCGAGCGCGGAAGTTTTGTCCTTGAGTACGCCTTCCATCATTGCGTATTCTCTAAGACCTGCGCCGGGCTTACTTGCGCAAGTGGTCAAGTAAAGCATCTTGTTTCCGCGGTTTATGTTAAGGAGTTTCGCGATAGGACCAAGTTCGTGGGTAGGATAGGTTTCGCAGTTACGAAGATAATACTCTAATCCACGGTAGTTCGCTCTTTCGCCTTTGTAATTCACTAAATCTCTTGCAAGGTTATGTCTATACGCGCCGTGGCAGTACACTACGTCGCCAAACATACCTCTGCGGTGCATTGCGGTACAAAGAAGTTCAAAGCGGTCAAAACAGCAGTTTTCAAGGAACGCCAACGGAACACCCGTACGCTCGTAGGCACGAACGAGTTCCCAACACTCTTCAATATCGTACGCGCCGTATACCTCAACCGCCGGTATAATGCCTTTTTCCATACACTCAATGCAAAGTTCAGTATGGTGCTCCCAGTCGGTTGCAACTATAACGACGTCTACTCCGCTCTCAAGCACTCTGCGGTGGTCCGTATAAGCCTTAGGCTCTATTCCGTGATGCTTTTTTACGAAGTCAAGCACTGCGTTTAATTTGTATTCTTTTGGGTCACACATACTAACGAGTTCTGCGTTATCGCAAGCGGAAATTGCGCCTGCTAACACCCTGCCTCTTGCTCCTGCGCCAAGAATTGATACTTTAAGTTTTTTCATAGTCTATCTCCTTAATTAAATTTGAACGACGGTATACCGTTATTAACCGTCCAGTAATTATCGTCCCAGTCGTTTTGGCTCTCGTTAAGGTCGGAGAGCGAGTTGGTTAGCGGAAGAACGTATACGAGGTGTTGGTCCTCGGGATAAGGATAAGTCGACAAGCCCGACACCGTTACTCCGTCAAAATCGTTTTTGCAAACGAATACACAATCGAGCGCTCTACAATATTCGGGCTGAGTGGGGCGCAAGCATTGCCATCTAATAGTGCCCATAGAAAATCTACCACTACCGACGCCAGTGCCGTCCACTACGTCGTCAACCACTACCATAACGTTCTTTGCGCTTTTGCTAATTCCGTGATTTTCCTTTTGGATAAGATAGGTTGCACCACCTGCCGTTACCTTCTTAAAATGCAGATATACGTTGGTGAGTTCGCTATCACGCATATAGCAGATAAATCCACCGTTGCCCTGTTTTTGCGAGTTTACGAACGCAATATTTCTTATTCCACCGTTACCTAAGATAGCGTGGAAAAGCATTTGGTTGTCGCCCATAGTAAGTCCGTCAACTTTATGCCCTCTGCCATCCAAAAGCCCGATAAATCCGCCTTCCCAGTCGGCTGCGTAATACTTCATTTGATAGGTATAAGTCGAAGGAATTACGATATCGCTATCAAGATAGAAATTGCCGGCGAGCGTAGGCGCAGTTTCGTCCTTGTCGCCAAGTTCGTACGCTATATCCTGTATTGCGAAAAATTCGTCGGCGTTGCTTACAATCATACCGATATACTCAGCGTTAGTGCGGTATTCTTTACCACCAACGTAGACGAGCAGTTTGTGTTCGAGCGCGCCAAGAGAAAGATTTACTGCGTTAACCGCAACTTTCTTTTGATTGCGGTTATACATTAAATAAATGCTTTCGCCGTTATATTTAACGTCGGTAATATAGCCTGATATTGACGAGGGCACGGTGAACTGGTCGTCTTCAGCGTACTCAATATAGATAGTATCGTCAATTTCTACGCGCTCGTCAACCGCCGAAACGGACAATATATCAGAATAGTCTTTGCCGTCGTAAGTTGCCGTGCAGTTAATTTTTACCGAACCGAACTTGAGCGCTTTTACCGTCACCGAGTTTGCGTTTTGAGTGAGTTCTACTACTCCACTTAAAGAGTTTTCATCAAGGGTAAAAGAAAAAGTTGCATCGCTCGTTTCCACTCCGTCCACGGTTAGCGTAGCCGTTACTTGCTCTTCTTGCGTCTTTAACATATCAAGCGATTGCGTTGAAAGCGTAAAAACCACTTCGGGAGCAGGCGCAGGAGGTGGCGAAGTCTCTCCACACGCGCAAAGCGTAAAAGTTATTATTAAAATTAAAATCGTTAAAAGTTTTTTCATTTTAGTTCTCTTCAATTAGGAAAAATGCGGACTGCCGTCCCTTGTACGAGCAAGGAAGAGCGTCGGTATTAACAAATTTTTCGCCCGTAAAAAGATTAACAGCAGTTACTTTTTTAGGCATTTTAAGTGCGCCGTTGAAGTCGCAGGGGGAAGTTACGAAGATAAAACGGCTATCAGCGTTTATGCTAAAACTCTCGTCAGCGTAGATATGCACACCTGCGCTTTTCATAATTGCGCGAAGGTCGGTTAAATCTAAGATTTCGGGGAGCGCGCAGTAAATCTCGTTACCCACTCTTACCGTCATTGCCTCGCCTGAAGAATAGCGTTTTATAACCTCAACTTCGTCGTTTTTAACGAAGATAAGGGGAATATTATTCTTGGGGAATTCGGGAAGAGGGTCGGGATTTGAGAGAAGTCCTAAAGAAAGCCCGATAAAGTTCTCAATGTTTTCTAATTTTGCCTCCGCTCCGTCAAAAACTCCAGGAGCAAAGTCGAACATTACGGTAGCATTAGGGCTTATTCTGTCTTTAATTTTTGCATACGTATCACGATTTTCGATAAACGGGTTCATAAATATAATGAGTTTATAACCGCTTAAATCAATAGAGGAAAGGTCGCATCTACGGAAGGTGTCGATAGGCGCGCCACACTCTTTAATCTTAGTTCCGAGGTCGTAAACACTCAAAGAATTGAAGGTGTGATAGGGACGCATTTGGTGCATTACTTCATCGTCAAGCACGAGAAGAATTTCCGTTACGGATTTTTGTTCACGCCCCGCTAAAAGTTTTGCAGTTTCATCAATAAATTTCATTTCCTTGACGATTTCATCGTCGTCATACCAACCTCCTCCAAGGTCCATAAACCAGTAGCCTTGGTTTGCGGAGGTGTTTTTAGTGAATTCTCGCCAAAGTTGAGAACGGGTTTCGCTCATATCTTTTGCGATATTGCAATCGGCGTTGTATGCTACGTGAGTGCGGTTGTCCACCTCGTCGAGCCATACTTTTTTAAGGTTCATTGATTGTGATATTGCTTGCGGAAAAGCGGGGTCGCCACTATCCACTCTCCAGTAGCCCTTAGGACCTGATACGAAGTCAATATTAGGGGAAGAGAGAATTTTATCAATAGCGAGGTGTCCCGTATCGCAAGAGTTGTGTATTGCTATAATATAGCCGTAGAAGACGCCTGCAAGTTTGTCGGCGGTTTCTTCTTTTACAATCGAGCAAAAATAGTCGATTACGTCGGCGTTATTTTCGGATATAAAACGCGAATAAAGTTCGCTGGGTTTTTCTCCTGCCGTTTCATAAAATATTGCAGAAAAAGTTTTGTCCTTTACTGCGGTTAAAACGGAAGGAAGGGAAGTTATCGTCGTGTTTTTGTCTTTGATTACTTCGCGCTCAACGGGAGAGGGAACACGGTCCACTTCTACTCCACGCTCACGCGCGTACTCGATAAATTTTTTGGTCGTGTTTATGCCGTAATCGCCGTGAAATTCAAGGTCAGTTTCCCAAGCGCCCCACATTGAAGTTTCTCCGCACATTCCGTAGGTTACGTGATAACCGATTATGCGGTCGGCATAGGGAGATTTTTCAATATGACGGACGAGTTTTCTAAGCGCCTCGCCTGCATCTTTTTTCCAACGGTCCGAGCAAAAACTTTGTAAGCAAATTTTAACTAAGGGTGCGCCATTTTCCCGAACTCCACGATTTTCGTTTGTGGGAAAACCATAAAGGTCGTGATATTTCGTGCCTATAAGGGCGCGAATTTCATCCGCCGTTTTTGGACCGTGCGAGTAAACGTGCACGTCTTCGGGGTATTTTTTTAACCAGTCAAGTGGCGCGTTAAACCTAATCCTTGGAATTAAATAGGCGTTGGGCACGGTTTCAAAAAATCGTTTTAATTGATAGTCTACGGAAGAATAATCAAAGTTGTCCACTCCTATCCAACCATTTTGTATAATAACGGAAAACACTTCAATCCCACTACCATAAATGTTTTTTACGGTAATAGCATACTCTTCAGCATTGTATTGAGCGTCTTGCATAGCCTCTTCAATAGTAGAATAAATGCTAGCGTCGCCTCCCTTGCACCACTTTGCCCAAAAGATAGGATTTTTACGAAGGTATTCAATTTTTTGTTCTTTAGTTAAGGCGTTTAAGTCAGTCATAATCGTTTTCCTTTTATTCATTAGAGATTCTATCGCTACGCTCCAGAATGACACTAAAACCGCGTATTAGAGATTCTATCGCTACGCTCCAGAATGACACGTTTTAGATGCGTTGATGATATTTATAGAATACGCGCGGAATACGAGGTTTTTTTCATATTCCGCGCGCTCTATAATTTTTATTGCGCTATTTGTACAATAAAGTCATTATGAGATACACTCCACTCGGCAACGCCTCGGTCGGTATGACATAATAGGCTGTTTAGTATGTGTATAAATTAGTTAGCCTTCGTGCTTGCAAATACGGGAAGGTCGCCAGTGGTATCCCAAACGGACGAAGTAAGTCCTGCGGACCAAGCAGCCTTTCCTGCAGTTGCAGCAGTAGCGTCAGCGTACTTAGTTACGCCGTTATAAGAGGTGCTTACACCAAAGTCGGTAGCACTCCAGGGGTTAGCGCGGTTAAGAAGCGAACCGTGAGAAGATACGATGAAGATATTGTTTGCGATAGGACCGGGGTTAGTGAAACATCCTAAGGTGTAATAAACACCGGTAGTAACAGCATCAACTTTGATGAAGATATTTCTTACAGTGTATCCACCACCGTGATACTGACCGTTAAGAACACCACTCGCGTTTTGGTAAGTCCACTGTCCAGCAGTGTGCTCAGTACCAAGAGCCTGAGTGATATGAACGTAAACGTTCTCAATTACGTTGCCACCACCACGTGCGGTCGTGGTAATAAATCCGCCACCGCAAGAGTGTTTAGCGTTGGTAAACGCAATGTTCTTGATGGTTGCATTAGTGCCGATAACACCAAAGATACCAGAGCCTGCTACCGAACCAACGCTAGTAGTATATCCAAGAGAATAAATATTAGTATAGTTATTTGCTGCATTAGTTTGCTCTGCCATCTCAAGTCCGTCAACGGTAAATCCGCGTCCGTCAAGAGTTCCACCGAAACCGTCGTTATCTATACTTGCCACGTAGGTACGCTCGTGAACTTTGTAGGTGCGGTTATAAGCAATGTTGTTGGTAAGAGCGATATAACCAGCAGACTTCATAACAGTAATACCTGCTGCGCTTGCAACGTCATCTGCATACATATCTGCAAGCCATTGCATTGCCTCGAAGTCGTCGGCGGTAGAAACGAGGATATCAGCAAGAACGAGGGGGATATTGATAACTACTTTACCACCGTTCTTCGTGCCGTTTACTACTGCTTTAACGTCGCCACGAGCAGATACTGCCGATTTAGCGAACACGAGAGCGTCTTTAGAGGAAGTTGCAAGAACATCTACCTCGCCAACGGACGCAGAAGTGATTTCGTCAAGACCGTAGGAAGTAAGGTCTACGGAGTAGTTGGGGTTGAAGGTGTAATCGGTCTTGTATTCGTTAGTGCCTTTGTAGGTGTTGAAAGAAGCAATACCTTGGGTATTGTCGCTCATTTCAACGTAGGAAAGGTTTGCGTTGATAGTAGCCATTACGGTGTAGTTAGCCGAAACTTTGTTTTCGGGGTTAAATGCGTTCGTTACGGTTACGGTAATTACGTCGCCTGCTTGAGCATCGCTCTTTACGGTTACGGTGTTACCGGTTACGGTTGCGTTACCCTCAGCGGATACGATACCGTAAATTCCAGTGTCGCAAGTAATCGTACCACCTGCTGCGATATCGCCACCAGCAGGAGCGGTAAGCGTTACGGTAGGAGCAGTCAATTTCTTGGGATAAGGAAGACCGTTTACAATCGTCCAGAAACTATCGTCCCAACCAGTAGTTACGATATTGCCTTTAGCAGCACTTGCGGTTGCATAGAAGCCTTTGTTAGTTACCGTTACACTACCACCAACGTGGCTGTCGGTTATAGCACCGATAGAGTATGCGTTAGTAATTACACCGCTATCTTGAGAAACAACTCTGGTCGCAGAAGTTCCAACTTTGCTATCAATTACTGCAAAGCAGTTAATCGTTTTTTGGGTATTGATGAAACTTTGGCTACCAAAAATCCACGCTCTTTGAACGGAAGCGTCTACTGCAGTAAAGTGAGCGTAAATATTTTCAAGAGTTCCACTTTGGTGCGTTGCAATAAATCCGTTACCCCAAGCAAAACTCTTGAAGGTTGCGTTCGTGAAAGATACGTTCTTGATAGTTCCAAGGTTACGCGCAAACAAACCAGTAATCGTGTTGCCTTCTGCGTACGAGAACTTATCAATATTAAATCCACGACCGTCAAACGTTCCACGGAAACCACCCGAATAGGTGTTGGGGTCGTTAACACCTGCTACGGTTGCGTATGCGTGACCAGTATAGTCAATATTGTTACCAAGTACGAAGTATCCACCATAGTTGATATACTTTCCACCGTCTCCCTCGTTATCATAGAGGGGGTCTGCAAGAGCCTGTAACGAATCAAGGTCGTCTGCGTTCTTAATTACCATAGATACGGTGGAGAACGGTGCGGAGATAATCGTGTAGTTGGTTACTACGTCGCCGTCTTTCTTTTCAAGGTATACCTTTACGGTAAGGTCTTTACCGAAGTTGGTTGCGCCGATTGCGCTTACCTTTACTTTTAAGGTGTTGCCATCGAGCGTGTAATCGTCAGCGGTAAATACGGTTTCGTCGTTGCCGTTTACAAGCGTTACTTTTGCAAGGTCACCCTTCGAGAGTTGACCTTCGAGGTTAATATCGAAAGTAGTTACGGTAGAACGGGAAAGTTCGAAGTCTACTACTTTATTAAGAGTAACGTTCTCGGTTGCGACTACGGTATAGGTTACGCTGTCGCTGTTGCCCGTAAGCATATCGGTTACGGTTACGGTTACTTTATCGCCACCCTGAGCATCTGCGTTAATAGTTACGGTATTGCCAGAAAGAGTTGCGTTGCCTTCTACTGCGATAGTTTGATACATTTTGTTGAAGTTTACGGTAACGATAGCGCCAGCGGTAAGGCTTGCATCGTCGGGTACGATAATTGCAGGAGCAGTAAAGGTCATTCCCTTGAATACGGGAACGTCGCCCGTGGTATCCCAAACGGATGCGGGAAGGTTTGCCCAAGCGTCTTTGCCTGCCTTAAGTGCAGCAATGTCGTTATACTTGGTTACGCCTGCGAATTCGTTAAGTTCAGGCATCGTAGTTCCGGGATTTTGCTGAGCCATAAGTTTAGCGTTAGTAGTAATGATATAAACGTTGTTTACGCCAGCCATACTTCCACCGGGAGTGGTGAAACTACCGAAACTGTAGTAGTTCTTCTCTACTTTGTCAATAACTACGACGGTATTTCTAATGGTGTAATTACCGCTGTGGTCTTGACCGTTGATTGCGCCGCTTACGTCAAATTCGTTCCAAGCGCCGGGCACGTAAGTAGTACCGTTTGCACTCTTAATATGGAGGTAAACGTTTTCGATTACGTTTCCGCCGTGGCTTGCAGACGTGGTAATAAATCCACCGCCACAAGTGTGTACTGCGTTAGTGAACGCGATATTCTTAATTACAGCGCCTTTACTGATAATACCGAAGATACCGGAAGTTGCCGCAGATGCAGGGCCACTAGAATAGCCCATAAACGTAGAACCATAGGTGTTGTTCGCGTTAGTTTGCTCTACCATTTCAATTCCGTCAACGGCATATCCGCGTCCGTCAAGAGTTCCGATAAAGCCTACGTAACGTGCGTCCAAGGCAATCGTGCCGGGGTGTACTTTGTAGGTACGGTTATAGTTAATGTTTTGAGTAAGTGCGATATATCCACCCATCGTAGAGATTTGTCCGTAGTGAGTGAACGAGGTATCGTCTACTGCGAGTTTATCAGCAAGCCATTGCATTGCCTCAAAGTCGTCTGCGGTAGAAATAAGGATATCTGCGAAGAAGAAGGGAATATTGATAACTACTTCGCCACCGTTCTTCGTTCCTTTTACCACTGCTTTTACTTCGCCACGAGCCGTGATATCTGCTTTTGCAAATGCAAGAGCGTCTTTAGTGGAAGTTGCAAGTACGTTTACTTCGCCTACGAGCGCGTCGGTAATAGTATCAAGCGCATACTCGGTAAGGTCGTAAGAGTAGTTTGCTACGAAAGAGTAATCACTCTTATAAGTAAAGCCGGTTACTTCTTCAACGTTGGTCTTGTAAGCAACGAAACTTGCAATACCTTCGCTGTTATCGGACATTTCTACGTCGGTTACGGTCGAAACGTTGATAGTTTCGCTTACGGTAAGGGTTACGCTTTCGCTTTCGCCACTAAGGATATCAGTAATGGTGATTTCTACGATATCGCCTAATACTGCATCGCTATCTACGGTTACTTTGCCGTTTGCGTAAGAGCCTTTGCCCGTTACTTCAATAGTTTGGTAAAGAGCGTTTACTTTTACTGCTACCACTTCGCCTGCTGCAACGGATGCTGCTGCGGGAAGTTCAATTTCGGGTACTGCAATCTCGTTTCCGTTGAATACGGGAAGGTCGCCGGTAGTATCGAAATATTTAGCAGGAAGAGCCGACCAAGCGGTCTTGTCGTCTTTTACAGCCGATATGGTATTGTAAACGGTAAGACCTGCGTGCGTAGAGGTTTCTTCGCCTGCGTGCGAGATAAGAACCTTATCACTACCGCTTACTACGAATACGTTTTGCATACCAGTGCCGATAGAATTGCCCCAGAAACAACCTACGTAATAATCTGCCTTAGCGTAATCAACAACTGCTACTACGTCTTTAATAGTTACTCCACCAGCGTGGCTGTGAGTATTGAAAATTGCAGACGCTGCATATTGCTTATTATTTGCAGCAACAGAAGAAAGGTCGTATCCTTCAGCACTCTTAATGTGAATATATACGTTCTCAATCGTGTTACCGTTCTTCATATGGGAAGTAATAAAACCGCCACCACAAGATTGAACTGCATTAGTAAACGCAATATTTTTAATGGTTCCACCAAGCATCGTTGAGAAGATACCAGAACCTGCGCCCCACGCCTTTTCTGAACTAAATCCACCGTAGTTAGTAGGATAACCGTTAGTTGCGTTAAGTTGCTCTACCATTTCAAGTCCGTCTACGGTATATCCGCGTCCGTCTAAAACTCCAGAGAAACCAGCAGTTGCGGTAAACGCTGCGGAATTTTGATGTACTTTATACTGGCGATTATACTCAATATCGTTAGTAAGAGCAATATAACCTGCCATATTTGCGCTCTTAATAGATGCGCACCAGGTATTAGTATCCTCTGCATAGGGGTCAGCAAGCCATTGCATTGCCTCGAAGTCATCTGCGGTAGAAATAAGGATATCTGCAAGAAGAAGGGGTTTAATTGCGCTAACGGTATTGCCGTCTTTGGTTGCTACGATAAAGAGACTTACTTCGCCACGAGCGGTAACTGCGCTCTTTGCGATAGTAAGCGCGTTGTTATCGAAGTTAGCCGAATAGTCAACGCCGTTGATAACTGCTTGCTTAACGCTATCAAACTCATTTGCAGTAAGGTCGATTACGAGGTTTTCAGCAAAGGTATATCCGCTCTTATAAGTAGATTTATCTACGCCTTCAACGTCGTTTTTATATGCTTTCCAAAGAGCGATACCTGCGGTATTGTCGCCCATTTCCTCCGTTTGTTCAGAAAGAAGGCTAACCGTCTTGGGAAGAATTACGCCGTCAAACTCGTGCCAGAACTCAGTGTCCCAACCATCGTCAATATCTTCGTTCATCGCGGTAAGAGCGTTGTAATCGTTAAGAATAGTTCGCCAGTTAACAGCGTTACCGTTGCCGTCGTTCTCGCAAGTGCCTGCCTTATTAACGTATACTCCGGTTACGTTGGGCGCAATACCGATAGTGTTAGTGAAAGGAGCAAGGAAGTTACGAGCGCCTATCGTTTGAACGGTACGAGTTTCAGTTGCAGTTGCATCCTTTACTACTTCTTCAATAACGACGATTACGTTGTTATAAGCCTTTGCGCTACCGTGGTTTGCTTGACCAAGGAGCATTACGTTGTTGTTCTTTACGGTTACTTTGGAAAGGTGAACGAATAAGTTTTCTACGAAACCGTCGTTCATTTTTGCTAAGAACGCGCCCGTTCCTGTAGTTGCGGTTGCGTCCATTTCGCTGTTAAGGAAGGTTACGTTCTTGAACTCTGCCGAACCCATAATTCCTGCGAAAATATAACCGTCGTTTTCAATCTTAAGACCGCTAATAACGTGTCCGCGTCCATCGAACTTACCCACGAATCCGCCTGAGTGGTCTGCTACCACGTTCATTGCGTTGGGGGTATATACGCCGTTATAGTCTATGTCTGCGTTAAGGTAGAAGATACCTGCCATCGTAGGCGATACGGTATCTTGATTTCCAAGGCTGAGCGCAACTTCGTCCATTCTGTCGAACTCTTCCTTGTTGTCAATTTCCATTGCGATGAATTCTACGTTGTCGTAGGTGTACTTCGCTTTGTCGGTATAAACCTCGATTGCGTTGGCTACGTTACCAAGGCCTATCTTTTCTACCGCTTTTTCGTTTAAGTGGATTTTTCCGCCTGCCTCTTCCCTGAAAAGTTCAAATCCGTTGTAAAGCACGGACTCAACTTCACCTTGGATTACGCTGTTGCGGTCAATTCCGTTGTCCTCTGCTACCTCGAGATATTCAAACTCGTTGATAGCATATTCGGCGCGCGTAACGTTCACGTCGAAATAAATTCCGTTGTCGTTATAGAATGCGAGAATTCTTGCGTTTCCTAAAGCCTTTGCTTTAATTACGCCGTTCTCTACGATAGCGATATCCTCGTCGTCGCTCGACCATACGATTTCGCTATTATTGATTATGTTCGTTCCGTCACTTACCGTGATTACGGGCGCGTACTCTTTATCATAATCTTCGTCGTCAAAGAGCGTAAGGGGCACGCTGTATCCGTTACTTCCTGCAGTAAGTCCTTCTACTTCGAAGGAAACGTTAGGATTGAATACGTTTACCTTTACTACGGAAGTGTTAGGATTGCCTTCGCATATAGACAAGCAAGTTAAGTTTACACTACCAAATGCAAGTCCTTTTACCGTTACCGTAGATCCATCAGCAGAAGGCGTAATTTCTACTATGCCTTCTTTATCTACGCTCCAATTATAAGTCAATCCGCTTACTACGTTACCGTTGTAAGTCGTAGTTGCAGATATTTCGAACGAGCCGTTCGGCTCAACGTTTTCCACTTCGTCTGCCGAGAGAATAAGCGCAGGTATGCTGTGACTATTCTCTACGATTACCGAACAGGTAGCGCTTACCTCGCCTGCCGTTGCAGTGATGGTGGTGTTACCTTCGATATTAGACGCCTTTACTTTACCGTTTTGGTCAACGCTTGCTACCGTGGGGTCGGACGAACTCCACACAACCGTTACGCCGTCGAGATTTTCCGTCGTCACCGTTAGCGTAAACGATTCGTAGATATCAAGCGTTTTCTCAGTCGCCGAAAGAGTAATGACAGGTTCGTTACCACCGCCCTCCCCTTCAGGACCACACGCGAACATACTGAGCGACAGTATGATCGCCATACTTAACACGAAAATGTTAAGTATAAGTCTTTTTGCCTTTTCTATCATATTTACCTCCTTAAGACTACTCTTGTAGCCTTAGTAATTAACAAATTATTCTTTTTGAGTAACGCATTGTTAGTGACATTGCAGGTAATTCCTATTTTTAGTATGTATCGCGAAGGCGCGTAGTGTAAAATTCGCTAAATGCGAGCAGTACGAGGCAAGGGCTTGAGGTCGGGTATGAGTGTACAAAGAGGTACTCGATTACCCGACCGAAAGCACTTAACGAAGTAATGCGACGCAGTTAGTAGAATTTTAGATGCCCCAGCCTTCGTAAATGGTAGTAAGAAGTCCACCTTCGTTAACACGGGTTATATTGTGCGCGGTGCAGTCTGCTTTGAAAGCAAGACGCTCAGCGACAAGTTCGGAAGACGAGAAAGTTCCTTCGTGAATAGAAAGAAGAGCGTAACGGGGGAAGATACTTTCCTTGTTGATATTGTTGTAAAGAACGGTGTACTTAGCGGGGTCGGTCTTTTTAAGGGGTTCAATAAGTTCGTACGCCTCGTCAATATAACCGATCCACTGCTTAATCGTTCTTAAGGGCCAGTTGTTTATTCCCGTGGGATTATGATAAATCGAGCCGTTAATTTGGGTGGGATACGCTGATTCGAGGTACTCAAGATGCGCGCATAGTTCGTCAAAATAACGACGCATAGGTGCTACCGCCTCCTTAAAGTAACCGTTAAAGAAACGATTAGTAAGGTCTGCGTACGACTGGTTGCAATCCCAACGAAGTTGATGATGAAGGTATTCTTTGAAGATTGAGAAACCGGTCGAAGCATCTTGTCCTTGGTTGAATTGACCTTGGTTGAACATAAATTTTACGTCGTTTTCAGCAAAACAACGGTAAGACTCAGGAATCGTCGACCAAGTATTGAAGGGGAAAAGATATGCGGAGAAGTTCGTGCCGTAGAACCATACGTAGATGTTATCGGTAAGAACGTTCCATCCTCTCGTTCCTTTAAGCGCCGCGGAGTTTACGTCAGCGTAAAGGCTTTCGTTGTACTGCATTCCGATAGGAGCGTACCAAACGCCTACGTTGGGATAGAGAATTACGCTATCGTCGTAGGGAACGAGTTCGCCGTTCACTTCCTTTACGGGAGGATTAGTGGTTTGGTTGTACGCAAAGAAAATGAGGTTTACGTCTCTCTTTTCTGCTTTAGGGTTAGTGAGTTTTTCCTCTTCCCACTTTGCAGTAAGATGGTCGTCAAGTCCTTTGCCGATGCGGTTTACAAACTTAATGTGAGCCGCGCTGTCCGCTCCGCCGTACGCTGCCTTGCTGGCAGAACAAGCGTCGCAAGTGCAGTAGTGTCCGCCGTCCATAAGAGTTATGGTAAGAACGCTCTTAGAGGGGTTTGCATCAACGGACGCTATCGCCTTTTCGGTACAACGTCTTATCATCTCGTCGAGCATTGCTTGATTACCGTGAGCGGTATAGCAAAGTTCGGTACGGTCGCCATTGTACCAGTATTCTTTTTGCTCAGCATTAGCATCGTTGGGTGGCAACCAGCCCAAAGTATTGTGCCAAGCGCCTGCTCCTATGGGACTCATAAAGAGGTCAATGTTTTCCGTTCCGCGTAAACCTATTCTGGTTGCTGCGGAGGGGTTGTTCATATAGTGGTTCCAAGTAATATCAGGAGCGTCGGTAATATCAAAACCGGGGAGCATAATCTTATCTCCGGGCTTGCAGTTATAGGAATAACTATCGCCACTGAAGAATTCGAGACCTATCATTTGATGAAGAATTTCAAGGCCTGCGTTTCTCGCGCCGTAGCCAAGAATTTGGTCTTTGGTCATAACGAATACGCTCTTTCCTGCGCTCTTGATATAGTAGCCGTTTTCAGCAATATCGTCGCTCGTCATCGTAAGCCCTGCATCTTCAAAAAGGTCAGGACAGTTGAACACGATAAGTTTAGCGTCCGCGCTATACTCTACCTCGTCTTCGCTTACGGTAGGGATAGTTGCGCCCATTGCCTCGAGCACGAAACGAGTAAGGTACGACGCGCCACCGTTATCAGAAATGGTGGGGTTTTGAGAAAGGACTATTTTGTAGTCGGTTTTGCCGTTCTCAGCAAATACGATATCGGTAGTCGTCATATTAAACTTGTGAAGTCCACGAGTGTAATAATGCTGAGCGTTATCGGTTATAGTACCTACGGGCAAGGGTGGAGTCTCAGAACCGATTCCGTCTCCGTTGCACGCTACAACCGAAAAAGTAAGGAATACTGCAAGAATAATTGATATTAATTTTTTCATTTTTTTCGTCCTCCTCTTACTCGGTTACAGTTACGTCGTGGGTAAGCATCGTAATGTTGCCTGCCTCGTCGTAAACGAGTACTCTTATTTGGTAAACGCCCGTATACATAGGTTTCATAGAATTACCGCCGTTTTCAAGGTGATAAACCTTACCGTTAGACGATACTATGCAACGACTAATAATAAGTTTGTCAGTCGCAGTAATGTTATCCGAAACCTTAAGGTTAGGAATTATAATCGTTTCGCCTAATTTTACGCTGTTTTGGGGTGCAGTGCGGAAACTTGCTTGAGGCTTTTCAGCATCGAATACCGTAATTACGAAAGGAATTTTGTTCGCTCTTCCAGACAAAGTATCGTTTGCCACGTACTCAACTTGATACTGACCGTAAGTGGTTGCTTTGAAAGTATAATCCTTATCGGTGGGCGCGCGGTTAAGCACCGTGCCGTCGTCCGCCTTAATGTATTCGCCGTTAGTATCTTTTGCCGTTACGTACGTAATTACCGAGGGGTTAAGCACGTCGCGAGCAATCATCTTGGGTAAAGTTATCGTTTCACCTACTTCACTCGAACCACCGTAGTTGCCCATAACTTTCATAAGGGGTTTTACGCGGTCGGTGAAAAGTTCACCCATAGGCTGACCGCAGAGGTTGGTAATTTGATACTTTGCTCCACTCTCAGCGCCTACGAATCTTACGGAAAGTTTAACTACTCCAGAGGGGAAACCGCTAAACTCTTCTCCGCTATCCGTTCTGTCAACGGGGATTTGCGCAGTACCGATAGAGAATACTCCCTCGCTATACTTGAGCGCGAATTTATTAGAAGTCGAATAATTATGGAAACCGTTAGAAAGGAGCGCTTGTCTTCTACCTATCGTTGCAAGCGAGCGATAGTTTTCTACGCCCTCAATTCTCGTGGTAAAACGAATATCGGGATTTCCAGCGTCGGTTAATACGAACTCGAGAGCGTCAAAGTCGGAGTTTGCAGGCACTGCAGTAAATGCAAGCGAAAAACTATCCCCAACGAGCGTATTTACGAAAGACCAGTCGTCGTTTGCGCCGTTTGCAGTAATCTCCATATAGCCGTCGAATTTACCTATGGACGCGCTACCAACAAAGTAGTTTTCCGTCAAAATTCCGCCACTTGAACGAGAGAATACGCCTTTAACGGTTCTCGTAAGGGTGCTTTCGCCCGCTTTCCAAGTAAGCGTTATATCGGATAAATTCTCGGTTATCATCGGGGTAAATCCACCGCCCGACTGTACTTGTTGATTACCGTAAGGACCGCTCACGGTAAGGTTTGCAGGGACTTTAACCTCGCTACCACTCGAATAGTCGTATGCGTAAACCACGGGGTCACGGTAAGAGAAAGCCGAGAGGAAATAATCGGGAAGAACGGGTTCGTCACGGAATACGGGCTGAGCGCCGTTCACTACCGATACGGTATAATCTTTAGTTTGCTTTTGACCTACTTCGTCTACTCCTTCGTAAGTAATCGTGTAAGTCGACGCGTCCATAGGCACGAACTCGTTACCGTTGAGAAGTTCAGTTTTGCCGTTTGCGGTTGCGTAAATATTAAGGGTTTTCTCTCCTCTACCACCCGTTACTTCAGCAATAGGAAGTAAAACCTTTTCTCCACGGTTGTACTTTGCTTGAAGCGTTACGGTTGAAAGCGAAAGCGTGGGAGCAGAATCAGCAGTTACGGTTATCGTTTTTTCAGTAGTATTACCGAAAGTATCGCGCGCGGTATATATAATAGAATAGTCGCCTGCAGACGCCGTTTGGAATTTACCGTCCTTAATTGCAACCGCCATACCGTTCTTCATAACCTTAACGCTCTGACTTGCTATGGGCGAAAGAGAGTCGGTTACGACATACTCGGGAATGGTGTATTCGCCACCGATTGCAGGAGCAAGCGCAGGCTCGGTTACGGTAATTACGGGAGCGTCAACGTCGTCAATTCCGTCTGCCGTTAAATCCGTTCCGGGAATATCCTTAAACACGAAGTTTGCTTTCTCCGCCATATAGCCTCTACAATAGAAGGACATACGAACTCTACCACTGGTAAAGCCTTTCCAAAGCGCTTCGCCTACGTAAACGGGATCGTCAAGGTCGGCAATCTTAGCAACTAAATTACCGTTCCAAGTTTGCGACCAGATTATTTTAGTAGACTCTTCGTAGCAAAGTTTAAGGGTATTCATTGCTCCCGTTCTTCCATAACAACCACCGGACATAGCGTTCATTTCAATACCGGGGTAAGTTCCGTACTGGTTGCCAACGTGAATATACTTACCCGCCTCTTCGCCGATAACTGCAGGTTGGCAGTTGCTACGGGTTGCAAGGGTCATAGTTTGACGAGTTCCCTCAGTATAGAGGTTCATTCTTACGATAAGGTAACTTTCGGGGTCTTCTACGTCCGTCAAAGTAATCCAGAACTGCTCGCAGTCCGAACTACCGAGCGCTGCGGGCGTTGGGAAAAGTTCAACGAAGTGAGTATTTTTAGTAGAACCACGAAGGTCGATAATTTGCGAGAACACGAGGGTGTCCGCGCTATCAAGAGCAACGAAGAGACCGGGGGTGTCCGCGCTATCGCCGTAAGGGCTCGTTCCATAGTAGATGGTGGATTTATCTCCGCCCGTTACGATAGGATACTTAACCTTAAAGGTGTACTCTTCTTTAAGAAGTTGACTACCCGACACCGCGCTATAAGTAACTTTGTACTGTCCTGCTTGATTAAGGGTAACGCTCGCGTCGTTGGTAACCGCTCCGTCGGGATAGGTTACGACTGCGCTCGTAGAGCCTGCAGGCGCGCCTGCAACTTCGTGCTTAGGTACGGAAAAAGTCGTACCGTATTCGTAATTTTCGTTTATAAGCGTTTGATTCGCCGTGCCGAAGATTTTCTGATAAAGCGTTCCTTGGGGAGTAAAGATTGATACTGCTCCAAAGATAAGCACGAGCGCTACGGCAAGCGATATCACGGGGAATAATAATTTCTTTTTCGTCATAGTTTTCTCCTTTTTAAGATTAACCTTTTACTGCGCCGAAAGTAATATTTCCTACGAGTTTATCTTGGAAAATTACGAATACTACCAAGATAGGCACGAGAACTATCATAGACGCGGTCATACGCATAGGTACGGTTGCAAGTTCGTTTACGTTGGTGGCGATCATATACTGAAGACCTTGGGAAATCGTGGGATAATGGGGAAGATAAATAAGGGGTACGGTATAGTCGTTCCAGAAACCTATAAAGTTAAGTAACATTATAGTTAAAATCGTAGGAACTACGGTAGGCATAACTACTTTAAGCATAATCGTGCTATCGTTTGCTCCGTCAATCTTCGCCGCCTCGTCAAGCGCTTTCGGAATACCTTTGAAAGTGCTTAGGAATACGAGGAAGTAAGTTCCAAGGAAGTTACATTTCATTATCCATAAGCCCCAAATATGGTCGTAAAGTCCAAACATTCTTGCCATTTGAATTTCCGAAGGAAGAGAACCTGCGATAGAAAGGGACATAACGGTAAGAACCACGTAGGGAATAATATTGCTTAACTTGTAATTGTAGCGAGCGCAACAATACGCTACTACACAAGGGGTAAGCGTTTGGGTAAGCGAACAGCCGACCGCGTACAAAATGGTGTTAAGTAGCATTTGCGGTACGCCGATTGCTTTGTTTCCCACTCCTTCAAAGAAGACCGTGTATTTGAATTTACTAAATACCGTCCCGTAGTTCCACACCCACTTCTTAGGCAAGCCCATTACGTTAAGACGGAAGTCTGATTGCGACTTAAACGAAGTGATTAACGCCCAACTAATTAGAAATACCATTGACACCGCGTAAATCACTAAGATTACGAAAACTACGGTATTAAGAGGTGTAAATTTGCTCTTTTTGAGTTTAGAAGTCTTTTCCATATTACCCTCCTTAATCCGCACTCGGACCCACTTTTTCCATAACCTTACGAACGATAATCGCAAGAGGAAGGGTAAAGCAGGTAATGATTATACCTAACGCGGAAAGGTGCGAGAGCGCATCCTTTGACGCCGTTTCGGTGGTCAGTTGCGTTTCTTTAAATAGATAGTATCCAAGCGTTTGCATCGATTCGGGAGCATACGCGTCGTAGAACGAGAATAAGTTAAACTGGTTGGTAAAAATACCCGTTACCGTTACTACCATAAAGGTTGAGAAAGTCGGCCAGATGCTTGGGAAAGATATGTACCAAAATTCCTTTATTCCCGTCGCACCGTCGAGGTTTGCAGACTCGATAATTTCAGGGGATATTCCGCTTATTGCGTTTGAGTAAATAAGCATATTTCCGCCAAACGAGAACCATATATTGAAGAACAGTAGTCCGTAATATCGAGTGTCCGGGTTTTGCATTATGCCTTTTATTTCCTCGCCCGTTAGCGTCAAGACGATATCGGGAATACCGCGTTCAACGAAGAACTGGTATACCGATACTAAAACGAGCGACGAAAGAATACTTGGAAGAAACAAGAATACTCTAAATACCGAACTTCCAAAGTTCTTTTTTGCAATGTAAAAACTGAATAATAGGCAAAGTGGCGTAGTTATTGCTATTACGAGTAAACTCAAGCCTGCCGATAATAAAAGTTTATCGGGAACACCTTCGATATTCGTGAAAAACAATCTCAGCGCTTTTAAAATGTTGTCAAAAGTGTATCCCGTTACTTCGCCCGTTACGGGATCGAAATTTTGGAAACACATCAAAATTGAGTTAAAGTTTACACCGATATAAAATATGCAGAACTGCAATATAGGGAACGCCAGCACGCCGATATAAAAGATAAAACTTTTATCAATTTTGAATTTTTTCTTCTTTTTTTCGGTTCTTTCCATTTTGATTTATCCTTATGCTGAAAAACAGGGTTGATATTAGCCAATTGCTCCACTCAACGATACGATGGGATTTGCAGTCGAATAGGTTATAAGTCCGTTAAAGTAATCTTCGGGAGTAATTGCATCGTCTCTGAACGCACCGAGCCATCCGCTTTTACCAGAACCGCTGATGATTGCTTTGGTAAAAATGTTTCCGGAAGTATACGAGGTTTCGTTTGCAGTATAGCCGGGTTCGGTTGAATAGGGATATACGGTGTTGGATTTAACCTTAAGCGATACGAGCGATTTACCAAAAGTGGTCATATCTTTAAGGTCGTCTTCAGTCATAGTATAGTCGAACGAACGAAGCGAGTTGGTTACTCTGGTGTATTCTCTAAGCGAAACGTCAGTATGACAGAATTGCATAAATTCTTTAACGAGAGGCATCTTCCACTCCGCTACGTTGGACTTAATAAAGCAAAGAGGAGCGTTTTCGTCGTAGTTAGTGTATACCTTTACACCTTCAGCCTGAGCCGCTGCGTCTACGTGCGCCTGAGTGGGATAAGGCAGGGGCATCATCTTAAAGTTGCGGTTCTCTTTGGAATAATCCGAACCCATACCTTGCACCATACGGTTGTAAGCGCCGGTTGCCTCAGCCTCCCACCAAGTTCCGTCCATAAGAAGACCCATTTCTTTAGTCTTTCCGTCAAGACCTGCGTTGATAAAGTCTTCCTGAGCGTCCATATGCGTGTACGCGCCGTTGAAGGAAAGCGTATGATAGTAGTCTTCGTTCATAACGAGTCTATCAAGGAAAGAAAGCGCGTAGTACCATCCGGACTGTTGAGCAAGTTTATACGCGTTAGTAGGAATAATAGTTTCTTGGGGAAGCGCGTTAAGAGTTCCGTTGTCGTTTGCGGTTACGAGCGTTTTTGCCGTTCCTCTTAAGGTATAGTTGATCATCATCTCTTCAAGACCCATTGCTTGAGACGCAAGAGCAAGACGGAGGTTGTTAAGATAACTACCGTAAGCGTTTCCGCACCAAGTTACGGGAACTACGTCGTCGTCAATCATTTGTTCCAAAAGAGCAAAGAACTGGTCGTAGGTTGCGGGAAGTCCGTCGTCCTCGGTGTAGTCAACGCCATCAATTACGCCCGTTCTTCCGTCAGGTCCTTTGGATAACTGACCTGCGCTTTTTCTAATAAATTCGGGATCGTTCTCCGTGCCTTTCATAATATAGTATCCGATATCGTCGAAAAGATCCACGTTGTAGATAAAGCCGAAGTTGGAGTTATAGTGAGGAAGTGCGTAGTAGTGCATTTCACCGTTCTTCTCTATTCCGTAGTATTCTTGTTGCTCTGCGGTGAGTTTATCCAAAATCGAACGGGATTCACCGTACTTCGTGAGTTGTTCCGTTACGATGTCGGTAATATCTGCAAGTATTCCGCCTTTCAAGAGCGAATTATAGTATCCTGCCTCACCGAAGAACACTTCGTCGTTACCGGTAAGGATAGTACTCGTCATACTCGAAAAGCCAGTCTTAATGGGGTTAAAGTAAACTTGAACACCCGTCTTACCCTCTTCGTAAGATATAGTTGCGTGTTCTGCCTCGAAACGCTTTTTAATCTCGTGGAGCCAGTCAGTACCGTATCCGCCTGCGTAGTTAAACACGAAAATCTGCGTACGGTTAGGGTCAATCTTTTCGATGGTTGGGTCATCGAATTCGCACGCAGTAAGCGGAAGTGCCGTGAAGACAAGCATCATTGAGAGTACGAGCATTACAATCTTCTTCAAAATTTTCATATCAAATTCTCCTTTGATTAAGTTTTTTATTGAGAGGTTTGTTTAGTTGATTGGTTCAATCAACTAAAAGGGTATACCCTTTTGCGGTTTTTGCAAAAAACCTAAACTTTTTACTTTAATTCAATTCTACACTAAAATATTATCACTGTCAATCAACTATTTTGTGAACTTTTTTTTAATCTAAATCACCACTTGAAATATCTACGCTTTTTATCGAAAATCGTCAAAAACTTTGTGTCTTTTCCTTATTCTATATCATAATTGAGCGTAAGATTTTCTAAAATTATCCTCAAAATCGGGATTTTCCTCTACGCCTACACGCCTTAAACACTCTCTACAAGCGCCGTAAATGGGTGGCAAATCGCTAAAAACGATACGCGCGGAAGTGTATTTTTTAAGGATGGGCAATATAACGTCTCTATTGTTAGTTATAAATCCACCACTCGCTATCACTCTATCGGACTTTGCCATCTGCATTGCTCGATTGAGGTAAACTGCAATTTGTTTAACGTTCTTTTCTATTATTTCGCGTGCGACTTTGTCGCCTGCTCTGTATTCTTGAGTTACGATAGGCGCAAGCGAGGAAATGAACTTCTTTCCACCTTTATAAATCATTTCTGTTTTCGCTCTTATACTATAATCTTTTTCGGGAACCTTCCCCTCAAAAAGAATATCTTTGATTATTTGAAACAACGAAGTCGGTTCGCCCACGTTGTCCTCGTAGAGCATGCACGCGCGGAGAGCGTCTCGTCCTACGTCAAAACCGCTACCCGATTCGTCGAACATATAACCCCAACCGCCAAGCGCTACGGTGTTTTTCTTGATAAGTATGACCATACCCGCGCCCGATAAAAGCGCGATGTCAGCATCCGCCAAAGCGAAAATGTTACTCGTATCGGAGTCAACTATTGCTTTTACTATCCTCGTTCGCTCTTTTAAGTATGCGTTAATTTCGTCGTTCACACTCACCAGTCCTGCTCCGGCAAGACCGATAAAAGCGGTGTTTACGCTTGGATTATCGAGCGTAAGTCGTTCAATCCCTTCCATAATCGTGTTTTTACACGCTATCATACCGATATCGTGGGGATTACACGGTCCTAAAACCAACCTTTTCTTCACTCGCCCGTCGGCAGAAAAAAGAACGAACTCAGTCTTTGAACCACCTGCGTCTACGCCGATAAAACACTCCTCGTCGCTCGGTTTTATTATGGAGTCAACGCTTACTTCAAACAGTTCGGAAAGTTCTACTAAATTATCTATGCCCGGTGGCGTTATTCCGCGCTCCCAGTTTGATACCGCTTGGAAACGAACGCATAGCCTTTCCGCAAGTTCTTCTTGCGTTAAACCTTTCTTTTTTCTAAGCCTTCGAATTTCATAACCGAGTTTTTCGATATCTATCATCGTCCACCTCCCTTTTCAATTAAATTGCGTATTTCAATCGCTTCCGTTAATAATATAATTATTATACACCTTTTTTTAGCAAAAAACAATACCTAATTACTTGATAATTATGTTCAACTCAATTATTACTTGAGTTTTTGAACGACAAAAAAGACGGCTTTTTTTGCCGTCAATTTCTAATTTTTTTAGTTGCAATTTTAACTTATTTTTTTAATTTTAAACCGTCGGAAAATGCGTTACCAACTCGCTCTCCAAGAGTGTAATAACCGTGCGTATCACAGTCGTAACAAATAGGCTTAAATTTAGTAAGATCGACCTTACCATTTTCGTCTAAAATACGCTCTTCCGCACTTACGTTTACGACTTCGCCAACGCAAAGTTCGGTGTCAAAGTCGTAACTAACTAACCTACACTCTAAAGTAAGCGGTAGTTCGTCAATAATGGGCGCGTTAACGAACTCACTTTTAGTGGTATGCCAACCCGATTTTTGTAGTTTATCTGGCTCTTTATTTGCCGAAACGACGCCAACGAAATCCGCCTCTACTATGTTTTTGCTATCCGCCATCGCTACGGTAAACGCTCCGCTTTTAAGAAGATTTTTTACCGTCTTATGCCCCGCGCTTAAACATATAACTACTTGCGCCGTATCGCATACCGTTCCCCACGCCGCGTTCATAGCGTTAGACACGCCGTTTTCATCGTAAGTCCCAACGATTAACACAGGTAAAGGATACATATATGCTTTTGCTTTAAGATTTATCTTCATATTTTACTCCTATTATTTAAATTTTGTCGCGAAAAATAACAACCGTATGCGTTTTTTCGTGACATTTTCAATAATTTTGCTCTGTTAAAAGTTTCTATAATCAATGAATTCTGTCAAAAATCAATACTCTAAAATGTTCTTTAATTCAGGAATTTTTGTTATTATTTCAGGATTTTTCTTCACTAAAGCTCTTGAAAAAATACCTGCTAATTTATCATTTAAATCAAATAAATATCCTTGTCTACCGTTTCCATTTTTATCAAACGGCTGATATTTAAGCGCGGAACACGTCTCAATAATTTCATCTAAAAAATCACTTGTTGCTATAGTTCTATTAATTAATACAGGAGAGCAATTGACTTGTCTAACCTCTGTTATACCATTTTGAATTTTGCTAGTAAAACAATTAGACGTTGCAACACTTATAGCAGAAATACCTTGGGATAATCCGTGAAAAATAATATCCCCGGGCACTACATTTTCAAGCATTGTCCAATGAGAAGGCGATTTACCTCCGGCATCTTCAAATGGTGCGCTTATATATCCATTTTTAAGCTCGCGATAGTATTCTTTTCCTTGAAATACCATAAAGATATTGCGACCTTTATGTTTAATTAGTGGTTTAGAGGTACTTTGCGATGATACTTTTTGATTAGAGCAGGTATCGCAAACATCCTGGTCTTCTCTAATATAATTAATCTCACATTTAGGGCACAATTTCCAACCCATATTTTCCTCCTGCGTTTTTAACTCATTATCTCTTTCAAATAATTATAAGTTCCATCGTAAAAACTTCTTTGACGCGTTGCGTCTTCATCGCTACCTTCAGGAATAAATATTGCCATTCCTTGACGCGCACGTGTCATTAGCACACGGTAAGCATTTTTAAGATATAACCTGTTTTCTTCAGAATTAACCTTGTTCCAATTATTTCCTGTAAAATTATTATAAGTCCATTCACCATTAGCAAAGCGAAAATCGGCATCCCAAGCTAAAACAGAATAATCTATTTCAAGCCCTTGAATATCAAACTCAGTTACAACATCTTCAAGCGCATAGCAAGAACGTACATCGTCTTTACCGTTCAAAAACCAATTAGGCACGTCTATGTTATTTTTAACAAATATTCCTTCCGGTTTTAATCTAAGTGCTCCACTGCTTGCAATCAATCCATAACGCGTAGTTCCTTTCGAATGTTCTTTAACCCAAGCTTTTGCTTCGTTTAGGTCACGGGTTAATAAAAGCGGATATTTATCCTTAATTTTTGCATATAACTCTTTTGCGCGAACAGTGTCAATGTCCAGAACAGCTTTTACAAAAGCAGCTAAATCTGGCGTTCTAAATGAACGGACAGAGGTCGCTAAATGTAATTCCTCTTTTTCGGTTACATTTAAGCCACCTATCATATCTTTCCATTTAGCATTGCGTCTATATTCGCTATCATTTAATTGCGGCGTAACATACACATCCCAGTACGGAAAAGCACGTTTTAAGGAATCAAACCACTCAGGAAGCCCCGCTTCGCCTTTGTTAATTTCTTGCCCGCCACCAACTAAACAAATAACCACAGCCCAATCTTTATGACGATCCATTGTGCTAATTAAGAATTCAGGCTCACTATATCCAAAATCCACGACACCTTTTTTAGTCGCCATAAAGTTAGCAATTTGCTCTTTTGTCCACGCTCTTTGCGCTTCATCAAAAATAGCAACTCTTTCTGGTGGAATATTGTCATTACCCACGAACGAGTCTCTATATTTATGAATAATTTGAATAAATGCAGAAGTACTTCTAAGTGCTTCATTTTTCGATATTTTTTCACCTTTTTGCTTTGCTTGCTCTACCTTATCGCGAGCAAGCGCTTCTTGCAATACATCCACAAGCGGGAAATTACCAGATAAAAAGACAGCGTGCTCCCCTTCTTTTGCATTTGCGTGTTGAATAGCAATGTTTAATCCAACCAAAGTTTTACCAGCGCCCGGAACGCCCGTGACAAAGCAAATAGATTTTCTGCCATTAGCTTTGCTATAATCAATAATATCGTTTATTGCCGCAGTTGTGACAGTTAAGTTTTCTGCTCCGGCGTCACTTCTTGTTATATCGTGAACGTTATGCCCTCTATATAGTGCTTGCGCTGCTTCTACAATAGTAGGCGTTGGTAAATATTCAGAATTTTCCCACGCAATATAATCAAAATTGTTTTCGTTATATCTTTGAATAATACTTTCAACCGCTTCTCTAATGTTTAACGAATTACAGAAAATCGGCTCAATAATGCGCTCATTTTCTACAATATTTATGTCAACCTGTGGCGCACGTGTAGAAACAATAATATTAGCAATCAATTTATCGTGGCTTTCTTTTTGGAAGTTGCGAAGGTCTAACGCATAATCATAAACCTGGTCAACAGTAGAAGCACGATATTGATCATCTCCACACTTAAATTCTAGTAGAAAAACTATGTTCTTATGTAAAAGAACAACGTCAACACGTCTGCCCATTCTTGGAATTGTGTATTCAAATATAATACGCCCTTCCGCTATTCCAGCAAGTTGATTTTTAAGAATATTAACTTCTTGTTCCCAAGTATTGTTTTGTTGTATAGTAGTTTCTGCCGAAATACAGTTTTGGTGAATTACGCCTAATATTTCCGCTGTGCTTTGCGCTAAAAATTTTTTAATAGAAGCACTATAATACGCTCGTAGGTTTCTCATTATATCATACCAACCATTATAATTTTACAATCACTATTTTATTGTTTTAATATTGATCTATCCCCATTATAACACATATAAGCAAAAAATTCAAGGATTTAGCATAAAATTACATTTTAGAGGTTTTTATTTTGCCTTTGTTGTACGACAGCCTAACACACTCCGCTTTCTTATCGAGAGGCTTCCAACGACAAAACCGCCGTTTACTTTTACAATAAAAACAACCCAAACCGAATACCTTTTAAATGTTCGATTTAGGTTGAATTTGGTGTTCCCACAGGGAATCGAACCCCGAATTGAGCCTTAGGAGCACATTGAAACTGTAAACAAAGAATTTATATCGTGTGTTTCGTGCAATTTTGTACGTTTTATAGCGCTTTTAAGACGAGAAAACGTTTAATTTTATTCGTAGCGTAAAATCTTGTTTATAATATGAAACAAGTTTTATTCTAAAATTATTCCTATTTTATTCCCAATTGCCCTTTAATACTTTTTCTTTGTAAATCCATATTTCAATTTAGACGGATTCTCATTCATCTTATAAATTTTAATATTTTTCTCTTGTGCGTATTTTACTAATATATCTTCGTAACACTTTGCTATTCTGCAACCAAGATAAATGGCAACGGGTTTTATTTCTATAAATTTATCTCTATTCGTTCTATATAATTGCAAGCGCCACTCTCTTTCGTACGCCCAACTTTTTTGTTTAAAGATGTTAATTTTATACTGAGCGAAATCATCTTCTAACATCCAACTATTTGGAATTCTTAACTGATTAAAGGTTTTTATTAAAATGTTATCGTATATGTATTTTGTCGCATCATAGCGCTGATTGGTATAAAGTATAGGCAACAACATAACTTGTTTCCATTTTTCACAATTGCTATAGTTTCTTCCTTGTGGACACTGCATACAATCTGTCTTTAATGTATCTGTGTCGTATTCTATAACAAAGCCCCTATGATTATCCGCATAATGTGCCCACATCAAAATATTATTATATTTTTCGGACAAACAAGCCAACGGCATCTCCATTTGATAGTAGTTGACATAGCTATATAAAATTTCTTTCGCTGTAGTTTTTAATTGGTTCTCCAAAACTCCCCAACTTTCATCAAGGATACAGCCTACCATCGCCTGTAAATCTATACCTTTTAAGGATTCTAACAGTTGCTCAGCTTTTTCTTTTGGCATTTGTGGAGGTCGTGTTTCAATAAAGCTCGCCGTATTTATATTCTTTTGCAGTCTTTCAATATTCGGAATCGTAGTCATATTTGAAATTTGATTGTTGATTTTTTCAATATCACAGTACACCAAGCAATCATAAGGGTCATTAAAATTGTTCGCAGTATTAAAATATATTTTATTCTCTCTAAACGCTTCTATCGTATATTCTGTGCATCTTCTATAATGAAACAATGACTTTGGCTTGTTTTCTTGAACATATTGCAACAATTCCATAATAGTATTCTTACCGTCAACATCCTTTACTGTTCCATTTAATAGGTCTATGTATTTATTTCTATTTATCATTTTTATTTCCTTAGTTGTAGTTTTCTATATTATAGCAAATCTTACAAGATTTATCAAGTTTATTGGTATCTTTTCAAAATTAAAAATCTAAATATTGGATTTTTAGTTGATTTTTTTAGATAGATGTGGTATAATGATTAAAACTGATTTTTTATTAAGGATGGTGCTATAAAATGGCTGTCAGTTATAAAAAGCTATGGAAACTTTTAATTGATAAGGATATGAAGAAAAAAGACCTTCGTATTGCTACGGGTATGACTACTACTGCGCTTGCAAAACTCGGTAAGAATGAACACGTAAACACCGAAATTTTAGCTAAAATCTGCAAGGTTTTAGAGTGCAACATTGAAGATATATTAGAAATAGTAAGCGAGGAAAAATAAAATATGTATATTACTGAAGAAAAATTATTGCAATGGTCTACACAAGGAAGCACGGATTTAAGTTCTACCGCTTACCACTTTATAAAAGAGCATCTTTTTGAATTGCCTTTTGTTAAAGCTCATCAAAATGATTTTGACGTATATTTACAAGGTTCTTACGCTAATGCTACAAACATTAAAAGAGACTCTGATGTTGACATTGTTTTACAGTATAATGGCGTGTTTTGCTATGATGATAGTGAACTTTCTGAATATAGCAAAAGACAAAGAAATGAATATTATAGCAAAGCGTCCTTAACTTTTAAAGAATATAAGGACACAGTCTATACACAATTAAAAGATGTTCTAAGGAACCATTCTCGAGTTAAAGAGATTCAGTATAAGGCCAAATCAATAAAAATAATTTTACAAAATCCTAGCATTGAAGTGGATGTCGTACCATGTTTTATATATAAAAAATATAAATCTTTTTCTTTGAGCAACCCTGATAGTCCATCCCACTATATTGAGGGAATTGCTTTTGATAATACTGACAATAAAACCCCTATCGTAAACTTTCCCAAAGAGCATAAAAAGAATGGAGAAGAAAAAAATAAGGAAGAAAATACGAATGGCAAATTCAAAATGACGGTAAGATACATAAAGAAAATAAAATCCTTATTAGTTGACAATAATTACATAAATGAAAAACGTGTAGGTTCATATTTCATAGAAAATTTAATTTACAATGTTCCCAATTATTACTTTGAAAATTCGTGTTTGAAAACATTTGAGAACATTACTCGCTATTTAAACGCCATCAATATGGAAAATTTCGTTTGCCAACATCACCAATGGAAATTGTTTGGCGCAAAAAGTACTCAATGGAATCTTGACGACGCAAAATTATTCACTCAATTGCTTGCAAAAGTAGAAAAAGGATTAATTGACTTATGAAAAAATATGCTATAAACACAAATGTAAGAGAACGTATTTATTCTATTATCTTTATAGGTAGTCTCTTTATATCTGCTCTTATTATAATTTTGTTCAACCATTTAGTTAAAGATTATGCTGTCGAAAATTTTTGGATTGTTTTCTTAAATGTGTTTATCCTTCCCACAATGGGTGCTATAAATAGTTTTTTTAAGTGGCTGTTCAACAATTACTTATGGAAAATCAAAAAGATTTCTAAACTTACAAAAGTCCCTGATTTATCAGGAGATTGGACAATTGTAGGCAAAAACTCAATGGGTTTTGAATATTCTGGCACTCTACATATACAGCAAACTTTTTCTGAAATTCTAATTAGGGGATTATTTGAAAAATCAAAGTCCATTAATGAAGAAAGTTATCTTAACATTCGGGATGATGAAATTATTTTAAGTTATTATTACTTAAATGAACCAAAACAAAAAGAATCTAATATGGATATTCATCACGGATTTGCTAAGATTGTTTTTGATTTTTCTATAATTTCAGCAGAAGCGAAATATTTTAATGATGATTTTAGAGAAACTAAAGGCTTTTGGTCTTTAAAGAAAAATAATTAATTTGGCAAAAAAATCTTATATATGGTTCGATAAAATGATTTTTATTTTACCAAGCAAGTTCCGATAATAGCAATTATCCATTTGAGCGTTGTTTTACTTTCTCCTTAATTTTCTAATGGTTACAATTATAGTAACAATATTATTTTAAGGAGGTTTACTACAATGGTAAACGATTTTGAAACACATTTGCGCAAGGAGAATCTCTCCGAAAACACGATTACGTCGTATTTGATGACGGTAAAATTATTCGAATCATTGACCGATGAAATCACAAAGAAAAGCTTACTCGCTTTCAAAGGGTACTTGGTTGAAACTTACAAGCCTAAAACCGTCAATTTGCGAATACAAGCTATAAACAAGTACCTTGATTTTATCAAGAAAGAGAAATTACGCTTAGCACCCATAAAACTGCAACAAAAAACGTTTTTAGAAAACGTAATAAGCGACGCTGATTATAAATATCTTAAAAGCCAACTTAAAAAAGATGGTAATTGGGAATGGTATTTTGTCGTTCGTTATTTAGCAGCAACAGGCGCAAGAGTTAGCGAACTTGTGCAAATAAAGGTTGAACACGTACAAATTGGATATTACGATATTTATGCAAAAGGAGGTAAAATTCGTCGGTTATACATACCCAAGAAATTACGAGAAGAAACTCAAAAATGGCTAAAAGAAATTAATTTAACGTCGGGTTTCTTGTTTCTTAATCGCTTTGGAAACCGCATCACTACTCGTGGAGTGGCTCAACAGCTTAAAAATTTTGCTTTACGTTACGGTATTAACCCAAAAGTTGTTTATCCACACTCGTTTCGTCATAGATTTGCTAAAAACTTTTTAGAGAAGTTTAACGATATAGCCTTGCTTGCTGATTTAATGGGACACGAAAGCATAGAAACAACTCGTATATATTTACGACGAACTTCTACGGAGCAACAAGAAATTGTAGATAAAATTATAACTTGGTAAACTTAATATCTTCTCTATTTAGGCGAGTAGATTTATTCTACTTGCCTTTTTTATGTCTTAAAAAATATTTTAAGTTTAGACCGCCACGTTTTGCCCCAAAATCGCCCTTTTAAGTGAGGGGCTAAAATTTTTACACTAAAAATGAAGATTTTGACCCCCAGAAACGTCAAAAATAGCCCCTTTATATAGAAAGAAAAAATTTTTTTAAGAAATTTTGAATTTTACCTTTACTTTTTGCTCTAAAAAGCCCTTTTAAGTGAAGGGGTAATTTAATCAAAATATTTTCAACATTCCAATCGCTTGACAAGTAAAAAAAATAATTTTCGATTTTAACCTAAACTTTTGCGCCAATTTAGCCCCTTTAAGTGAGGACAACTAAAAATAAGGAGAAAAATAAAATGAAAAATTATTATCAGTATTACCCGTCTTAAAAGACGATGAAACTTTGTAAAATGAACTCTATCGAGAGCGTTTTGCACTTAGCAAAAATAAAGCGGAAAACACCAAAATCCTAAGCAGGTTAAGAAAACCGCTTAAAAAATTATTTTGTTGCAATTCTACCGCTTTTTCAAAGCAGGTAAAATGAATTGCCAAAATCGCGCTTTTGACCTATCCAAACAATCGGGAAACCCGATTTTTGCTCTGCTCACCACTAAAACACAAGGAGGAAAAAAATATGTAAAAAAATTTTAGAATTTTATAAAAAAGAGCTTGACTTCTTTCGCAAAAAGTGATATTCGTATTAATACGACAATACACTACGTTTAAGGAGATTTCAAAATGGAAGGTTTGACATTAGAAGAAGTAATTGAATATCAGCGTTCGCATCCACCCGTTAAGCACGTTTACGGCAGATGGGGAAACTTGAAAAAGCAATACCTTATTGACACAGGTAGAGATTGGTTGATTGAAGATTTACCCACCTATCTTCACGGCATTGACAAAGCCGCCGAACAAATTTGGGAGGTTATGAGAGAAAAACTTTTGAAACGCCCCGAATATCAAAAGACGGGAGATTTTATGCACGACGTTAAAATTGAAACGGAAATCAAAAACCGCATTGATGAAGAAATCTTAAACGAACTTATTTATGTGGATTAAAGGAGTATCACTATGGAAAGAAAACAAGACACACCTATTAGAATCAGTCGCAGAGTATACGAAGCAAAGCACAAAGAAGAACGCAAAAAACTGAATAAAGTTTGGGGTACGAGTATTCCCCGCAGGGAAGCAGAAGAAATTGATGCTTTCTTGTTGAGTAAAGGTCTTTCAAAGGTTCATTTGATTATGGCGGGCTATAACGCTTTAAGAGAACAGTTTGAAAACCGCTCGGATAACGTAGAAGGTTAACTACTGCATATAAACCCGTTTGACTTCAAAAGGATAAGTAAGATAGAAATAAGTTTAATGAAATAGGAAGCAAACGTTGATTTTACTAAGAATATAGCTTCGGGGATTGCCATTGAGAATATATGTTAGGCATCGAAGAAAAACGGAGAAATCCCGATACTCCAACTTTATGGAGGAAATTATATTGCTTAGAAGTGTAAGAAAAGCATTAGAGTTAATTCAAAAGGACGACAAAGACACAGCTGTTACCCTACACGCCATAAGAACTTGGTGTAAAGAAAATAAAGTTAGAAACGTAAAAGTAGGGAATAAAATTTTAGTTGACGTGGAAAGTCTTTTGAATTACGTAAATAACGATTAAGGAGGATTATAATGGCTTATTTTAAGATAAGCATGGATAAGAAAGGAAAATTAAAAGCGAAAATACAAGCACTTGGCAGAGACCCTGAAACGGACAAGCAAAAGGTTTGTTATAAATTGGTCAAAAACGATAATGAACTTACTCCTGCCAAGTTTCATAAGTACGTAGAAAAATGCGCTATCGAGTTTGAAGAAGAACTTGCAAAGGCTTATGAACTAAAAACGGACGTTAAGAAATTAAAAGTTTTAACGTTTGACGAACTTGCAAGCGAGTGGCTTGAAAGCATTAAAAAGAATTGGTCGATAAATTACTACTTAAGAGGCATTGGAATTACCAAGAAATTTAGCGATTACTTAAAGAATAACAAACTTTCGGATAAACCTGTAAGCGATATTACGGTTAGGCACGTGCAAATGTTCCTAAACAGTTTTGAGCAGAAAAACGGCAGGCAAGACAACACCGTTTGTCTTAAAAAAGATTTGCCAAAATCTATAAGTTTTAGAGCGCTTGCAAGAGATGGCGTGATAACCCGTTGCTCGTCTTATGGGCTTAAAAAGAAAGGTAATTACATAGTTCGTGAAACGGCACAAAAGATTTGCGAAATTCACAACCTTGATTTTGACGAATATTTTAAGCCTAATGAAAGAAATAAAGGTTATTCAGCCGAAACCATTAAAGGTTATAGAAGATTGCTCAGAACTGTATTTAACGAAGCGGTGCGCTACGATTGGATAACTAAAAATCCCGTTTGCGCCACGAAAGTTGGTTCGGGTAATAGTAACTCATCTCTTCGCCCCATCAATGAAAAAGAAGTTTACTCAATAGCCGAAGCACAAGAATTTATGAAAGCGCTTGACGAACTTCCCGAAGATTTGATTTACAAGCGTGTGCCGATAAAGTTTATGTTGCTCACAGGCGTTCGTGCAGGCGAACTTAACGGACTACGATGGTCGGATATTGATTTTGACAAGCAAGTGGTACATATTCGCAGAAATCGGCTTGTGGCAAAAGGTTACGGAATTTATGAGAAAGAACCCAAGACAAAGACTTCCGCACGAGATATACCCCTTCCAACGCCTTTAATTAACGATTTGAAGGAATATCGTGAGTGGTTTAGAGTAATCGACGACGAGTTTGATAACAACGTGGACGAATACTACTTTGCCGTTAATATCTGCCGTGAACCTGTCTATCCACATACGGTTGGTGGTTGGCTTAAAAAGTTTCAAGACGACAAAGGTTTCAAACGAGTTTGTTGTCACGGACTACGCCATACCTATTGCAGTTTACTGTTATCGCAAAACGTTCCTTTACAAACGGTTAGTAAGTATATGGGACATAGTGACTCAACTATTACTCTGCAGGTTTACAGTCACTTTATCCCCGACACGCAAGAAAAAGCGTTGAACGCACTGAATAACTTATTTTAGGAATAAAAAATGGGATACTCACTTGATTGTGGGTATCCCTTGATTTTTACGCCGCTAAATCGCTAAATACTTTTCTTTGGAATTGCAAACACGTTTTTATATTGCTTAACGAATTAACATCGTGTTTATTGAATTGTCTTTCATCGAAAGCAATATTATTTGCTTCTGCCAATTTATTTGAGTAATCGTGAACAACTTTAAGTAAAGATTCAAATTGTTCAATCGAAATCTCGATTTTTATATCTTTTCTATCCGCATTTGTTTTTATAAAATCAATATGAGCAATTAAATCATCTAAAAGTGCAATACTCAAATCTCCTGATTGGATGGCTGTTAAATAATTCTTCATAGCTTCATTAAATCCATTAATAAAATCTGACTGTTTTTGCTTTGATGATTTCTTCTTGATTGTGTTGTAAGCTATAATAGCACCTGAAGCGATTACCGCCACAACACCTAAACCAATAGCAACTCCTTTCCAATTAAATGTGGATATAGCAGATTTTGCACTTTCTTCTATATTGTCATTTGAAGGAAGTTCTTTCAAATGTTTTACAATAGTGCCATCTGGTACTTTTCTAATAACGCCACCAACTCTTTTGTAAATACCCATCAAAAGCCCATTTTCAATCTCGGGGTCAATATAGAAAGAAGGTTGAATAACTGCCATAAAATTTCTCCTTTGTTCAGTAGCTCTATTATAGCAAATCCTAAAATTTTTTTCTACTGTTTATACACTCTAAATAAATATTAGTGGGTGGATATAGTGGAATAG
>JAZSFP010000008.1:0-1779 GCA_045532295.1 Pumilibacteraceae bacterium | reverse complement strand
AACCAAGTTACGCTATCGGGCGCGTTTACCGTTACTCTGTTGGGAGTAAGGTTGTTTACGGTTATAGTTACGGTTTTAAGTTCAAACTCTGCGTCAATTTCGTGAGTAAGTTTGCTTGCGGTAAAGGTTGCAACGCCGTCTTCTACTGCAACGGGTTCGCCATCTACGGTAAGGGATTTGAAGTTATATCCCTCTTTCGCAGAAACGGTAAGGGTTACGGTTTCGTCTACTCTCTTGCCCTCTTCTGCAGTTACGGTACCACCAGTAATCTCGTTTACGGTTACGGTAGTTACCTTACCGATAAACTCAACCGATACGGTATGAGCGGTTTTAGTTACTACGAAGGAGTATACGCCCTCAACAGCCTCTAAATCCTGTCCGTCAACTTTTACGGATTTAATTTCGTAGTTAGCATCAGGAGTAATGGTAAGAGTTACCGTGTCGCCTACTTTTTTATCCTCAATCGCCCCTACGCTACCGTTCGCGCCTGCGTTTACGGTAATGCCAAGGGGTTTGCCGATAAACTCAACGGAAACGGTATGAGCAGTAGAAGTTACTACGAAGGAATATACGCCTTCGCTTGCTACGAGGTCTTCACCGTCAAGTTTTACAGATTTAATTTCGTAAAGGTCGTCGGGAGTAATCGTAAGAGTTACCGTTTCGCCTACTCTCTTGCCCTCTTCAGCGGTTGCGCTACCGTTATCGCCCGCGTTTACGGTTACGGTGGTTACTTTACCAACGAACTCAACCGATACGGTGTGAGCAGTAGAAGTTGCCACGAAGGAATATACGCCTTCACTTGCTACGAGGTCTTCACCGTCAAGTTTTACAGATTTAATTTCATAATAAGTATCAGGGGTAATGGTAAGAGTTACGGTGTCGTCTACTCTCTTACCCTCTTCAGCGGTTGCGCTACCGTTATCGCCTGCATTTACGGTTACGGTGGTTACTTTACCAACGAACTCAACGGAAACGGTATGAGCGGTAGAAGTTACTACGAAGGAATATACGCCTTCACTTGCTAAAAGGTCTTCGCCGTCAACTTTTACGGACTTAATCTCGTAAAGTTCGTCGGGAGTAATGGTAAGAGTTACCGTGTCGCCTACTCTCTTGCCCTCTTCAGCGGTTGCGCTACCGTTATCGCCCGCGTTTACGGTTACGGTGGTTACTTTACCAACGAACTCAACCGATACGGTGTAAGCGGTCTTAATTGCTACGAAGGAATATACGCCTTCGCTTGCTACGAGGTCTTCGCCGTCAACCTTTACAGACTTAATTTCGTAACCCTCGTCGGGAGTAATGGTAAGAGTTACCGTGTCGCCTACTCTCTTATCCGTAATCGCCTCTACGCTACCGTTTGCGCCCGCGTTAGTAGTAACGGTGGTTTCGCTACCAAGATAATCAACTACGGTAAGAGGAGTCATATAAATTACGTCGTCTCTAAACCATCTCCAACTCTTAGAACGAAGTACGAGGATTTGATCGGTAATTTTACCATCCGCAAAGCCATTTAAGGTGCTAACGTTTATAGAAATCTTGTTCCAAGCGTTAGGAGTAAGCGTGGTTAAATTCTCATCGCCCCAGTTAGGCGCAAAGTATAATACTCCGCCCTCGTCAAGATATTCTTGACACTTTTCACCCGTTTGCCAGTAAATATAGAATTCAATGCTTTCAGTTACTTCAAAAGTTCTATCACTCGTAAGTTTTATCTCGGGGTTAAGAGTTGTATCAGCGTCGTAAGTATACTCAAAACGCATTACCTTCTCGTCAGCCGAGGGT
>JAZSFP010000024.1:0-5702 GCA_045532295.1 Pumilibacteraceae bacterium | reverse complement strand
AAAACAGTAGAACCTGTCGTAGATAAAATTGTACATTACTACGACGACGAAAACGGGAATTTGGTGAGAAGCCGACAAGTCAAAATTGGCAAAACTATTTACACGATAATATCCCGTGAGAAACCTAACGCCAAATCAACGGCGTTTGATATAACCAAGAGATTGATTGAAAGTCAAGCGGAAAGTTTGACGGACGATTTATCGATAACAACAGAATCGCTTGAAGGTTGCAATTCGGGAGGTAAAAAACAATGAATTTGCAATCGAATAGAAAAATAAAACATTTAGAACAGCAGTACACAGCCCTTTATTGTCGTTTAAGTTCAGACGACGACCTTGAGGGCGATAGCAACAGTATCAAAAACCAAAAGTTATTGCTTTCGGACTATGCGAAAGAAAATAAGTTCAGGAATATCCGTTTTTACATAGACGACGGATTTAGCGGTAGTAATTTTGAACGCCCTGCGTTTAAGAGATTATTAAATGACGTAGAAAACGGCGAAATATCTACCGTAATCGTAAAAGATATGTCAAGATTTGGACGTGACCATATTCTTGTGGGATATTATACCAAGTATTATTTCCCCGATGCGGACGTAAGGTTTATAGCAATCTTCGACCAAATGGATACGGAAACTAACCCCGACGACGATATTATCCCGTTTAAGAATATCCTAAACGAAATGTATGCAAAAGATTGTAGCCGTAAGATTAAAGCCGTTGTGAAAGCCAAAGGCAATTCGGGCAAGCATCTTACAACTATTCCACCTTTGGGATATATGAAAGACCCTGAAGATAAGGAAAAATGGATTGTTGACGAAGAAGGCGCTCTAATTGTAAAAGAAATCTTTAACCTTTGCGTTAAAGGCTACGGACCTTCTCAAATCGCAAGAATTTTAACCGAACGTGGAATAGAAACACCGTCGCTTTACTTACATAGGAAGAAATTACCTTGTTCAATAAAGATTAATCAAGATTCGAACGTGTGGGATTATTCTACGGTAGTACATATTCTCGAAAACGAAGAGTATCTTGGTCATACGGTAAATTTTAGGTACTACAAGAAATCGTATAAATCTAAAAAGCGTTATAAAAATCCAAGAGAAAATTGGGCAATCTTTGAAAATACGCAAGAAGCAATAATTGACAAGGAAACGTTTGATATTGTTCAACAAGTCCGTGCGGGACGAAGGAGCTTAACCGATATGGGTACACCACATATGCTATCGGGATTGCTCTATTGTGCCGACTGTGGAGAAAAAATGTATCTTTGTAGATGTACTACAATGAATCAAAAAGAGTATTTTAATTGCTCTACCTATCGCAAGAAAAAGAAGAAGTATTGTACGTCGCACCAAATAACGGCGCACGCCGCTTTGACTCTAATTCAAAACGATATACAATATACGGTTAGGTTTGCGAAGAAATATAGGAACGAGTTTTTCAATATTCTTAAACGTTGTACTGACATAAGGACTAAACGGGAAATGACTTCTGCTATCGAAGAAAAAGAAGAAGCGGAAAATCGTATAACCGAACTTGATAAGATAATTCAAAGTCTTTATGAAGATAAGGTTGCAGGAAAATTATCTGAAGAACGCTATATGAAAATGAGCGATAACTACGAAGCCGAACAAAAAGCCTTAAATGAAAAGTTAAGTAGCATAAAGGCGGAAATAGAAAAAGCCAAAACCACGTATGATAACATACAAAGGTTTATGGCTATCGTTAAAAAGTATAGTGATTTTGATGAGTTAACGCCTGAAATCTTACGTGCTTACATAGACAAGGTTTATATCTATGAAAAGCAAAAAGTTGACGGACATTATACTCATACCGTAGAAATCATCTACAATTTAGTTGGAGCAATAGATTTACCCGATTTTGGTGATTTATTAGATGAAGAAAATTAAATAGCACGAGAAAAGGCGTGGCATCACGCCACGCCTGACTCTTAAAAAGGACAGCCTTCCCGAAAAAATCCCTTGTAGGGACTCGGTAAGTCGGGGGTTTTTATTTTAAACAAAAATTTTAATTTTTTCTACCTATAAGAAAATCAATATCTTCGTCGAAGTAATCGGCAATTTTGCAAAGATTATTTAGCGTAATTTCTCTTTGACAAAGCAAATACCTCGATATCGTCTGTTGAGGAATATCGACTTTACGTGAAAACTCAGAGATACTCATATTCCCCATAAGTTGTTTTAAATTTTTTGAAAATTCAATAATATGCTTATCCATATATTATATATTACACCATTTGGTGTTATTTATTTGACTTTACACCAAATGGTGTGGTATAATTATTAAAAATTATTTAAAAGGTAAGTATATGGCTTGGTTTTATAGTAGTTGCGGAGACTGCGTTTATTGGAAAAAGAATTCGTTTTGTCTTGTAAACGGTAAGGAAAATGGTTTTTGTATTAAGGTTCAACGATACAAGTGGGCGTTTGATAGAGGATGTAATTTATGTGTAGAGTATTTCGTTTGGTACGATAACGAAAAAGTAGTGGGCTCGAGGGATACTTCAAAGTTTTTACTTATTAAGATAAATTGCGGTTTTCAGTATTACGACATAAAAAGAAAACTATGGAAGTCAGACGCCTTATACGATAATTATTGCACTAATTTTATAAACGACTGGAAAAAGAAAAGTCCGCGAATAGTAAAAATTAGTGAAGAAGAAATGAAAGAATTTTTAAACGCTTACGTAGTATGAGGGAAATGAAAAACCTTTGGTAAATTGCCGAAGGTTTTTTCACGCGAGAAAAAATACGTGCATATAAATAGAGACGGGAGGCTTTTATTATGACGATAGCATTATTTTACGGTGGACGCTCGTGTGAGCACGACGTGAGTATCATTACCGGCATACAAGTTGGAAGTGAAATAGTAGGGCACGAAGTAGTCCCCGTCTATGTTGAGCGTACGGGAATTTTAAATACGGTTAAGGATTTTCGTGACATTTCCGTCTATAAAGAGGAAAATAAACGCAAACGAAAACAGGTATATTTAAAGGCAGGCGAGCCCTATTTATACAAGGGTTTTAGGCGTTGGAAAAAGATTGATTGCGCTATAATTTGTTGTCACGGTAACGGAGGTGAGGACGGTTGTCTTCAAGGCACGTTAAGGCTTTGTGGTATTCCGTTCACCGGCTCTGACGTGCTTTCGTCTGCCGTTGGGATGGACAAAATAGCCTCAAAAATTATTTTCAAAAACGCAGGGTTAAACGTTGTTGACTATATGCTCGTATCTCGATTTGAGTACGAGAACGACCTTAAAGGCGTACTTATTCGCGCTAAAGAACTTGGGAGCGAACTTATTGTAAAACCTAATTCGCTTGGTAGTAGTATAGGCGTAAGTAAGGTTACTAACGGACGCGAACTAATCGTTGCGCTCAATCTTGCTTTTGAGTGGGATAACTCCGTCGTCGTGGAAAAAGCGGTAAATAATTTGGTTGAGTTTAATTGCGCCGTGCTTGGCGATAGCGAAACGCAAGTCGTGTCAAAACCCGAAAAACCGCTTGCATTAAGTGATATTCTAACCTATGCAGATAAATACGAGCGTGGTGGCTTTAAGGGTAAAAGTGCGCACGAATTTCCCGCAAAAATTCCCGAGAAATTATCAAAACAAATTCAGACAATGGCGAGGACGGCTTTCAGCGCAATAGGCGCAAGTGGAGTAGCGAGAGTGGATTTTCTCTACGACGGGGAAACGCTGTTTATAAATGAAATTAACACTATCCCTGGTTCGCTCGCTTTATATCTTTTCCCCGATTATGAGTTTGCAGGTAAAAAAGGAAAAAGCGCGGTAGTGGAGAGGCTTGTTTCTATTGCTAAGCGCAATCATCAAGCGCGAGAACGATTGCGTTTTAAGTATACCGCGCCCACCGATTATTCTAAAGAATAATTGTATAAACGATTGACGCCGTTCAATTTTAATGCTATAATATAACAAAAGAGGAGGCTCATTATGATTTACGAAGGAATTGAGTATTTTAATACTGCTGAAATAGAGAAAGACACTGACGGCGCGCTTATTCTTCGCCGTTTCCCTAAAAAAGTAATCGATTCGCTTAACGCTCCGGAGTTTAACTCTGACGGAACGATTAAGAATATTTGGTACGGAGGGCAAGATACTGCTTCTTATTCGTCGTGCATTGAAATAAGGCTCGTTACTTCTGCGCCCAAAATAGAAGTGGAACTTGAAAGCACACTCAATACTGACGTTATGGTTTACTGGGGCGAGTTCCATCATCAAAGAGCGTATTTGCCCGCAAAGGAAAAGACCAAGGTTACGATTACCTCGGCTGAGGGCATTCAAAAATTGCGCCCCGAAATGAATAAGGGCAGATATAACCCGGCTCTTCTTAGAATTTGCTTTAGCCTTGCTGGACAAATTAAGGTGCACTCTATTAAGGTCGACGGCGAGTTTTCTCTTCCTACCGAGGCTGACACTCCTAAAAAAATGCTCGTTTTGGGAACTTCCATTTCTCACGGCTCGGGTTCGTCGCTTTTTGGTGGCGAGTATATTTCCATTATGGGTAGAGAACTTGGCGTGGACATCGTTAATAAGGCTATTGCCGGCGGATGCTTTTGCGAAAAAGAAGTTCGCGAGTTTATCTGCGAGCAAGAATTTGACTATGCTTTGTTTGAAATAGGAACGAACATTTCCTCTCGTCCTGATTTCTTAATTGAGGAAAGACTGGGCGCAATGGTTGATACTTTCTGCGAAACTTTTAAAGATAAGAAAATCTTCTTCGTTACTCCTTTCCCTGCTCTTGAAGATATTTCCGACGCGTATTACGGATGGATTGAGAATTTTAACCGCGTAAGAAAAATTATGCACGCTCACCTTGCGAAGTATCCTTCCGTTCCCGTTTTTGATGGTAGAGAAATCTGCGACGACGCAACCCTCCTTTTAACCGATGTCCTCCATCCATCGCCCTACGGACATATCGTAATAGGACAGCGTATAGCAAACAAAATTAAACCCTTCTTGTCATAAAAATTAATATACGTATTATAATTTTCCAAACGCTTTTCTTGTTTTGTCCCCAACTAGTTCTCATAGTTAAACAGATATAACGGAGCCCTCCTAAATTGGACATAGGTTCGTGTAAACACGAGAAAGGGCTAAAAAATAATCGTTTTTGACCGGTTTTTAGGGTGAATTTTATATGTATTAACACGATGTAGAATTGATGCAGAATAGGACCCCTAAAAAAGCACAAAATTGACATAATCGATTACTTAAACTATTCCAAAAGTGTGTAAAAGGCATTTTGAATCGGAATAGAAAAAAAGAGCCAATTTTTTGGAATAATAAGCGGAATAAAATAAGTATTAGATAGAGTCAAAACAATAAAAATTTAATAAAATCTGCTCATAGTTAAACGGATATAACGGAGCCCTCCTAAGGAATGCCCTGACAAAAATAATAACCCTCAAAACCCTTGTAATTACGGCACTTTTGCCATTATTACAAATTACCAAAATAAAAAACTGACCCCAAATCTGTAAAAAGTTATCAAATTACATTTCTTGCAGTATATTGCATTTGATGACATTTGGTGCTAAAATCTTCATATATGTTCTCGTAGCTCAGCTGGATAGAGCACCGCCCTCCTAAGGCGGGTTTGACGGTGGTTCGAATCCACTCGGGAACACCAAAACGGAAAAAGAGTATCCTATTGCTACTCT
>JAZSFP010000022.1:0-83005 GCA_045532295.1 Pumilibacteraceae bacterium | reverse complement strand
GTTCCCGCATTCGGATATCTACGGATCAAAGTCTATTTGCAACTCCCCGTAGCTTTTCGCAGCTTATCACGTCCTTCTTCGGCGCCTGATGCCAAGGCATCCACCATACGCTCTTATTAGCTTAATCTCAGTAATTTTTTTTCTTTCCGTTTGGTTTCTTTCTTGACCAGTTCTTTTCAAGTTAATCACAAGACATATTTTCTACTTTCAATTTCGTATTTGTCGATACATATACTCGTTTTACTCGTATTCATATTATCTTTCTTCTTTTTATATGCAGTTGTCAATGTGCGTTACCCCAAGAGATGAAAAAAGCATAAAGTATGAAATTACTATCTCTCACCTTTATGCCAGCGGTATTTCTTTCAAAATACTTGGTCAATCTCTTCAAGGTCTGCTTCCGTTTCTCGCGGACAGCCTATACATAATACCATATCTAAAAATTAAAGTCAACTGTTTTTTCACTCTTTTTAAAACTTTTTTTAAATTATTTTTAAATTTTTTCCCAAGCCCTCTTCCCTATTCCTTTTAAATATAATAAAGGACCCGGAAAGAGAGAACCGAGCCCTTTAATTATTGCATATTCAACAAAGTTAATCCTACACATTTATTTTTGAAAGCCTATTTGTTGGGATAATTGTTTTCTTTATCATCTACTTTTGTATAATTATAGCGAATACTAAAAAACGAACGGAAATTTTAATACCGTTCGTCTTTTTTTATTACGATTATAATTGTAAAGATTTGATATACAGCGCGAGGGCGTCGGCGTTTCGTTGCTGGGCGGCGGCGGTAGGATGACCGTTAGCGCCGTAGCGGTTTTCGATAACCTCGAAGGGATTATATACGATATTATTATCGCTCATATTTTCTATTGCGGTTTTAATACCGCTTTCAATCGTACTATTTACGCCCATTGCTCCGTAAACGCATATTATTTTAGCGGAAGGGTTCTTTTGGCGAACGAGGGTTAAGAGTTCCTTATAATCAGCCGGGAACTGCGTACCGTATGCGGAGTTCGTCGAAAGATAACTTGACTCGTTCGTGCCGAGGTTTATAACGACGATATCGGGATTAAAGGAAAAGTCGTAAGGCGTTTGCGACGCGTACGAGAGACGCGGATAGAGGTTAATCATATTAAGGTCGCCACCCCAAACGAACGCTTTAGTCGCGATACCGCTCCAGGCGATAACCGAGTAATCTGCGTTTAGCGAGTGCGCGGTAAGATAAGCGTAACCCTTCGAGCAATCGGAGTTTTCAACGGTAAAGCCCTCTCCCGACATACCGAGCGCGCCGTAGCCCGCTAATATCGAGTCGCCCAAAAACTCTATTTTAAGGTCGTCTTTCTCTTCAACTGCGACGAAACCGTCCGCCGAGAAGGAGTTGAGCGTCCACGTTGCTCGCGACATTTCCGTAGCCTTAACTATACGGATTTTGTGATAGCCCTCAGAAAGTCCGCTTGCAACCGTGTAATTAGACACCGACGGGGTAACATTAATTCTGTCTTTCGCTTTGCCGTCCACGAAAACCTGCATATAACTGTTAGCAGTCGTAGTAAGGTTTACCGAAAGCGCGCTACCGTTAACGCCCACTTCTACGGCGTTCGCCGTGTGGTCGAGCCGTAACGCTCCCGAACTTTTATAACTTCTGCCGTAAATATTGATATATTCTTCCGAAAAACTATTGACCTGCTGAGCGGTTGCCGTTTGCACTATCACGACTTCCGCGCTTGCGCTAACGCCGTTATAAGTTGCGGTAACGGTAGTTTTTCCGCCCGATTTAGCGGTAATCAAACCGCCCGAGACGGTCGCTATATCCTCGTTTGCGCTCGTCCACACGAAAGTAACCGCTTGTTCTTCTCCGCCTATTTTATAAGTGGCGGTTAGTTGTTTTTGCTGACCGCTCAAAAGCGCAACGCTTTTCTCAGACAAAGTAACGGATTTACTGCGCATACTAACGCTAACGCGCGCCGTTGCGCTCGCCCCTCCTACGCTTGCCGTAACCGTGGCTACACCCTCAGAAACGCCCGTAACCGTTCCGTCTTGGCTAACTTCCGCAATCTCCGGGTGGTCGGAAGTAAAGGACACGGGAGCGTTTTCCACCACTTCACCGTCCTTTTTAACGGTGTATTTCAAAGGCTCGCTCTCGCCGTCTTTTAAATAGTATAACGAAGTAGAAAAGCGTATCTCGTAAACGGGAGTAGGTTCGCCACACGCAAACAGACAAGCGGAAAACAATAAAACTATTGATAAAAATACCGATATTCTCTTCATTTTTTTCTCCATTTTTAGCATTTTCTTTAATTATACCATACGAATTCAGCAAAGTAAATGTACAATTTTGCTTTTCTTATTTCACTTTTTGCTATAATAAAAAACTCCCTCGCGTTTGAGAGAGTTTCGTTTTTTATATTTTAGCGTCCCAAAAGTCTTTTTTATTACAAAGATTTGATATACTGTACGAGAGCGTCGGCGTTCGTTTTTTGAGCCTCGGCGGTAGGATGGGCGCTGGCGCCTTGGGTATTCGCTAATACGGTAATGGGGTTATAGACGATATTATCGTCGTTCATACGGTCTATTGCGGTTTTAATACCGCTTTCAATCGTACTATTTACACCCATTGCTCCGTAAAGGCAAATTATTTTAGCGGAGGGGTTCTTTTCGCGAACGAACTCAAGCAATTCTTCGTAATCGTAGGGGAACTGCGAGCCGTAATTTTTGCCATCGGGCAGTCGAAGGTAACTTGACTCGTTCGTACCAAGGTTTATAACCACGATATCGGGATTAAAGGAAAAGTCGTAAGGCGTTTCCGACGCGGACGAACGCAAAGGATAGAGGTTGAGCATATTGCGGTATCCACCCCAAACGAACGCTTTAGCCGCGATACCGCTCCAAGAAATAATCGAATAATCGCAGTTTAACGCTTGAGCGGTAAGATAAGTGTAAGACTTAGAACAAGCAGAGTTATCAACGGAGAATTTCTCTGCGGAAGTACCGATTGCCCCGTGTCCTGCGGATATCGAGTCGCCCAAGAACTCAATCTTAAGGTCGCTCTTTTCCTCTACTGCGATGAACTCGTCCGCCGAGAAAGACTTGAGCGTCCACATTGCGTGAGCCATTTCCGTATCCTTGACTAAACGAATTTTGTGATAGCCATCCGAAAGCCCGCTTGCAACCGTGTAAAAAGAAGTTGCAGGAGTTATCTTAATTCTTTCTTTCTCTTCGCCGTCCACGAAAACCTGCATATAACTGTTGGAATTAGTGGTAAGGTTTACCGAAAGCGCGCTACCGTTAACACCCACTTCCACTGCGTTTGCCGAGTGGTCAAGTCTTAACGCTCCCGAACTTATATAACTTCTACCGTATATATTGATATACTTTTCCGAGAAACTATTGACTTGTTGCGCCGTTACCATTTGAGTTACCACGACTTCCACGGTCGCGCTCGCCCCTCCAACGCTTGCCGTAATAACCGCAACGCCACCGGAAACACCAGTAATCGTACCGTCTTGGCTAACTTCCGCTATTTCGGGGTGATCGGAAGTAAGGGTAACGACTGAGTCGATATCTTCTTCTCCGTCCTTTTTTACCGTCCAACTAAGAAAGTCGCTCTCCCCGTCTTTTAAATATAATTGCGAAGTGTTTAAACTTATCTCGTAAACGGGAGTAGGTTCGCCACACGCAAACAGACAAGAGGAAAACAATAAAACTATTGATAAAAATACCGATATTCTCTTCATTTTTTTCTCCATTGCTATATTTTCTCCTTTATTATTTTTTTACATTATACAATATTGAATTAGCAAAGTCAAGCGTTTTCGGTATAATACCAAAAACGCTATTCTTTAAATGTTATATTTTAGCGTCCCAAAGACCGCAGAAACTGTCGATAGGGTCTTCGCCTTTGAAAGCGTCCTTGCCTTTAGTTAAGTTATCGACGAGGGCGTCGAGGGTGGAGGGCTTAGAGTCGTAGGCGTTGATATAGGTACGGACTTGGGGAATATCCGCGAGCATCGTAGGAGCGTTCACGCTAATAGCGACGACGGGAAGTTCAAAAACGTACCAAGGAATTTCGCCACCGCCCTTGCTCATACCGAACGCAGGTCTGCCGTTTGCCACGTCGCAAAGAGTGATTACGAGGTCTTGACCTGCAACGAAGTCGGCGATTGCGTTCTTGCCTGCAAAGTAGAGGTTAAGCGAGGGCTTTTCGCCTGCCGCCACTTGCTTTTTAATCTTTTCGAGCGGACTTTCGTAAATGAACGCGTCAAAGCCTTTCGCTATAAGGCGGTCGCGGAGTTCTTCGGCGGGATTTTTCTGCGCGCCACCGCCCATCGCCATTTGAATAAGCGCGTCCATAGGACCTGCAGGGCCTTTAACGTAGACTATCATAACGCGTTTATACTTTTCGGGCGTAAGCGGAAGAACGCCTTCGTCCTTATATTTAACGAGCGTGATACAGTCCTTGCTTATCTTTTCCGCTACCTCTTTGTGCTCAATTTTACCAACCGTATTAAGATTTTCGGGACTTGCCACTGCGCAGTTCTTCTTGTTTAAGCCCATTTTTGCTTTAAGTCCGAGGATACGGGTAAGCGCCTCGGTTATTCTCTCTTCACTAATTTTACCGCTCTTGTAAGCAGAGAGCATCGTAGCGAAGTCTTCGTCGGGGTCGTTGAAGAAAAGGAACATATCACAGCCTGCGTTAATGGAGGCAGGGAGCATTTCCGCTCTCGTCATCCTGTCCGTCATCGCTACCATATGGCTTGCGTCCGTTACGACCATACCGTTAAAGCCGAGTTTATCGCGAAGTAGTCCGTTCATAATCTCGGGACAGAGCGTAGCGGGGAGCATTTCCTCGTCCGCTATCTCGGGCTTAACCTCGCGCATATACGCAGGCATCATAATATGACCGCCCATAACCGCCTCAAGCCCCTCGTCGAATAGAGCCTTATAGACCTTGCCGTAACTTGCCATCCACTCTTCTTCGTTCATCGGGTTAATATTGTTAGCGATATGCGCGTCTCTAAAGTCGTGGCCGTTGCCGGGGAAGTGCTTAGCGGCGCAAGCAAAACCCTCGTTCTCGTGCGCGCCGTTGAGGTACGCAACGCTCATCTTCGCTACTTTGTCGGGGTCAGAGCCAAACGCTCTACTTACGATTTCCGTGTTTTGCCAGTTATAATGAATATCGCACACGGGCGCGAACGCCATATTACAGCCTATCGCTGACGCCTCGGCGTTAGAATACTTACCAAGCGCGAACGCGTAATCGGTGTTTCCCGTTGCGCCTATTTTAATTCCGCTACCGATATAAGTACCGTCCGAGCAAGCGCCTGCGCCTCCGTTTTCAGTGTTGCACGCTATTATGAGGGGGATTTTAGAATAGCGTTGAAGAATTGAGTTCTGTTGCATTACCGCCCCTGCCGGCATATTGTTGTATCTGCATCCGCCAAGATGATACTTTTCAACGAGGTTTTTAAGGTACGCCTCGTCAAATCCTGCGGTGAGTTGAAAGAAAAGTTGTCCCACTTTCTCTTCGTCCGTCATTGCACTGATAGTATCGTTTACCCACTTAATATCCTCGTCAGATAAACGATACGGCTTTGCTTTTAAGTCTACCATTTTCATTTTTCTCCTTACCGTTATTTACTTAAATTTTCAAAAAATTCTCTCTTTTTCTTCTCTTGATACTCGCCTGCGTATTGCCCCTTGCAAAGCCTTAAAACGCCCTCGCGAGTAAACTCAAGCCAACTTTCCTTTTCCTTTTTAACCAAGATAGGAAAGAACGAAACGCCGTTTTTTACGGACGCGTCCAAGTCCCCCGGAGCGTCTCCGCACATTAAAACTTTATCTCTATCGTATCCCTTTTTCAAAAGTTCGGATATGCAATACGCCTTACTTCCTGCGTTTTGCGCAAGTACGATATCCACGCAACGAAGAAGTTCGCGTTTTTCCCACTCTTCAATTACCGCGTCAAGATTAGCGGACGAAACCACTGCAATATCGCAAAAGCCGTGGGCAAATGTCAAAGCCTCTTTCACCCCTTCGTACGCGCGCTTGTCTTCTTCAGGTAAAGCGTTGATTTTAGCGTTCACCGCCTTGCTCCAAGATAACGCTTTTTTTAATACGGTAGCGTTTTTTTGCGTAATTTCTCGCTCGAGCGCGCCGTTTGAAAGTTCTTTAGCGCTCTCCGCCCACTCGCATAAAATCTCTATCCCGTCAATCTTGGTAAACCTCTCGTTTATCTCTGATAGAGCGAGCGCAAGCCCTTTAAAGCGATTTATTCCGCGCGTTAGCGAATAGAGGTTTATCTCGTTCCAGCGCGTAAGGATTTGCTCTTCAAACGCCTTTAGCCCCCACTCGTCCACCATACACGGACCAAAGCATTTAAAATGCTTAATATCCATAGTGTCCATAGCGCAACCGTCACTGTCGACGCACACTAAATAATCTTTTCTCTTAGCAAAATCCTTTAGTTCCATCTTTCCCTCGTTAAGTTTTTCATATCTATGTATATTATAGAGTATTTCTCAAAATTTTTCAAGCGTTTTTAGGCGTAAAAAAAGCGTACGGTTTTCCGTACGCTTTCTGTTGATTACTTTCTGTAAATGCCTACGCTGTTGAGGAATTTCTCGAACGCCTCAAAGCCCTTCTCGTCTTTCTTGAATACCGCAGTGTTATCCAAAATGTCCTCGCAAACGCGGTTAACCTCGTCCTTAATTACGAGAGGCGCTTCCGCTACGGTGCATTTGGGGTTCTCTTTCATAAGACGCTCAATCATATCTGCGTGGATTTTCATATCGTCTGCAAGAGCGGAGCGGTTGTACTTAACCTCTTTGGTAAGATACTTCTCCACTTCCTTGAGTTGACGGTCAAGTCTACCGGGAAGAATAAACAAGCCCATTGCCTCGATAAGACCGATTGCCTCGCTCTTGATGTTTTGGTTTTGGGGATGCACGTGGTAAATTCCGTCGGGGTACTGCTCAGAAGTGCAGTTGTTACGAAGAATAAGTTCCACGATATACTTTCCGTTCGCGCTCTTTCTTGCGATAGGCGTGATAGCGTTGTGCTGTTCGCCGTCGTTAGCGATAATATCTACGCTCTCGTCGCTGTACGCTTTCCAAGCCTCGATAATCTTGCCGGCGTATTCTGCGAGCGTTTTGCGGTTATCTGAGGTAAGACGAATAACGGAGTTGTACCAGTCAACGATAGTGGTGTCTACGTAGGGGTAATCGGCGTGCTTAAACTTAATAAGGTCGGGCGCTTTGTGCATAGGAAGTTGTTTAAGTCCGCCTTGGAAATGGTCGTGGGTAAGGATTGAACCGCCTACGATAGGAAGAGCGGCGTTGCAACCGATAAAGTACGCGGGCGCGTAATCAACGAAGTCGAGAAGTTTAACTACCGTTGCGGGAATAACCTTCATAGGAGTATGCTCGCCGTTGATTGCGATACCGTGCTGGTTAAAGTACGCGTAGGGAGAGAACTGCCAGAACCACTCTTCGCCACCAAGCGTAAGGGGGATAGTTCTGAGCGTTTGACGGAATACGCCGTGTCCTGCAAAACCCACGTTGTCCTTGCAAATCATACACGAAGGATAGGAAGAGGACTTCGTTTTGAGAAGTTTAGCGGTGTCCTTGTTGCTCTTTTCGGGCTTTGAAAGGTTAATGGTGATTTCAAGTTTGCCCTTGGTCGACTTTGCCTCCCAGTGCTTGTTTCTTGCAATCTTGGTAGCCTTAATATAATCGTTCTTTACGCCGTAGTCGTTGAGCCAGTCGAAAGCCTTCGCCGAGTTTCTGCCGTGGAGGTTTTCAAACATTTCAACGATTTGCGAGGGGCGAAGGGAAACGGTGTCCATAACTCTGTCGCCAAACTCTTCTCTGTCGTCCTCGGTAATAATTCCGTTTGCGATTGCGTAGTCAACGATGGGGTTAAGAACTTCGTCGGGACAAGTCATCTCTTCAATAGCGTCGATATCCACTTCGTACTCCACGTAGTCTTCAAGTTTAAGAAGAGTAAGAAGTTTATTGCGAGTGTAAATAGTGTCCATTTCATCAAGCAAAAGGTGTGCTTGAGCGTACTGTAACAGTTGTTCAATTTGCGAATAAATTAACATATCGTTCTCCTTATTTGGTTAGATTTTCTTAATACGGTATCGTTTTTTTGCGACTTTTTATCTCGGCGCAACGAGGTTAACAAACTTAGAAATATTGAAAAACTTCCAAGGAATTTTCTCGGTAGGAGGCTCGGCTACGAACACCATCGGCATCTTCGTAGTGGGGTGATAGAACCTAAGTTCGTAAGCCCAAAGCGCGAGGTTATGACCTTTAGCAAGCGTATCTCCGCCGTATCTGACGTCGCCGAAAATGGGCGTGCCGATTTGTTGCATCTGAACGCGCGCTTGGTGTGAGCGTCCCGTCAAAAGTTTAATGTCAACGAGCGATACTTGGGAAGTGCTTTCCACTACTTTATAGTCAAGTTCCGCCTTTTTCGCGCCCTCGATAAGCGCGGGAACGGCTTTGACGATATTGTTCTTCTCGTCTTTTAAAAGATAGTTAACGAGCCTGCCCTGTCTATTCTTAGGCGTACCCACTACTACCGCTAAATACTTCTTTTGGAAAGAGCCGTCTTTGAGTTGCTCGGCAAGTCTTGACGCGCATTTCGAGGTTTTAGCAAACACCATTACTCCACCGGTTGGGCGGTCAAGACGGTGCACAAGCCCCACGAACGCCTCGCCGGGCTTGTCGTAAGTGTTTTTAACGTAGCGTTTAACCTTGCTCAAAAGGTCGTCGTCGCCAGATTTGTCCGCCTGCGTGGGAATATTTTGCTCTTTGAGTACGACGAGAAGATGGTTGTCTTCGTATAGAATTGTAAGATTTTCCTTTTCCATAACTCTCCTTATTTCGTCCAAATTCCACTACAACCGCAGGGAAGTTCGATTTTTCCTTTACTCTCGTCCGTTACGGGAAGATTGAGTTCGTACGCCTCCACCTTTCCGCCCTCGCCGTTCATCGTGAGCGAAAGCATATTCTTTATAACGGTAGGCTGAAGCCCCGTCGTGTAACTGTTTATGAGGAAAAACTCAGGCTCGTCGATAACCTCTTTAACGAGGGAAACGAGTTCAAACAAACTGTCCTCAATTTTCCAAGTCTCTCCGCTCGGACCTCTGCCGTAAGAGGGCGGGTCCATAAGCACCGCGTTATACTTCTTGCCACGCTTAATCTCGCGCAAAACGAACTTTTTGCAGTCGTCAACTATATAACGGATACTATCGGGGGAGGCGGAAGAAATTTGCGCGTTTTGCTTGCATCTATCCACCATACCCTTCGCAGCGTCCACGTGCGTTACGAACGCTCCGCTCTTTGCAAGCGCCACGCTCGCTCCTCCCGTATAGCCAAAGAGGTTCAAAACGGTCAATCTTTTATCGCTCTTGCGACAGATATCGCCCATTTTAGCCCAGTTATACGCTTGCTCGGGGAAAAGTCCGGTGTGCTTAAAGCCCATAGGCTTGATTAAAAACTTGCAGTCGCGCCAACTAACCGTCCACTCTTTAGGGAAGGGGCGGTAAGTCTCCCACCGTCCTCCGCCGTCGCTCGAACGAAGATAGCGCGCGTTGAGTTTTTTATAGGAGGCAAGGTCAAAAGGCGCTTGCCAAATGGCTTGAGGGTCGGGACGAAGAAGGTAAACATCTCCCCAACGCTCAAGTTTTTCGCCTCCGCCACAGGCTATTATTTCGTAGTCTTTCCAGTCGTTCGCAATCATATTTTCTCTACGGCAATCTTAATCTCTTTGCCGTTTACTTCGCTCTTCTCGGCAGTCTCGGGCGCGCTACCCATAATAAACTCGTCCGCTAAAGTGTCGGAGCAAATATCCTTGCCGTAAAGAGCAAGAACCTCGGCAATGTCCGCGTCGCCTTCGATATAAAGACGAATATGGTCGGTAACCTCAAGTCCGCTATCCTTACGCATATTCTGGATTTTGGACACGATTTCACGCATAAGCCCCTCTTTAACGAGCGCCTCGTCAAGCGTGGTGTCAAGAATTACCGTTATACCGTTATCGGACTGAACGGAGAAACCTTCCTTGTTGATTACGGAAATGAGAAGGTCGTCGCGAGTAAGCGAAACTTCGCCGTCGATATCGGCGGTATAAACTTCGCTCTCTCTTAAAGTCTCCACGATCTTTTGAGCGTTCTTGGAAAGATGCTCTCTAATCGCGCCAAGGCGTTTGCCGTACTTAGGACCAAGGGTACGAAGTTGAGGTTTAACCTCGTAGGAAACGTACGAGCCTGCGTCTACTACCGACTCGATTTCCTTAATATTGAGTTCGTCGCGGATAACCTCCAAAAGTTCGGGGGTAAGCGAGGACACGCCGTTTCCGCAAAGAATAATCTTTCTAAGGGGCTGACGGTTCTTAATTATCGCGGAATTTCTCGCCGAACGACCGAGTACGACCGCGCTCTCCGCCGTTTTCATACCCTCTTCAAGTTCAGCGTCGATATACTTTTCGTTAACCTCGGGGAAAGAGCAAAGATGCACCGAAAGGGGCGCGCTCTTGTCTACCGAGCGAACGATATTTTGATAAATCTCTTCGGTTACGAAGGGGATATAGGGAGCAAGAAGACGGGAAAGCGTTTCAAGTACGGTGTAAAGCGTCATATACGCCGATACCTTATCCTCCGTCATTTCACTTCCCCAGTAACGCTCACGGCAACGACGAACGTACCAGTTAGAGAGCGTGTCCACGAACTCCGCTATCTCTCTCGCGCTCTCGGTAATGGCGTACTTTTCTAAGTTCTCGTCGGTGTGCTTAACGAGGGTGTTAAGCGCGGACAAAACCCACTTATCCATAGTGGAAAGCGCGCAATCGTCAAGATTGTACTTGGTGGGGTCGAACTTGTCAATCTCGGCGTAAAGCACGTAGAACGAATAGGTGTTAAACAGCGTGCCGAGGAATTTTCTCTGTACTTCGCTAACCGCCTCTTCGTAGAAACGCGAAGGAATCCAAGGCTGAGAACCGGTGTAGAAATACCATCTAACCGCGTCCGCGCCCTGCTTGTCAAGTACGGTCCACGGGTCAACTACGTTGCCCTTGTGCTTACTCATCTTAATGCCGTTCTTGTCGTTCACGTGACCAAGCACGATACAGTTACGGAAAGGCGCTTTGTTAAAGAGCAAGGTGGAAATTGCCAAAAGCGTGTAGAACCAGCCTCTCGTTTGGTCAACCGCCTCGGAAATGAACTGCGCGGGGAAGGTCTTTTCAAAGAGTTCCTTATTTTCAAACGGGTAATGGAGTTGCGCGAAAGGCATAGAACCCGAGTCGTACCAGCAGTCTATAACCTCGGGAGTACGGTGCATAACGCCTCCGCACTTGGGACAGCGTAAAGTTACCGCGTCTACGTAGGGCTTGTGAAGTTCGATATCGCCCTCGATACCGCCACGCTCTTTAAGTTCCGCTTTCGAGCCTATTGCGTTAATCTCGCCACAGTCGTCGCAAACCCAAAGGGGAAGCGGCGTTCCCCAGTAACGCTCACGGGATAAGCCCCAGTCGATAACGTTTTCCAAGAAATTACCCATTCTGCCTTTGCCGATTGAGTCGGGCATCCAGTTAACCGTAAGGTTGTTCTTTACGAGTTCTTCGCGAACCTTGGTCATAGAAATGAACCAAGTGGAACGAGCGTAGTAAAGCAAGGGCGTATCACAACGCCAGCAGAAAGGATAACTGTGGTTATAGTTGGGAGCGCAAAGAAGTAATCCGCGCTCGCGAAGGTCTTTAATGATAAGTTTGTCGGCGTCTTTACAGAAAGTACCGGCAAAAGGCGCGTCCGCTTTCATATTACCGCGGTCGTCAACCATTTGGATAAAGGGAATATCGTTCTCTCTTCCCACTCTTGCGTCGTCTTCACCAAACGCAGGCGCGATATGAACGATACCCGTACCGTCGTCCATCGTTACGTAGTCGTCGCAAACGACGATATGCGCTCTCTGTTTTCCGCTGTAATTTTCATACAAAGGCTCGTAGGAAACGCCCTTGTACTCTTCGCCCTTCTTAACGGAAAGAAGGGTGTACTCCTCTTCCTTAAAGTAAGCCGAAATACGCTCTTTCGCAATGATATAAACTCTGTCTTCCACCGCAATTTCAGCGTAGTCGAAGTTAGCGTTAAAGCAAAGCGCCGCGTTAGAGGGGAGCGTCCAAGGCGTAGTCGTCCAAGCCAAGATATAAGCGTTATCCCTGCCCTTAATCTTAAAGCAAGCAACCGCGCTCTTTTCCTCAACGTCCTTGTAGCCTTGCGCTACTTCGTGAGAGGAAAGCGCCGTTCCACAGCGTGGGCAGTAAGGCACGATTTTATGTCCCTTATATATAAGTCCCTTGTCGAAAATCGTCTTAAGCGACCACCACTCAGACTCGATAAAGTTGTCGTCGTAAGTGATATAGGGGTTGTCCATATCCACCCAGTAGCCAAGACGGTCGCTCATCTTTTTCCACTCGGTAGTGTACTTCCATACGCTCTCTTTACACTTCTTTATGAAAGGCTCGATACCGTACTTTTCAATATCCTGCTTGCCGTCCATACCCAAGATTTTCTCAACCTCAAGTTCAACGGGAAGACCGTGGGTATCCCAGCCCGCTTTTCTCGTAGCGTGAAAACCCTTCATCGTCTTAAAACGAGGAATAATGTCCTTCATTACGCGCGTTAAAACGTGTCCGATGTGAGGCTTGCCGTTAGCGGTGGGAGGTCCGTCGTAAAAGGAAAACTCCTCGCCGTCCTTAGTCTGTTCAAGCGTTTTGCGGAAGATATCGTTCTGTTGCCAAAACTCAAGCACTTCTCCCTCGCGAGATACGAAATTCATATCGGGGTTTATCTTTTTGTACATAATGGTCTCCTAAATAATAGTCGTTATTTTTATGCTCTTTTTATAACTTTGAGAGAAGAACTTTTTCGCTCTTCTCTCAATCAAAGGTCAAAAGTACTGTGCATCCGTCTTTGACATACCTAACCGAACCGTTCTCCCGACAGTTTGCTCCTCCAAAGCAACCTTATGGCACACGACGCGCTCCGCTTAGTGCTGCTGTATTCCTACCCTGACACGGTTCACGGTGCGTAGTTGCATAAGACCTTGGTATCATCACCACTTGAACGGTCACAGCGTTCCATTAGGTAAGCCGAGGACGGCGTTCAGCCCTTCTGTAGCGGATTGAAGGTACAGGACACCGCTAGCTTCCCACCTAGCACAGTAATATTATTATATAATATTCTTAAATTAAAATCAAGCGGATTGCAAGCCCTTTTGCCATAAAAATAAGATAAAGCCGACGATTTTTGCTTTTTCTCGTCGGCTTTAGGCGTTATTTTTCTTTGTAAACTTCAAGAGCGTCGATAGAAAGAAGGGGTAAAAGGCGCATTAGCGTTACTCTTTTTCGCATATAGGGGTGATATTTTACGCCTAAATCGAAAAGTTCGTCGTCCACTTCAATATCCTTTCCGCTCGTTACCGCCCCTGCGAGCGCGTAAAGTCTTTTAAGTTCTTCTACGGGCGGAATTTCTTCTACTATTATCCTCTTGATTTCCTCCCACTTCTCTTCTAAAAGCGAAAGGTCAACTTCGTTTGCGATAGTATCGGGAGTGTTATAATTGATTACTTCGGGCATAAGTTGCTCACCGTATGCGGAAGTGAGTTCGTCAAAGTCGATAACCTCACGGCTTGCTTTAACCTTGTCAATCTTGCAAAGTTTATGGTAAATATCGGCAACTATTAGCGTAGCAACGCCCACTTTTTTGCCGTGGAAGTCAGATATTAGTCCTTTAGTGAGTTTCTTGCACTCCCAAAAATGCGATATGATATGCTCCGTTCCACTCGCTGGGCGAGTACACTTTGCAAGTTGCATCGCAACCCCAGTAAGCACTAAGTTTTCCATAATCGCGCCTGCCGTCTCTTCGCACTCTTTTCCTACGCTTTGCGCCAAATTTACGATACCGTTAAAGGCTTTTCGCACCAAATCGGCTATTCTTTCGCAGTAATAATCGCCGTGAGTAAGCGATGCTATTCTCCAGTCGGCGAGCGCGATACACTTTGCTATCATATCCCCAAAGCCCGACGCTTTAAGGGCAAGGGGCGCTTTGGCTAAAATGGCGGTATCGGCAATAATAATTTTAGGCTGACGGCAAAGATAGGATATCTTAAAGTTGTTCTTGGTTATAGGCGCGCTATCGGAGGCAAACCCGTCCATTGACGGCGCGGTAGCAAAGATTGCAAGCGGACGATTTTCTCTAAACGAGGCGAGACGGCAAATATCGTTAATTGAGCCGGTGCCAACGCTAAGCACTCCCTCGCACTCCCCTATAAGCGACTGGATTTCTTCCACGTCCTCCATATCGGCGGTGCGCTTTGAGGGGTAAATCTTGCTCACTACGATAAAGCCTCCGCTCTTTAGCGTGTCAAGTATTCCGTCCGTAACTTTATAAGAGTTTTCGTCAAAGACCGCGAGAATTTTTTTGGGAAAACCGCCACGCTCTAAAATCTTGGCGGTATCCTTAATCGCTCCGCTATAAACCTCGAGCGTTTTAAGGTCGAAGTCGTGAGCGCGTCCACACTCGCAGTTTTGCATACTTTTCCTAAGTTCAGTTAAGTTCATTTTTCTCTCCGATTAGTCGTTACTGCTCTTTCTGAGGCGGTTATAGAGTTCGTCGAGGGGGTTAATGCCCATACTCTTAAGACGATGATTTCTCGCAACGACCTCTAAGATAACCGAGAGGTTTCGTCCGGGCTTGACGGGAACGGTGTAAAGGGGCAGTTCGGTATCGAGAATAGTATGGTAACTTACCTCGTCGCCAAGGCGGTCGTACTGCTTTTTCTCGTCCCATCTTTCAAGTCTAACCACGAGGTCAACGACTTTACTCTCTCTAATCGCGCCCGCTCCGTACATAGCGCGCACGTCGATAATGCCTACGCCACGAATTTCCATAAGGTGTTCAATGGTAGCGGGCGAAGAGCCTACGAGACGGTCGGATATCCTTTTTAAGCACACCGCGTCGTCAGCAACGAGACGATGACCGCGCTGAACGAGTTCAAGCGCCGTTTCGCTCTTACCTACGCTACTGTCCCCGATAATGAGCACGCCCACGCCGAAAAGGTCCATAAGCCCTGCGTGAATAGTCTCGGTAGGAGCAAGAAGTTGATTTAAGTATATGCTTATCTCGTTAAGAAGGGGCGTAGTCCTAAGGGGCGAGGAGAACACGTTTCTGCCCCATTTTTCCGCAGACTGCATAATCTCGGGCAAAATTTCTACCGCAGAAGTTAGCACTAAGCAGGGAAAATCGTACGAGAAAAGTTTGTCGCACGCCGAAAGTCTTTCTTCCGGCGTCATACTTTTAAGGTAGGATATTTCAAGTTCGCCAAGCACTTGAACGCGCTCGGAACTGAAAAGTCCGTAAAAGCCTGCAAGTTGAAGCCCGGGGCGGTTAATGTTAAAGGTGGATATATGCATCGTTTCCTTTTCGCCACGGTGCAAAATTTGAAGGTTTAGCCTTTCGGTAAACTCGCTAATAAGCACGTCCTTTTCGTTCTCTTGAAGTTCGATAATCTTCTTTTTTGCCATTTTTTACTCCTTGCAGAACTTGTCAACCACTTGCGCAATCGCGCTTTCGTTATTCGAGGTCGCCACGAAGTCCGCTACCGCTATCGTTTCCGCCCTTCCGTTACCGATTGCAACGCCCAAGCCTGCCTGTTCAATCATTGCTTTATCGTTAAAGTTGTCGCCGATTGCAATAACCTCCGAAATATCCACGCCGTACTCGTTTGCAATAAACTTCATAGCCTTTTCCTTGCCTGCGTCAGTAGAAATAAACTCGTAGAAGGTGTCGTTGCTCATAACGTGCGTTACGCCGGGAAGGTTGAGCCTATCAAACACTTCGTCGAGTTCTTTGCTAATACACGGGTCTATTACGTACAAAATCTTTACGGGGTCGAAGTCGGGGTGAGCCATAAGATAATCGCTCAATTTTCCTACGGGCGTAAGATCGATACCCGTTATTTTTCGATAGTCGATATTGATAGGATGCTCCTCTGCAATTATCGCGGTATAGTCGTCGTACATATGACAGTAAATGCCTCTACTCTCCGCCTCTTTTACGATAATATACGCAGTAGAGTTTTTAATGGGCGCCTTATAAATAACCTCTTTGTCCTTGTTGAAAACGAGCGCGCCGTTAAGTCCTGCGATGGGAATATCGTTATTCTCAATGCCGAGTTCTTCTACTATCGACCACGCCGGAAGAGGCGCTCTGCCTGAGCAAAGCACGAACGTTCCGCCCTTTTGTTGATATTCTTTTATGGCGCGCTTATTCTCGTCGCTTATGCTGTGGTCGTCCGAGGCAATCGTGCCGTCAAAGTCCGAAAAAATCATCTTGTATTTCATATTAGTTGTCCTCCGTTTTGTGAAAATGCTCGTATACGCTATACGCCGTTTTTGTATCAATGCCCTCAATCGAGGCTAAAGTCTCTACGCTCGCGCTCTTAATGTCGGCAAAATTTGGGAACGCTTTAAGCAGTATTTTTCTACGCTTTTCGCCCACGCCCTTAATCTCGTCAAGTTCGGAAAAATACCTCTTTGAACGCTTGTGGCGGTGATAAGTTACTGCAAAGCGGTGCGCCTCGTCTCTTATCCTTTGCATTAGTCTTAACGCGTAATGCGAACGCGGTAAAATTATAGGCTCGCTCTTAAAGGGCAAAAAGATTTCTTCTTCTCTCTCGGCAAGCGCAACCATAGGAATATCGTAGTTCAGTTCTCGCATAACCTCGTAGGCGTGCGAAAGTTGCCCCTTTCCTCCGTCGATTACTATAAGGTCGGGAAGTTCACTGAACTTTTCGTCCCCTTCGCTTGCCCTACTTAGCCTACGACGAATAACCTCTTGCATACACCTAAAGTCGTCGTTGCCCTCTACCGTTTTAATGGTGTATTTGCGGTAGTCCGACGGCGAGGGCGAGCCGTCGATAAACACCGACTGCGACGCCACTTTGTCCACTCCGCTCGTGTGCGAAATATCAAAGCACTCCATACGCCTTGCGCTCTTTATTCCCAAGATTGAGGCGAGCGACTTGCTTGCGCCCACCGTCATTTCGTACTCGCGCTCTCGCTTTTCTCCGCGCTTTTCCATATAGTCGAGAGCGTTCTGTCGAGCGGTATCGACCAGCCTTTTCCTCGTACTCTTCTTGGGGAAAGTTATAACGGGCGCTTTAGCGCAAACGGTAGTTAAATACTCGCAAAGCGTGGTAGTATCAAACTCGTTTTCAAGACAAATCTCTTGCGGAAGTTCACGGTTAAGCCCGTAATACTGCGAAAGAAAGGTGCTCATTACCTCTTCTTCGGAAAGCGAGGCGTCGGTAATCTCGTAGTTTCTTACGCCCATCATCTTGTTAGAACGCACCACGCATACCGATACTACTCCACCTTGACCGCTCTCTGCGTACGCAAAGGCGTCCACGTCCGTTACCGAGCCAAGATTAGCCACCGTTCGCTCACGCAGTCTTTTTAGCATTTCAAGTTGGTCGCGATAGGTTATTGCGCGCTCAAACTGTTCCGTCTCGACCGCCTTTTCCATACGCTCCTCAAGTAACTTTTGCGCGCCGTCGTCGTAACCGGAAAGAAAACTCATTACCTTTCTTACTATCGCGCCGTACTCTTCTTCGCTAATATAGTTCATACAGGGCGCGTGGCAAAGTCCGATATGGTAGTTTAGACACGCTCTGTCCTTTTTTTGTAGTTTCTTCGGGCAAGTCCGCATCTTGTACGCTGACCGTATTACGCTCACGATATCCCACACTCTTATTCCGCCGAAAAACGGTCCAAAGTATCTCGCCCCGTCCCGCTTTACCTTTCGCGTAACCTCAATCGTGGGATACTTTTGCTTTAAGTCAATCTTGATATAGGGCGAGTGCTTGTCGTCTTTGAGCAGGATATTGTATCTTGGCTTATGCTTTCTTATAAGGTTAGCCTCGAGCGCGAGCGCGTCCTTTTCGGTAAGCGTTATAATATAGTCAAAGTCCGCAATATTATCCACCATTGCTTGAACTTTGGTAGGCTTTGGCGAATTGTTAAAGTACTGACGAACTCTACGAGTTAGTAGCACCGCTTTACCTACGTAAATTATCTCGCCGGCGCTGTCTTTCATAATGTAAACGCCACTCTTTTCGGGGAGTAGGGCAAGTTTTTCCTTTATGCTCATTTCCCCTCCTTCGAGAACTGACAACCGCAGTAGTCTTGGCGATAAAGCGAAAGTTCTTTAGATAAAACTATGCTCCTCTTATACCCGTCCGCTTTCTTAAAGTCGGAGTAAATCCACTTTACCCCGTACTCGCTCTCCACCCTTTCGCCTATCTCGTTGATAAGTTTAGCGTTCTTATGCGGAGACACGGTAAGCGTAGTGCAGAACGCATCGTATTCGTGCTCTTTAGCGTACTGCGCGCTCTTTCTAAGTCGCAAAGAAAAACAGAGCGGACAACGGCGTCCCCCCTCCTTTTCGTCCTCAAAACCTGCAACCGTATGCAAAAATTCGTTACAATCGTAATCTTCCACGATATAGTCAAGCCCAAAAAATTCGGCAACTTTTTTGACTTCTTCGCCTCTCTTTTCGTACTCACTGAGAGGTTGAGTGTTAGGGTTATAATAGTAAAGCGTAGGACGAACGAAAGGTAAAACGCGCTCGACAACCGCCGTTGCACAAGGACCGCAACAGCAATGGAGCAACAATTTTTCACTTGTCCTTAAACCCTCGTCGGTATATAAGTGAGGGTTTTCAAAACGCTTTATCATACTCTTTACGAAAGCGTTACTCTTTCGCCCTCCGTCTTTACTATTTGCGCAACCAAGCCCGAAAGCGTACTTGCAACGCTCTCGCCGTTAATATTTTTATATGTATTCTCGTCCTTTATCAGCGAGCCCTCTTTATAGATATACGCCTCGCCCTCAATAGTCACGGTGGTCTGTCGCTTTAAAAGTCCGCCCTCGCTAACCTCTCCGCTTGCAATGGAGTAAGAAGGATAATTTATTCCGCCACTCTTGGCGTTTTGATAGAGCGCAAGCGCAATTTCGTAGGGAAGAGCAAGCGAAAAGTCTTCGCTCGTTGCAACGCTCATACCCACTACGCCACTCGCGTTTACTATAAGTCCGCCACTGTTTCCGCCTACGCTTAACGCCGTAGTCTTAATAAGCGGTTTATAGTAGTTAGAGCCGTCGTATTTAGCGACGAACTCCGTTAAAGCGATAACGCCGTCGCTTATAGCAACGCCTTTGCCCTCGCCGTTACCCATTAGGTAAACTTGCTCGCCCATTACCAAAGGAACGGAAACTGAGGGAAGTTTTGCTCCGCGTTTGCTCATCTTAAAAATGGTAATATCGTTTCTTTGGTCGTAACCAAGAAGGGTAATGCCCTCGCGCGTAAAGGCGTCCTCGCCCTTAAAACGCACGCTCGTGGTGGTTAAGTCGCTACCGCAAAGATGATAGCAAGTGGCAATTACCACTTCCGTTTCGTTGCCGTCAATGATTATTCCGCTACCTCTATCGGTAGACGAGAGCACCTCAACTACGCTACCGCTATACCTTGAAAACGCCTCTTCGCCCGAAAAATGAGCGCAAGGCAAACTCTCCCCACACTCGCAGGGAGTACAACCAAAGCATAATATAACGCACAGTAGCGCGCAAATAAAACTCAAAAACTTTTTCATAGGCGTATTATACCATAAATAAATAGGTTTGTAAAGTTAAACTCGTCTTATACTGCCGTTATTATGGTAATATCCCTCCACTTTTTCCTCGTCGCAGTAGCCCCAGTCAATCGGGTCAAGCCCGTTTTGGAGCAAAAACTCGTTGGCTTTAGAAAAATGCTTACAACCAAACCAGCCACGGTAAGCAGAAAGCGGACTTGGGTGAACGCTCTCTAAAATTTTGTGATGAGACGCAATGAGCGGTTTTTTCTTCCAAGCGTTCGCGCCCCAAAGCATAAATACCATAGGAGTTTCACGCTTTGAAAGTAACGATATAACCTCGTCGGTAAAACTTTGCCAGCCGTAAGCAGAGTGCGACTGCGGAGAAGACGCGCGGACGGTAAGGACGGTATTAAGTAGCAAAACGCCCTGCTCTGCCCAGCCCGTTAGCGTACTGCCGTTTACCTTAACGCCCAAGTCGTCCTCAATTTCTTTGAAAATATTGACGAGCGAAGGCGGAAGTTTAACGCCCTTTTCTACCGCAAACGCCATACCGTTAGCCTGACCTTCGCCGTGATAGGGGTCTTGACCGAGAATTACCACTTTAACCTTGTCGTAAGGCACTCGCGCCATTGCCGAATACACCAAGCATTTAGGCGGATACACGGTAAAGTTAGCGTACTCTTCGTCCACTTTTTGCATAAGCGCGCGATAATACGGCTTTTCGTACTCGTCTTTTAAAACTTCGTCCCACTCGTTACCAACTTTAAGCATTACTGCCTCCTTTTAACGCTTTAATTGTAACACAACGGACGAAAAAAGTAAAGAATTTTACACGCAATCGGTAGCAATGGATAGAATATCCAACACTTTTTTGTTGCGGATATAGTAAAAACTGACCTTGCCTTGCCGTCTGTACCCTACCGCTCCCACTGAGCGCAAAATTTTCAGTTGGTGCGAGAGCGTCGTTTGATTGAGCGCAAGCAAAATCGCCATATCGTTTACGCACATATCCGATATAGCGAGCGCGGAAAGTATCTTAATTCTCGTCCCCTCTCCAAGCGCAGAGAGAAAATCGCATAGTTTTTCGCTATGCTCTCTGCTCGGCACGAACGAGGTTACAAGTTCTCGAGTTTTGCGGTCAAGTAAAATTTTGTCTTCTATTCTTCTTTCCATAGTAATATTATACTATAAGAGAGCCTTTCGTCAAAATTTATCACACCACACTTTTTTGACGAATAATAAACTATTACCACTCTTCTTGTCGGAGGCATTATGGACCAAAGCGATATTTTCCGTCTTCTTTTAGTAGTCTTGCTACTTGCAAATTCTCAACTCTCGCCCAAAAACGATAACGAACGGACGACGGACGAACCCTTTGACTACACGGCGGTAAACAACCTCTTGCTTATCACTATGTTCATAAAACTTTTCGCCTCGCCCGAAGTAGAAGAAGAAACGAATACTACGTTTTAACATTTTCTATTAGTTTTCATATTTTACTTGACAAGCCACCCCCTTGGTGCTATAATAAATCTATACTTTTTTGGAGGAATTATAATCATGAAAAAATTTGTGGCACTAATTTTGGGCGTTCTATCTTGCTTCGTATTCTTTGCGTGTTCGTCGGATTACACTTTCGTTGCACTCAATGACAATCAAACCTTAGTTGTAGGTAATTCAAAATATTACAATACCACTGAAGAAGTAACGACAACGGACAGTTATACTTACATTGTTGAAACCACCTTTACTCTTCGTCGCTCTTCTTATCGTTACGATGATTACGTTGAATATAACGGCTATTATTATTACTGGGACACTGAAGACGTAACGGCAACCGCAACGCTTGGCAAATCAACGCTTAAAAACACTACTAAATATTATTACCTGACTTACGGCGCAGACAAAGAAAATATTCGCGTTAAAAAAGTAACTGAAACCTCAAAATCTTACGACTATCAAGGCGGATTTAGAACTCATAATCGTACTATTAACTACAACCTTAACGGTTATTTTGATTCGATATCCAACCTTGAAATTGTTTGCCCAGAACTTTTAGCGAAAATTGACAACGTCGAAACAAAGAAATACTACGTGGATACAACTACGCCAAACCGCATTAGTACAAATTACTACGGCGGAAGTGATACTTACTATTATTTTGAATAATACAACTTAAAAATATAAATTAGCGTTCAAAAATTTAACTACCGTATTAGTTTTTTAAAGACAAAAAGAGCGTTCCGCAACCGAGGAACGCTCCCTTTTTTATTTTTAGTTGTAATTGTAGGTATAATGGTATTGCGATATTACGCCCTCTGCGGTATTAGATAATTCGTAGGTAATATCGTCGCCGTTATTGAGGTCGAAGAAAATCATATTTCCGCTAATCTCATATCTTCCGCTATAAGCGTCCGCCATTATTAAGGATTCGTATTCTCTTATTTCGTACTCAAAGAGAATAACTTCATTATTCCCTGCGCTCTCGTAATAGTACGCTACCGAAAATTCCTTCCCTGAATCCGTCACGGCGTCTCCACTCATCGTATAAACGACGGGTACAATTTCTTTAGAGCGAGCAATGTTAACCTCGGACCTAAAGGCGTCGAGTTCGTCGCCCCTTCCGTTCCCTACCATACCGAGAATACAAGTTCCGTTTTCAATATCAGTTACGAAGAAACGCGAACTGCTTGAAACGTTGTAAATGTTGCTCGTAATAGCGTACATAAATATCAAGTTATCCACTTTATTGTGATCGCCGTAAATTCCGATAAGTTCAAACCTAAATCCGTCGCCACGGTACACTAAATTAGTTTCGTTTTCCACCTCGACGAACATATAAAACTCTTGTAAGTCGGGGTTATATTCTAAATTATAGTCTTCCTCGTAAATCCTGCGCTCGAGCATAAACTCGTTAGAGCAACCCATATAATAATAGGAGTCGTACTCGTAGAAGATATATTTAATTTCCATTTTTTCAGTGTCAAGCACGTAAAACTCGTGGAGGTAATGGTCGCCGTCGCCCATAGCAAGCAGGTTGTCTTGACGCAAAGTCTTGTATCCGTCGTTAAAATCGCAGGTTAGTCCCGACGCGCTCAATTTCTCGCTCGTAAGCGTGGTGTAACCAAAATAATACTCGTTCCACTCAATGCCGTTGCCTTCCGTCATTTCGCCCAAGTAGTCGAATTTTTCTTCGCCCCACCTGTCAGTTATTCTTTCGTAATAAACTTCGGCGGTGTAATATATATCCTCACCTCTCTCGCCTCCGTTATAATACGGGCTACTAACCTCGCAATCGTAAGAGAAAGTTATAACGCCGTCCTCTTCGGTATAATCCCCGAAAAAGATTTGAAGTTCGCTCTGTTCAAAGTCGGTGTTAAACGCCTCGTCCACCCTAATAGCCTTACCTCCGTTATAGTAAAGCGTGCTTAAATGCGTTTTGGTGTTGCCGTAAATACCCATTCTCGACGCGCCGTAACTGGAAACGATATGAGAGTAAGGGGTATTTCCGTCATATTTAAGCGTATTGTAATAGGTATAGCGGTTAGGATTATAAACCGTTCCAAGCGGGCTTACCCCTTCGTCCGTAAACTCGTAGTAGTAACCTATAAGTTCGTCAAACGCGGTATTGTCGTCCACCGCGTCGCGATGAGGAGTATCCAACTTCAAAATTGCGCGGTTGCCGTCCACTGCGTAGTAAGTAAAGGTAACGCCCGTTGCGCCCTCTCTATCCATATGCGTCGAGCCCGTTCCGTCGGCGTTAAAGGTCATCGTAGCCCCCTCAACGCCCACTACGGAATAAGTTCCGCTCGCTTGAGAGTACGGATAGGTAAAGCCCGTCAAAAAAGAGCGTTCGGGAAGAATTAGCGTTTCGCCCGAAACGTCAAAGGAATACGCGCGTTGTTCCCCTTCGATAAATTCGGCAAGGTAAAAAATATACTTACCGTTCTCAATCGAGCCTTCCATTTCCCATTGCTTTTCATCGTCAATAGAAAGCGAAAGCGTAATCTTTTCGCTATGCTTAATTTCGTATTCGTAAGTTCCGTCGTTTTGAACGAACTCGCACGAATAAGTCTTCTCAGTCGGTGGCGGTGGCGTGATTTCGTCGTCACAGGCGGTAAACAATGCAAGCACTACGCAAAAAGCCAAAACCGTCGTTAAAATTCTGAACAGTAGTCTTTTCATAGCCCTTATTCTCCTATATAATTCTTTTTCCTTATTATGATTATATCCCTATATTTATCACTTTGTCAAGTAAAACATCAAAAAAGAGCAGTTTTCTCTGCTCTTTCGTCGTTTTTATTACATTTTTTCGGGCGCGCCGATAAGAAGGAGGGAAAGTCCCGTCTTTAAGGTGTCGCGAACTGCTTTAGTGAGGGCAAGACGCGCGGAAAGAACGGGTGGCTCTGCGCCGAGAATACGGTTTGCAAGGTAGAACTTATTATATAGTTTCGCTAAATCGAGAAGATACGACGATATTACCGAAGGCTCGTACTTTTCCGCAGAGGACGCTACCGCGCCGTCAAATGCGCATAAGTGTTTAACGAGCGCAAAACTGTCGTCGTCGGTAAGAACCGAATAGTCGGGTTTAGCAACCTCTTCGCCCACTCTTGCAATTACCGAACAGCAACGCGCGTGGGTGTACTGAAGATAGGGAGCGGTTTCGCCCTCGAAAGACAACGCTTTATCGTAAGAGAACGCGAGGTCTTTAATACGGCTGTTACAGAGCGCGCCGAACACTACCGCGCCTATACCTACCGTCGAGGCAATCTCTTCTTTGTTTTCAAGGTCGGGGTTCTTGCCGTCAATAACCGCTCTCGCCTTTTCCACCGCAGTGTCAAGCACTTCGTCTAAGAAAACGACGTTGCCCTTTCTGGTACTGAGCGCGCCCTGACCTTCCAAACTAACCATACCGAAAGGCACGTGAACGCAGTCTTTCGCCCAAGGCTTGCCCATAAGTTCAAGCACTTTGAAGATTTGCTTAAAGTGGAGGTTTTGCTGATACGCTACTACGTAGAGGTTTTTGTCAAAGTCGTAGTGGCTTTTACGATAGCACGCGGCTGCAAGGTCGCGAGTTGCGTAAAGCGTTGCGCCGTCGCTCTTTAGGATAAGACAAGGTGGCATTGAGTATTCGTCAAGGTTGACTACTTGCGCGCCCTCGCTCTCGGTAAGGAGGTTCTTTTCTTTCAGTTCGTCGATAACGGGTTGCATTTTATCGTTATAAAAACTCTCGCCCGCGTAACTGTCGAACTCAATGTTAAGTCTTGCGTAAAGGCGTTTAACCTCTTTTAAGGTAATGTCCTTGAACTTTCCAAAAATAGCAAGCGCCTGCTCGTCGCCGTCTTCGATTTTCTTAAACCACGCTCTGCCCTCGTCGTCGAGCGCTTTATCTTCTTCCGCCTCTGCGTGAAAGCGCACGTAAAGGTCCAAAAGCGCGCGAACGCCACGCTCTTCGATATCCTTGTCGTCGCCCCAGCGCAAGTACGCCGATATCATCTTTCCGAACTGCGTTCCCCAGTCGCCGAGGTGATTAATGCCCACCGCAGTATAGCCGAGGTAGTTGAAAATCTTATAGAGCGAACCGCCGATTACCGTCGTTAAAAGATGACCGATATGGAAGGGCTTTGCAATGTTAATGGACGAATAGTCTATGCAAACGGTCTTGCCGTTCTTCTCGTGGGGCTTAAAAACCCCTTTAGAGAGTTCTTCCATAGCCTCGGAGGCAAGCGTTTGGCGGTTAAAGTAGATATTGAGGTATCCACCCTCTACGCACGCTTTTTGAATATACTTGCTGTTTTTAAGTTCCTCGCCCTCGGAAAGCGCGGTTGCGATTTGCTGAGGAGCGCGACGGAGCGTTTTTGCGAACTTAAAGCAGGGAAGAGCAATATCGCCCTTCGATATATCGGGCGTAGGGGAAAGGAGCGAATAGATTTCTTCCTCGCTCACGCCCTCGATTTTAATAAGTTTTGATACGATGCGTTTTAATTCCATAATTTTTTCCTTACACGTTAAATCTAAACAGCGCTACGTCGCCGTCACGGAAAACGTACTCTTTTCCTTCACTTCTAACCTTACCCTTTTCCTTCGCGCCGTTAAAACCACCGCACTCTACGAGGTCGTCGTAAGAAACGATTTCCGCGCGAATAAAGCCTTTTTCAAAGTCGGTGTGGATTTTGCCTGCCGCTTGAGGCGCTTTCGTGCCCTTTTCAATCGTCCAAGCCCTAACCTCTTTTTCGCCTGCGGTAAGGTAACTGATAAGCCCGAGAAGTTCGTAGCCTTTCTTTATTATGCGGTTAAGTCCGCTCTCTTTAAGTCCCATTTCCTCGATAAATATCGCTCTCTCTTCCTTGTCAAGTTGAGCAATCTCTTCCTCAACCTTAGCGCAGATTTCCAAGAACACGGAGTTTTCAGTCTTAGCGAACTCTTCCACTCTCTTGACGAATTCGTTGGTAGAGCCTATATCCCCTTCGCCGATATTAGCGCAGTAGATTACGGGCTTAGAGGTAATGAGGAAGAAACTCTCTACCATCTTCTTTTCCTCGTCGCTTAGTAAAAGCGTTCTTAAACACTTGCCCTCTTCCAGCGTTTTATAGAGTTTGCGAAGAAGTTCCGCCTCTTCTAAATAACTCTTCTCGCCCGTCTTAACGTACTTTTCAGCCTTGTCAAGACGCTTTTTAACGCTCTCAAGGTCGGAAAGCACCAGTTCAAGATTTATCGTTTCAATGTCGCGAATAGGGTCAATATTGCCTTCCACGTGGATAATATTGCTATCCTCAAAACAGCGCACCACGTGAACGATTGCGTCCACTTCGCGAATATGCGAAAGGAATTTATTTCCTAAGCCCTCGCCTGCCGACGCGCCCTTCACAAGCCCTGCAATGTCCACGAACTCAAGCACCGCGGGCGTAATTTTCTTGGTGTTATACATCTTGCCAAGAACTTCAAGTCGCTCGTCGGGTACTGCCACTACGCCCACGTTGGGCTCAATGGTACAGAACGGATAGTTAGCGCACTCCGCGCCTGCCTCAGTGATTGCGTTAAACAGCGTGCTTTTACCTACGTTGGGAAGTCCTACTACTCCTAATTTCATCTCAAACCTCAGTCGTTTATTTTTAGGGCTTTAAAGCCCTACTCTTAAGTATATACCTTTTTGCTTTTTTTTGCAAGCAAAAAACATAGCCCTAAGCGAAAAAGAACGACCGACGAGGTTTTTTATCCTCTCGGTCGTTCTTTTTCATATTGCAAGCGGTGGTTTTTTCATAGGTTTAAGCGCAGTTATTACCACGCCGTAATCCGTATTTTGTTCGTAATTTTTGCATACGGTAGCGGAATTTACAAACACAAGCATCGTAAACGCCAAGACGAGCGACAGAAATTTTGCCATAATCTTCCTCCCTCTTTAGTATAAATCAAGAGGAAACTTTTATGCGCTATAAATCGCTCTCGTGCAAAACTACGCCACTTTTTTGCAGTTTATCTTGAAGAGTTTTTATATCTATCGAAGTAAAGTCGTCCGTCATCGACGACGCAATTCCCGCTGCTTGACCGGTAACGGCGCAACAGGGAATTACTCTCATTACGTCCCAAAGACTATCGCTAACGGAAGTGCATCTTCCTGCTACGATTAAGTTTTTAACGGCGCTACTGTAAAGCGTTCTAAAGGGTACTTCGTACACCGGACCTCTCTTTCTCCAGTCGGACACCATACCGATAGAGTCGGGGAAATACTTGTGCATTTCTGCTATATCTTGCGTATATTCGCCCTTGATTTTTCTCGTCATCCTTATTTGCGGAGTAGTCGCTACGGTTGCTAAAAACTTTTTCTCGCCACTCTTTAGTATATCCTTATATATCTCGTTGTGAGAAAGTATCGTCATTTCGGAAAGTTCTTCCGCGCTAACGCCCAAAAAGCGTTTATTGACGAGTTGAGCAACCTTGTTTTGCTCCGTTTTCTCGTCGTCAGGAATATCCGAAAAGCCGTGCATTTTCAGTTGATAGCCACTACTATTGACGAAATAATACCACGCGGCAAGCACGTTGCCCTGCTTGAAAAGTTCGGTGGGCGCGCCACTCATCTTCGCTATATCGCAGTCGCCCGTGCAGTCAACTACGGAAGAAACCCTATACGCACCTCTACCCGTCTTATTCTCGACTACTAAATGGGTAATCTTGTCGCCCTCTTTCTCCGCTCTTACCACCGTAGTGCCGTAGAGTATAGTTACCCCCTCGCTCAAAAGCAGTTTTTCCGCTAAAATTGCAAACATTTGAGGGTTATACTGGACCTCAAACCTCGCGTCCTTTTCCGTTCTACTGCCTTCGTTTAACCAGTTAGTAGGCTCTTTACCCTCCGCGCCGTGCTTTATGGACAAACGAAACAGTTCTTCGGCTATACCAAAGGAAACCTGTCTACCAAGTCCGTCGCAAAGCGGAAGATAAATGGTTACCAGCCCTGCCGTACCAAGTCCGCCAAGCATATACTGTTTTTCAATAAGGATAACTTTCTTGCCCTCGCGAACGGCTGAAAGCGAGGCGGAAATTCCGGCAAAGCCCCCGCCACAAACGGCGATATCGTACGAGCCAAGACACTCGGTAGTTAAATTTTCTTTTATATACTCTCCCATAATTTTCTCCTAAATAAGTTCAAATGCTATCTTATCAAAGTTTACGGCCACGACTTTAATATCAATCTCGTCGCCAAGAGTGTAGGATATTGCGCCGTTCGATATACTCATACTCTTTTCGTTGAACTTAAATCGTCCGGGTATCGTTTCAATCTTTATCATACCCTCAACGCCAAAGTCAAGTTCGGCGTAAAGTCCACGCTCGGTAACACCGCTAATAAGCGCGCGGTACTCGTTACCTATCTTGTCTTTCATAAACTCGGCTTTAAGGAAGTCGTCTACCTTTCTTTCCGCCTCTTCCGCCGTTCTCTCACGCTCGCTACTGCGAATTGACGCCTCGCGAACGAACTCGCTAAACTGACGGCTCGCGTCCTCTTTTCCCGAGAGAATATACTTTATAATGCGGTGGATTGCAAGGTCGGGGTAACGGCGAATAGGCGAAGTGAAATGACAGTAATACTTGGACGCAAGCCCAAAGTGTCCGAGGTTTTGAGGCTTATACTCCGCCTTACTCATCGAGCGGAGCGCAACTCTACTTACCGCGCCCCTAACGCTCTCGTCGGCGTTTGCCACTAACTGCGCGTAGTCCATAGGCGTGGGATTTTCGGGGAAAGACAATCCCAGCGAGCAAAGAAAGTCGCGGAAAACCTCTAACTTCTGCTCGGGCGGATTTTCGTGAACGCGGAACACGAACGGAACTTTGCGTTTAACGAAATGCTCGGCAACCGTTTCGTTGGTTATAAGCATAAACTCTTCAATCATACGATGCGAAAACAGTCTTTCCGCTTTTTTAATATCTATTAGTTTGTCCCCGTCCATAATTATCTCGCACTCGGGGATTTCAAACTCAACCGAGCCACGCGCTATCCTCTTTTTATTCAAGATTTTAGCAAGCGCGCTCGCGTTTTGGATCATTTCTCTCAAAAATTCGTGCTTTTCGCTCTTCTCTCCGTCAAGCATACGCTGAACGCCCGAATACGATAAGCGAGCCTTGGACTTAATTACGCCCTCCACGATTTCGTGCGATAGCAGTTCGCCCTCTTTATCAAAGCGCATAACGACGGAAAGCGTTAGTCTTTCCACTCCCTCGTTGAGCGAGCAGATGCCGTTGGATAGTTTTTCGGGGAGCATAGGCAAAACGCGGTCGGCAAAGTAGACGGAGGTCGCTCTCTTGAGAGCCTCTTTGTCAAGTTTGCTCTTTTCTCTTACGTAATGGCTCACGTCGGCGATATGCACCGAAAGTTCGTATCCGCCTCTAACCTTTCTAACGCAAATAGCGTCGTCGAAGTCTTTTGAGTGTTCGCCGTCGATAGTTACGGCAAGAGTGTCCGTAAAATTACGCCTGCCCTTCTTTTCCTCTTCGCTAACGCTATCGGGGATTTCCTCCGCCTCGCGCTTTACTTTAGAGGGGAAAGTCTCGGCAAGTTTAAACGAACGAATAACGCCCATAATTTCTGCGCCCAAGTCCCCTGCCTCGCCCAAAACTTCGGTAACTATGCAGTAATCTCCGCCGTCGCAAAGTTTGGCTACGACCTTGTCGCCGGGGAAAAAGGGTTGAGAGGAACGACGCTCGATATAAATCTTATTGCCAAATCCCTTTTCGCTAGGGATTAGACAGCCGTCCTCAACGCGACCGACGATATGCTCGAAAGTTCGCTCTAAAATTTCTACGACCTTGCCTTCGCCTGCGCCTCTATCTTGCGAAATTTTTGCAACCAAAACTTTGTCGCCGTGGATTGCTCCGCCTAAATCTCTCGGCGCGATAAAAAGATCGGGCGAGCCGTCGTCAGACACGAAAAAAGCATAGCCCCGTCCACTGCTTTGGATGACGCCTCTCTTCGTCGCGATATTCGGTATAAATTTTTTCTTTTCACGCTTAGCCACGCTTACGGCTTGGCGCTTAGTTCTCATTTTTTTATGTCTATTCATAGTAATCCTTAAATGTAGTAATAAAAAAAACGGTTTGAAAAATCAAACCGTTTTATCTCTCAATTATTAATTTCCGTTATAAATTGCTACGGAAATGAAGAAGAGCACCGCGAGTACCGCAATAGCGATAGAAATGATTACCGTGATGCGCTTAAGCATACTGGTAAGCGTTTGCGATTTATTCTTTCCGTAGAAGGTATCTGCGCTTCCACCGCCGAGAGCGCCCATACCGCCCTCGTCACCATCTTGGAAAAGGGTAACTAAAACGAGCGCAAGGCTTAAAACTGCGATAAGTACGAGAAGTACTGCTCTTATGATGGGGAAGGACTCGGAAATCCAGGGAGCAACGGTCGTTGCGCTGAATATTTGCAATAAATTCAATTTCATTATATTCACCTCTTTGTCAAATGCCTAAATATTATAACACAATCTTAAATCATTATCAAGCGTTTTGACCCATTTTCCCATATTTTTTTATTATTCTTACATAAAATCACGCTAAAACTTAATATTTTTGCATATACTCAGCAATTACGCTTGCAGAAAGCGAGAGTAAGGCTTGCTCCGTTTCGCTCTCGCCCCCTTCGTAGATGTGAGTGAGCGCGCCAAAGCAATCGCCGTTGCTATGGCTTGGATAAACGGTAGCGTTATAGCCCTTTAAGTCTCCGAAAACTCCACCGTCGACGCTTACGACCGACAGTTCGCTCATACACTTTTGAACTGCGAAGGGCGTTTTTTCAAAAAGCCCGTCGATTTTCTCTCCAAAACAATACAAAAGTTCGCGTTTATCGAACAAAAGTAGCGCGCCGTGAATCTTGCTTTTCGCTTGAGGCAAAATTTTTTGGGCGTTCTTTATAAGCGCGTGAGCCGTATCAACTTTTTTAATAAGTATTTCGCCTTCTTTAGCGGTAATCTCCATAGGGTCGCCCACTTCGATTGAGTAAAGACGGCGATATTCTCGAGGAATAACGATGCGCCCGAGGTCGTCAATCCTTCTAATAATTCCGTTAGTCTGCATTTTTCCTCCCTTCCCCTCTATTATTTACCGCCAAAGCACCTTTTATTCTTGACAAAACTTCCGCTCTTCGCTATACTAAAAGTATGAGCAAGACCGTATCAATCTTTATGGCGGATAACACTGAAATCCCCGGCAAACTCGTCGAGACGGACGAAAAAACTTCCCTACTTTTCTCCACCGAGAACGGTAGGTATTATGTCGTTATTGAAAAGGACTTAATCTCTATTTCTCTTACGGGCGAAGTCAGTTACAAACTCACGCTGAGCGAGAGTAAGGTAACCTTCATTTCCTTTTCCTACGGGGCAAACTCCACCTATCCTGCCCCCGTAACTACCCACTATATCCGCTTTTCCAAAAACAAAGCGAGCGGTATGCTCGAGGCGGAATACTCCACTTCAGACTACGACGAAGAGTACGACGGGTGCGAAGAAGACGATAGATCCGAACGCCACCTCTTCGCTCTTTCGTGGCTAATTAAAGATTAAATGTAAGAAAAAACGCATACCGTATGCGTTTTTTTGTTACATTGCGTATGCGTTTTCAATTTAATATCTATTCCAAAAAAGTAATCTTGGCTTTAAGGAGGTTCTTATTTTCCTTCGTAAAGTCAATTTTTTTCCACTCCTTTTTCGAGCCAAGGTATATTACGCTTTTAAGGTACTTACAAGAGAGGAAAGAGGCGTAGCAAACTTTTTCTACGCATTTAAAGATAGTAACTTCCTTCACGCTTTCGCAACCGTAGAAAGCGTTTTGACCTATTTTGCTAACGGCGGTAATTTTAACCGAAGTGAGCGTTTTGGGGACTTTTTGGGGATTGTTCGCGTAAGTTAGCGCGCCGAAGAAATAGCCGAGGTGGTTGTCCCCTATCCCTGCGGTAGTGTTTTCCACTTCCCACCGACTTGGTCCGATAAAAGGAACGGAAAGGGTAGTTAGAGCCGTGCAACCGCTCAAAATTCCTCGAGCAATACTACAAGTAGAGCAAATCGCGATTGAAAGTAAACTCTTGCAATCCTTAAAGGCGTTTTCGCAAATTCTCTCTAAGCCCTCGTGCATCTCGATTTTTTCCACCGAACAGCCCTCGAATACGCCACGCTTAATCTCTTTTGCCGTTATGGGAAAAAGAATACTCGTTTGCTTTTCGCCGTTTAAGTAAAGGTCGTGGGCAAGGACGAGGGGATTAGAGTTTTCGCCCTCGAAGTCGATATTGCACCACGAAACGATATCGGTTATATTGACCGCTTTAAGCCCCTCGCACTTAAAGAACGCGTCTTTACCTATTCTCTCTACGCTCGCAGGAATAGTAACGCTTGACAAAAACTCACAGCCTGCGAACGCCCCGCTATTGATTTTTTTGACTCCCTCGGGGATAACGAGGTTTTCGATAGGCGCGTCGCCCTCGTAAAGTTTAGCCTTAAACTCGCCGTTTTCGTAAAAGAGCGAGGAATATTTATCCATATCTACTTCGCACCACGACGCAATATCCTCGATATGCACCTTGGCAATCGTCATACCGTGGAAGGCGTCGTAGCCTATTTTTTTGATAGTTTTGGGGATATAGAGCGCGCGCTTAAAGGAAAACTTTTCGTTATAGTCGCCACAGTGAAAGGCGTTTGGCGCTATCTCGCAAACGGGCAGTCCACCGAAAGTTTCGGGGATATAAACCTCGTCGCTATGCAAAACTTCGCGCTTAAAATCCTTTACAATATAATAGGACTTGTCCTCGCTAATTTCAAGAACAAGTCCGTAAGTATCGTCAAATTCTTTGCTAATAAAAGACATTTTCTTCTCCTACTTGAAAGTTTCCTCGATTACCGCACCACCTAAACAGCGGTCGCCGTGATAGAGAACTGCGTACTGCCCGGGCGTTACTGCGCGTTGAGGTTCGTTGAACTTTATGAAAACCTCGTCGCCCGTAATTTTCACGCTAACGCCTTGCTCGCCTTGGCGGTAACGGAATTTTGCCGTACAGTCAAACTCGCTCTCTTCCCACTTTCCTATGATATTAAGTCCGCTACAACGAGCAGAGTTAGTGAAGAGTTCTTCGCCCTCGCCACAAGAGAGCACGAGTTCGTTGGTGGAGAGGCGTTTTTCAACGACGTACCATCTCGCCTGTTCCTCGCCCTTAATTCCGCCTACGCCTAAGCCCTTTCTCTGACCTAAAGTGTAGTACATAAGCCCGAGGTGTTCGCCTAAAACCTTGCCGTTAAGGTCGACGATTTTGCCGGGACGAGCAGGGATATATTCTTGTAAAAACTTGCGGAATTTACGCTCTCCGATAAAGCAAATGCCCGTCGAATCCTTCTTTTTCGCCGTAACGAGCCCTGCCTCTTCGGCAATTTTTCTAACCTCGCTTTTAACGAGTTTACCTAAAGGGAACAGCACTTTATCAAGTTGAGAAGTACGCACTTGATTGAGGAAATAAGTTTGGTCCTTACCCTCGTCCTTGGCTTTGAGAAGTACGGGAACTCCGTCGCGCTCGCCTATATCACAGTAATGTCCCGTCGCAATGAAGTCCGCGCCAAGTTCCATAGCGTAGTCCTTAAAGGGCGCAAACTTAATCTCGCGGTTGCATAAAACGTCGGGGTTGGGCGTTCTGCCCTTGCTGTATTCGTCTATAAAATAGTGGAATACTCTATCCATATATTCAGAGGCGAAGTTGACCGAATAACACTTAATGCCCAGTTTCCCGCAAACGCCTACTACGTCTTGCCAGTCCTCTGCGCTCGTACAACAGCCACTCTCTTCTTCCTCTTCCCAGTTGTGCATAAAAAGTCCAACGACTTCGTAGCCCTGCTCTTTAAGAAGGAGCGCGGCAACGGAAGAGTCAACGCCTCCGCTCATTCCTACTACTACTCGGCCTTTCATCTCTCCACCCCCGTTTTAAGCGACGGCGTAGCAGTAAGCGTAAGGTCGGCTAAGTCCTCACCTTTGCGAATAGAAAAGTACGCTCTCGACGCTATCATAACCGCGTTGTCCGTACAATATACGGGCGGAGGCACGAGCACCGTTACGCCTGCCTTTTCGCCCTCTTCTAATAGTCTTTGGCGAAGATAGGAATTACTCGCAACGCCTCCCGCTAAAACCATAGTCTCTCTTCCACACTCTTTGCAAGCGCGTATCGCGGTATCCACCAAAATATCAACGGCAGAGTGAGTAAGCGACGCGCAAACGTCCTCAACGACGATTTCCTCGCCTCGCTGACGAGCGTTGTGGATATAGTTTACCACCGCCGTTTTCAGTCCAGAATAACTCAAGGAAAAATCCTTATTCACGCCCTTGTTCGCGTGGAAAAAGCGAATATTGTTTTTGCCAAGTTTAGCAAGCCTGTCAACTTCCGGTCCGCCTGGGTAAGGAAGTCCTAAAAGTCTTGCCGTTTTATCAAAAGCCTCGCCGATAGCGTCGTCCTTGGTCGAGCCTAAAAGCCTATAAGAATTATAGTCCTCCACGTCCAATAGCGAAGTATGCCCTCCGCTTGCAACGAGCGCGAAAAAGGGAGGCTCGAGGGAAGGAAAGGCAACGAGGTTTGCCGAAATATGTCCTTCGATATGGTTTACTTTGATAAGGGGAATATTCGTTGCGTACGAAAGCGCTTTCGCCGTCGTAACGCCCACCATAAGCGCGCCCACGAGCCCTGCGCCGTAGGTTACTGCAATAGCGTCGATATCGTTAAGCGTAAGATTTGCCTTTTTAAGCGCCTCGTCAATAACGCTATTGATTGCCATAGTGTGATTGCGTGACGCAACCTCGGGTACTACTCCGCCGAAACGACGGTGAATTTCAATCTGCGTGGAAATAACGGATGAGAGAACCTCTCGCCCGTTTCTTACCACAGCCGCAGCAGTCTCGTCGCACGAACTCTCTATTCCAAGTACGGTTACGACCTCCTTATTCTGCAACTTATTGAATTGTTCAGTAGTATTATACATAAAAATTGTTTAAGATTTTCTAAGATAATCGTTAATAAATCCTGCGATATTACCGTCCATAACCGCTTGCACGTCGCCCGTTTCAAAAGAGGTGCGGTGGTCCTTTACCATAGTGTAGGGCTGGAAGACGTAACTGCGGATTTGGCTACCCCACTCGATTTTTTTAATCTCGCCCTTAATGGAGTTTGCCTTCTCTAAGTTCTCGCGCTCGCGAAGTTCAACGAGTTTCGAGGTAAGCATTTTCATAGCCGTTTCTCTATTTTGGATTTGGCTACGCTCGTTTTGGCACTGAACGACGATACCCGTGGGGATATGCGTAATACGAACCGCCGAGTCCGTTTTATTGACGTGCTGACCGCCTGCGCCACCGCTACGGTAAGTGTCAATCTTCAGTTCCTCGGGCTTGATTACGATAGAGTTATCGCTTTCGATTTCGGGCATTACGTCAAGACTTGCAAAGGAAGTCTGACGGCGCGCGTTAGCGTCAAACGGGGATATACGAACGAGACGATGAACGCCCTTTTCCGCCTTAAGATAGCCGTAAGCGTTCATACCCGATATCATAAACGAAACGCTCTTAATTCCCGCTACGTCGCCGGGGAGAAGGTCAAGTTCTTCTACCGTAAAGCCGTTCTTCTCTGCGTACATACGGTACATTCTATAAAGCATACTTACCCAGTCTTGAGCCTCCGTTCCGCCTGCGCCTGCTTGGAGCATCAAGATTGCGTTATGCTTGTCGTACTCACCTTTAAGGAGCGTTTGGAGGAAGAGTTCTTCTACCTTCTCGGTAAGCGAGCAAAGGGTTGTGTCTATCTCTTCAAAATACTCTTCTCCGCCCTCTTCCGTCTCCACAAGTTCAATGAGCGTTTCAAGGTCGGCTAAGCCGTTTCGATAGCCTTTAAGTTCGTCAAGTTTATCGGATATATACTTTGCCTCGGAGTTGACTTCAGCGGCGCGCTTGGGATTTGCGTAAAGGTCGGGCGACTGACGAATTTCGTCAAGTTCGTTAAAGCGAGCGCGCATTTTATCCTCGTCAAAAGCAAGGCAACAGTCCTCAAACTTTGCCGTTAAATTTTTGAGTTTGTACTTAAAATCGTCTAACGTTAGCATTTTTTTAGTTCTTTTTGTTCAAACAGCAGTTCTTATATTTCTTACCGCTACCACAAGGACAGGGGTCGTTTCTGCCCACTTCTTTCGCAGAAACTACCGTAGCGTTTTGAGGCGCTTGAATAGTTCCGCGGTTCTGAATCATTTCCATCTTGGGTGCTTCGCGTTTGGGCGCTTGCTCGATATTAACGTTCATCAAAAGCGCAACGGTGTCTTCCTTCATCTTAGCGGTCATCTCTTCAAACATATCGTAACCTGCTTTCTTATAAGCAATTACGGGATCTTGGTTACCGTAAGCGCGGAGCACGATTTCACGCTTGAGTTGGTCCATACTGTCGATATGATCCATCCATTTTTGGTCGATTACGCGGAGCATAATAACGCGCTCGATTTCAGCAAAGTTGAGCATTCTGCCCGTCTCTTCGCCAAGTTTTCTCGCCTCTTCAATCTTGCCTTCGTACTGCTCTTTAACCGCCTCGCAAAGTTTTTCCTTAATCTCTTCAATAGCGAGGTTTTCCATAATCTCTTGCGTTAAGAACTCCTCCTCGCCGGGAAGAAGACGACGAGCAATTTCCTTGTTAAGTTGCTCGTAATCCCACTCGTCCCAGTCAACGCGAGGATCGGTGTATTCGTCAACGGCAAGTTCAACCTGCTCTTTCATCATCGCCATAATCTGCTCGTGAGCGTCGAAGTCTTCGAGGATCTTATTTCTTTCACCGTAAATAATATTACGCTGAACGTTCATTACGTTGTCGTATTCAAGGACTTGACGACGGGTGGTGTAGTTTCTGCCCTCGATGTTTCTTTGCGCGTTCTCCACCTGTTTGGTGAGCATCTTCATCGAGAAAGGCGTGTCCTCGTCTACCTTGAATAATTCGGTAACCTTTTTCATTCTGTCGCCACCGAAAAGACGGATAAGATCGTCCTCCATCGAAAGATAGAATACGGACGAACCAACGTCGCCTTGACGACCGCTTCGACCACGCAACTGGTTGTCGATACGGCGCGATTCGTGACGCTCAGTACCGATTATACGAAGTCCGCCTGCCTTGATAACCTCTTCTTTTTCCTTCAAAATCTCTACTTTGTACTCGTCGTAGAACTTTCTAAACTGAGCGCGAGCGGAAAGTACCGCCTCGTCGTCGGTGTTATAGTAAGAGGTTGCCGCGGAAATTGATTCTTCGCTCATACCCATATCGCGCATACGCTTAGTAGCCATATACTCCGCGTTACCGCCAAGCATAATATCCGTACCACGACCTGCCATATTAGTAGCGATCGTTACCGCTCTAATCTTACCTGCTTGAGCAACGATGTCCGCCTCTTTGTCGTGGTGCTTTGCGTTAAGCACGTTGTGGGGAATTTTAGCCTTAACGAGCATTCTCGAAAGTTCCTCACTCTTGTCAACGGTGGTCGTACCAACGAGCACGGGTTGACCCTTTTGGTAAGAGCGAACGATGTCGTCCACTACCGCGCGGAGTTTACCCATACGCGTGGGATAAATAATATCGTCCTCGTCCTTACGCTGAATAGGAAGGTTGGTGGGGATAGTTACTACGTCAAGGTTGTATATTCCTCTAAACTCGCTCTCCTCGGTCTTTGCAGTACCCGTCATACCGCTGAGTTTTTTGTAAAGACGGAAGTAGTTTTGGAAGGTAATAGTTGCAAGCGTCTTGTTCTCGGACTGAACTTTAACGTTCTCTTTAGCCTCGATTGCTTGATGAAGACCGTCGCTGTATCTTCTGCCGTCCATCATACGACCGGTAAACTCGTCGATAATGATAATCTCGCCCTTGTCGGAAACGATATAGTCCTTATCGCGATGCATAATATAGTTCGCTCTAATAGCGTTGTTGATATAGTGGTTAAGTTCAATATTGTCAACGTCGGAAAGATTGTCAACCGCAAAGAAACGCTCAGCCTTCTCTACACCGCTCTCGGTAAGCGTGATAGCCTTTTTCTTCTCGTCAAGGTCAATATCGTCAGGCTTAAGGCTTTTAGCAAAACGGTTAGCGGTAATATACATCTCGCTACTCTTTCCGCCTCTACCCGAAATAATAAGGGGAGTACGCGCCTCGTCGATTAAGATAGAGTCCACCTCGTCGATAATACAGAAGTTGAGGGGGCGTTGTACCTTATCGCGAAGATAGGTTACCATATTGTCGCGAAGATAGTCAAAGCCAAGTTCGTTGTTAGTTGCGTAGGTAATATCACAAGCGTACGCCTCTCTCTTTTGGTCGTTGGTCATACCTGCAACGGCTACGCCCACGCTAAGACCTAAGAAACGATGAATTTTACCCATCCACTCCGCGTCACGCTTTGCAAGGTAGTCGTTTACCGTTACGATATGCACGCCCTTGCCGGGAAGAGCGTTAAGATACGCTGCGAGCGTAGACACGAGCGTCTTACCTTCACCCGTTCTCATCTCGGCAATTCGTCCTTGATGAAGGGCGATACCACCCATAATCTGAACGTGGAAGTGTCTCATTCCAAGCACTCTGTCGCCTGCCTCACGCACGGCTGCGAACGCCTCGGGCAAAATGTCGTCAAGCGTTTCATAGTTGTTCTCTAATCTATCACGGAATTCCGCAGTCTTAGCCTTGAGTTGCTCGTCTGTAAGTTGTCTGTACTCTTCCTCGAGTTTCTCCACTTTAGAGGCAATGCTTTCAATCTTTTTGATGTGTCTGCGGTTGTCGCTACCCATTATAAATGATATAAGTCCCATTTTATACTCCTTATCGCCCCAAAGGGCTATTGTTTTTTAGTAATTTCCGAGGAAACGCATCCTCTCGGTTCGCTCGCGAAGTTTTTCAATAACTTCCATAATCGCCTTCTCGTCTCCGTCGCTACCAAATTCCACGTAGAACCAGTAATGGAATTCGCCGTCGCGAGCAGGACGCGATTCAAGTTTGTGCATATTGATACCCAGTTCCTCGAACACGAGCAACACCTTAAGTAGCGCGCCCGGGCGGTTAGGCGTATCGAAAGTTACGCTTACGCTTTGACCGTTAAACGAGGGCGTTCTCTCAAGATAGACGAACCTCGTTACGTTGTGCTTGTTATCCTCTATTCCGCTCTCAAGCACGGTCTGACCGGGGAGAGGAAGACGCGCTATCGCCGCCTCGTCGCTCTTCGATAAAACCTTAAGAGCCTCGCTCGTACTTGATACGGGCATTAGCGTTGCTTGGGGAAGTTCGCTTTTAAGGTACTTCTCGCATTGCGAAAGCGCCTGATAGTGCGAATACACTCTTTTAATCTTGCTCTTCTCCGCGCCCTTGACCGTAATAAGCGAGTGACGAACGGGAAGAAGGTGTTGAGCGGTTATATAAACTTTGTGAAGTCTGAGCGCGTCAATCGTCTCGCCCACCGTACCGCCCACGCTGTTTTCGATAGGAACGAGCGCGCCGTCCACTAAACCGAGGTGGACTGCCTCAATCGCGCTAAAGATAGTGGCGTAACCAACCATCTCGTTTCCTCTGTAATTTTCAATGGCGCAAGCGTAAGTAAAACTACTCTCGTCGCCAAAATAGGCAATTTTCTTGCTCATAAGCATTTCCTTGTTGCTACTAATTCTTTATAAATTTTTACCGTAGCCGTATAATTATAGCATTATAGTTAAGTTTTGGCAAGCCATTAAAGTGTTATAAGCGCGGAGTTTTTGCTTTTTTTAGCAAATTTTCATCTTTTATTCGCCGTTACGCGCAAAAAATACTCCCTCTTCGTAGCCCTGAATACTCTTGTCCTCGTTTGCTCTATCAAGCCTACACTCACACCAAGCGCAGTACTCTTCGCTCTTTTCTACGCCTGCGTACCGCCTGTTGAGTTTTTTAGCCGTAACGAGCGTCGAACCGCTACCTGCGAAGGGGTCGAACACTAAATCGCCCTCGCTCGACGAGGCTAAAATCAGTTTAGCAAGCAATTTTTCGGGCTTTTGAGTGGGGTGCGCGGTGTTCTCGCTCATCGACCAGTACGGCACGGTAATGTCGTCCCAAAAGTTCGAGGGGCAAGTGTATCGCCACTTCTTTCCGTCCTCGCTAAACCAGTCCTTAGGCTGACCGCCCTCCGTATAAGGCGCAATAACTTTCTTTCGCTGTTTTACGCTATCGAGGTTAAAGGTAAACTCGCCATTAACCGTACAGTACCAAATATCCTCCATACCGTTCTTCCAGTTGTCTTTCGCGCCTCTGCCCTTTTCTCTTTGCCAAGTAATGCGGTTTCTAACGGTAAAGTAGTCGGACAGAACCGCTCCTATCACGATACTGCTCTTCCAATCGCAACAGATATACACGCTGGCGGTATTTTTCAATAACGGTAGGCATTTTTCTATCCATTTCCGCGTAAACGCCTCGTATTCGGCGTCGCTCGTCTTTTTAAAAGTTCCGCTCTTATAAGCCTTGGTTAAATTATAGGGAGGGTCGGCGATAAGAAGGTCTACGCTCTTTTCTTTGAGCGTAGGCGCAACCTCGAAAAAATCGCCGTTAATCAGACCGCTTTTGCCCTCGTTTATAGCGGACGAAGAAACGCAGTGACCTAAAAATCTCCGCGTTTCTTCCTCGGTAAGCGTCAGCGTTTTATTCCTTGTTGACGCCATTATTCTTTATTCCTCGTCTTCGCTCTCGGCAGTTTCGATAGCGTCTTCCACTTCTTCTACTACCTCGGCGTTTTCTCTGTCTTCAGCGTCCTTTTTAGCATACTGTTCAGCGTGCTCCGCCTCCAACTTGTCAAGTTCCTCGTCGCTCATCTCGGCAGGGGCAACGGATACGCAAACTACCGCGCCTTCCCCTCTCATACGCATAATGCGTACGCCCTTGGTGTTACGGGAAATCTTGGATATTTCGCTCGCCTTCATTCTAATGATTACGCCGTTATCCGCAATAATCATTACGTCGTCGTCGGGATTTATCAGTTTGAGGTTAACCAGTTCGCCCGTTTGCTCGCTAAATTTACCTGCAACCGTTCCCTTGCCCGCTCTGCTTTGAAGTCTGTATTCGTCAATATCGGTACGCTTTCCGTAGCCGTTTCTCGATACGGTGAGAACTTCTTGGCTCTCGCCCGCTCTAATAACCGCCATATCTACTACCTTGTCTTCGCCCTCAATCTTAATAGAGCGCACGCCCATAGAGGTTCTACCGGTAGCGCGAACGCTTAACGCCGAGAAACGAATACACTTTCCGCTCGTCGACGCAAGCAAGATTTCATCGTCGTCGCCCACGAGTTGAGCAGATATGAGTTCGTCGCCCTCGTTGAGCGAAATGGCTATCTTGCCCACTTTTCTAATCTGCTTGTACTCTTCCATCGAGGTTCTCTTCACGAGACCGTCGCGAGTAGCGAGCATCATATATCCACCGCCCTCGTACTCTTCCTTGATAGGAATTATAGCGTTGACTTTCTCGTCGGGCTGGAGTTGGAGGAGGTTTACGATTGCTCTGCCTCTTGCAGTTCTCTCCGCCTCGGGAACTTCGTAAGCCTTAATTCTATACACTCTACCAAAGTTCGTGAAGAACAATAAGTCGTCGTGCGTGCAGGTTACGAACATATTCTCAATGAAATCGTCGTCGTCCTTGGGCTTATGCGCGGTAATACCCGTGCCACCGCGGTGCTGAGCCTTGTACTCGCGTACGGGAAGGCGTTTTACATAGCCCGAGTGCGTCATAGAAATTACTACGTCCTCTCTGTCGATTAAGTCCGCAATGTCAATCTCGTCGTAATCAATGCAAAGTTCACTACGGCGAGGACGAGCGTACTTGTCGCGAATTTCGGTAATCTCTTCTTTTACGATTGCAAGAATTCTTTCGGGCTTTTGTAAAATGTCAGTTAAGTCCGCAATTCTCTCTTCGATTTGTTTAAGTTCGGCTTTAATCGCCTCTACTTCCAACCCGGTAAGACGCTGTAATCTCATCTCCAAGATTGCGCTTGCCTGCTTTTCGGAAAGCACGAATTTTTCTTGAAGATTAGCGGACGCCTCGTACTTATCCTTACTCTTTTTAATGGTCTCGATTACTTCGTCGATGTTAGCAAGAGCAACGACCAAGCCGTTTAAGATATGCTCGCGCTCCTGCGCTTTTTTAAGGTCGTATCTCGTTCTTCTCTCAATAACCTCTTTTTGATGCTCAAGATAATAGAAGAGCATTTCTTTAAGGTTGAGAATTTTAGGCTCGCCGTTTACGAGCGCAAGGAAGATAATTCCGTCCGACTTTTGAAGTTCGGTATGCTTAAAGAGCGTGTTAAGAACGACCTGGGGCTGAGCGTCACGGCGAATATCAATAGCAATTCTAAGTCCGTCGCGGTCGCTTTCGTCACGAATATCGGTAATACCCTCTACCTTCTTGTCGCGAACGAGGTTAGCCATATTCTTGATAAGTTCAGCCTTATTTACTTGATAGGGAAGTTCGGTAACTACGATTTGGTGCTTACCACCGCTAAGTTCGACGATTTCCGTCTTCGCGCGAACTACGATACCGCCTCTACCCGTTCTGTACGCTTGGCGAATTCTGTTTCTGCCCATAATAAGTCCGCCAGTCGAAAAGTCGGGAGCAGGCACGAACTCCATAAGTTCGTCTACGCTAATCTCGGGATTATCAATAAGCGCGCAGGTTGCGTCGATAACTTCTTGAAGGTTATGCGTGGGGATATTCGTCGCCATACCAACGGCAATACCGTCGGAGCCGTTTACCAAAAGGTTGGGAAAACGCGAGGGAAGTACGGTGGGCTGTTCGAGCGTATCGTCGAAGTTAGGATACCAGTCAACCGTTTCTTTGTCGAGGTCGCGGAGCATTTCGCTTGCGATTTTGCTAAGTTTTGCCTCGGTATAACGCATTGCCGCCGCGCCGTCGCCGTCCACTGAACCGAAGTTTCCTTGACCGTCGATAAGGGGTATACCCATATTAAAGGGTTGCGCCATACGAACGAGGGCGCAGTACACTGAACTGTCGCCGTGGGGGTGGTATTTACCCATACAGTCGCCTACGATTCTGGCGCATTTACGGGTGGGCTTATCAGAGTAAAGATTGAGTTCGCCCATTGAATAAAGTATTCTTCTTTGAACGGGTTTAAGACCGTCTCGAACGTCGGGGATTGCGCGCGAAACGTTTACCGCCATTGCGTACGCAATAAACGATTTCTTTACTTCGCCGTTTACTTCGACTTCTACTATTTTACTATTTCTTATCGACTCTTTTAATTCGTCGTTCATCTCTGCCATAATCTTTCTCCCTAAATATCAAGGTCTTTAACGAGCGTTGCGTTCTCTTCGATAAACTTACGGCGAAGTTCGGGTTCGTCGCCCATAAGCATCGTGAAAGTCTTCATCGCCTCTTCCGCGTCGTCCATCGTTACTCTCAAGAGTATTCTTCTATCGGGGTCCATCGTAGTCTCCCAAAGTTGCTCGGCGTTCATCTCACCAAGACCTTTATAACGCTGAACCTCGGGCTTGCCCATCTTCTCAATCGTATCGCGAAGTTCCTCGTCGCTGTAACAGTACTCTACCTGCTTTCCTTTGGTGCATTTATAGAGCGGAGGCTGAGCGATATACACGTGGCCAAGTTCAATGAGCGGACGCATAAAGCGGAAAATAAAGGTAAGAAGAAGTATTCTAATATGCGAGCCGTCTACGTCGGCATCGGTCATACAGATAATCTTGTCGTAACGGAGTTTGCTCTCGTCGAAGTTCTCGTTAATTCCACATCCAAACGCCGTTATCATAGCGCGGATTTCTTGGTTTTCCATAATTCTATTAAGGCTCGCCTTTTGCACGTTAAGGATTTTACCGCGAAGAGCGAGGATTGCTTGGAAACGACGGTCGCGTCCCGATTTAGCCGTTCCGCCTGCAGAGTCTCCCTCTACCAAATAAATCTCGCAATGGCTTGCATCTTTGTCGGTACAGTCTGCAAGTTTGCCGGGGAGCGAGGTGGACTCAAGCGCGCCCTTTCTTCTCGTATCCTCTCTTGCCTTTCTCGCCGCGTCTCTCGCCTTTTGCGCAGTTACCGTCTTAACGATGAGTTCCTTAGCCTCTTTGGGATTTTCCTCCAAGTAAGTGCCAAGCCCCTCGGTAAGCGCTTTAGTTACTACTGCGCGCATCTCGGAGTTGCCAAGTTTAGTTTTGGTCTGACCTTCGAACTGTGGCTCTTCAAGTTTAACGGAAATGATTGCCGTCAAGCCCTCTCTTACGTCCTCGCCCGAAAGTTTGAAGTCGTCTTTAACCAACTTTTCGCGATGAGCGTACTCGTTAAGAACGCGGGTGAGCGTGTCCTTAAAGCCCTGAAGGTGCGTTCCGCCCTCTTCGGTGTTTATATTGTTAGCGTACGAATAAATCTCTTCGCTGAAACTTGAGTTATACTGCATAGCGATTTCAACGGCGTTCGTATCGTACTGTTTTTCAATATACAGCGTAGCGGGGAATATCGTTTCCTTTTCGCGATTGAGGTATTCCACGTAGTCCAAAATACCGCCGTCGTACTTAAAAGTTACGCTCTGCTCGCGCTCGGGACGATTGTCGATAAGGTTAATCTTAAGACCTTTGTTAAGGTACGCCACTTCGCGAAGTCTGTCGCGGATAGTGGGATAATCAAAGTTCACCGTCTCGAAAATCTCGTCGTCGGGATAGAAGGATACCTTAGTACCCGTCTCGCTCGTCTCTCCAACTTCAGCGAGCGCGCGCATAGGAACGCCACGCATATACTTTTGACGGTATACCTTGCCGTTCTTCTTAACCTCGACCTCAAGCCACTCGGAAAGCGCGTTTACGACCGAAAGACCTACGCCGTGAAGTCCGCCCGAAACCTTGTATCCTCCACCGCCGAACTTTCCGCCTGCGTGAAGTTTGGTTAGAACGACCTGTACTGCCGACACTCCCTCTTGGGGGTGGATATCAACGGGGATACCTCTGCCGTTATCAGTAACAGATACCGCGCCCTCTCTCGTTATCTCTACCGTTATCTCGTTGCAGTAGCCTGCAAGCGACTCGTCTACGCTGTTGTCGACGATTTCTACGATAAGGTGATGAAGACCGCGTATATCCGTAGAGCCGATATACATACCGGGGCGTTTTCTAACGGGCTCAAGTCCTTCGAGTACTTGTATCTCGCTCGAATCGTAAGCATTTTCCACTTTCGTTGCCATAGTGAACTCCTAAATACTTTAATTTAACTATATTATATATATAGTTATGTCTTATATATTATAGCACACGCGCGCGAAAAAGAAAAGCGTTTTTACGCGCTTTTGGTTTTATTTTAAAAGTTTTTACCGTTAATTTCGCTTTAGACGCGCAAAATTGCCCCAAAATAGCGTTTCCGCCTTTCTTACGGTATCTTTCTCAAGCAATAGCCATACGCTTGCATTTTGCAAAATTTAGTGGTATAATAAAGAGGAAAGACAGGAGGTAACTTATGATAGTCGTTCTTTTTGCCGACGGATTTGAAGAAATTGAGGCGCTCACTCCCGTGGATATTTTGCGTAGAGCGGGCTTTAGGGTAATAACGGTTGGAATAACGGGAAAGATAGTTGAAGGCGCGCATAAGATTAAGTACGAAACGGACTGTCTTTTTAGCGAACTTCCCCAAGAGAAGATTGAACTTTTAATACTTCCCGGCGGTATGCCCGGGGCGAAAAACCTCGACGAGAGCGAATTTACCGATAGAATAATCGAGCAAACTATAAGCGACGGCGGAAGGATAGGAGCGATATGCGCCGCGCCCTTTATTTTGGGAAAACGCGACCTTCTTAACGGTAAGCGCGCTTGCTGTTATCCCGGCTTTGAAAGTTATCTTAAAGGCGCAACCGTAGTAAGCGACGGCGTAGTAACGGACGGAATATTCACCACCGCTAAAGGTATGGGAGTTGCGCTTGATTTTTCGCTTGAACTTCTCTCTCTTCTAAAGGGTAAAGATAGCGCAATCTCTATGGCTAAATCCATTATGAAAAATTAGCCTTTTGTCACGAAAATTAAATACCGTATTAAAAAAATCCAAGCATTTTCGCTTTTGAAACGCTTGGATTTTTTCGTTGATTTTTTATCGTTCTCCGTTAAAGCGCAAGTAAAAACTACGCAAGTCTTTACTAGCGTTTCACTTAATAATATGAATATGTAAAAGGGTACGAAGTTAGGTTAAGTTTTACTCTACTTCGTTAAAATCTTCCTTGCCAACGGCGCAAAGAGGACAAACGAAATCTTCGGGAAGATCCTCCCACTTAGTGCCGGGAGCAATGCCGTTATCAGCATCGCCAAGTTCTTCGTCGTAGATATAACCACATACGGTGCATTCATACTTTTTCATAATTATTTTCTCCTTAATAAGTATTTTTCTATAATAAGCGTTGATTAGTAAGTTTCTATCGCTACGCTCCAGAAAGACACCCATAGGGTGTTTACCTTCGCGCTATGGCGCGTGGGGGCGACTTTTCGCGCTATGGCGCAATCAGTTTATAAGTTATACTTCCGCCCCACTGCGAGTGGGGGCGTCTTCTCGCTTTCGCTCGCCCGTTGCAAACGGGAGTGTCTTCTCGCTTTCGCTCGGTTTGGTCAAGGGTTAAACGTTTCAAAAACGAGTAATACAAGGAAACCGCGGATTTGCGGAGGGCGTGCTCACTGCCGTGAGGGGCACTTCTCGCTCCGCTCGGTTTGGTCAAGGCTTAAACGCACCCACGGGGTGTTTACCGTCGCGCTATGGCGCAATCAGTTTATAAGTTATACTTCCGCGTATTAGTCGCTCGATTTGGTCAAGGGTTAAACGCTTCAAAAACGAGTAATACAAGGAAACCGCGGATTTGCGGAGGGCGTGCTCACTGCCGTGAGGGGCACTTCTCGCTTTCGCTCGCCCGTTGCAAACGGGAGTGTCTTCTCGCTTTCGCTCGGTTTGGTCAAGGGTTAAACGCAAGAGATGCGAGCAAGACGAACAACAGTCGAGGGAGCGTACAAGGACGTACGTGACCGAGAGGTTGTGAAGTATTGCGACGCAGATTTTTGCGTTTAATCGTAACCGAACGCAAAACGCAAGGTTGACACAGTATAGTACGAAGTTTTTCAAGCGTTTAAAGACGTACGTGACCGAACAAAACGCGAAGTATTTCGCAATATTTTTCCGTAAAATTAGGTGATTTTTTCGAAATCACTCGCCCCATGTTTACACAACGGGCATATATAGTCGTCGGGAAGAGGCTCGCCCTCGTAGACGAAACCGCAAATTTTGCATACGTATCCCTTTTTTCCGTCAGTTTGAGGTTTAGGCTTAACGAAGGAGTGATAGTAGGCGTAGGTCATACTTTCGCGCTCACTCATAACGCGCGCCTCGGTAATGGAGCAAACGAACATACCGTGAGTATCGAGGTCGATATAGTTTTCCACTTTAAGCGACATAAACGAATTTATGTAGCGAGGAAGGAAGATAAGACCGTTATCGGAGCGAAGAGGCTCGCAAGAGGCAAACTTATCCACCGTTCGTCCGCTTTGGAAACCAAAAGTTTCAAAGACTTTGAAAGGCGCGTCCTCAGTCAAGCAGTTTACGTTCATAATACCCGTTTGCTTGATGATATGGTGCGAATAGTTTTCCTTATTAATCGTTACTGCTACCCTATTAGGCGCGTTGGTAATTTGCGAAACGGTATTGACGATTAAGCCGTTATCTTTCTTTCCGTCGTGGCTAGTTACTACGAACAAACCGTAGCCGATATTATTGAGCGCAGAAAGGTCGTTTTTGTCCGCTCTCTCGCCCTCGATTGCAATGTATTCTTTGCAAAGTTCAGCGCAAAGCGCGTCGATTTGCTCTTTACTCTCGTCGCTGAGGGCGGAAGTAATCTTTACGGTAGCGTCGGCGTAGGTTAAGTTCTTGCTCTTTTCAAGCATCGTTTTCATAACCTTGGTAGCAAGGGGCGCCCAACTGCCGTTTTCAATAAACGCAACGGTGCGGTTAGAGAAGTTACGCTCGGTAAGATGGTCTATAAATTCACGCATAAAGGGGAAAATATCGGCGTTATAGGTGGTCGTTGCAAGAACGAGTTTGTCGTATTTAAAAGCCTCCGCCGTAACTTCGCTCATATCCGAGCGCGCAAGGTCGTAAACTTTAACCTCGGGACAAGCGTTCGCTCTAAGTTTCTCCGCCAAAAGATTAACCGCCTTTCGCGTATTGCCGTAAACGGAAGTATAGGCAATAACCACACCGCTCTTCTCCGGCTGATAACTCGACCAAGTATTGTAAAGGTTAAGATAATGCCCAAGATTTTCCTTCAAAATAGGACCGTGAAGGGGGCAAATAATACTTATATCAAGTCCCCTCGCTTTCTTTAACAGCGCTTGAACCTGCGTTCCGTACTTTCCAACTATGCCGATATAGTAACGGCGCGCTTCGTCCTCCCAAGGCTCAACCGCGTCGATTGCGCCAAACTTACCAAAGCCGTCCGCCGAGAAAAGAACTTTATCGGTAGAATCGTAAGTTACGATTACTTCGGGCCAGTGAACCATAGGCGCGGTTACGAAGGTAAGGTTATGCTTGCCAAGAGAAAGCGTACTGCCCTCGCCTACCACTATTCGTCTATCGGCAAAGTCCGTTCCAAAGAAGTTTTGTATCATAGCAAACGCCTTTTGCGAAGAAACGAGCGTTGCGGAAGGATACGCCTTCATAAAGTTAGCGATATTAGCCGAGTGGTCGGACTCCATATGCTGAACTATAAGATAGTCGGGCTTTCTATCTCCGAGCGCGCTTTGGATATTATCAAGCCACTCGTGAGTGAACGATGCGTCCACCGTATCCATAACGGCGATTTTCTCGTCGATAATGGCGTAAGAGTTATAGCACATACCTTTTGGCACTTTGTACTGACCTTCAAAAAGGTCAATGGCTAAATCGTTTACGCCTATATACTTAATATCGTTGGTTATTTTCATATATTGCTCCTCTAATCGTTTTCGTAATCTTTAATAATGCGACGAAGTTGCTCTGAATTTTTCTTGTTTTCGCGATAAATGTAATCAAAATCCGCTCCGCTCGTTATCATATCCGCGCCAAGATTAAGCCACTTTCTTTGTTCAGCCTCTTCAGTCGAGGTCATCGCCATACCGATATACTTGCCGTTGTCCTTAAGAATTTTAACAGCCTCGTAGATTAGCGACATATTCTCTTCGCAGTAAACGTCGCTTAATCTTCCTATCGTTCCCGAAAGGTCGAAAGGTCCGAATATATAACCGTCGATATAGGGATTTTTAACAATCTCCGGTAAATTTTTAACTGCAGTTACGCTCTCGATTTGCACGAAACGGCAAAGATTATCAACTTGGTCGTCTATGTATTCTTTTATGGGAATCCTGCCGTATTCAACCGCTCTGATAGGCCCACAACCACGGCTTCCAAGAGGCGGATAAAGGGTGGATTTTATAACCTTATCAGCGTACTCTGCCGTATCCACCATAGGAAAAATTATTCCGTCTACGCCCATTTCCAAAACGCGCTTCGTGTGATTATAATTGTCCAGTTGAACTCGAACAATTACGGGCTTTTTATGAGCCTTAAGTACGGTTACGCAGTTTAATAATTTTCCGTAATCAATCGCCGAGTGTTCAGTATCAACCCACACGAAATCGTAATCCATCATTCCGTAAATATCCGCAACGTACGTTTCACCCATACAAATTTGCGAACCAAAAGTCTTTTTCCCTGCTTTAATTTTCCTCTTTAATTCGTTCATAATATTAAAAACATCTCCCAGTTCTGCAATCTTCAGTCGTCGAACCGCGATAACAAAGTTCGTTAGCGCACTCGCCCGTTTCAAAGAAAGTAATAAGATTATTAATCGTCGTCTCGGCAATGTTGTCAAGCGCCTCTTCAGTCAAGAAGGCTTGGTGCGAGGTTACTATTACGTTGGGCATTGATATGAGGCGAGCAAGAGTGTCGTCTTCAAGAATATGGCCAGACTTATCTTCAAAGAACAAGTCGCTCTCCTCTTCGTACACGTCTAAACACGCCGCGCCCACTTTTCTCGACTTAATGCCCGAAAGCAGAGCCTCGGCGTCTACGAGCGCGCCACGAGAAGTGTTGAGGATTACAACGCCTTTTTTGCAATCGTTAATTGCTTTTTCGTCGATAATATGGTAAGTTTCTTCCGTCAGCGGACAGTGAAGTGAAATTATGTCGCTGTTTTTGAAAAGTTCGTCTAATCCTACGAACTTAATATGCTCGCTTTCGATAGCGCGGTCGGGAAATTTATCAAAACAAAGTACTTTCATACCAAAACCTCGGCAAATGTTTATGAAAACTTTACCGATTTTACCCGTTCCGATTACACCCACGGTCTTGCCGTTAAGGTCAAAACCCGTAAGCCCCGAAAGAGAAAAATTAAAGTCGCGCGAACGAATATACGCTTTATGAATACGGCGAATTGAAGTTAATAATAACGCCATAGTGTGTTCCGCTACCGCGTAGGGCGAATATGCGGGAACGCGAAGAATATGCAGTCTACCGTGAGCGTACTTCATATCCACGTTGTTAAAGCCTGCGCAACGGAGCGCGAGGACTTTTACGCCGTAGCCATTGAGTTTATCAATGACTTTATCGGTTACCGTATCGTTTACGAACACGCAAACGGCGTCGAACCCGTGCGCAAGTTCAGCGGTGTCTTCGCCTAATTTAGTCTCGAAATACTTAATTTCAACGCCACGCTCTTTTGCGTATCTATCGAACGCAGATTTATCGTAAGGTTTCGTGTCAAAAAATGCTACTTTCAAAAATTTTTACTCCTTTTTTGCAAAGATTACGCCGTAAGCGTCCACCTCTACCGTGTCGCCCTCACGATATTTTTTATCAGAGAGCAGGTCGGTAAAGTCGTACGGCGCGACGATACTGCTCTTCTCGTTCGCCATCTCGACTGCAATGAACCCGGGAACGCCGTCGCGCTCGGTAATATATACCGATTTATCGCCCGAAGTTATGGGCTTTACACCCTCTCTTTCTGCAATAAAGGTCATAAAGTCAGCAAAATCGTCGCCGGAGGGGAGCGTTCCCATAAGAATAATCTTGCCCTCGCCGTAGGGGGTTTCTACGATTGCGTTCTTGCCCTCGATATACTCGCCCGTTTCGTAGGTTGCAAGCACGGTGCTATCTTTAGATACGGTGAACACGTCGTGTTGAATATCACAAAGCGCGCCCACTTTTCCGCACTTAAACTTAACCGTTCTCTCTTCGCCTTTGGTAACGAAATAATCAAGACGGTTGCCCGTAATCTCTTCAAGGTACTGCATTGCTCTATCGGTAAACTTTGCGCCCGACTTATTGCGAATATCACTCATAGGTCCTACGAGCCATACTCCGCCTTTCTTTACGAACTCGAGCATTCTATTTATTAAGTCCGCCTCGTCCAAGTTGAGCATAAAGGGAGTAAATACTACCTTATAGTCGTCCACGCTCTTCGAGGGAGTAACGATATCTACGGCAAGTTTTCTTTCGACGAGCGGACGATAAGCGGTATACATCATCTCTCTTCTATACTCAAAGCCGGGAGAAATTTTTTGCGAGCGGTACATTTGGTACGCCGTAAAAGAACTGTGGATTGCAATCGACGGTTTTTTAACGAAGGATTTTTCCAAAACTTCGCCCACTTTATCAAACTGGGCGGAAATCTCTTTTATCTCGTCGCCGATATGAAGGGGACGAAGAGCGGAAGACACTACCGAACCGTGCATAAGTTCGTGACCACCCTTGTGAGCGCGCCACAACCAGTAGTTGCAAAGTTCCGCGCCCTTGGATACTGCAAACCAAATGTTTGCTCTATTGAAGTTTTTGGGACGCATAAAGTTAGCCTCCGCGCTACCGTTCCAGCAAGGCGCAGTTTCGGTAAGCCAGAAGGGTTTTTGTTTAAGTCCGCGCATCATATCGTACCAAAAACCGATTTCCCAAAAGTGATCCGTCCAAAAATACTCGTTTAACTGCATTATATCCATATCGTTTGAAAGACGGTCGTAGTCGAGGTTATAAATGGGCATAGAGTCGTGTCCGATAGGACAAGAGTAGTACTTTTTCAAAATGTCGTACTGCATCTTGATAAAATCAAGTTGGCTCTTGTTTTGGAATAAGCCCCAGTAATGCCAGTAACTTGCGTGCGTCCAAGTAATAGCGTTAGGACGGGCAAGTTGGTCAAAGTTTTGATAGTTATTAGAGAAAATGTAGTTGCCCCACTCTTTATTAAGAGCGTCGATATCGCCGTTAAACTGCTCTTTCATAAACTCGCGGAACTTCTTTTCGCAAGTAGGACAGCAACAACCTCTTCCACCGTGTCTTTCAGGCTCAATCTCGTTGTCGATTTGCCAGCCTATAATGTTATCGTAGTCCTTAAACTCAATAGCCATCTTCTCTACGATTTTCTTTATCGCGTCAAGATAGCCTTGGTGGTTAGGACAACAACTTCTTCTTCCCCCGTGAGCAGGCTTTGCGCCTCCAACGGTAGTATAGTACATATCGGGGTACTTTTCACTAAGCCAGCGCGGAGGACACGCCGACGGCGTTCCCATAATTACCGCTATGTTTCTTTCACGGCATTTTTGCACTACTTCGTGGAAGAGCGAAAAATCGTATTTGCCCTCTTCTCTTTCCATAGTCGACCAAGCGAACTCAGCAATACGCACGCAGTTCATACCCATTTCGAGCATCATATCAAGGTCTTTGTCAATCTCTTCGCGAGGCCAAGCCTCAGGATAATAGTTACTGCCGTAAATAGGTTTTCTTACCTTAAACATTTCTCTCTCCTTATCCTTTAAGTCTATTTTTAAGAGTGTAAAATTCTTCTTCAGTAATGCCGTCGTAAACGAGCGCGTCGTAAGGACGCATAAGTTTATCCGCGTCCCAAGGCTGATTGCCTCTTTCCATATTGTTACCAAGTTCGCCCGTGTGGTCCGTTCCGCCCGAAAGGTAAACGCCCTTCCTCTTCGCCCACGCGTAAGCCTGCTCGCTATCGTAATCGTCAATGTCGGGGTGCGAATACTCTACGCCGTTAAGACCAAGTTTATAAAGGTCGTCAAGAAGATGCGTTTGACCGTGTGGGTGCGCTAAAATCGCCACTCCACCTGCGTCCCTTATCATAGGAATAAGGTTTTGCGCGCTGTTATAATCTCGCGAAGGAAGGGTGGTGGTTACGGGCAAGGAGTGGTAAACCTTTATCCAAGGCCAGTAGTCCTTTTGCTTATAGCCACAGCGTTTAATGAGCGAGGCGAATATTTGCTCGTTGCAAAGCCAAGCGTCCTTAGGCGCGTCGGAAACCACCATATCCCAACTCAAATCCCCAACGAGCCCCTGCTTTTGCATATTCTCAAACTTATTTTTGGTAAGATAGTAATAATGCTCTCTGCAGTCGTTATGATACTTTACGACTTTAGGGTTAGTCATATCAAAGTCGTAGCCGGTAAGGTGCAAAGAATAGCCCTCGAACGGTCCGTACATTTCTATTCCGCGAATACAGTCCATACCGTGCTTTTTGCACGCTGAAACGAGGTCGTCGTAACCGATTGCGGTCTCGTGGTCAGCAAGCGCGAGCGCGCCGTAACCCATTTCCTTTGCCTTGACGCAAAGTTCTTCGGGAGTAAAAATTCCGTCAGAATAAACCGAGTGCAAGTGCATATTAGCAAATTTCATAAAGTTTTCCTCCTATAAAAAATCCTCCTGCTAAAGTTTTTAGCAAGATTAATTTCGTTCTAAATTTTTATATACGGTTCATTTTTTCAAAGAATTTATAAGCGTTTTCGGTCGTTATTCTCTCCACTTCGCTCGCATCCATTTCTAAAATTTCGGCGATGCGTTCGGCTTGATACTTAACGAACTTAGGATAGTTAAGTTCGCCTCTATGCGGAGTGGGCGCAAGGTAAGGACAATCCGTCTCGAGCATAATGCGTTCAAGCGGAAGAGCCTTGATAATATCGGGGAATTTTTTAGCGTTCTTAAAGGTTATAGAACCCGTGAACGAGATATGAAAGCCCATATCAATATATTTAAGCGCAGTCTCAAGCGAACCCGAATAGCAATGGACTACCGCGCCTTTTTTGAGTTTATTAAGGTTTTGCTTTAACACCTTTTCCATATCCTCGTAAGCGTCGCGAATATGGAAAATTACGGGGAGTTCGCCCTCTTCAACCATTTCAAGTTGACGGCAAAGCCAGTAATTTTGCTTAGCCTTATCGGTGCTATCGTAATGATAGTCAAGCCCGATTTCACCAAACGCTACGCATTTAGGGGAGCGAGAAAGGGCTAAAAGTCTTTGACAGGGGTCGTCCGTAAGGCGTTGCGCGTTATCTGGATGAACGCCTACCGCGCAATAGATATTCTCGTTTTCCGTTGCAATCTTAAGCCCTGCTTTGCTACTCTCCTCGTCGTACCCTACGGTTATGATACGGGCGAGGTTATCTCGTTGCATATTCTCAATGATTTCGCCCGCGCCGTTATACTGCTCGTCCGTAAGGTGCGCGTGAGTGTCGATTAGCATACTTCCGTTCCGCTCTCCATAAGTTTTTCGGGGGTTACGAGGCAAAGCCCGTCGTCGTTTGCGGCGCAAAGGAGCATACCTTGACTTTCAATGCCTCTGATTTTACGAGGAGCAAGGTTGGAAACTACCACTACTCTCTTGCCTACCATTTCTTCGGGAGTGTAGTATTGAGCGATACCGCTTAAAATCGTGCGAACCTCGTCGCCTATCTTTACGGTGGACTTTAAGAGTTTATCCGCCTTGGGAACTTTCTCGCAAGCGAGGATTTCACCTACGACGAGTTTGGTGCGGAAGAATTCGTCGGCAGAGATGTACTCTACTTTCTCTTCCTCTTTCTCTTCTACTTTAACTTCCACCTTTTCTTCCTTAACTTCAGCAAGTTTTTCCATTTCTTTAAGTTCCTTTTCAACATCTATTCTGGGGAATAAAATTCCGATTTCTTTAGTCTGATACTCTTCCACCTTTCCGCAAACGAGATTGCCCTCGAAAAGCGTGGGTACTTCTACGCCAAGACCTTCGAAAATCTTAAGAGGCGTTTTGGTAATAAAGGGCATAAGCGCGGTTGCGCAAACGCGGATACTCTCTAAAAGATTGTAAATTACCGCGTTAAGACGGCGACGGCTGTTCTCGTCTTTAGCAAGCACCCAGGGACGAGTGTTGTCGATATACTTATTAGCCTTGTCGATAACCGCGAAAATTTCTTCGAGCGTTTTGGAAGGATTGATTTTATCAATCGCCTCGTCCATTTTCTTATCGAGCGCGTTGATTGCTAAGATAAATTCTTCGTCGAACTCGCCCGCTTCACCATTTTTGTCTACCTTGCCTTCAAAATATTGACGGCTCATTGCAAGCGTTCTTCTGGTAAGGTTGCCAAGGTCGTTGCAAAGGTCCATATTTATTCTGCCGATGAACGCCTCGTTGGTGTAAACTCCGTCAGAGCCGAAGGGGATTTCGCGGAGGATATAGTACCTTATAGCGTCAACGCCGTAGCGGTCCGCCAAAACGAAGGGGTCTACCACGTTGCCTTTGGACTTGCTCATCTTGTCTCCGCCAAGTAGCAACCAGCCGTGGCCGTAAACTTTCTTGGGAACTTCAAGACCGAGCGCCATTAAGATTGCAGGCCAAATAATCGTATGGAAACGCACGATTTCCTTGCCTACCATATGAAGATCCGCCGGCCAGTACTTATCGAAGAGCGAAGTGTCCTCACTGCCGTAGCCAAGCGCGGTGATATAGTTAGAGAGCGCGTCAATCCACACGTAGACGATATGTCCCTTATCGAACTCTACGGGAACGCCCCAAGTGAACGAAGTACGGGAAACGGCAAGGTCGGTCAAGCCGTCTTTGAGGAAGTTATTGACCATTTCGTTAACGCGCGACTGGGGTTGAAGGAAGTCGGTGGTGGTCAAGAGTTCCTTGATTTTATCTTGATACTTGGAAAGGCGGAAGAAGTAACTTTCCTCTTCTGCGTCGATTACCTCACGACCACAGTCGGGGCATTTTCCGTCGATAAGTTGGCTTTCCGTCCAAAACGACTCGCAAGGAGTGCAATACTTGCCCTTATACTTAGACTTATAGATATCGCCCTGATCGTAAAGTTGTTTGAAGATTTTTTGTACCGCCTTCACGTGATAGTCGTCGGTGGTACGAATAAATTTATCGTAGGAAATATCCAAAAGCGACCAAAGTTCCTTAATGTTCGCCACTCTCTCGTCAACGAACGCCTGAGGAGTTTTGCCAGCCTCGTTCGCGTTCTTCTCGATTTTTTGACCGTGCTCGTCCGTTCCAGTGAGGTAGAACACTTCAAAACCGCGCATCCTCTTATAACGAGCGATTGCGTCGCAACAAACGGTGGTGTAACTGTGGCCGAGATGCCACTTTCCGCTGGGATAATAGATAGGGGTTGTGATGTAATACTTTTTTTCCATAGCCTGACCTCTTTTTCCACTTTAGTGGAAAGTTATATTTTTCTCGTTCTATTATAACCCAAAAAAACCAAAAAAGCAATCGTTTAACCTTAGTGAATAAATATTTTCTCGCCCTTTCTCATATACATAGCAAAAAGGAGTATTTATGAACGCTATTTGGACCGCGCTAATTTTCTTTTCCACGCTCGCTTTAACCTTCTTTTGCCCGGACGGTGCGATTACCGCGCTCGTAACGGGCGCAAAAAATTCCGTCGACCTTGCCCTCTCGCTCGTAGCAACCTACGGGTTTTGGCTGGGCTTTTTCGCGCTACTCGAAAAATCGGGAGCAACCGCGCTCGTGGAAAAACTGCTCTCGCCTCTTATAAGTTGGCTTTTCCCCGGCATTAGTAAAGAGAGTAGAAAATTCGTTTCTATGAATATGTCCGCTAACCTTCTCGGGCTTGGAAACGCCTCCACCCCTATGGGCATTAGCGCGATAAACTCAATGAACGAGGGCAAAAATTACGCCTCGACGAATATGATTATGCTTACCGTAATATCGGCAACCTCTCTTCAACTTATCCCCTCCACAGTTATCGGATTAAGGGTTAGCCACGGCTCGCTCTCCCCTGCCTCCTTTCTTCTTCCCTCTATCGTCGCCACCGTCGTATCAACCGTCGTAGGCGTTTTGCTCGTTAAAATTCTATCGAAAATTCTCCCTAAAGAGCCCTCCACCCTTCCCCTTAAAATGAAAATAAGAGGCCAGGCAAAATGACCTCTTACATTATTCCAGTTATATTTTTAACCGTTCTTCTTATATCAATTTTTCGCAAGGACAACTCGTACTCGACCTTTATCGGAGGCACTAAAAACGCCCTAACGCTAATGGCGGAAGTCTTTCCTTTTCTTCTCGCCGTTATGGTAGCGGTGGAAGTGTATCGAGCAAGCGGTCTAAACGAGGTAGTGTCGCAAATTTTAGCACCCGTTACATCTTTTTTGGGACTTCCAAGCGAACTTACCGAACTAATTTTAATCCGTCCGGTAAGTGGCGCAGGCGCTCTTGCGATCCTCGATAATATCTTCACTTTGTACGGAACGGACACTTATATAGGACTTTGCGCCTCCCTTATCTACGGCTCGAGCGAAACGATTTTCTATATCTCGTCCATCTACTTTTCAAAGAGCGAAATCAAAAACCTCCGCTACGCAATTCCCGTCGCCCTCTTTTCTACTCTATTAGGTTGCGTAGTCGGTTGCGCCCTCCTAAGAGTTTTCTCGATATAATATTCTCTAATTCTCATATAGGATAATTTCACTCTAATACTTACGAAAATTACGACGAGCGCGTTCTTTACGATAAATCTTCGCTATTTAAAACGCTCGTTTCCTTAGAGGACGGCTCTTCCTCCGTGGGCTCTTTATCGGCACTATCTTTTTCTTCATCAACACCGCTAAGCGCAAGTCCCACGTAATGCAATCCCGCAAAATATAGAAATACGCCTATTCCACCACAAATTACCCCTACGTACGTTATTCCTATGATAACGTTAGAAAACGCATTATCCTTAAGAGCCATCATTAGTGTCATCATAATCGTAAGTTCAGGGGTTTCAGTGTCTGATAATGCTGCAATCATTATCGCTACGACTATAACGCCAAGCGATATTATTCCTGCTAAAATCATATAACCACTAGCAACATACATCTTACTTCCTTGCTCTTTAATCTCTTTCTTAGTCAATTTGTTCTTCATTTTTACTCTCCTTTATGATTTTTTATACGAAAAATCCTCGTATTTATAAATTATATACGAAAAATCCTCGTAAGTCAACTATTTTACGAGTTTTTTTCGTATTATATAAGTATGGAAAAGATTGCAGTAGAAAAGAAAATAAACCAAATAGGCGAAAGATTACGCGAACTGAGGATTGAAAACAAACTATCGCAAGCGGAGTTAGGAGCAATTTTATCCACTTCGCAAGACACGATTTCGCTATGGGAAAAGGGAAAAAGTCTACCGAGCGCGGAATTTTTGATTGCGCTTTCAAAATTTTTCAGCGTTTCAACCGATTATATTCTTTGCTTAGTTGATTATTAAAAAAACCGACCTTTTGGTCGGCTTTTCTTTTATTCAATAAGAAGTTTAAGTGCGTTGCGGTATTTTTCTAAGCGTTTAGAAGTTTTCTCGTCCACTTGACTTAACCTCGTCGTATCGCTATTATGCTTTAGGTCTGCAATCTTAACCTTTTTCGCCGTTTCGTTGGTAGCAATTTTCTTAACGTAATCCATATACGGCACTCCCTCTTCGTGAGTTAACAAGGTCAAGACCTCTATTACCTCATGCGGAAAACCCATATTTCTAAGGTCTTCAAAGGAAGTGAGCGTATCCTCTACTACGTCGTGGAGCAAAGCGCAAGCAGTGGATACCTCGTCGTCCATTTGCGTTGCTAAGTAAAACGGGTGAAAAACGTACGGCATATCCGTTTTGTCAACTTGCTCTTTGTGGACGTCAAAACACAACCGCATAGCCTTTTTAGTTAGTTCAGTATAAATCATAAACTTCTCCTAAAACTTTGTACGATCGATTACTCAAATAAACTCGTCGATAGATATCTTTCTCCACCGTCGGGAAGAAGGGCGAGGACGGTTTTGCCTTTCTTGAGTTGTTTTAACGCTACGAAAAGCGACGCGCCCGAACTTATTCCACAGGTAAATCCTTCCGTTTTCATCAAGAGTTTTGCGCACTCAATCGCCTCGGCGGTTGATACCGTTTCCACTCTATCAATAATTTTACGGTCAAGAACGGCAGGGACGAAGTTTGCGCCTATTCCCTGAATTCCGTGCGCTCCGCTCACTCCTTGTGAAAGCAATGGGCTCTCAGAGGGCTCAACAGCGATAACTTCAATATTTTCGTTAAACTCTTTAAGCGCTTTACCTATTCCGCTAATCGTTCCGCCCGTTCCAACGCAAGAAACGAAACAGTCGATATTAGGAGCGTCGGCAATGATTTCTTTAGCGGTAGTTCTTTCGTGCGCAAGGGGGTTTGCAGGGTTGTCAAACTGACCGATAAGTAACGAATTTTCGATACCGTTATTTAATTTTTGCGCCATTTTGACTGCGCCGTCCATACCCTCGCTTGCATCGGTTAGCACGATTTCCGCGCCAAGCGCAGAGAGAAGTTTACGACGCTCAACGCTCATTGACGAGGGCATAGTAAGAATAAGACGGTAGCCTTTTACCGCGCAAACGGACGCAAGACCTATGCCCGTGTTTCCGCTCGTCGGCTCAATTATTACTCCGCCCGTTTTCAGTTTTCCGCTCTTTTCAGCCTCTTCCACCATAGTGATTGCCACTCTATCCTTAACCGAACCACAAGGATTAAAACTCTCGATTTTACCCAAAAGTTCGCCCTCAAGACCGCAGTTTTTAACGAGGCGAGAAAGTCGCACTATGGGGGTAGAGCCTACCGTTTGTAAAATATCGTCGTAAATTTTCATATTTTCGTCCTTAAAATTTATGCCGAAACGATATTCATTTCGGCATAAGGTTTTTTATTTTTCAATAAGGGAAACGCCTTCCATTTCCTCGGGCTTTTCTACGCCCATAACGTCGAGGAGCGTAGGAGCAACGTCGCAAAGCGCGCCACCACTTCTAAGGGTTACGCCCTCGTATTTCTCGCCTACCAAGATAAAGGGAACGAGGTTAGTAGTATGCGCGGTAAAGGGCGAGCCGTCCTCGAAGGTCATTTGCTCAGCGTTACCGTGGTCGGCGGTAACGAGCGCAGTACCGCCCGTTTTAGCAATTGCAGGAAGAAGTTTGGAAAGACAGGTATCAACGGTTTCAACCGCCTTAACCGCTGCCTCGAACACGCCGGTATGCCCTACCATATCGCAGTTAGCATAGTTAAGGATTAAAACGTCCACCTTACCGATAACCTCAAGCGCTTTTTCCGTTACTTCGTACGCGCTCATCTCGGGTTGAAGGTCGTAAGTAGCAACCTTGGGGCTTGCAACGAGCACACGCTCTTCGCCCTCGTTAGGCTGTTCAACGCCACCGTTGAAGAAGAAAGTTACGTGAGCGTACTTCTCGGTTTCCGCTACGCGCGCTTGCGTATAACCGTTTTTGCTCAAGAATTCGCCCAAAGTATTTTTAAGTTCTCTGGGTTCAAACGCGGTGTGAATTCCCGTAAAGGTAGCGTCGTACTGCGTCATACCCACGTAGTAAACGGGCTTATATCCGCCCTCACGCTCGAACTCGTTAAAGTCGGGGTAAATCGCCGCTCTGGATATCTCGCGCGCGCGGTCGGAACGGAAGTTATAGAACACGATACTGTCGTTTTCCTTAACGCCGTCGTAATCGCCCACTACGATAGGCTCGATAAACTCGTCGTAAATCTTCTTATCGTAAGACGCTTTAACGCCCTCAAGCGCACTACTAAACTTATTGCCTACGCCTGCAAAAACGCTGTCGTATCCGCGTTTTACTCTATCCCAACGGTTGTCGCGGTCCATATAATAATATCTGCCCTCTACGGTAACAACCTTAGCGGTCGAGCCAAGTTCTTTAATCTTGTTCTCTACCATCTCAACGTAGCAAATTGCGCTATCGGGAGGCACGTCGCGACCGTCGGTTACGCAGTGGATATAAACCTTCGTAACGCCCTCGCGCATTGCCATTTCAATAAGCGCGTAAAGGTGATTGATAGAACTGTGAACGCCACCGTCGGAGGTAAGACCTACGAGGTGAAGAGCCGTTCCGTTCTTTTTAGCGTTGTCCATTGCGCCAAGAAGCACGGGGTTAGCGAAGAAATCACCGTCCTCGATGGACTTGTCGATTTTGGTAATGTCTTGATAAACTACTCTGCCTGCGCCGAGGTTAAGGTGTCCTACCTCGCTATTGCCCATCTGACCTTGGGGAAGACCAACCGCTCTTCCGCTTGCCTCAATGAAGGTTGCAGGATATTTGTTTAAGAGCGAACAGATATAGGGAGTTCCGCAAGTGGTAACGGCGTTACCGCACTTGCAATCGCGCTCACCAAATCCGTCCATTATAATGATTGCGTCCGTTTTTTTCATAATTACGCCTCTGCGCCTGCCTTAACTACGATAGAGAAGTCCTCAGCCTTAAGCGACGCGCCACCGATAAGTCCGCCGTCGATGTCGCTCATAGCCATAAGTTCGGAGGCGTTCTTAGCGTTCATACTTCCGCCGTACTGGATACGCACGCGGTTAGCGGTAAATCTGCCGTACTTCTTCGCTAAAGTCTTTCTGATAAAGCGAATAGTCTCGTTAGCCTGCTCGCTGGTTGCAGTCTTGCCCGTTCCGATTGCCCAAACGGGTTCGTAAGCAACGACGATTTTCTTTGCGTCCTCGTCGCTAATTCCCTCGAACGCGCCTTCGATTTGGGTAAGAAGTACCTTTTCGGTAAGTTTGCCTTCTCTCTCTTCCAAAGTCTCGCCTACGCAAACGATGGGTTTAAGGTCGTACTTAAGAGCCTGAACGGTACGAGCGTTAACGCTCTTGTCCGTTTCGCCAAAGTATTGACGACGCTCGCTATGACCGATTACTACGTACTCTGCGCCTACTTCTTTAAGCATATCCGCGCTAATTTCGCCAGTGAACGCGCCCTTGTCAGCCCACGCTACGTTTTGCGCGCCAACCTTAATCTTGCTACCCTTAACGAGTTTCTTAACTTTCTCAATAACGGTAAAGGGAACGCATACTACGATATCAACGCCCTTAACTTCTTTAACTAAAGGCTTAAGAGCGGTAATAAGTTCCTCCGCTTGAGCCTTGGTGTTGTTCATCTTCCAGTTGCCTGCAATAATCGGCTTTCTCATAATTGTTATCTCCTTAAAGTTAGATTTTGTCTTTGTAATAACCCGAAAGTTACCATTATAATTATAAACCAAAAGCCCGTTTTGAGCAAGCAAAATAGCGCGTTTTTATATAATTTATATAAACTTTTGTCAATAATTCACTTGACAAGGCGCACTTACGGTGTTATACTTTCAGCAAGGAGGCAAGACGATGCAAATTTACCCAAGAGTTTTTTTAGCCAACCGTAGAGCGAAAATATTTTTTGCCCTCAGCGACGACAAGACGCTCGAAGTCAAAATTCAGCCTATGGAGGAATATTCGATAAAGCATACTCCCGAGTATAAAATTCTCGAAGAGTACCGCTACCCCTATTATCCCCTTACGAAAGAAGGCGAAAACCTTTACTCGCTTACCTATGATTTTAAGGGCGAACAGAGGTATTCGGTTAGAGTAAAGGAAAATGGCAAAATAATTTTTAGAACTGACCTTTTTGCCGTAGAAGAAGACTTGTACTATTTAAATGTTTATAAAGGCGACCTTCATCTTCACTCTACCCGTTCCGACGGCGCGCACGAGCCGTTCGAGGTTGCGCAAAGATATCGCGAAAAAGGTTACGATTTTATTGCGCTTACCGACCACCACAAGTTTGCTCCCTCGGTTGAACTCAATAAAGAAATTGCGCCCCTCACTGCGCTCTTCCGCGTTTTCCGTGGCGAAGAAGTGCATAACAAGGATATGGGGTACTTTCACACGATCAACTTTAACGGTAATTATTCCATAAACGAAATTATCGAAACGGACGACGATTACGTGGAGGGCGAAATTCAAAAGATTATTAAAGAAATTGACAGTCCCGATATTTTCGACCCCCGTATGCTCGCTTACCGTATATTTATTGCAAGGGAAATTCGCAAGTGCGGTGGGCTTGCCATTATGGCTCATCCCTTCTGGGACGTGGAGGGCGAATACCACGCGCAAACTTCGGAGGTTCGCTATCTTTGGGAAAAGGGCGAGTTCGACGCGTTAGAAGTTTTTGCAGGCTGTGGTGATAGTATTTTTTACGGCAACAATCTTCAACTCGCGCTTTGGACGGAAATGCGCGCTAACGGTTTGACTATTCCCGTAGTAGGCGTGTCCGACGCTCACAACTTCGACAATCCGCTCTCACTCTTCAACAAAAGTTACACGCTCGTCTTTTCTAAGGATTTTGACGGCGTACAAGAGGCGATTAAGTCCGAGCATTCGGTAGCGGTATATAAATTCACCGATAAGGACTTTCAATGCGCAGGGCGTTACCGTTTCGTCAACTACGCGCGTTTCTTAATAACGCATTACTTCCCACCGTATTCCGTTTTAACCTCCGCCCACTCGCGCGCTTTTGCAACCAACAAAGAGGATATCGCGGTAGCGGAAAAGGATATCGTGGACTTCCAAAACCGTTTCTTCGGTAGATAACGACAAAAGGACGAGAGTAAAAATCTTGTCCTTTATTTTGTCCCTTTTTACTTGCTTTATATTTTATTTGTGCTATAATATAGGTGTGAGGTAATTATGAGAATTAAACTTTTTAGTAAAATAACTGATCCTGCGTTTCAAGAGGATATTTGGAACCTCTTGGTGCTTTGCGACCACGAATTCGTGCCTCCACTCTCGTCGCGCGGTTCGACTACTCAAGCGGACTTAGAAGTGGAAGAAACGGGGGGCGCAGTACCCAAAGAATACTTCAATAATATTCTCGCTCAAAACAATCTCGTAGCCATCGAGGACGGGCATATCGTAGGCTTTATGTCGTTCAAAAAGAACTACGTATGCGAAAATATCGCCTCAGAGTACGCTCCCAACCTCTACGTAACCACCATTATCGTTCATCCCGATTACCGTCATCAAGGCATTGCCGGTAAGTTCTATAACCGTATTATGCGCAAGTTTAGAAAGCACTATATTTTCACGAGAACTTGGTCGTCGAATAAAGGGCATCTTCGTATTCTTACGCAACTTGGCTTTCACGGACACTGCTATCTTGCCGACGACAGAGGCCCGGGCGTTGATACCGTTTATTACCGTTTCGACCCTAAGCGCACTACCCTAAAGGACTATATTCATCAATATCACTTAACGGGCAACATTTTCTTCTCAATTCTTTTAGCGGTCGTTACGGCGGTGTGCGTAATTATATGGTTTAACGCAAGCGACGAGTGGCTAAGCGAACTTATGCTCGCAATCGCAACCTCGCTTATGGCGTCCTTTCTGTGCCTCGTATCCGACACCTTCATTAAAATCCGCGAATCGCAAAACGACGAATTCATATCAAAGTTCAAAGACTTCGGTATCGAAAACCTGCACTTTAACAAGAGCGAAGTTTTAGAAAAGATTATCCCCACTTGCAGAGAGGAAATTTGGATTTCGGGTTACAGGCTTATAATGACTTCAAAGCCTCCCTTTAGAAACGCGCTTACCTTGGCGGCGCGCCGTAGTAAGAACCTCAAAATTCGTATCTTAGCCGTTCCGCCTTGGTCGGAAACTTACCAAAAAACTTACGGCGACGAGGACACTTCCGTCAACTACTTGCTCGTTCTCAACGATTTGTGCGAGTGCGTTAAAAAGCAAGGACTGTCCCTATCCGTCCGCTTTACTTCACACCCCATATTTAACGATACCTATAAAGTTGACGACCGATTTATTACCGGGCCTTACCTCAACTGCACCGATAAATATAAAAACCGCATTACCGCAAAGGACTTCTTCACTCTCGACGTGGTTAGCGGAGACAAAGACCTCTACCGCCTTATCAACGACGACTATACTACCGTTTGGGACGAGGCTGAGTGGGAAATGGATATCCCTATGCTTACCGAACTTTTAGACGGCAAGGATAACTTCCACAAAATGACCAAAGAAGAGCGTTTAACCCTTCTTCAGTCGGTAACGAAAGTTAGAGAATAAAAGAAGAGCGAGTCTTATAACTCGCTTTTTCTCTATAACCTTTTTATAGTTTTCTATTTTTTGAATATTCTTTGGGCGTTTGTCCCGTATGCTTAAAAAAAGTTCGACAAAAGTACGATTCGTCGTAAAAATTTAGGGCGTAGGCTATCTCTTTAACGGAAAGCGTGGTAGATTCTAAAAGATACTCCGCCCTTTTAACGCGCTCTTTTTGGCGGTATTCTACGGGCGAGACGCCGTACTCGTCGGTAAAAAGTTTTCTTAGTCCGCTCTCACTTACGCCACACTCTTTAGCAATATTCTTAATAGAAAGGTTATCAGCGCCCGACAAAAGCGTAACCGCTTTGGTGATTATTTCGCCTTTAGCATGGTTATCGCTTTCTTTAAAGGCGTTTTCAATGCGGTCAAAAAGAAAAAACATACTGCCGTTGCAATAATAACTGCTCTCGCCCTCTACGCTTGCTCTAAGCACCCTTTCAAAAAGTTCTATAAACGAGGGCGACGCGTTTTGCAAAATCCTCATAGGTTGGTCAAACTCACTCTCGCTAAAGGCGGAAAAATTAACGAGGTAGTCCGCGGTATTTTCCTCGTCGCCGTTAAAGAAAACTTCGTAATAACAGCCCCTGGGTAAAAATATTATATCACCCGTCTGAGCCTCGAGAACGCCCTTTTGATAAACGAATTTCATACTGCCCTTATATAAGAACATAAACCCGTAATCAGGTCTTGGCGAATTAAGATAACTGAAAGATTTCGTTTTCCAAACCTGCTTATGCGCGGAATTAAAACTACAATTAGAAAAAGTATTTAGATTAAAAATCATTTCGCTCAGCCCTCCGGTAATGGTTTTTTATATTATACCATAAATTAGCGAAAAATACAATTATTATAATTAAAAAATCCTATACTTGACTATTTTTTTGTGATATAATACAATTATACTCATTATTTTCATAGGAGGGAAAAATGAAAAGAGGAATACAAATTTACACCGATAAAACCCACGATAAGCAAAGTCAAGAAGTTTTTACCGCGCCGTCAATGACCGCAACGAAAAAACTAAGAGTTTCAAGTAAGCCCGTGGTAGAAAACTTTTTGGGCTTAGGCGTGGCAATTACCAGCGCGTCCTGTTATAACTTAAAGCAAATGCCCAAAGAGGAGCGTACTGCCTTTATTAAATCTATATACTCAAAAGAGGGCTTAAACTTAGGCGTTGCTCGTCTTAATATCGGCTCGTGCGACTATTCGGCGGAAGTTTACACCTACGACGACTTTGAGGGCGATACCGCGCTTAAGCATTTTTCCATTGACCGCGACAGAGAGTATCTTATTCCTATGCTCAAGGAAGTGCTTAAAGTTAAACCCGACCTCTATTTATACGCGTCGCCTTGGAGTCCGCCTGCTTGGATGAAAACGGGCGGTAATATCGCAGGAGGGTTTATGCGCGACGAGTTCTTGCCCTGCTACGCCGAGTATATCGTACGCTATATTGAAGAGTACAAAAAAGAGGGCATCAATATCCGCGCTATAACGCCTCAAAACGAGCCCGAGTGTCAAAACCGCGCTTACCCCACTTGTTTCTGGCATCCCGAAACGGAAATGAAGTTTATTAAAATCCTTTCCGCTCTCTTCAAAGAAAGAGGCTTAGAGGTTAAGATTTGGATGTTCGACCACTGCTTTAACGGCGTTGACAGAGTAATGTGGTCGCTTAACGAAGATAAAGACTTGGTTAACTGCGCCGACGGTGTGGCTTTCCACTACTATGAGGGCGACGTTATCCAAACGGTTGCAATTACCGACGCCTACCCCTCACTCGAACTGCATTTTACGGAAGGCGGTCCTCGTCTTTACGAGAATTACGACACCGACTGGTGCAAGTGGTCGATTATGGTATCGCGCTCGCTTGCTTGCGGTTACAAGTCCTTTACCGGTTGGAACTTGCTCCTTAACGAAACGGGCGGTCCTAATATCGGACCTTTCTTCTGCGGTGGCTTAGTTACCTTTAACCGCGTAACGAATAGCCTCGATTATAGCGGTCAGTATAAAGCGTTCTCGCATATAGCCCCCTACCTTACACCCAACTCTAAAATCTACGCTCTTGAAGAGATTGAACGCTCTTATCAAGGTGGCATCTTCGGTTATCCTGCTTCGCAAAAGAAACCCATCGAGGGCTTTGCTATCGACAACGGCGACGGAAAACTCGTGCTCGTGGTTATCAACCCCAACGACTGCAAATTCCAAACCGAACTGCATTATAACGGTGATTGCTACTACGCCGAACTGTTATCGGACAGCGTTTCTACAATCGTTATCTAACCGTAATCAAAATATCACTAAAAAAGCCGAACGACAAAATCGCTCGGCTTTTTAATTATTTAAGTTTAATACAACCGTCGCCGTCCTCTACTTCTAAGAGAAGAAGTTTCTCGAACTCGCCTTCTTTAAGGTGCTGAGGGGAGTGAAGAGAAAGCATAAACACTCCGTCGTTCCTTTGAAAAATCATACCGTGGCCACCGTCGGCGGTAAATACGGGGCAAAGGTCCTTTTGATATAACAAAGGCGCTTGCTCCCAAGGTCCTTGAATTTCGCCACTTTGCGAACGCATTTGAGCCACCACGTACCCCTTTTCGCTAAAATTCGACCAAATCATCATAAGCGTGCCGTCGTCCTCGCGATAAAGGTACGGTCCGTCGGTTACGCCACTCGTCGCCCAAACGGGATCTTTTGCGTAAAAAAGATGAATAGGCTCACTAATCAACTTGGTAAAGTCCTCACTAAGTCTTCCCGCTACCATACTGCCGTTGTGGTCGGGCATACTCGTCCACTCGTGTACGAATACCAGCCAAGGATTGTTTTGCCCGTCGATATATAGCGTGCCGTCGATTGCGTCCCAGTCGCGAGGGGAAATTGCGCCGTCGGCAATATCTTCAAATGGTCCAAGAGGATTGTCCGCGCGGTACACCGATATCGTACGATGATTAAAGCGCGAAGAAAATACGGAAGTGAATATATAGAAATTACCCTTGTAATAGTGGCACTCGGGCGCCCAGAAAAAGTTCTTTATGCCGTGAAAATTTTCAGGAGGCGTGAACACTATCACGGGATCGCTCCAGTTTTGCAGATCGTCGCTCACGTAACAAACGATACCCTTTCTGCCTTCGTCAGGTCCTGCTTGGTAAAAGTAGTATTTACCGCCGTAAGGCATAATAAAGGGATCTCTGCAACGAATATTACTATTGTCTTTGTTCCCATATTTTAGCCCTTCCAACTTCTTCGCGTGGTCGGGATTATAAGGAATATTCATATTAGAAACTTTCATTTTCTCTGCTCCTTTTTTATAATCTACTACTTATTTATTCTTTTAACTTAATTCTAACGGCTGAAAACGTTGAAAGTTATCGTACGCGGCGTTAATCATACGCATCATTACCGTGTACTGAACCTTTTCGCCGTTAGTTAGACTATATACTTCATCATCAACAGTTTTACAAAAATTAATTGAGCCGTTGGGCATAACGAAAAGAGTTTTCTCTTCATCATTTACCTCGTATGTTTGAAACGGGTTTGCGCCTTGTATATAGAATTTTTCGTCGTAATAATATTTGCCGTTATAAGATATTATTATCGCTGACGATGAAGAAAACTCCGCTAAAAACACTAATTTATTAAACTCTTCCGTCAATGATTTTACTAATCGTTTTCCGCCGATAGAAAAAACGCTTAACTCAAAATCACGCTGATTTCCCTCGTCGAATTTGGTTTCAATAATTGATGAAACGACGGAAAGGTGGTCTTTTACACTCCTATACTCCTTTCTTTCGTCCGTTTCATAATCCACTCCGCTTGCAATAACGGTTAGAATTAGCATCGGCAATAATATCAATGCAATTAAACGAATTCTAACGGCAAGCGATAAATTGAATATTCCTTTTTTACTTGCTTTTGAGGGAACGCCGTTAAACAAAATATTAGTTTTACTCATACTTACCTTGCCCCCTATCCATAACTATAATAGTCGGCGTAGCCCATAAAAGTTCTGTACGCCAACTCTTCACGATACTTGTCGCAAACTTTGGAAAAATTACGACAAAATTGTACGTTTAACACTTGTTGGGTGTTGATTTCTATAAGTTGACCGTCTATCTCCATTGCACAAAAACGAAAATTGTTATAGTCTTCCACATAGATTTCTTCGTTTACCAAATCGTCGTTTAGAGAAAACCCTGCTCCACCATAGCAATAATACCTATTGCGATATTCGTTTAACACCATTGGTATCGAATTGCCCACTCTAACGTAATAGTATTTTACTTCCCCTTGCGTGTCGTTTGCATAATCCGAAAAACTTTTAAGCGGAACGACGACGATTTCTTTGTCCGTATGTTCTTCTTCCATTATTGCCGTTATTCTTTCAATATGCTCCCCCGTCGTCATTTCCTCAATCGGCAAACAATTATAAATTAGCCATAAAACATTACCAAAAACCCCCGTTATTAGCAACAGCAAAACAAGACATACGATAATAAGTATTCTTTTTGCGATATGTAAGTCTTTCCACTCTAAATCGCTTTCATTTTTTCTTGCCGTAATAATATTAGCAAAATTAGAATAATTACTCAACGCCATTTTGAATTATTTCCTTGGTATCGTCCTCTTCACTATTTATAATCTCTTTTCCCTCTTCGTCTATTTCGTCAGTAGAAATAAGGTCTCCTTCTGTCGCTTGCGTTGCGGAAAATGATTCTAAACACCAAATACACCTTCCTAAATTTTGCTTTTCAATATGGTCTTCAATTATAATATAACCACAACCTGTACACACTCTTTCATGATACGTCGGATGACCAATACCACGTGCTTCAAAAGTATGCACCATAATTTGCGGTTCTCCACAACGGCAATAAGCAATATGTTTCATATTATTATATTCCACAAACTCGTACGTAAAACTATGCATATCAGTTGGCTCATTTTGTCCACAAACTGTACATATTTGTTCGTGGTATTCTCCGCCGATATAGTTATATGAATGCTGGTGAGTACTACTCATAGTTAAATACTGAAAATACCAATTCTCATTTGTCCACACATGTTCAGTCCCGCTAAATCCATGCCCATAGTGAACAATATACCCGAACTGTTTATCATAATTACGATATCCATAACATACAACAACATGCCAACTATCCACATTTTCTGCAAATGCGGTCATCCCAATTAATAACGGACGGTTATTATCTATTTCATTAATAACATTATTACTTATTCCATTTGAACTCATTGCACAAGATACAGTTATTGTATCCTTTATCTCAGGTGCAAAATTCTCTAAATATATATAAATAGCATCGCTTGCATCGTAAAATGTTTGACCGTTAAAATACTCCAATAATTTGTTAAAAAAGCGATATCTTGAACCTAAACTAAAAAAATTATTCCTTCTTTGCGATATATCACCATAATCATAATATAGCCACTCATTGTCATTAGAATTACTATCCTGTCTTGGAATAATCCTTCTATCTGTAAAATAATTATTATATGTCAATAATAATTGAGTTGCAACCGTTGTACACACCCCTATCCCTTCCGGATTATAATCTATAACATCATCATCAATTAATGGTCTATTCATAAGACCTGCGTAACCATGACTCGGGTTTCTTACAAAATACCATGCATTATCTATATATACCCCTTCGTAATTATTATTTAATATCTCTCCATTAGGTGCACTACCATCATTTATTCTAAATTCTTTATGGGTTTCTTTTTCCTCAACCATATCATTTTCAACAATAAAATTATTTCGAATCGATTGCGCCACGGTTTGCGCCTCTGTAATTGAAACTTCTTCATCTGTAAATTTATTGATAAATACATTTCCCTCTTTTTCAAAATACTGCGTAGGACCCGCATAGTACGAATTCGATTGATTAAACGGTGATTGTGCAAATGGGGCGTATTCCAACAGCGTCATATCTTCTTTCAAATAAACAGCATAACCACTATCCACAAACTCAACTACCACAAATTCTTCAGTTTCATCAAGACCTTTAACCGCATACGCTGTTTTTGCAACCTTTTCATCATCAGCAAACATTTTTGTCGCAACAATATAATCCTTATACAAGGGGGTATTTATTCCACTAAATGCCAAAAATGATGCCGTCAATACTACTAATGCCAACAAAATTGATACTGCTTTTTTCATAACTGCCTCCTTAATATATTAAATTTTAACTATTATCTTCAACTCTAATTATTTGTTCCTCGATAATAATTTTTAAAATTATACAGTAGGATTTTATAAAAGTCAAGAATTTTATTATAATCATAGAAAAAAGGTCAACAGTTCAGTTGACCTTTAATTTTTACTTACTTAAATTTTGTCTAACGTATTCGTAGGTTACTATGCCGGCTGCGACGGAGGCGTTAAGCGAATTTACTTTGCCTTTCATCGGAAGAGCGACTATACCGTCGCATTTACTCTTGGTTAAGCGTTTAACTCCGCTACCCTCGCCACCGATTACGAACGCGATTGCGCCGTCAAGACGGGTATCGTAAATGCTTGCTCCGTCCATATCCGCCGCGTAAACCCAAACGCCTTTCTCTTTGAGTTCGTCGATAGCGTCGTTGATATTAGTAACCTTCGCTACCTTCATATGCGCCGCCGCGCCTGCCGAAACTTTAACTACCGTTTCGTTCACGGACACGGAGCGATGACGGGGAATAACGATACCGTGAACGCCTGCGCACTCGCCCACTCTTATAATCGAGCCAAGGTTATGGGGGTCTTCCACTCCGTCAAGAATAAGAATAAGCGGTTTTTCGCCTTTACTTTCCGCTAAAGCGAGAATATCTTCAAGTTCGCAATACTTAAAGTCGGTTACTTCCGCAATAAAGCCCTGGTGCTTTTTGCCCTCGCTCTCGCGGTCAAGAACTTCCTTGCTATAAAAGAAAATCTTAATGCCCCTTGCCTTAGCCTCGTTGATAATCTTTTGCGCTCCGCTATCTTTCAGGTCGCGAGCAATAACAAGTCTATCAATGGTTTGTCCTGATTTAATAGCCTCAGTTACGGCGTTTCTGCCTATAATTTTCATTATTTCTCCTTACGCCCAAAAATCAAGAGGGCTGTCGTTTTTATACTCGGTAAATTTAATTTCGTACTCTCCGCTCGCAATCTTTTCGCTCTCGCTAACGCATCTAAAGTTTTTAAGCGCGTCAAGATTTTCAAAGAAAACTTCCGCCTCGCCGTCAGCGTCCACCTTCGTTACGAGCACGCTTTCGCAGTACGGGAGCATAGTGCGGTAGAACATTGCTCCGCCTATAACGAAGATTTCTTCGCCCTTTTTGTCCTTGAGAACTGCTTTAAGTTCCTCTAAACTCTGAACGACGGTGCAATCCTCTCTCTTCTCTCCGCCCGGCCAAAGCACGAAGTTTTGGCGGTTTTTAAGCGGTTTAGAGCCGGGGAAAGACAATAGGGTATTAGAGCCCATTACTACTATTTTATTGAGCGTGGTCGCTCTAAAGAATTTCATATCTTCGGGGAGGTGGAAAAGAAGGTCGTTCTTTTTGCCGATACCCCATTTTTTATCCACCGCTACGATTGCTTTTATCATATTGCCACCTCGATTTTCTTTCCAAGCGGAGTGTACTTGTAATCAACGAGTTCAAAGTCCTCCACCTTAAAGTCGTAAAAATCGGTTACTTTTCTCTTTATCACGAGTTTAGGCGCGTCGTACTGTTCTCTTTCGAACAATTCCTCGCAAATGGGGATATGGCGGTCGTAGATATGCGCGTCGGATATTACGTGAACGAATTCGCCCGGCTCAAGACCGCTGACGGTAGCAAGCATAATTACGAGCGTTGCGTACTGAACTACGTTCCAGTTGTTTGCGGTGAGCATATCTTGAGAGCGTTGATTTAAAATCGCGTTAAGTTTATTGCCCACTACGTTAAAGGTCATTGAGTACGCGCAAGGATAAAGGTTCATCTCGTTAAGGTCGGCGTGAACGTAGATATTAGTCATAATTCTGCGCGACTGAGGATTGTGTTTAAGGTCGTAAAGCACTCTGTCTACTTGGTCGAACTCGCCCTCTTTATACTTATGCTTAACGCCAAGTTGGTAGCCGTAAGCCTTGCCTATTGAACCGCTCTCGTCCGCCCAACTGTCCCAAATATGAGAGTTAAGGTCGTGGATATTGTTGCTCTTTTTTTGCCAAATCCACAAAATCTCGTCGATAGCCGCCTTAAAGTTAGTCTTTCTCACCGTGATAATGGGGAATTCTTCGGCAAGGTTATAGCGGTTTACGATACAGAATTTCTTCGTGGTATGCGCGGGCGTGCCGTCCTCCCAATGCGGACGAACGGGAAGGTTCTCGTCCGAAAAACCGTTCGCTATAATGTCTTTAAGGTTTTCAATGAAGATTTTATCCGCTCTACTCATAAAACTTCTCCTTTCATTTTATCTATACTATTATACCATAAAATATGGTTTTGCTCAATTAAAATAGGCCTCTTTACAAAAAAAGAACAAATCATTAAATTTTTAGAACAAATTACCCCGTATTTTTATTGAAAATAACTTAAATTCGTGCTATACTTTATATATGGAACGCTGATAAGCCTTGGGACTTACCCCTTCGTGCTTTTTAAACATTTCACTAAACCGCTCAAGCGAGGTAAACCCTACCGAGTACGCAATCTCGGATATGGATAGTTTTTCTCCCTTACTCATCAGTTGCTTGGCTTTTTCCATACGGAGTTTGGTGAGGTAATTGTACGGCGAATCCCCTACCTCTTGGGTAAAGAGCGTGGTAAAGTACGCCCTCGTTACGCCTAACTCAAACGCAAGTTCACTAATAGAGAGCGAACGGTAATAGTTGATTTCAAAGTAATTTAACGCCTGCTCCACTATACCGAGCGCGTGCGCGTCGCTTTGAACGAGGCTTCGACGGACGGACGAAAGCAGTCTATAAATTGCGCTACGCACTTTGAGTTGGTCTATTTCTCCGCTCATAACGGTGGAAAATAGCGAATTTATTGTGGAAATCGTGCCTTTTCCTACGCTTGCAACGCACTTATCGCTTGGAAAAGCGTAATCAATCAAGGCTTTTGCCTTATCTCCGCTAAAGCCCATCCAGTAATACTCCCACGGCTCGCTCTTATCGGAGGAGTAGAGCGTTACTTCAAACGGGCGAATTAAAAACGCCTCTCCGCTTGAAAGAGAATAAGTTTTGCCCTCGCGCGTAAAAGTTCCCCTTCCGCCAACGACGATATGTATAAGATAATAATCGCGCGCAGACGGACCGAAAGTATGGCTCGGCAAGGTACGCTCGTAACCTAAATCTTTAATCACTATTCCGTCGCCAAAGTCAACCGATAGGTTTGAGGTCAACGGGCAGTAGAACTTTTCATACTTCATATTTTTATCACCGCTATCGTTTTTTGTAAGTATAACAAATAATTAAATTTTTGTCAATAGGAGGAACACTTATAATGAAAATTACCTTTATCGGAGCAGGCAGTACCATTTTCGCCAAAAATATTTTGGGCGACTGTATGCTCTCGGACAAACTTGGCGACTTTGAAATTGCTCTTCTCGACATAGACCCTGAGCGTCTTGAACAGTCCTTCGTCGTAATATCCGCTATTCGCGATAAATATAACCCCAAAGTTAAAATCAACAAGTACCTTTACGAAAAGGCTAAAGAGGCTTTCCGTGGCGCGAACTACGTAGTTAACGCTATTCAGGTTGGTGGATACGACCCTTGCACCATTACCGACTTTGAAGTCCCCAAGAAATACGGGCTTAAGCAAACGATTGCCGACACGCTCGGTATCGGCGGTATCTTCCGCGCGCTCCGTACTATTCCCGTTCTTAAAGACTACGCGAATATGATGGAAGAGGTTTGCCCTAACGCGCTCCTTCTTAACTACACTAACCCTATGAGCATACTCTCGGGCTATATGCAACGCTATACGGGAATAAAGACGGTTGGTCTTTGTCACTCCGTTCAGGGCTGTACTTTGGGACTTTCCAAGGTTATGGATATGCCCGAAATTGCCGAGGCAAGTTGGAAGATTGCCGGCATTAACCATATGGCTTGGCTTTACGAACTCAAAGACAAGGACGGCAACGACCTCTATCCTAAAATCTTTGAAAAACTCAACTCCGGCTTTACCCCCACTTACGACCTCGTGCGTATCGAAATGATGAAACGCTTTGGCTACTACAACACCGAGTCGAGCGAGCATACCGCAGAATACCACCCCTACTTTATTAAGGATAAGTACCCCGAACTGATTGAAAGATTTCATATTCCCATCGACGAGTACATCAGACGCTGTATCAACCAAATCGAAGGCTGGAAAAAGCAGTACGAGGAAATGTGCAATAACGGCGATATCGTCCATAACCGTACTCACGAGTTCGGCTCGAACATTATCGAGGCTTGCGAAACGAATATTCCTTTCCGCATCCACGGTAACGTACTTAACAACGGGCTTATTACTAATATCTGCCGTGAGGCGTGCGTTGAAGTTCCCATTATGGTAGACCGCAACGGACTTAACCCCTGTTTCGTTGGCGACCTGCCCCCGCAACTCGTTGCCCTCAATAACACGCATATCGGCGTGCATCTTATGACGATTCAGGCTGCCGTTTCTCACAAGAAAGACGATATCTATATGGCGGCTTACCTCGACCCCCATACTCGCGACCAACTCTCGCTTGACGAGATTAAGAGCCTTTGCGACGACCTCATCGAAGCGCACGGCGACTGGTTGCCTAAGTTCCACTAATCTTATAAAAAAACGACAACCGTATGTGATTTTTACATACGGTTGTATTTTATTCGTCTATAATTTGTTTGCACTTTGCCATTAAATAGTTAAGTCGCTCTTCGTCACCCACAAGTTTAAGATAACCTAAAAGCCCCTCAAGAGCAGTTGCTCTTTTATAGTCCGATAGCCCTGCGTTCTTAGCCTTGGAGGTGTTGTGAGCGTTACGGCAACGACGCGCGATTTCACTCTCTTCTTCCGTAAGTTCCTCTAAAAGCGTTTCGTACATTTTTGCTTGCGATTTAGCGCAAACGTACTTGCTCGCCTCGAGGTGAAGAAGACCGCTTTTGCCGTCGTTATTATTGACGAGGTAGTCTCTGATATAAAGCGTAAACACTGCGTCGCCCAAAAAGGCAAGCGAGAGCGCGCTTATTTGATTAGCGTCCTTTCTTTCCATACGCTTATTATATCATAAATCGTAAGTTTAAGCAACGAAAAAAGGGGGCGAATTACCGCCCTCTTTCTTTTATTTTTCGTAAGTAAAGGATAGGAATTGCGCGCACCAAACTTCGTAGCAATAATCGAAGTTGATAGTAACCGTACCGCTTTCACCCGTAAATCCCGTCTTAAAAGTCTTTGGCGTTTTATCAAGAATTACTTTAACCTCGTTACCGTTTTGGTCGGTTAGCGTTAAGTTGCCGTAGCCAAACGCCTCAAACTCGACGAGCGTACCCTTTTCAACCGTAACGCTCAAATCCCAGTTCTTAATATAAAGATCGCCGTAAAGCGCAGTTCTATAAATATCACGGCGCAGAGTAGTTCGCCAGTAATTGCCCTCGAAGACTATGCCCTTATACGCGCCTTTAAGAGCGCAGTTGCCTCTTGCGCGCTCGTCGAAGTCAACCTTTACTCGCTTATTCTCTTTAAGGAGTATTCTTCCCTCGCCGTCAACCGCGTTCGCAAACAGAATTTCTCTATCGTGTTTACTCTCAAAAAAGCGAAGGGCGAGAGTAAAATCCCCGTTCGTTTTATCAAAAGGCGAAGGGAAAGTAAAGGTCTTTTCTTCCTTTTCTCCCACCTCCTTTAAGTTGATATCTCGTAGCGTTTTTTCGCATACGGTATTGCCTTTTTCGTCCAAAAGGCTTATTTTTGCGTAACTATCAAGATAGGTTGCGGTAACTCCGTCGTTACGAACGGTAACGGAAATTTCTCCGTCGTAATCGTCCTCCCACTTTGCGCCCACTACCGTATAGTAATACCCCATATGGTTAGCCCAGTAGCGTACCTGAGCCTCGCGCTCTTTAAGGTACAACCACGCTCCGCTACCGTAATAACCCAGATTACAATGCGTTAATTTGCCGTCAACGAACTCGCGGTCGACCAGTTCGTCACTCCAGCGTCCGTCGGCGGTATAGTGCGCGTAAGCCGTTTGCCACTCGCCAAACGCAGGCGCTTTGCCCGCGCAGTACTTCATTGCGTAAGTGCAATCAGGTATGGATATAAGTCCCTCGCGCTTAAAACCGTAAGAGTATTCGTCTACGCCCACTTTCGCCCAAGGTTCAAGTTCGTCCGTCTTGTCAAAGGTATTGATAGGCATCATTATGGGCGTTTTTTTGAAGTACTTGGGAAAAAGTTCCAAGGTATAGCGGAAATACTCAAGGTCAAGCACTCTACCCCTAAAGTCAATATAGAGGTTTTCCTTCGTACAAGGACGGTTGTTTACGTCAAGATGGTGCCACTCGCCCCAGTTTCCGTGAGTAAAGTTAATCACGCACTCAACGAGCGGATGACCGTCGTAACGCTCCGCTACCGCTTTAACGAACTTTTCTACCTTTTCTCTATAAATAGGGTCTTCCCACTCAGGCAAACGACTAATTTCTCTTCCGCCCATCTTGTAGTTAGGACCTTCAACGTCGTTATATTTAGCGCCTGCGTCGTACACCCATTGAGGAACGAGCGAGTTTACCCCGTCGTGATTAACTCCGCCCGTGGATACCACGCACCCAAAACCGAGCATAACGCGTTTGTTGAGTTTTTTTGCAAGCGCAATCTTATCGTCAATCACGCTCCAGTCGAACTCGTCCTCGGCGTTAGGCTGAATAATCCGCCAACGAAGTTTAAGGTTCAAGCAAGAGGCAAGCGAAATATACTTTCCGTTGACTTCACTCTCGCGCTCATATTTTTCGCTCAATTTTTCCTTGTCCTCGTAGTACGCCACGTAGCCTTTACCGGGGTTTAACAGCACCTCTTCACGCTTAGGAAGGCAAGTAACTTCTCTCATCGTCATTCTCCTTTTAACTTTTCGTTTGATTACTAAAATTATAATACAAAATCAGTCGATTGTCAAAATTATTGATATCACGAAACGGCTGACTTATATCATTTTTTACTTTATTTTATGAGCAGATAACATACGCATTGAGTTCGCTACCGCCAAAAGCGCAACTCCCACGTCGGCGAATACCGCAAGCCACATATTAGTTAGCCCAAGCGCAGTCAAGATTAGTACTCCAAACTTAATTGCAAGCGCAAATACTATGTTTTGTTTTGCAATGCTCATTGTCTTCCTTGCAATTTTCTTTGCTTTTACAAGCGAGGCGAGGCTATCTTGCATTAAAACGAGGTCGGCTACCTCGATAGCAGAATCACTTCCCACTCCGCCCATTGCAATACCTATATCGGCAGAGGCTAACGCAGGCGCGTCGTTAATTCCGTCGCCTACGAACGCTATTTTTCCGCGCTTTTTACCCTCTAAGCAAAGGCGCATCTTCTCTTCGGGAGTTAGCGAGGCGTAGTATTTTTCTATCCCCACACTCTCTGCCACGCTTTTAGCAATTTGCTCGTTATCGCCCGTAAGCATTATCGTTTCAACGCCTATTTTCTTAAGCGACGCAATAGCCTCTTTACTATCCTCTTTAATTGTATCGTTTACGACCGCGTAGCCAAGGAACTTGCCTGCTCTTGCAACGCATATAACGCTACCGTTTGCCGTAATTTCCTCTACCGTTATATTTTTTTCGCGTAAAAATCGAGCGCTACCGCATACGATTTCGTCGCCTTCTTTTCTCGCGATTACGCCACCGCCTGCCTCTTCGATTATATCGTAACCTTGACTATCGCCCTTGAACGCTTTGGCTAAAGGATGCGCAGAACGGCTTTCGGCAATTTGGCAACAACGAATAATCTCTTCTCGCTTTTCTTCAGGAAAAACCGCCGTAACGCCAAACTGCGCTTTAGTGAGCGTACCCGTTTTATCGGTATAGAGCGTCGTTATTTTGTCGAGGTTTTCAATCGCTACTCCGCCCTTAAAAAGTATGCCTGCTTTTGCCGAGCCTCCCATCGCGCCAAAAAAGGAAAGAGGAACGGATATTACGAGCGCGCACGGGCAAGACACTACTAAGAACGAAAGCGCTCTATATACCCAGTCCGACCACACTAAGATAGACGAAGGGTTTATTATAATAGGCGGAATAAGAGCGAGCAAAACTGCTAAAACCACTACCACGGGCGTATAGTACATAGCAAAACGCGTGATAAAATTCTCCGTTTTTGCCTTTTTCATCGTGGCGTTCTCTACTAAATCGAGAATACGCGATACGGTGGACTCGCTTTGCTTTTTAGTTACCTTAATCGTTAGCGTTCCACTCTCGTTAATTACTCCGCTTAAAATCTCGTCGCCCTCGCTCACTTCTACGGGAAAACTCTCACCCGTTAAAGCGGAGGCGTTTACCGTACTCTTTCCGCTAACGATTACGCCGTCGAGCGCAACTCTTTCTCCGGCGGAAACTATAATCGTCTCGCCCACTTCAATCTCTTCGCAAAGCGCGGTTACTTCCTTGCCCTCTCTAATGACGAGCGCCTCGTCGGGACGAATATCTAAAAGCGCAGTTATGGACTTTCGCGACTTTTCCACTGCAAGCGCTTGAAAAAACTCGCCCACTTGATAAAAAAGCATAACCGCAACCGCCTCAGTGTATTCGCCTATGAAAAACGCGCCTACGCTCGCTATAAACATTAAAAAGTTTTCGTCGAGCATTTGCCCGCGGAATAGTCCACCCACGGCTTTAACGACAATATCGTAGCCTATAAGCGCATAAACGAGGATATGTAGAGCGAGCGAAAGCGTTTCGTCTAAAACTGACAGATGAGAAAGGACGAAAAGAGGTGCGAAACAAACTACGCAAACGATTATCCGCCAAAGGTCTCTTTTCATTTTTTTGCTCATAAAACTATCTCGCAATCGGGCTCAATCTTTCTTGCTATCGTAACGATTTCCTTCGCAACCCTCTCCCAAGTGTCTTCTTCCACTTCCAAAACTATTTTTTGGAGCATAAAGTTAAGGGCAACCTCTTTTACTCCCTCAATTTTTGCAATGCCACGCTCGATTTTTGCGCCACAGTTAGCGCAACAAAGGTTTTTAATTCTAATAATTTTCTTCACAGGTTACTCCTTTAAGTGGTCTATCGCCATTTTGTAAATTTTTTCGATATGTTCATCGTCAAGCGAGTAAAAAACCTCTCTTCCGCTCTTCCTCGCCTTAACAATCTTGGTTTGACGCAAAATACGCAGTTGGTGCGACACCGCGGACTTCGTCATTTTAAGCACTTCCGCTATATCGCATACGCAAAGTTCGCTAACCTTTAGCGCGGAAATAATTCGCGTTCTCGTACTGTCCCCGAAAACTTTGAAAAGTTCGGCAACCTCGTACAAAATATCTTCGTCGTCCATCTCCGCCATTACTTTTTCCACTACGCTCCCGTGAACTTCGTGCGTTTCGCATACTTCAAAATCCATTTTTGTCCGCCTCCTCGTTTCTTATAATAGTTGAACAGTTATTCAACTATTCATATTATATTAAAAACGGGGGCGTTTGTCAACTAAATTAGCGGAAAAAGTGAAAAATAGTTGACTAAAAGACAAAAAACGGGTATGATATACGGGTGAGGTAGTTATGAAGAGAATTTTACTTATCGGAACGGGTGGAACGATAGCGTCGGAAATGACGGCGGAAGGGCTTGCGCCTGAACTTACGCCTGCGCAATTACTTAATTTTATCCCCGACGCAATCAAGAATTGCGAGGTTGAGTGTTGCCAACCGTTCTCGCTTGATAGCACGAATATTCGTCCAAAGCACTGGCTTAAAATCGTTGAGGTTATAAAGTCGCGCTTTGACGAGTTTGACGGGTTCGTAATAAGTCACGGCACTGACACTATGGCGTACACGGCGGCTGCGCTTTCCTATCTTATTCAGTCAAGCCCCAAGCCTATCGTTTTGACGGGCGCTCAAAAGCCTATTTGGCAAGAGGGAACGGACTCAAAGCGTAATCTTACCGACGCGTTCATTTACGCGACTAAGGGCTGTGGCGGAGTGCAAATCGTATTTAACGGCAAAGTCATCACGGGTACTCGCGCGCGCAAAACTTATTCAAAGAGTTTCCAAGCGTTCTCGTCAGTAAACTACCCCTCGCTTGCCATTATTCAAGACGGAAGACTTCTTCAGTACATAAAAAATTCAGCCTCCACTGTCCCCGTATTTTACGAGAAAATGCACGAGCGCGTGGGCGTTTTAAAACTTATTCCAGGTATGGACGGGGAAGTTATTAAGTTTATGCTCGACCGCTACGACGGGCTTATCATCGAGGGCTTTGGCGTGGGCGGACTTCCCGAGTATTCACAGTTTTACGATAGCGTTAAAACTGCTACCGAGCAAGGCAAAATCATCGTTATGACTACGCAAGTCCCCAACGAGGGTAGCGATTTGTCCGTCTATAACGTGGGCGGTCATCTTAAAAATACCGCGCGCGTTCTCGAGGCGTTCGATATGACTACCGAGACGGCTTACGCAAAACTTATGTGGATTATGGGCATAACCAAAGATTTTGATAAAGTTAAGGAACTTTTCTACCGTCCCGTCGCAAACGATATACTGTACACGGGCGAATAACCCCTTGTGGCTTAGTCAATAAAAATTCTAATTTTCGCTAAATTAAAAATTTTATTTAAAAATAGCCCCAAAACGGTTGCTTATTTCTTTAATTTAGGGTATAATAGAATACGCTGATTGATATGCTTTTTGCGCTCAGTTGGTAGAGCACGTCCTTGGTAGGACGAAGCGCGACTTAATATGCTGATATACTCGCCGTTGGCTCGTGGCGTTCGCTACGCTCGGCTAAGGGCTCAGTTGGTAGAGCACGTCCTTGGTAGGACGAAGCGCGACCGTTAAGAAAACAGTCCTGTGAACTGTTTTTAGGGAGCGTCAATCAAACTCGTTTTGATTGACTTGCAAGAGCAGTTCGAATCTGCATAAATAAGTTAATATGCTGATATGGCTCAGTTGGTAGAGCACGTCCTTGGTAAGGACGAGGTCACCAGTTCGAATCTGGTTATCAGCTCCATAAAAAAGACCTACGAAATGTAGGTCTTTTTTATTCCGCTGGGCGTTCGCTCACTTCGTGCGCTCGGCTACATCTCCAAAATAAAACGTTAAACGCTTCAAAAACGAGTAATACAAGGAAACCGCGGATTTGCGGAGGGCGTGTACTTAGAAGGTACATAACCGAACGCAAAACGCAAGGTTGACACAGTAGTACGAAGTTTTTCAAGCGTTTAAAACAAAATAACGGGCAACCTCAGTTAAGGCTGTCCGTTATTTTCATTAGGTCAATTTAGATTATTTTTTCTTTACTACGAACGCTACTGCAAGGAGCGAGCCAAGAAGTCCAAGAACGGTTGCAACTTCGCTTGCGCCACAGCCACCGGGTGAGGGTACAGGAGCAGTCTTAATGGTGAGCGTTGCGGTCATATCAGCGA
>JAZSFP010000003.1:0-22878 GCA_045532295.1 Pumilibacteraceae bacterium | reverse complement strand
AGACAATTATAAGCCCAAAATGCCGTAAAAAAGCCCCTATTATGCTCATAATAGGGGCTAAAATTATAGCATTTTGCCTGTTAATCAGGCTGTCGTTGGTTCAAGTCCAATCCGAGGAGCCAAAACACCCATAGACCGTTTGGTCTATGGGTGTTTTTCTATCCACAGGAAACAAACCAACGGTTTGTAATCCGCGAACCAACGCGTAGCGTTAGTTCACAGCCACGCCAAGGAGCGTGGCGTCGGAGCCATTATTATAGGTCTTTTTTAATGCAATTTTTTAGAAAAATGACACGAGAGATTTTGTCCCATACACTTTAAGTCAAGGTATGGTAAAACTCTCCCACACCTGGATTTGAACTATATAATTTCTTCAAGTACAGTCAAAGTGTTGCAAATTTTTGAAAGATATGCTACAATAATTACACTACACATTTTTAACAACCTAAAACCAGAGCATACCGTTGGTAAAAGAGTATTTTTGCCTTTATATAATGTTGAGTATGTAGCAATATGGAGAGGTGCGTTTTTCGTGCGCCTCTATGGGCGCACTTTTTATTATACAGTGGAGTTTTTTTATGAAAAACAATTTTAATCAAGACAAAAAGCAAGAGTTGAAAGAACGGGCAAAAAGAAAATTACAGCAGATGAGTACAGTAGAAAAAGCCGACTGTGTACGAAAAGAGAAAAAACGAACTTATTGGTGGTTGGGTATTAGTTTATTTTGTTGTATTGCGTGGATTTTAGCAATATTTACAAATTTAAATGCTCCTAGTGATACACCTAATAATCCAATAGGAGCATTAGTTATTGCAACTATTGTAGGTGCAACAATTTCGATTTTTATGATTATAAAACTGTTCAAGAAAAATGAGCAAATCGCATTAATAAGAATAAACAGAGAAATAAAAAAAGAAATTAAAGTTGAGATAGAAAGAAAAAAGATTCAAACTGTTGTTGGCGATGATTTTGTTGTTTCAAAAACGGTACCCATTTTAGCGTCTGGTTGGGCAACAATTAAATTAATAGTTGATAATGAACATAAACAATTCATTTATCTTTCTGGAAAATATCAATCGAAAAAATATAAATTTTCAGATATTATAAATTATGAAATATATGAAAATGGACATAGCAAAGTAAAAGGACGAGCAGGTTCCGCACTTATTGGAGGTGCATTTTTCGGATTAGGAGGTCTTATTGTTGGTAGCAGTATGAGCCGTAATATTAATGAAAAATGCAATCAATTAAAGTTGATTATTCGCTTAAATGATTTCGATTGCCCCCAAATTATGATTACATACGTTGACAATGTTGATTGGGATAAAAACGGCAGGAAGTATCGAAACATGAAAGAAAATATACAAGCTGTTTGCTCTATGCTTGAATATATGTTAAACGAAAAATCGTTAGAGCAGTCTTCTACTGTTAAACAAGAAGAAAAAACGTCTGAACAAAAATCACAAAAAGAACAATTACAAGAATTAAAAGAGATGCTTGATGACGGCTTGATTACTCAAGAAGATTTCGAACAAAAGAAAAAACAAATTTTGGGACTATAATGGAAAAACAAAAAATAATAGGCATAGCATGATACATAGAAAAAAAACCGTGGTTAACAATAGATAAGATAAAATCAATAGTAAAGGATTAGAAATGATTTTAAAGAAATATTTTGAATATTTAGAATCTTATTTAAAAAGTTTTTATACCTTGTATAACGAAAAGAATAGAGCTGAATGCTTTTATTCAATAGGGCTATTATATAGTAATTTTATGGAGCTTTGGATAAAGTTTTGTATAATGAATTACGATGGCGAGATAGAAAATTGGACTATAAAAGAGTTTAATATAGGAAATCATAATTTCTATTTACAATTAAAAGACGAGCAAACAATATATGAATTTATGTCTTTAGGGGTAAAAGAACAAGACTATGATGAGTTGTTGCGTAGCATTGAAAAAATAAGAAAAGCGACTTCTCACGATGAATTATCTTATGCTTTTAGATATCCCACAGATAAAGTTAATAATATCTATATTTTTGAATTGGAAAGCAGTAAAAAAGAAGAAATAATAGAAAATATGAAGAAGAGTATAGAAATTTCTTGCAAAATATTGAATGACCACATTGAAGGAGTTTCGAGAGATTTAATACGTAAAAGGAATGTGTTAAAAGAATTTATAGACAAGTACCAAAATAACTAAAAAATACTTTTTGTCCAACACACATACCCTAAAAACGAGATTTTGTCCCACACATACAAAATACCCATAGACCGTTTGGTCTATGGGTATTTTTCTATCCACAGGAAACAAACCAAATGGTTTGTAATCCGCGAACCAACGCGTAAGCGTTAAACATATATGGTTTGAACTGAAACGGGGTGATATTGTAAATTTTTATAATTGCGTATTTTCTTTTCTATATTTTGAGGGGGATTTTCCCGTTATTTTTTTGAAAAGTTGTTCAAAATAGACAAGGCTTGAAAATCCGTATTTTTTAGATATATTAGCGATACTTTCGTTCTTATTGTATAAAAGTTCTTGGGCGGCGGATTGAATAGATAATCGGTTTTTATAAACAATAGGCGATACTCCCATTTGTTGTTTAAACAAAAAGTAAAATCTTGACGCGCTAATAAAACAAAGCGAAGCAAGATAGTCTATGGACACTTTCGCGGTATGATTTTTTTCTAAGTATTTAATTGCAGGGATAATGTCCTTACTAACTTGTTTCGTGGGCAGTAATTTGACAGACTGAAGAAGTTCTGCGCATAAACCGTAGAAAGACGATAGGGCGATAAAAGAATTCGTACCCTTTGAAAACTGATGCGATTCAATATTTTTCAATAAAAGGTATAATTCGTCGAATTTATCGTTGGGAAGTACTTGGATGGGGATATTTTTATTAAAAAACGGGTCGTTTTTTATGTTAAATGCAAAATGCAAGGAGTGGAAAACGACCTTGGGATAGGCTAACCAGTGGGAAATATAGGTGGTATTTTGGGGAATATAAAGAATATCGCCTGCTTTTAATTTGATAGTTTGCTCTTGCGTTTTAATAATACCTTCGCCTTCCAGCATAAAAGCGAAATTGTGACAAGGTCGCGGACTGAAGGAATAGTCGTATGTTTCAGGTTTAGCGTACGTGTATTTTACGGACAGCAAGAGTGATAAATTTTCTTGTATATTTGCGTTAAACATAAGCCCTCACAGTAGAATCGCTATACTTTTTAATAGTATTATATATTATATTACCTTGAAAAAGTTTTGTCAATAGTTTATAATAAAAATACTGAAATTTATAATTAGGAGTAGGGTAATGTCTTGGGAATTTAATTTTGAAGGTAGAACGGCAATATCCACGGGCGCGGCGTCGGGTATGGGGTTATTGTTTGCGCAAAATTTTGCGAGGCTTGGTGGAAACGTCGTACTTTGCGACGTGAACGAACGATTGCTCAATGAAAAAGTATCTGAAATCAACGCGCAAGGGAAAGGTAAAGCAATCGGTGTCGTATGCGACGTTCGGGATTATAATCAGGTTTGCCTTGTTAAAAATAAAGCAGTAGAATCGTTTGGTCGTATTGACGTTATGGCAAACTTTGCAGGCGGTACGGCTGTTCGTATGCAAAAAGTAGATAGAGAGAAATATTCCGAATTTCCTGACGTTCCGATAGAGGTATACGATTGGGGTATTGACGTCAATCTAAAAGGACCGTTTTACTTTGCGCACGCCGTACTTTCACAAATGCGAAAACAAAATAACGGCTTGATTATTAATATCGGCTCGATTACGGGGGCAGAAGGTGATGGCTACGGTATGGATTATCCCACGGCGAAAGCAGGGCTTATGTATGGTTTAACGAAATCCATTGCGCAGTACGGTTCTAAATACGGTATCCGTTGCGTATGCGTTTCGCCCGGACCCGTGTTGACGCGTCCCGCTATGGCGAATATGAAAACGCTTTCAGGTAGAGCCGCTCAGCCGCAAGAAATAGTGGATTTGTGCTTATTCTTAGCGAGTGAAAAAGGACAGTTTATTAACGGCGAAAATATTATGATTGACGGCGGAAGAAACGCTATGGGTAGGTGGAATTGAAAATGAAAGGGAAAGTAGCGATGATCACAGGCGCTTCGGTAGGAATTGGGCGTGCCGTAGCGTTAAAAATGGCAACGGAAGGAGTAAGGCTTGTTTTGCTTGACATCAATGCTGAAACGCTTCAAAGACTTAAAGAAGAACTTGAATCTATTGGCGGAGAAATTTTGATATACGTTTGTGATGTTTCCAACGAAGAAAGGGTAAACGCAGTTGTTGCGGATGCGATGAAAAAATTTGGCGGAATAGACATCCTTGTCAACAATGCTGCACTTTGGCGAAATTTTCAATCGTTTTTGGAAACATCTACGGATACGTGGAAAAAGTTTACGGATATCAATGTGATGAGTGTTGTTTATTGCACGAAAGCCGTATTGCCCAAAATGCTTGAAAACGGTTATGGTCGCATCGTGAATATCGCTTCGGTTGCTGGTGTATACGGGAATGCAAATATGGCGGTGTATTCAGCGACAAAAGGTGCGGTGATCGCAATGACCAAATCTTTAGCAAAAGAGGTTATTGCGGGTGGCGTGGTAGTAAACAGCGTTTCGCCGGGTTCAGTGAGTGATTCAGATAATCTTGACATTGACCATTTTACGCCGACCGAACTTTCTTATATCGGTCGAACGGGAACGGACAGAGAAAATGCCGAACTTATTTGTTTTCTTGCAAGCGAGAAAGCAAGTTATATCGTTGGGCAGAATATTCAGATTGATGGTTGTAGGAAAAAGGTATAAATTATTATGAAAAAAAGTTTTTTAAGTACGCCAACGCCGTTTATTACGGAAATGGTGCAAGTGCCGACGGCAAAACAAGCGGAACTAAAAATTCGCGATGCGATTGCTGACGGGGCGACGGCAATCGGCTTTCAAATGAGCGCGTTTGAAAAGCAATACCGTACAAAAGAAACACTAACGGCGCTTTTTTCTGCCACGGAAGATAAGCCGATATATTTTACGAATTACCGTAGTGGCTTAAACGAAGGAACGAGTGATGAAGAACTTATGGACGGGTTATTCTTCGGTTTAGACTGTGGCGCAACGCTCGTGGACATTATGGGGGATACTTACGCTCCTGCGCCCGAAGAATTGACGAGGGACGAACGAGCGATAAAAAAGCAAATGCAGTTTATCGACAAAGTTCATAAAAAAGGCGGTGAAGTGCTTATGTCGTCGCATATTTACGAGTTTCGTCCTGCCGAGCGAGTTTTAGAGATTGCGCTTGAACACCAAAGACGAGGAGCGGATATTGTTAAAATAGTGACGGGCGCTGATACGCAAGAGGAAGAACTTAAAAATTTGGAAATTTGTACCTTACTTAAAAAAGAATTAAAAGTTCCATTTTTGTTTTTATCGGGCGGAAAATACAGTTATTTACATAGAACGATAGGTCCTGCGCTTGGGGTATGTATGTGGCTTTGTTTTAGAGAATACGACGAAACGACTTATGCAGGTCCACCGCTTTTATCAAACGTATTGAAAATTAAACAGGGTTTGCAATTATGAGTTTTTAAAAAATAGGGGAAATTTATCGTTTGAAAGATTGTATCGAATATAAATTACAACTATTTTGTAAGTGGAAGCAAAAAAGAGAGTACGACCGTACTCTCTTTTCTTTAAATTATTTGGATTGAGTTCTTTTTCTATAAGCGGAGGGGAGAGAGCCGGTATATTTTTTAAATATTGCCGTGAAGTAGTACGGTTGATTAAAACCGACGGATAGGGCGATATCGGCTATATCTAATTTAGAGTATTCTAATAAATTTTTCGCTGATTCAATTCTTAATTTGGTGATATATTCAGGGAGCGTCGTATTCATTTTATCGTTGAAAGTTTTGGATAAATGCGAACGACTGCAGTTAAATTCTTGGCATAACAATTCGGAAGTAATATTCTTCGTATAATTTTTTTTGATATAATAAATGATTTGTCTGATGAAGGAATCGTTATCCTTTTGAAGTAAGTGCTCGGCTTTTATGTGCGCAAGTTCGAGCATATTGCAAAGCGGATAAACGAGGGTATCGACGAAAGTTTTATCGGGCATTTCGTCGTTAAGCGAACGGTAAAGCGTTTGCAAGACTTGAGGCTCTAAATCGTATTTTTGAGCAACGGAGCGAATATATTCCGCGCCTTTTTTATCGGAAAAACCGCTTACGCAAATAAAACCAACGACGGCGTTATCGTAGGTAACGGGATAAACGAATTCTTTAACCCCTGCCCAGCAAGTGCCTATAAAAGAACCGTTTTTGCATTTTTCTATAATCTTTCCTTGCTTTAATATGCAGTGGGTGTACGCGTCTTTGCAACTTTTAACGAAAACGCAGTAGGGGTTTTCGTGAATATTAAAGATAAGCAGTTCTTTTTTAAGTATTAAATTTGAACTAAAGGAGTGAAGAGTGATGGCAAGTTTGCACTCTTTTTTTAAGAATAATATGTAATTTTTAATGGCGAGAATATCGTTCATAAGTTCTCCGTTTGGACAAAATTATTATAATTAACGACAAAAACAATAACAAAATAATAAAATCATATGTTAGAATAAGTATAACATATAAAAAATGAGAAGTCAATAGTTAAGAGCAAGAGCGGTGTATTTACTTTTGAACTTTATTGAGTGGAGGATAACGATATGGAAAGGACTTTTAAGGTCGAGAAAAAAGGTGACTACGATATCATAGTAGTTGGTAGCGGACCGTCGGGTATATCGGCGGCGATTAACGCAGGACGGCTGGGCGTGAAGACCTTGCTCATAGAGAGCCAAGGCAGAGTGGGCGGTATTGCAACGGCTGGTTATATGAGTCACTGGACGGGTACGGTAGGCAATAAAACCTACTGGGAAATACTAAAACGCCATAACGAAAAATGCGGTAGAGAGGCGAGCGCGGTTCAGATAGACCCCGAATTATTGACCATTACCTATATAGAAATGTTAGAGCAAGCAGGAGTAGAAGTTTTGTTATACACTACGGCGCTTGAAGTGGTTATGGATAAAAATCAAGTAAATGGTATTATATGCTGTAACAAGAACGGGCTCGTTGAATACTCGGCAAAGGTCGTAATTGACGCAAGTGGCGACGGCGATATTGCTTATAAGAGTGGCGCGGAGTATATTAAGGGTAGAGAAAGCGACGGAAAGATGCAACCTGCGACCTTAATGTTTAAGGTGGGCGGAGTGGATATGAAACGCGTACCCGAATTACCGGGGGCGTTCGAGCATCGAGTACAGACCGCGAAAGGCGAACTTCAAGCGCTTGCAAAGGAACTTTTACCGCACCCTGCCGGTCACGTGCTATTGTATCGCTCGACTATCGACGGAATAATTACTTGCAATATGACTAACGTGGTTGGTATAGACGGAACGGTAGCGGAAGACTTGACTAAAGCGGAAATAACTTGCAGAAAACAGATTTTACCGATAGTAGAGTTTTTAAGAGAGTACGTTACGGGTTTTGAGAATTGTTACGTGGTAGGTAGCGCGTCGCTTATAGGCATAAGAGAAACGCGACACTTTAAGGGCGTAAAAACGATTACCGAAGAGGATATAAGTAAAGCCGTTCAGTTTGAAGACGCGGTTGTGTTTGGCGCGCACTTTAACTTTGACGTGCACAATATATCGGGCGCAGGACTGGACGAGACGGGTTGCCAAAAACACTTCACGCAAAGAGCGGGTTATACTATCCCGTACGGCTGTTTAGTTCCCGAAAAGATAGACGGATTACTTTTGTCGGGTAGAAACATTTCAGGAACGCATATTGCACACTCGAACTTTAGAGCAATGCCCATTTGCGCGGGAATAGGCGAGGCTGGTGGCGTTGCCGGAGCGCTTGCAGTAAAACTCAATAAACGCGTTCGTGATATCACGGCGAAAGAAATTCAAGAAATTATAGGAGGCTAAACCTATGGCAAAAATCACTATTATGGGCGACCTGCTTTGCTATCAGGGTATGACGGAAAAATACGGTAAAGATTACGGCGTGTTCTATAAAGAAGTGGGCAAACTAAAGGACTGCGATTATTTAATTGCTAACCCCGAAACGCCTTTTGCCGGCGAGGATATGCGTTATACTTTTGAAAGGTATTGCTTTAATACGCCCGTAACTTTTATTAGAGCGTTAAAGGATTTAGGCGTTAATTTACTAACCCTTGCTAACAATCACTGTATGGATAGAAAAGAGGAGGGGGTGCTTAGAACGCTTGAAAACTGCAAAAAAGAAGGGTTTGAGACAATCGGACTATACGCAAGTCAAGAAGAGAGGAACGCGCTTTTTATCAAGGAGTTCGACGGGATAAGGGTGGCGTTTATCAACTACACCTACGGCACGAACGCTTTTGCGCATCACAATATGCTCGAAAAACCGTATACGGTTAACTTATTGCAACCCGAAGAACTTACCGAAGGCTCTATTCATTTGCTTGACTCAAGCGCAAGAATAAGCGAACGCGTTCAAGAAATTTACTATCAAAAGAATAAAGAATACGATATTGCTAAAAAGTATTTAGAGAGGCTGGAAAAGGATATAAAGAAAGCCAAGGAAAACGCGGACTACTTGGTTGCTATTATACATTGTGGAGGACAGTATAACGACTTACCCGACGCTTACACTAAGTACGTTTACGAGCGCATTAAGGAGTACGGCGCGGATATAATCGTTGGCAATCATCCTCATATTATTCAGTCGTGCGATAATACGGACGGATACCTTACCGTGTATTCTATGGGAAATTTCATTGATTCTCCTGAGGTTGTTGGCGAGCAAGGAATAGATTATAGATACAACGCCGTTATGCATTTAACGATAGAAAAGCAAAACGGTAAAGTGGTTGCGAAGAAGGAGTTTTCGTTATACAAGGTAATTGAAGAGGACGGCTTGCTTTACGCTATTGACACTTTTGACCTTTATAATCGAACGAAGAGCGAGAAGGATAGAGAAGAAATTCTGCATTTTGCAAACCGTTTCGCAGGCGAAAATAAATACCAAGAAGTTAGTGAAAGGTATCAATTATGATTATACGCGATAATTTTACCGGCGGAAATATTAAAGTAATAGAGCAAACGGGAAATAGCGTTTATTTGGAAAACGAACTGCGTGATATCAACGAGGGAGTGGACTGGTTTTACTGGGCTTTTTGCGTTGAAAACGCTGAGGGGCAAACGGTTACTTTCCACTTTCAAAATAATAGATTAGGCTACTTTGGACCTGCGATAAGTTACGATTTAAAAGAGTGGAAATGGCTTTGCGATTGCGATAAAAACAAGTTCAATTTTTCCTTTGATGGTCGCGAATTTTCATATACGTTTAGCGAAAATGAAGACAAAGTGTACTTTGCTCACAGTATGTTGTATCATCCAAAACGCTTTAGTGAATTCGCTAAAAGAGTGAGTTTAACAGAGCAAGAACTTTGCGTAAGTAGGAAAGGAAGAACCGTTCCGTTCGTTACCTTTGGCGAAGGGAAAAGAACGGTTATTCTAACGGCGCGTCACCACGCGTGCGAGTCAACGGGCAATTTCGTTTTAGAGGGCGTAATTGAAGAACTTATCAAAAATCCTATCGTAGACACTAAAGTTATTTGCGCGCCTTTCGTAGATTACGACGGCGTTATAGACGGCGACCAAGGTAAAGAGAGAAAACCTCACGACCACAACCGCGACTATATTTTAGATAAGGACGGTATTTATCCCGAAACTAAGGCTATTAAAGAACTTGCAAAAAGGTACGGCGCGCATTACGGCTTTGACTTTCACTCGCCGTGGCACTTGGGCGATGTGAACGACTGCGCGTTTATAGTTCGTAACTCCGTGGAAAGAATTGATAGGCTAAAGGCGTTTGGCGAAATATTAGAAAGCGAAATTACGCCCACTTCGTTTAAGTACGAAAGCAAAAACGATTTTCCCTATATGTATAGTTGGAACCGCCCGTCCCCCTGCTTTGGTCATTATATGTTAGCAAAAGAAGAAAACGAAGTGGCGTTCACGCTTGAAACGGCGTATTTCGGCACGCCCGATAATATCTTCTCTCCAGAAAAAGCAGTGGAACTTGGCAGATGTTTTGCGCGCGCCCTATCAAGATATATTGCGGAAAAAGAGGGTAAAATACCCCTCAAGAGTAAATAATATTAAAACGAAAACCTCGTAACGCTTACGAGGTTTTTTTCTATGTTACGGTTGAATTTTGCAAAAATAAGTTATTCCGAGAGCGTCATAACGATTGCTTGGGGATAGTTGCCGAAGTTTTTACCGAAGAGATTTATTCCACCGCAGTGTTCAGCATCCTCCTTAACGCCGATAGTGAATTTTATGAAGGAGCCGTCGGCGAGGTGGAGGTCGTCGATAGTAACGGAGGTATCGACCAAGGTGTTATCAAGAAAAACGCCTTTATGGGTAACGCCTATCTTTTTTAAGATACCGAACTGAGTTGTGTCGATAGGCGAAGAGGGGGGAGAGTATTTGCCTCGCTCTCCACCGAAGTCGCCGGGCGAAGTAAAGGTTATGATTTCAATATCGTTAATAAATACCGTTATATCGCTTGGCCAGTCGTTATTGTAGAAAATGGTTTCCGAGCAACACTCGAAAGAGAATAATATTTCGTTGCAAATATGGTTTTGTAGCCAGTCAACGGGAAACTTATAACTGATAAAGCCCGACTTAAACCAAAGACACTCTGCGTAAACGCGCGAAGGCGAGAAGAAAGTTTCCGGTATGTCGTAAAGTATTAAGTGCTTTTCGCCCGTAGATATACCGCAAGGACGGTTAATATTATGATCGCAAAACAGTCCAACGGGCATTTCCATTGAATAAGTTTCCTTCTTTTTCGCAGCCGCATAGGAGAGTGGGTCGAAGAAGAAAGAGAAGTTTTTGGTTATTCTGGTACAGTACTTGACGTGCCCCTTGGTTGCAGGCTTTAAGTCGATATAGATAAGGTCTGCGTCTTCAAGCACTATAATATGTCGCGAAAGGGAAGAAAAGGGAATATTCAACTCTTTCGCAAGTTCGTTTTGCGTCTTAGGATAGCGAATAATCGCCTGCATTATCCGTATTCTTTCAATGTTCGATAAAGCGTGCGCAATCTTCTGAATTTCCGCGTGGTCGCGCTCGCTGTCTATGTGAAGAGGAACTGTTCCTTGGTTTTTACTAATGTATTTTTTTATCATAGTTATTTTTGCTCCTTCGTCTCTTTGTAAGTACATTATAACATATCAAAACGAAAGTGTCAATAAAACTCGCCACAACTTCCAAAAAATAAAAAAAACAGTATAGATAACTCTTAAGAAATGGAAGTTAAAAGGTATTGACAGTGAGCAATTTTCATATTATAATAGAGTTGTGCTGAAGATGGATAATGCTACGATTTTTGGTGTTTTTCGTTATCCATTTATATTATTAAAGAATATAAATGCGGAAAATGGCAAGATTTGGTATTATTCGTTGAAAGTAAATACGGTTTTATACTACTTTAAAAGGAGAAAAGAATTATGAAGAAATTTTTGAAAGGTTTAGTAACTTTCGTTATGATTGCCGTAATGAGCGTACCTTCCGTTGCGTGCAACAACAACGACGATATTGAGCCTATCGACCCCAACAGAACGCAACTTTACGTGTTCAACTTCAACGGTGGTTTTGGTGTTGAGTGGCTTAAAAAACTCAAGTACGACTACGAAGAATTGCACAAAGACGACGTATGGGAAGAGGGTAAGAAAGGCGTACAGGTATATCTTAACAGTCAGAAAGAGTGGGGCGCGACTGCCGACTCTATTCGCTACGGTCAGGACGAGATTTACTATATGGAGGCTATTAATTACCATAGCCTAATAAACGACGACGCGCTTTTGGATATTTCCGAAGTGGTTAAAGCCGACCTTGGCGAATACGGTGACGAGGCGGGTAGAACTATTGAAAGCAAGTTGACGGCTCGTCAAAAAGCGTACTACGGTATTGACGACGGCGAAGGCAATAAGAGTTACTATATTATTCCTCACTACGAAGGCTTTTACGGTCTTACCTACAATATCGACCTTTTTGAGCAGTACGGCTACTATTTAGCGAAAGAGCCTACGGGAGAAGAGGGCAATCGCGATATCATCGACTATTTCGTAGACAAGGAGTACAATCCCCAAAAGTCGCTTGGCTTAGACGGAGTTCCTAATACTTCCGACGACGGTCTTCCCACCACCTACGACGAGTTCTTCTTGCTTTGCGATTACGTAGCGTCCAACCGTCATACTCCTATCGTTTGGATGGGACAGGACTACCGCTCTTACGTTAACTCGTTTACGAAAGCGCTTTTGGTAGACTTTGAGGGCGCGGACCAGTTTATGCTTAACTACGATTTCAGCGGAACGGCTACCGACCTTGGTACTGTTGATAAGGACGGCAACTTCGTCTACGATACCGAAGACACTCCCATTGATACTACTAACGGTTATCAACTTGCTCGCCAAGCAGGTAAATACTACGTGCTTGAATTCCTCAATAGAATTATTAACACTATGGTAAACTCCACTTCCACCACGCCTAAGTACACGCACTCGCTCGTGTATAACGGAGGCTTTTCGCATATGGACGCTCAGGAGTACTTCCTTTACGCAGGACACGACGGAGGCGAGACCGCTCCTATCGCTATGCTTATGGACGGTAACTGGTGGGCTGAAGAGGCAAGTTCTACCTTCCAAGATATGACTGCGACGATGGGCGAAGAGTTCTCGAGAGAAAACCGTAGATTTGGCTTTATGCCTTTCCCCAAGTCCGAACACGCTACTGAGAAAGAGAAGACCACTTTGATAGGTCAATCCATTGCAGTAGTGGGCGTTAAGAAGAACATTGCAGAGTGGAAGAAACCGCTTGCGCTTGACTTCCTCAAGTTTGCTCATACCGACGAAAGACTCGTTGAGTTTACCACCATTACCAACACCCCCAAGTCGCTCAATTACGAAATAGACGACGACGTACTTAATTCGCTTTCGCCCTTTGGTAAGAGTTTGTTTGAGATGTACGCTCGCGCGGACGTAATATCACCGTTCTCGAGCAATCCTTTCTATATCAATAATACTAAGGTTGCAGATATTCTCTCGTCTACGATTGATAATACCACTAAAACTCATCCCGTGTATGAATTTAAAGAGAAAAAGGCAACGCCTGAAGAGTATTTCAAGGGACTTTATACCTACAAATCGAATTACTGGACCACTTTATAGTTTATAGTCGGGGTGCTTAAAATGGCAGAGAAAACCAAACAAAAACGAATATTAAAAGCAAAACACAAAGACCTTATATTCTATATATCGTTGATGATTTGGCCCGTCCTTCAGTTTTGCGTGTTCTATATTTTCGTCAATATAAACTCAGTTTTACTTACTTTCCAGGAACTTGACATAGTAACGGGACAAATTAACTGGACTTTTAACAACATAACCGCGGTGTTTAAGATGATGACGATGGACAACACCTTCATCAATATGTTCAAAAATTCCGCGCTTAACTACTTTTTAACGACGGTAATCAGTATACCGCTTGGACTTTTGTTTTCCTATTATATAGCAAAGAAGTTCCCGCTTTCCGGCGTTTTCAGAGTATTACTTTTCTTGCCCTCCATACTTTCGTCAATCGTTATGGTAACGATGTACAAGTTCTTCATTGAGCGCGCTCTTCCTACCGTGCTTAACGATATGTTTGGAACGAATTTTGTAGGGTTCTTGGAAAATAGCGATACTAATTACGGTATGCTCGTCTTCTACGCGATATGGACGGGCTTTGGAAGTAACGTACTGCTTTACAGCAACCGTATGAATTCTATCCAGCCAGAGATTATCGAGGCGGCAAACCTTGACGGCGCGACGGGGCTTAAAGAGTTCTGGTACATAACCCTTCCCCTCGTTTATCCTATGTTCGTAACCTTCTTTACTATGGGCGTTATGGGAATTTTCACTAACACTTTGGGAATTTTCGCTTTCTACGGCGACGGCGCGCCCTCGGAACTATGGACTTACGGATATTATATGTACGTGCAAACTAAAGCGGCAACTTCAATGGCTGAGTATCCGCGTATAGCAACTATGGGTATTATGATGACTATCGTCGTCGTACCTATAACCTTCTTGGTTCGTCATTTGTTAGAAAAATACGGACCGAGCGAAGATTAAGGAGGGGCGATATGCAAAATACTAATTTAATGCCAAAGACTAAACCCTCTAAAGAAACTCGTCCGCTCAACGTTTTATCCACGATACTTTTGGTAATTTTGATTTTCTACGTTTGTTCGCTCGCATTTTTGCTCCTTTGGGGTATCTTGACCTCCTTTAAGGCGCAATCGGATTTTAGAACTAACATTATCGGTTTCCCTCGTCAATGGGTGTGGAATTACAATACCGTATTAGAAAATTTCTACCTCCGTATTCGTACGAGCGAGGGAATTAAGCAAGTGGGTATGCCCCAAATGTACCTTAACGCTTTCCTCTACGCAGCAGGCTGTTCGATTGCTAACTGCTTTACCGCAACCATTACCGCCTACCTTTGCGCCCGTTACCCCTATAAGTTCTCTAAGATTATGCACGGCGTAGTAGTCGTTACTATGATACTTCCTATCGTTGGTAGCCAAGTATCCGAAATTCAGGTTGCAAGAACGCTTGGTTTGTACGATCAAATTTGGGGATTATGGCTAATGCGCGCTAACTTCTTGGGTATGGACTTCCTCATTTTCTACGGCACTTTCAAGAGTATGCCGGGAGGCTACGCTGAGGCTGCCAAGATTGACGGCGCGGGCAACTATACCGTACTGTTTAAGATTATGCTCCCTCTCGTTGGCGACTTACTTATGACGCACCTCGTTATCGACTTCATAGCGTGGTGGAACGATTATAGCACGCCCATTATGTACTTACCCACGCAACCTACTATTGCTTACGGCGTGTACATTATGTCTACTACGACGGTAAACAAACTTTCTACTATTCCTATGAGAATGACCACCGCAGTTTTGGCGCTCGTACCCGTAATCGTCGTATTCCTCATCTTCCAAAAACGCTTGCTTAACAACTTACAAGTAGGTGGATTAAAAGGCTAATTCACCTCAACAACAAAAAGGAGATAAAATGAAAAAGATTAAGATATTTGCGCTCCCCGTACTCTTCGTTTTAGCGATTACTCTCGCTTGTTCGTTGTTTATAACGAATAGCGACAGAGTTTTTGCGGAAGAGTGGAGCACTATTTCGATAGAGAACGAGTATAAGTTCGGACAAGAGTTTACCGTTCCCGAAATGACCGTAACCGTTAACGACGGTAGCGTCGTTGCAACCCCTATTCTTACCTTTCCCGACGGAACGGTAACTGCTAAAAAAAGAATAAACCTCGACAAAGTGGGCGCGTACGCTCTTTCTTATAACGCGGTTATAGGCGGAAAGGCTTATAGCAAAGCGTACGATTTCACCGTAAAAAGTCCGCTCTTTAGCGTGGGCGCAAACTCTACCGCCTCTTACGGAATTTATCAACCGTCCGACCCCGAAGTTGCTAAGGGTATGTCCAGAGCCGGACTTATGGTTTCGCTTTATCAGGGCGAAAAGTTTACCTACAACCGTCTTATAAGCGTAGAGGGTATTACTAAAGAAGATAAACTTTTCGAGATTTACGCAACCCCCGAGACTACGGGTATTTTGGAGTTTTCGAGATTTGAGATTACTCTTACCGACTCGCTCAACCCCGATATTTTCGTTAAACTTTCCGCAACGCAGTCGCCCGACAGCGTTGATACGGCGGTTCAGACTTATAACCACGTAGGCGGAAACGGACAGTACCTTTCCGCGCTTGAAAAAAATACGGTTTATATTGAGCACAATTATTCCTATCCCGGCTTTAGCGCGAACGGTCAATACGGCGCAGGAACGGCTCACTCGTTCACGGGTACTAACGATAGAAGTAAATTTTCTTGGATGGGACACTATCCTTTAGATACTTGCACGATAGACCACCGCTTTGACGCGGAAACGAAGAGTTTCTATCAACACCAAATGCAAGGGGATAAGTATTACTTTATAAACGACCTCGACGACGAAAGATATAATCCTACGCTTTGGACGAGCGGTTTCCCCTCCGGAAAGGTTAGACTTACCATTGAGTGTAAGAGAAACGCGACACCGTTATCGAATTTTAGCATACTTTACCTTGCCGGATGCGACGACCTTGAAAGCGGACTTGTAGTGGACGAAGAGGCTCCCGTAATCGTCGTTGACGGTGATTACGAGCAAATGCCCGTTGCAAAAGTGGGCGGAATTTATCCCCTTCCTACTGCGTCCGCGCTTGACGACTACTCCGGAGAAGTGGAAGTTACGAAGGAAGTTTATTACGGATATAACTCCGACGCTAAAATGTCCGTTGAAATTACCGACGGCGCTTTCGCGGTTAAGAAAGCAGGTTTTTACACTATCGTTTACACCGCTACCGACGAGTTCGGCAATACCTCGAAAAAGACGCTTTGGGTAAGAGCAAAAGCCAAAGTTGACGAAGTTTCGCTTTCTTTAGGCGAAAAGGTTACGAGCGGTAAAGCAGGCGAGAAGATTGAACTTCCTCAGTTTAACGCTTTGGGCGGTAGCGGTAAAATCACCACCGATATTATCGTTACGGTTGGCGAAGAAAAATGTGAGATAGTAGATGGCGGATTTATTCCTCAAAAGGCGGGCGTATATAAGGTTAAATATACCGCAACGGACTATATTCTTCAAAGCAAGAGCGTAGAGTACGAAGTTACCGTTGCGCCCAACGATAAACCCGTATTTTCCGACGAACCCGAACTGCCCAGATATTTTATCAACGGTATGACTTATAATCTTGGCGAGTATTACGCGAACGACTATTCGAGCGGAAGTTTGACTAAAAAGCAAGCGACGATTAGCGTTAACGGAAAGACTTACTCTGAGGGCGATGAATTCGTAGTATCGGCTGAAGAGGGCGATAAGAATATCACCGTTAAGTACACCGTGGGCGAATACTGTATGGAAAAGAAAGTTCCCGTAGTTATTCCCTTTAAGTTTGAAAGCGGAAGAAAGAGATTGCAAATCGACAGATACCTCGTGGGCGAAGGCGTTGAACTTATTAAAGACGCGGGCGGAATTAAAGTCGTTAATTCTACGGACGAGGTAGACGGATACTGGACCTTTGCTAATCCCTTAGCAACCGAAAGACTTAAATTTACGCTTTCGTTGATAAGTGGCGCGTCCTCTTACGACCGACTTAAAGTAACGCTTACCGACGAAAAGGACGAAAATAAGAAGTTCGTCGCCGTTATCGACAACACAACCACCGCGACTAAGGTTTTTGCAGACGACACCATTTTAGTGTTTAATAACGCGGTAGAGAACAACCGCGCGCTCGACTTTGAATATATCGAGGATACTTTCAAAGTGAACGGTTTATCGGTAAAGACGAAACTGGGCGAGTTCCCCTCGGGTAAAGCGTATTTGACCGTTGAGTTCGAGAACGCGAAAAACGGTTCAGCGTATAGCATTTTCAACATAAATAACCAGTCTATCAACAGCAACCAGCGTGACGTAACGCCTCCCGAGATTTATATTTTAGGCAACCACGGTGGAAACTTCTCGCTTAACGAGACTACTATTCTTCCTCCGGCAAAAGCGTTCGACGTGCTTTCGCCTAACGTAAATTTCTCGCTTACCGTTACTACGCCCGACGGCAAAATCGTTAAGGACGCCAGCGGTAAACTGCTCGAGCAAGTAGACCCCACCGTGCCTTACACCGTTACGCTTACGAGTTACGGCGCGTACTCCGTTCTTTACGAGGCTACGGATAGCGAAGTGTTTGGCGCAACGCCCCAAAACCTCAAGTACTTAATATACGTTGAGGACACCGTTGCTCCCGAGATTAAGTTCAACCACGATTTCGTTACCAACGCGAAAGTGGGCGATACTATCGTAATTCCTAACTATACCGTTAGCGACAACAAGACCAAGAAAGACGCGATTACCGTGTTCATTTCCATTGAGCAACCCAGCGGAAAGATTATAAGACTTCCCGAAGGGTCTAACAGCATTAAGGCTACCGAGAAAGGTAAGTACACGATTTTCGTAATGGTTATCGACGAAGAGAACAATATGATTACCGTAACCAAAGCGGTTGAAGTGGCTTGATAGGAGAGCGTAATTATGAAGACTAAAAGATTTTTATCAATTATATTAGCCGTTTTGATGTGCTTTTCGGTAATGGCTTGCGGAGAGAGTGAGAACGCTCCGTCTAATCAACCCACCACTCCGAATAAGACGGCAACGGCGGAAAACGGACATTACAGCAAGAACACTTTACACAAGATTACCGTTACCCCAAGCAACAGAGAGTTTATCAAAAACGGCGCTACCGATTACAAAATTGTTATAACGGGTGATGATTTTGAAAAGCCTTTCGCCCAAAAAGCGTACGAGTTTTTGCAGAAACAATTTAGGTTAAGCACGGGCGCGGAGATAGTTTTGGACACCAACCCCTCGTGGAGTGAAAACGCTAAATATATCGTTCTTGGCGATAAATCGTTGTTTAGCGACGCAGGACTTTCAATGCCCGCGGACGATATAGGACCTACCGGTTACTATATCAAGAGCAAGGGTAATTCAGTGTTCGTTATGCCCGGAGACGTGTACGGATACCAAATGGGCGCTATTGCTCTTTTAAGAGAGGTTATCGGTTACGACTATATATCTGCGGATATCGTGCTTTACGAAAAGAGCGGAGAAACTCTTCCCGATATGGAAATTATCGAACGCCCCGACTTTGACTATCGAACGCCCGGAAGTAAACTTGACGCTACCGCCCGTTACGAAATGGGTTACAACTACACTTCTGACGTGTTCGTAAGCGGAAGCGCAGGCGCTTGGCACAATACTTATTATTACTTCCCCAAGAGTGAGTACAACGACCCCAAAAAGAGCGAGAGTTATCATCCCAACTTCTTCTCGTCGTCGGACTGCAACGACCTTTGCTATACCGCGCACGGAGACGAGGACGACTATAATATGATGATAGAAATCGCCTCTCGCAAGATTATCGAAGTGCTTGAATTAGAGCCTACGAAAACGGCGGTATCGTTCACGCAACAAGACATCGCAAGCGCTTGCAACTGTCCTACTTGTAAGACGCTACATAACGCTTACGGCGGAACTTGGTCGGCTTCTATAATAAAGTTCTTAAACGACGTAGACGAAGTAGTTTATAAGCATTTTGAGGATAAGGCGAAGGAAAACGGCGAACAAATGCGTGATTATAGAATAGTATTCTTCGCGTACAAAGGCTCGCAAGCGCCTCCCACCAAGAGCACGGAAAACGGTTACGAGCCTATTGACCAAAGCGTAGTGTGCCGTCCTAATCTTGCAGTTTACATTGCGCCCATAACTATGAATTATAATCATACGGTATACGAAAACGAGAACACTTCGCACCGCGAGAATATGATTGCGTGGAACGCAATTTGCAAGACGAAATACTTCTGGCTTTACGAGATTAACTTCTCGCATAACTATTACTTCTATAATTCGGTATCCACTATTCCTGAGAACTATCGTTTCTGCAAGGATATGAACGGCGAACTTATTTTCCAGTGCGGTCCGTATTACTTACAAAACGCAACGGGATTTTGCTGGCTTAAAAACTATATGAACTCTAAGTATATGTTCAACGTTAATCTTTCTTACAACGAAGTTTTGATTAAGTTCTTCAAAAACTACTTCGGACCTGCGTGGGAGAAGATGTTTGATTTTTACAATCAGTTAGTAGTTCACTCCGAACTTATGGAAGAACTTTATCCCGTATTTAACGGCAATATCTACTGTGAATTAGAGAGAAAAGAATACTGGCCCAGTAGAACTCTTCAAACTTGGATTGAGTTATGCGGTCAAGCGAAAGAAATCGTTGCGAACGCAGATATTCCTTTCGAGAAAAAGGCTATCTACGAAAAGAATATTAGAATTGAAGAAATATCCCCTCGTTATATACTCTTAAAACTTCACGATACCGTTTTCCAAGAAGACGAACTTCTATCAGCGAGAAAGCAGTTGCGCGCTGATTGTGAGGCATTGGGCGTAACTTTCACGGGAGAAAACCACTCTGTAAATAGCGTATGGATTGAGTGGGGAATTTAATTAAGGAGAGAAAAAGATGAAAAGAAAGATTTTAGCAGTATTCTTAGTAGTTTTATCGCTCGTGAGCGTTTTGCTTATGGGTTGCGAGCCCGATACGACGCCCGTCGTTAGCGTTACGCTCGATAAAACGGAAATTAGCGTTGATATGTACGAAAGCGAAACGCTAACCGCTACGGTGGAAAACTCCACTGATAAAGTGGTATGGTCTTCGTCGAACGAGGCGATTGCAACCGTTGACGAAAACGGCGTAGTAAGTTCAGTAGCGGTCGGCGAGGCGGTAATTACCGCAAAGGTTGGCTCGGCTACGGCAACTTGTACCGTTACCGTTTATAACTCTATGACCGCGCCCGTGCTCGTGCCCAGCGTAAGTAGCGTTAATATTGCAACTTCGGGCGAGTTTAACGAGTACGCGCTTACCGTAAAGACGAAGTGGAAGAACTACTTTTTAACGGACGCAATAACTTACTCGTGGGCGGTTAAAGACGGCGAGAGCGATGCCGTTGCAACCATTACTGCGAACGCGGACGGCTCGGCGGTTACCTTTAAAGGTTTAAGCGTAGGCGCAACCGTTTACACCGTTTCTGCTACCGTAAGAGGAATTACCGCAGTAAAAGAAATTCCCGTAGTCGTTTCCCCCGGCAATGTTACCTTCATTTCTGACACTCTTGCTCCTGCTATGGGCGGATATTCGGTAAGACTTGCCCTTATAGACGCTAATCCCCTCGAGGGAGGCGGATACGCTGATAATAAGAGCGTAGCAAACGATATTAGGGCTTACGAAGACGGCACGGATAAGACGAGCGCAATATCTTACGAACTTATTCAAGATAGCGAAGTCGTTTCCTTTGACGGTCAAACCTTTACCGCGCTCTCGGAAGGCACGGCGCAAATCGTAGGTTCGTATTCGGGTTGCTCGTTCACCGTTTTCGTTGAGGTTTATAAGCCTGAAATCGAACTTACCGAAACGCTTTTAATCGAGACGAGCAGTAGCGAGGGCGTTAGCGTAGACGAGGTTGAGATTGAAGGCGAAGTTCGCGCCGTTATGCTTGGAGATATTGATATTTTCTCGGAAAAGAACGGTAATACCTTAACCTTTAACGGCTCTAAAATCCCTGCCTCCGATATGAGTTTGTACGGCGATAATACTATCGAGATTTTGACCACGAAGGCTACTTATAAAGCAAGCGTTAGCGTGGCTACTATGTTTATTAGCAACGAGGCTGACCTTAACTCGTTCGTGTCCGTTGCTTACTCTTTAGATAACGACGGCCACGGTAGTAAAGGTGCGTACGGATATTACGCTTTAACTCAGGATATTACTTGCGAAGGCGCGTACTCCGATGCCTTTACTGACCCCGGTTGGATGGGTTACGACGACAATAACCATCCCCAGTACAAAGGTTTCCACGGAGTGCTTGAAGGCAATGGTTACGCCGTTTACAACTTTACGATGGGCGAGAACCATTTGGGACTTTTCGGAAGACTTGGAATAGGAGCAAAGATTAGAAATATTTCGTTCGTAAACTTTACTAATAATAAAGGAAAGGGCGGATTGTTCGGTTGCCAAAGTTTTGGCGCTGGCTTTGAAAATATCTATATTTCCGTAAATATGACCGCAAACGCGTACAAGGGCGCGCAGACCGACTCTTACGATTCTTCTTCCGCGCTTACGGGAGTAGCGGTTGACGGAACTTCCTTTAATAAAGTGCTCGTAGAATATCTTTCTCGCAAAGTTACCGATAGCACGAATAACGGATATGTAATCCACGGCGTGAGCGGAATTAACTTAAACGGTATCTACGCAGTAGGCGTTAGCGCGATTACCAACAAAGGCACGAACCAAAGCGCTTACTTAAGTTACGGCGATTTGATTGAAAGCGATAAGGACTTTAGCAATTGGGATAACGATTTCTGGGATATTAAAAACGGTCTTCCCGTTCCCGCCGTTATAAACGACTCGGCAACTACGGTAAGTATTCTCGACGGCGCTGACGCAACCATTAAGGCGAGCGCAAGTTATAAGGTAGAGGCGAAGGGTAGTTTGAAGAAGTTTACCGTAGACAAGGCGGAGGCGAGCGTAGACCAGTTAGGTAACGTAAGCGTTCCCGAGGATTTACAGGCTAACTTGACCGTAACGGTAACCGTTTCTTCGCTCGTAAACGATAGCACGGCTACCAAGAAAATAACCTTTATCCCCTTAAACGAGGCAATATCCGTTGCTCGCGAAGTGGAAATGGTAGATAGAAGTGGCTCTGCTCCCGTTTACTCGAACGCAGGCAATATCACTATTTCCTTGCTTGAGAGCGGAAAGATTACTTTCGATACGCTTAACGGACTTACTCTTTCTTCCGCTACGATAGACGGCGTAAAGAACGAAAATATTACTCTTAGCGCAAACGCTATTACCGTTAAAAAGTGCGACATTGAGAATTTGCAAGGCAAGGACGGAAAGGCCATTGTGCTCGACCTCGTGGGCGATAACGGACTTACTGAAGTTACCGTTAATCTTAGCGTTGTAACTATGCTTATTTCTACCGAGAGCGACCTTAACGCAATGGCAGGCGTAGCGTTCAGTTTGGATAACAACCCCGTATTCGATACTACTGTCCATACCGCAAAGGGCGCGTACGGATACTACGCTTTAACTCAAGATATTAC
>JAZSFP010000019.1:0-15983 GCA_045532295.1 Pumilibacteraceae bacterium | reverse complement strand
AAGATAGCGTTCCCCCGGAAAAATATTGTGTAGATTTTGAAAAAGATTATTACTATTGTACTGTTTTCGGAGAAGGTTATGTTTTTTATATAGTGTTCATACCAGAACGGTTAACATTGATAGCATTTTATAAATATTAGGGATAAAGGAGGATTATTATGAAAAGGATTAAAGCGTTTTTATTAAATATATAACTATCGCATTGACAATAGCAAAATTCCACTGTATAATATAGGTAGAAAGGAGGCTCTATGAAAAAAGCATTAGCGATAATATTGACGGTTATAATGAGCGTGTTCGCGCTTGGTGGGTGTGGATATTATCTACAGTGGTATGCAGGAGATAATCCACCGCGATCCTTGTTTTATGATGACTATATATATAATTATAATAGAGGTGGAATCGTGGCAGTAACGAGAGAAAAAGCAACGGGAATAACTATAGATAGAATTTCGAAAGATGCGCAAGGAAAAACGACCTTAATTATACCTGCATACATTGCTAATTATCCCGTTACAATTATAGGGAACCATGGTATTGTGGGAGAAAGTGATTTTTCAATAACAAGCGTTAAATGTGAAAAATTATATATTCCTCATACTGTCAAAAGAGTGGTGGAAGAGAAAATAGTGTTGTCAAGAAAAAAGAATGCAAAAAGAGTAGTTATTTTATTTGATAGTTATGAGGGGAAAACGGGGAATATAAATCTTGCCGAGAGGAAAAGTTTTTTAATAAATACTTTGTCTAATTTGTTTTCTATTAAAAAGGAAGACGAAGAAAGAGTGTCGGTTGATGAGATATTAAACGAATATTTTTTTATGGTACCGCAACCGTTTTATCAAGAATATTGTCAATGGTTTACAGACGTTGTATTGTTAATGATAGAAGCAGGAGAAGTTTCATCAAATATAATCTATGAGGACGGTACGGCAAAAAATTGTTTATATGTGGCTAACTTAACTTATAGAGTGGACGAAAAGGTTTATTGGATAGATAATTACAATGATGGGGAAAAGATAGTGTTTCCTGAAGAACCGATAAAGGAAGGATATAAATTTGAGGGCTGGTATAAAGAAAAAGAATTAATTAACAAATGGGATATAGAAGAAGATGTTTATAGCATTGAAGAAAATGCAGAAACCGTAGAATTGTATGCAAAATTTATAGGAAAGGAATAGTTTTATACGGCGGAAAAAGGTATGCAAAAAGTGAACATTAGAATTATCGGATATATACTAGTTGTTTTACGCGGAGTTTTTGGGATAAAACGGGAAACCGCTGTGGCGATGCTACGGCGGTTTTTTTGAAGATAAAAGTTAATGAGGTTGACAAGCGGAGTAAAAAAGTGTATTATATATGGGTAACGAAAACTTAGAAGGAGTTAATTATGCAAAAAGTTAGAATTGAACTTAATAACGGAAAGAATATTGACATTGAACTTTATCCCGAGTACGCGCCCAAGAGCGTAGAGAATTTCGTGGACTTAGTAAAGAGCGGATTTTACGACGGGCTTTGCTTTCACAGAGTTATTGACGGATTTATGATTCAAGGCGGTGGCTTTAGTTGGAAAGGCGGTCTTGCGCCCAAGCAAGCGCCCAGAACGATAAAGGGCGAATTCAAGATGAACGGAGTAAATAACACTCTTCATCACGCGCCCGGAGTAATTTCGATGGCTCGTACTTCCGTTCCCGACTCTGCAAGTTCGCAGTTCTTTATCTGCGTAGCGGACTGCGGATTTTTGGACGGTCAGTACGCCGGTTTTGGTAAGGTAGCGGACGAAGAAAGTTTGAAAGTAGCGATTGAAATCGGCAAGGTTGATACCGGCAGATGGGGATATTACGACGACGTTCCCCTCGACGCCGTAGTAATGGAAAAAGTCTACTTGTTGGATTAAAAAACTGAAGTTAAGGTCAGAATAAATGAACAACGGTACTAAATTTTTGGTACGAACGGCGATTATATCCGCGCTTTACGCAGTACTAACGCTCGTCTTTGCGCCCATATCCTACGGCGCGGTTCAGGTCAGAATAAGCGAGGCTTTAACGATACTTCCGCTGTTTTGCGTCGAGGCAATCCCCGGCCTTGCAATAGGCTGTTTCATAGCGAATATTCCTATGGGTATATGGGATATGTTAATCGGAACGCTTGCAACGCTACTTGCCGCAATTTCAACGAGAGCGTTAAAGAAAATTTATCTTGGCGTTATACCGCCCGTGCTATTCAACGCCTTTCTCGTGCCCCTAATATTTTTAACGATACCCGAAATGACCGACCCGTATATCCTAAACGTCCTCTTCGTCGGTCTTGGCGAACTTATTAGCGTAGTCGCTATCGGTGTTCCGCTCTACTTTGGACTTAAAAAAACGAACGAACGCTATCCCAAATTATTCAATTAAAAAAAGCCATCGCAAGATGGCTTTTTTTTGGTGGAAGTGGGGGGATTCGAACCCCCTTCCGATATGGTTCGGCGGCGTTTTCTACAAGTTTAGTCGATTGAAAGATACGGCTATCCGCGTTCTCAAAAGACAAAGGACGCAGTAGTCGTGGCTACTAATGAGCGTTCAATGGCCGTAGTCAAGAGCCAAGGAAGGTTCACCGCGGAAGATGACGATGCGTTTCCGTATGCGGTATGCGGAGCGCATCGGCTGATAACTATCTGTTAAGCAGCAAGTGCAGCGGGTGCTGCGTAAGAATTGTTAGCATTTATGCTATTTTCGCGTTTTAAGGTAGCCGCGACCCTACCACCTGCTTTCCACCGCTTTCGCCACACCGTCGAAACCGGTACACCCCCAAGGGAAGTATATTATATATTAAGAAAAGAAATTTGTCAAGGGGTAAAAGAGCGGAAAAGCGTATTTTTTTGCAAAAAATCCTTAATTTTTGAGTTTAACCTCAATTCCTGCGAATTCGTAGGGGTAGAGAGTACCGTCGAGAACGACTTCGTTTCCCTCTATAACGCCCGAGCAATTTACGAAATTGACGCGAGAAAAAGCGGTATTTATCTTAAAGCGCAAGTTTTTTATTTTGTCTTGGAACAAATTCCAAACGCCCACGGCAACGGCGTCGTCGTTTTCCTTTTCGAGCAAGTATAAGTAGGGGTGGTTACCGCAAACGTTTACCTTAAGGGGCGAAGAAGAAAGCCAGTTATAAGCGTAAGAAAGTACTCGGCGTTTTGCGTAAGTATCCAAAAATCCGCGAGGAATATCGTTGCTACGCACGGGCAAAATCATAAACTTATATCCTTTTGCGTTTTGGTATAAAGCGACGGCGTCGAAAACGGATTCGCCCTCGAAAAACTTCGTAAGAACTTCTACGCCTCGCTTGTAAACGGGGTTATATAGGGGCAGGTATTCAAGCAACGCGCAGTCGTTTTCGTTAATATAGAACTCTTTGGGCCAATCAACAAAACTTTTTTTAACGTATTCGTCGTGAGCGTCAATCCTTTCAACGCCTACGTCAATTCCGCGTTCCATTAAAAATTCTGCGCCGTCAAGGTCGATAATAGAGCCGTTTGGGAGTTTGCTCTCGTCAATATATTTAGCGTTTTCGCCAAAAATAATATTTACCGCATTATCCTCGTAACTAATGGGGAAAGAGGTTGCAATCGCAACTAATTTTGCGTTGTTGGAAAGATTGTTTTGAATTTTTTCAAAAGTATCGCTTTTTGTAATATCAAGCGAGCGTTTTTGAAGAAGACGCATTTCGTTGAAGGGTTTTAAGCCCACCGTTTTCTTGTCGGCAAAAAGAGCGTCGATTTCCGAGTACAAAGTCTCGTTCTCTTTGCAAAAATCAATATAGCCCGTCTCGTATTTAGGGCTTGAAACGTAGTCGAGCGTATACTTTAAAATGCCGTTCGTTTCACCACAAGCGCGCACAATGGTATCAAAACACTCTAAGTACGCCGCTGAAGTGGTAAACCGAGGGCGAGGATAAGTGTCGCCTTCGCAAAAAGTTTCGATGTTCGCGTCCTTGCACCAACTTGCTTGCGCGCGAGCATACTCAACGACTTCGCCGATAGTGGATAAGCCTATCATTTTACCGCCGGGCGTTTTATGGTCGCACCAATAGGGCGCTCCGCCAAGTCGAATAAAGGGTTTGGTGTCGCCCGCTAAAATAGTAGCGATTTCAATAGCGTCCGCGCCTTCGCTGTCCCAGTGCGACGGAGTAGTGCAAAAACCGAGCCGAACGGAAGGATTAACGGTGTTAAGGGCGGAACGAAGAGCGTGGGAAAACTCGCGCATAGTGTCTCCGCACACCTTAATCCAAGCGTTTCTATACTTGTTTTCTCCGCCGTTAAAAGCGAGGTTTTTGAATTGTTCCTCGGTAAAATCCTCGTTAAGTTCAGCTTTTAAGCGAGCCATATGCAGTTCGCAACAGCACGCAAGACCGCCCGGTCGATGCCCAAGACGGTAGTCGTCGTCCATCATAATAGCGTCCGCGCCCGAGCGAGCAATATCCTTTATCCACTCGCAAAAAGCGGAGCGAAATTTTTCGTCGAGCGGACAAAAGGGCGAGATGTCCCCTTTGTCAAAAAAGCGCATATTCGTGTAAGAAATGCCCTCGATAGGCGGAAGCGGGTCGTGTCCGAAGGTTTCGCCCAGCCAAACCATCGTTTCAAAGCCATTGTTTTTATAAACCTCAACCGTTTTGGTCAGTCTTTCAAGTTCGTGAGGCGGAGAAAATTTATAGTCAAGGTTTCTCATCATAATAAGAGCAACGCGATCGGCTTTCATTTTCTTTAATTGTTCAATAGTTTCCTTTTCCTTGTACGTAGGTTGCAAAAAAAACACGGGAACGGTTGTTTTATACATAAAAAGTTCTCCTAAATTAGTCTTTTTGATTATAGCAATGCGAAACGGCTTTGTCAAGAATTCTTTGTCATTTTTCTAAAAAACCGCGGTGAAAAGCCCGTTGCCGATTTGAAAACTTTGGAAAAGTACGACGCGTCGTAAAAACCCACGCTTTCCATAACTTCGCTAACGGGTATATCCGTATCCGAAAGCAGTCGTTTAGCCTCGTAAATGCGCGCAAGCAAAAGATACTTCATAGGCGAAAGCCCCGTTTTCTTGTGGAACTTTCTCGTAAAATATCCCGTGGAAAGATAGAATTTAGAAGAAAGTTCGCTTAAAGTTATTTCCGTCGTTAAATTTTCATTGATAAACTTGATTGCTTGGTCAACCTCGTCCTCTTTTTCTTTTTTCTCGCTTGCCTTTGACGAGTCGATATAGTAGGCTAATATATTTGAAATGGCGCTCGTTCGCCGTAAAGCGTCCGTCGTATTTTGTACGGGCTTTATCGCTGATGCGAAAATTCTCTTAATTTTTTCGTCGCCACAAGATAGCCGAACGGGTAAATCGTAGAGTTGCGTTACCTGTTTATCACCCTGCAAAACGGAGAAGTGAAACCAGTATTTCGTGCAAGAATTATTATTACGTATGTAAAAATCGTGTACCATTTGGGCAGGAACTAACACTAAATCGCCCTCTCTACAGATATGCTCGACTCCTTTAACGCGGATTACCAGTTCTCCGCTTAGGATATAGAAAATCTTATTTTCGCTTAAACAATACCCGTACTTGTTCCAACTCTCGTCTAAAACCGCTTTTCCACCGTATTCGTATGAAATATTAAAAGATGCGTTTAACATACCTTTCCTCCGTCCTATAATAAAGAATACTACAAAATAAATTATTTGTCAAATAAAAGGTCAAAATATTACAACTTTATGCGAATTTTATTATAACGATTGCGCCTACTCGTGTGATATACTAAAGAAAATAAAAAATAAAGGAGCAAAACTATGGGAAGATACGAAGAAGTGATGAAACGCACTCAGTGGTGGAGAGAGGCGAGGTTTGGTCTCTTTATGCACTACGGCATTTACGCTGTTAACGGCACGAAGGAGTGGTGTAAACACACTCAGAATATAAGCGAAGAGCAATACGATAAGTATTTTGAAAACTTTACCGCCGAAAACTTCGATGCTAAAGCCATTGCTCGCCTTGCGAAAGAGGCGGGTATGAAGTACGCCGTTCTTACGGCAAAACACCACGACGGTTTTTGCTTATTTGATAGCGCGCTTACTGATTATAAGGCAACGAACACCCCGGCAAAGCGTGACCTTATTCGCGAATACGTAGAGGCGTTTAGGGCGGAGGGGCTTAAAGTGGGCTTGTATTATTCGTTACTCGACTGGCACCACCCCGATTATCCGCAAAAGGGGGACATGTGGCACCCCAGGCGCAACGACGAGGGCGTTACCAACGAGGGCAGAGATTTTAGCCGTTATATCGAATACTTTCACGGTCAAGTCCGCGAACTTTTGACGAATTACGGCAAAATCGACCTTATGTGGTTTGATTATTCGTACGGTGAAATGCGCGACGAGAAGTGGGAGGCGACTAAACTCATTAAAATGGTACGCTCACTTCAGCCCGATATTATCATCGACGACCGTCTTACCTGCGCTGAAAGTAATATAAGCAAGGATATCGACCTTCAACCCTGTTATAGCGGAGATTATATTTCCCCTGAGCGTTGGGTGCCTCATCAAGTTTTGCTTGACGAGAAGGGAAGAATTCAGCCTTGGGAAATTTGTGACACCACGCAGGACGGCGCTTGGGGATATAACGCATCCGAACGCGAGTTTTCGGGCGCGCGCGAGGTAATTTTTAACCTCGTTGAGTGCGTATCCAAGGGCGGAAACCTTCTTCTTAACGTCGGACCTACCGCAAAGGGCGAATTCCCCGAGCCTATCGTTAAGATGCTCAAGGAAGTGGGAGAGTGGATGAAACACAACGGCGAGAGTATTTACGGTTGCGGACCGACGGGCTTGCCTCGTCTTATGGGCGGAACGACTACGGGAAAAGAGGGCGTTATCTACGCGCATATTTTTGACCGCGCAGGTTGTTGCATAGGCGTCGAGGGTGTTAAGACGAGCGAAGTTGATTTTGCCGTTACACTTGACGACGGCGCAGAGGTTGTGCTTACTAATTTTTGGGGCGCGGGTGTTTACGGCGAAACCCTTACCTTGCCTTTCTTGAATATGAAACTTAAAAATCCTCTTGATACCGTCGTTAAGATTATACTTAAAAAAGATAAGAAATAAAAAATAAACCGTCAAGTAAAAATTTTTACCGAAAAAGGCGCAAAAACCCTTGCTTTTAAAAACATTGTGTGCTATAATAATATCCCGATGAGAGATTCTCATCTGTGTATCTGGGTGTAGCGCAGTTCGGTAGCGCGCTTGAATGGGGTTCAAGAGGTCGGAAGTTCAAATCTTCTCACTCAGACCAGCATCGAAACCGTTGCGTACAATAAACGCAACGGTTTTTCAATAAAGGAGCAGGAAATGAAAAATAACAGTTTTGTGGAAAGCAATGAGGTTAAGATTAAAGAGCAAGTCTATCCTTGCGGAAAAACGGACGGGCTCGAGGTGGTAGTAACCGATAAACGCCTTTACGTAGACATTACGCGCGGTGGCGACGAAGAGAGCCATATCGCGCAGATTAAAGACGTAAACGACGTTTCCCTTACCATTAAGAAAATACAAAAAACCAAAGTCGTTGCGCTCGTTTTCGCGATAATCTTAATCGTTGCGTCCGTAGTAGGCTTTATATTGTCGCCCTCGTACGACTTTTTAATGCCCGTTTCTATCGGAGTTGCGGTAGTGGGCGGAATACTTGCTATCGTTTGGCTCGTTTCCCTCGTTCCTAAGTATAGCATCGTAATGGATATAATCGTTAGCGGTTATCCCATTACCGTAAATATCGGTATATCCAACGTGGACTTGGCAAGAGCGCTCCAAAAGACCATTTTAGCCCAGTCGCAAAAAGCAAACGAACCCCCTGCGCCCCAGCCCCAAGAAGACACACGCCCCGAAGTTAACGCACTTTAACTTTAACAAAAAAAAGACCACCTCACCGGTGGTCTTTTAGTTTTATATTTAATTATTCAACTTTGAAAGTGTCTTCGTATACGTGGATAGTGTAGTCGCGGTTGTATTTGGTGGGATAACTCTCTCTCGTTGCGTCGATCATCGAGTCAGCCCCAGCCAAGATATCGCTCTTAATTTCGTCAACCTTTGCTCTTGCATCAGCGCCGGCAGTACGAGCGCAATCGCTTGAGGGGCAGTTACTGCTAAGACGGCAACTTCCGCCGATACGGAAATTGATATCGCTACCGCTAATGGTAACGGAAACGCGAACGTAAACGGTTGCGTAGCGAACGGAGTACGAGCCTGAGTTCATATCTGCAACAGATTTCATAGCGTTGAGAAGGGGGTCGGAGTAGCCACCGCTGGTAGTGGTGGTAGTTTTTCTACCGGAACTTCTACCGTCCATAAAGCGAATAATAGAACCGCCGGCAATAATTCTATCACTGAAGGGGCAAGCAACTAAGATGCAGAAACCAACGATGCCGATACCGAGAATGAGGAAAACGATGTTAACGAAACCGACCGCAAAGCCTTCGATACCGCCTAAGATGAGGTGAAGAAGACTGGTAACGAGAATAGAACCTACGACGCCTGCAACACCGAAGAAGGGGCACAGTTCGCGCTCGTCGTTAAATACGGGATAAACGAGCCAAATAACGCAGGTTACTACGGGAGCGAGAGTACAACCCGCCATAATACCGTATTCGAGGAAGTTGAGGTCTTCGATAGCGGGCATACCGCCACTGGTGGGCAAGCCCCACTGAGAAGCCATAATAGCAAAGCAGAATATGGTAATAAAGAAGTAGAAGATATCGCGAATAACCATTCCCACTTTATTTTCCATAAAGCCGAAGTTGAGGACGTCCCAGAAGAACTGGTTGACGAGGGAAACTACGCAAGAGATGGTGATACCGCCTGCAACGATAGATAAGGTCCACTCGCCGAAGAGAGGCTGAATAATTAAAAAGTAGAGCACGATTGCGCCGATGAGCAAAAGGACCGTCGTAATAAGTCTTGTAATACGATTGTTTAACATAATAAACCTTCCTTAAAAATATACGTTACGATAATTATACTAAATTGCGCGTAAAATAGTCAAGTGAAAAGAACTATTAAAATGAAAAACGCTTGCAATTTATAATTATATATGATAAAATATGTAAAGTATTTAACGAGAATTCTCAAAAAGGTGGAAAAACCAAATGGCAGAGATTAGTATTGAAAAATATGATAGCAATTTTGATATGAACAAAGTAAGACGCGAGGAAAACGCAGATATTTATTCTCTTCCCTGCGCGCCTTTCGATCTTTACGGAGTTTATTACGACGAGGACGAAAAATGCTTTATGCGTATACCAAGCAAGGTAGCAAAAACGGTAAGCGAGGGAGTAAGCGGTCAAACCTATTTTACCGCAGGAGGCAGAATTCGTTTTGCAACTGATTCCCCCACTATTGAAATTCGCGTAACCTTTCCCTATATTCTGCGTATGTCGCATATGACGATATACGGTCAATCGGGCTTTGCGCTCGTTGAAGACGCTAATTGCGGGGGCGAAAAAGTAATATATAAAGGTATGTTTTCTCCTGCGTGGAACGAGGAAAACGGTTTTAACAGAGTAATTGAAGTTGGCGAGGGCGGACTAAGATATTACACCTTGCATTTCCCCTCGTACGGAGCGGTAACCTCGCTTGAGATTGCGCTAAAATCGGGTAGTAAAGTAGCAAGTGGCAAGAAGTACCGCGATATTAAACCTATTCTTTACTACGGCTCGTCCATAACGGAGGGCGGATGCGCGTCTCGACCGGATACTATTTATCAAGCGACCATACAAAAATGGAACGATATAGATTTTATCAACCTCGGTTTTTCGGGCAATGCTAAAGGCGAAAGAACTATGGCTGAATATTTGTCAGGCATTGACTGTTCGTTATTCGTTTGCGACTACGACCATAACGCGCCCAACGCAGAACATCTTAAAAAAACTCACTATCCCCTTTATAAGACTTTCAGAGAAAAGCACCCCGATACGCCTATTTTGTTCCTTTCAAGACCCGACTACGAAAACAACTGGGGAAACGAGACGAGCGACGACCGTATTAAAGTTATAAAAAGGACGGTAGCGCGCGCTAAAGCGGAGGGGGACGATAAAGTCTACTTCTTAAGCGGAAAAACGCTTTTTGGAAAGGAAGACCGCTCGCTTTGTACCGTTGATAAATGCCACCCCACCGACCTGGGCTTTTATCGTATGGCGCAAGCAATCTATAAAAAAATGCAAGAAATTAGCAAAGAATTTAAGTAAAGAAAAAACACACTACGGTTCAAAAAAACGATACCGTAGTGTGTTTTTATTTGCATATTTACCTATTCAACGCAAACGAGCGTCATATATTCGTCGTAGGTTTTATAGCCTGCGCCGTTATTGTCCTCGGTACTGTAAACGTAGTAGGGTTCGTGGGGATACGCGGCAAACTCACTACAACATTCGCTGTGAGAAAGTATGCCCACTATAAGTCCGTCCTTGACGATTGCGGCGTGGCAGTAAGAACTATCTTCAAGTTTGCGCGCGGAAGAATAGGAAGAATTGATTGAACTCATCCCGTAAGCGCGCTCGCCCCTACAACAACCCTCTACGACGCGAAAATATTCAACTTGCTTTTCAACGGGCAAGTCTTTTATTTTTTCAATAAAACCTGCAGGAGCAGGGTAAATTTCGCCGTGGACTTTTCTATCATATTCAACGAATTTCATAATTACCTCCCAAAATATCGTAATTACATTATACTCGTATATATATTTTTTGTCAACGATTATAAAGTAACGATATGGAATTAATTGACTTATAGTCGTGCTATAATTATCATATCCACCCAAGGGGGATAAAAGGGGGGGGTAAGATATGGAAAAGACGATGAATACGGGCATAATACTTGCAATTTTAGCGGCAGGATTATACGCGCTTAACGCTCCGATGTCCAAGATTTTACTTCAGTTTATGCCACCGACGCTTATGGCTGGGTTTTTGTATATAGGCGCAGGACTTGGTATGGGCGTTATTGCTCTTGTGCGCAAGGCAAAAGAGAGTGTAAAATGGTTACTTTACTTATAAAAATCTTTACTTTTTAACGATGATATGATATAATAACTAAGGATTTTAAAACAACGGGTTAATTAGTAAGGATGGTAAAAACGTCTTTTATTAAAGCGTTATTAAATATTTTGTAATTGAGACAAGGAGTTAAAAATGTTAGAGGTTGGAACGAAAGCACCGCAGTTTATCTTACCCGATAAAAATGGGAATATGGTTTCTTTATCCGATTTTTTGGGAAAGAAAGTGGTTTTATACTTTTATCCAAAGGACAATACGCCTGGTTGCACGAGACAAGCCTGCGCTTTTGCTCTTAAAAACAAGGAGATCGAAAGCAAAAACGCGGTGGTTATCGGCATTAGCAAAGATAGCGTTAACTCGCATTTAAATTTTGCGACGAAGTATAACTTGCCGTTCGTTTTGCTTTCTGATCCCGAACTTTCAGCAATCCAAGCGTTTGACGTTTGGCAAGAGAAAAAGTTGTACGGCAAAGTGAGTATGGGCGTTGTAAGAACGACGTTCTTAATCGACGAGCAAGGAACGGTTCAAGCGGTTATGCCCAAAGTAAAACCCGACACCAACGCCGACGAAATTTTAAAGTTGTTAGAAGAATAAAAAGATAACGAAAAACATTGCAAGGAACGAACGAATACTAATTTAACGAGACGTATTATGGAAGAAACTTTAATTAAAATACTTGGGTGCTTTATCGCAGGCGCGGGGGCAGGGATCGGAACGGGTTTTGCTGGCATGAGCGCTGCCGCCGTAATAGGACCTATGCTTACAACTTTTTTGGGCGTACCTGCTTATGACGCAGTAGGAATAGGGCTTATCAGCGACGTTTTAGCAAGCCTCATCAGTGCGTATACCTATAAGAAAAGCGGAAATTTAGACGTAAAAAACAGTTTGCCGTTGCTTATAAGCGTTCTTATCGTAACGACGATAGGTAGTTTCGTGGCAAGTTTTCTACCAGAGCAAGCAATGAACGGCACGATGCAGATTGCGTTGATTATTATCGGACTGCGTTTTATTTTAAAGCCCGTTAACAAAACGAAAGAGCAATTAGAAGAAAGTTCTCCCAAAAGTAGACTGATCAAGGCAATCGTCGGAGGTATATTCGTTGGTTTTATATGCGGTTTTGTAGGAGCAGGCGGAGGAATGATGCTGTTGCTCGTTCTGACTTCGTTTCTTGGCTATCCTATGCATTTGGCGGTTGGCACAAGCGTATTTATTATGGCGTTTACGGCGCTTACCGGCGGTGTCAGTCATTTTATAATCGGGGGTATGCCTGATATTCTCTGCCTCGTGCTATGCGTAGTATTTACTTTGCTTTGGGCGAGAATTGCGTCGAAAATCGCAAACAAAGCGAACGCCAAAACCTTAAACCGCGTGGTTGGTATCGTTATGATCGTTACGAGTATCGTGATTTTGACGGTGAATTATCTCCTGTAAAAGAGTAAAATGGTCGCGTGACTGAATAAAAAGGTATAGAAAGTAGTAGTAAACGACGCAGTTAAATCCCTATCCTAAAAAAACAAGACTGCAAAAACGCAGTCTTGTTTTTTTGGTCGGAGTGACGGGATAGCAGGAAACTCCGTTTCCCTTGCATTGCTATGCAAAGCGTGAACTTGCGCCTATTTACGAGAAAAATAAAACAAATGAGAGTAAACGGCGCAGTTAAATCTCTTACCTCACAACGAAAACAAAAACACTGCAAAGGTGCAGTGTTTTTGTTTTGGTCGGAGTGACGGGATAGTAAATTGCGAGCAATTTACCGACTTCGCAATCATAGATTGCTCGTCCGCTCGCTAAAAACAGTTCACAGGACTGTTTTATTAACGCTCGCGCCCTCTTAGGTTTCAAATCCCTATCCTAAAAAAATAAGACTGCAAAAACGCAGTCTTATTTTTTTGGTCGGAGTGACGGGATTTGAACCCACGACCTCATGGTCCCGAACCATGCGCGCTACCAACTGCGCTACACCCCGAGAGCATTATAATTATAATGGAAAGGGCGTAAAAAGTCAAACATTTTCGCCTACTTTTGAAAAGAGTACTAAAAAAGAGCAAAAGCGCGAATTTTTTACAACTCTCGCGCTTTTTTAAGCGAAGAGCATACTTTACGGCATATTTCACCGCTTTAGCGCGTATAGATATAACGGGCATTTTTGAAAAATAAAAACTTGAACTTTTTTTCTAAATCCCCACAAAAACAGTTGACAAAGATAGGATAGAGTGGTATAATCCCGTATGGAGTTAGCAATGACTAACAATATTTTTGGAGCGCGTAATATGACTTTAGTTGACGCCGAAGTAGGCAAAGAGTACGAAATCAAAGGAATAGAGACGGACGACGAAGAACTCGACGCCTTCCTTTTCTCGCTCGGTTGCTACGAAGGTGAAAAAATTACCGTAGTAAACAGCAATCGCGGTGGCTTAGTAGTCGTTATTAAGGACGCGCGCTATAATATTGATAAAGGTCTTGCGGACTGCATTGAAATAAAATAAACGCCAAAAAATTGAAGGCGGTTCTTTTTATCCCTACTTGTTAGCAATGGCTAACACGAATAAAAAGAAAAAGTTTTGGAGGTTAAAGCAAAATGAGAATTGCGCTTGCGGGCAATCCTAACAGTGGAAAGACCACGATGTACAACGCTCTTACCGGCAGAAGTGAAAAAGTCGGCAACTGGGCGGGCGTTACGGTCGAGAGAAAGGAGCACGCGATTAAGAGAAGTTACTACAAAGGCGAAGACGAACTAATCATAGTAGACCTTCCCGGCGCGTACTCGATGTCGCCCTTTACGAGCGAAGAGAGTATCACGAGCAGTTACGTGCGCGAAGAAAAGCCCGACGCGATAATAAATATCGTTGACGCAACTAACCTTAGCCGTAGTCTTTTCTTCACTACGCAGTTACTTGAACTTGGCATACCCGTAGTGGTGGCGCTCAACAAAGCGGACCTTAACAAGAAAAAGGACAACACGATAGACACCGTTAAACTTGCGGAAAAACTTGGTTGCAAGGTAGTAGAAACGGTTTCCACTTCGTCAAAGGGACTTAAAGACCTTGTGAATTACGCGATAGAAAGTATCGGCAAGGGTCAAAACGCTCCCTACAATCAGGGCGATATAGACTTAACTAACAAAGCGGTAGTAGAAGAGTACGACAAAAAGCGTTTTGAGTTTGTAAACGGCATCGTAAAAGAAGTTGAGGTTAGAAAGACCATTTCTAAAGATACTACCAAGCAAGATAAGTTCGATAAAGTTATCACTAATCCTTGGGTGGGCATACCCCTCTTTATCGTGGTAATGTTCGGCGTGTTCTGGCTTTCGCAAGTAGGCCCTGCGGTTTGGCTTGCCGACTGGCTCGTAGAATTGCTCGAGATGGGACAAGAGGCGCTTGCGGGTGTGCTTGGTGATAGTATTTGGGCAAGTTTGCTCGTTGACGGCGTGATCGGAGGCTTTATAGCGGTAGTAGGGTTCTTACCACTCGTTATGGTAATGTACTTCCTTATTGCGCTGTTGGAAGACTGCGGATATATGGCTCGCGCCTCCGTCGTGCTTGACCCTATATTTAAAAAGGTTGGACTTTCCGGTAAGTCCATTATCCCCTTCATCATCGGAACGGGATGCGCAATCCCCGGCGTAATGGCGTGTAGAACTATAAGAAACGAACGCGAGAGAAGAACGACGGCAATGCTTACGCCTTTTATGCCTTGCGGAGCAAAACTCCCCGTAATCGCGCTCTTTGCAGGCGTATTCTTTGCGGACTCGCCTTGGGTAGGAGCAACGATGTACTTCGTTGGTATAATTATTATCTTCCTTTGCGCTCTCCTTATCAACGCGCTTAACGGATATAAAGCAAGAAAATCCTTTTTCATTATGGAACTTCCCGAATACAAAATTCCACACTTTGGAAGAGCGGCAATTTCTATGCTCCAACGCGGTTGGGCGTATATCGTAAAAGCAGGAACGATTATCTTGGTATGTAACTTCGTAGTTCACGTAATGCAGACGTTCAACTGGCAATTCCAAGTTATCGAAGAGGGTATGGAAAGCACTTCAATTCTTGCAACTATTGCTAAACCCGTCGGCTACGTAATCGCGCCCATTATCGGCGTAGCGGTGTGGCAACTTGCAGCAGCAGCCGTTACGGGCTTTATCGCAAAGGAAAACGTAGTAGGCACGATTGCTACTTGCTTTGCGCTCACCAGTTTCATTAGCGTTGACGACCTTGCACTCGTTGGCGGAGCAAGCGCGGTAGCGGAAACTATAGGTATAACCTCGGTAGCGGCGCTCGCGTTCTTAATGTTCAACCTCTTCACCCCCCCTTGTTTTGCAGCGCTCGGCGCAATGAACTCCGAGATTAAGAGTAGAAAATGGTTCTGGGCAGGCGTTGGACTTCAGTTTGCGGTAGGTTACGTGGTAAGTTTCCTCGTAATGTTCTTCGGCTCGCTCTTTACCGGTACGCTTAGCGCGTACGCAAGCCCCCTTTACCCCATTATCGGTTGGGTAATCACGCTCGCAATCGTAGGACTGTTCACTTTCCTTATTATAAAGAAACAGCGTCAACTCAAGAAAGAATACGAACTTAAACAAGCCGATAAAAAGAAAGCGGCTTAAACGGAGGCAAATTATGGATTTAGGAGCAATCATTGCAATCGCGCTCATAGTCCTTATCGTAGGCGGAGCGATTGCGTATATTATCTACGCTAAAAAAAGCGGTAAAAAATGTATAGGCTGTCCCGACGGAGGCTCGTGCAACGGTAACTGCTCGTGTTGTAACTGCGGTTGCCAAAGCCACGACGATGACGACGACAGGGCTGAACGAAACGAATAATATAAGATGCGGACGCTATTTTAGTGTCCGCATTTTTTAAGCCGTAATTTTTAAAAAATTGTTTTAAAATATAAAAAATACTTGACAAAAATGCACGGGGGGGGTATACTATTATTAAGATTT
>JAZSFP010000026.1:0-70802 GCA_045532295.1 Pumilibacteraceae bacterium | reverse complement strand
ACCCTCGGCTGACGAGAAGGTAATGCGTTTTGAGTATACTTACGACGCTGATACAACTCTTAACCCCGAGATAAAACTTACGAGTGATAGAACTTTTGAAGTAACTGAAAGCATTGAATTCTATATTTACTGGCAAACGGGCGAAAAATGTCAAGAATATCTTGACGAGGGCGGAGTGTTATACTTTGCGCCTAACTGGGGTGATGAGAACTTAACCACGCTTACTCCTAACGCTTGGAACAAGATTTCTATAAATGTCAGCACTTTAAATGGCTTTGCGGATGGTAAAATTACCGATCAAATCCTCGTACTTCGTTCTACGAACTGGAGATGGTTTAGAGGCGACGTAATTTACATTACTCCTATTACCGTAGTTGAGGCTGAATAATTAAATGCTCAAAGAAAAGTCCTTCTCTAAATAGAGGAGGGCTTTTTTAGTGGTTTACCGTTAAAAACTTGCATTTTTGCTAAATCCGTGTTATAATCACAAAAAAGGAGAAAGGCTATGTTTGACTATACTAAAGCGGCGTTTAAGAGAATAGGCTACGGCGTTAAACTCGTTATTAATATAATAAAGATCGGCTCGTTTGCTCTTACGATGCTCTATTTTGGCATTATGCTTGCTCTTAATTTAGGGCATATGTGGGCTAATATAGCAATGCTGGTTTTAACGCTTTTCGCGTTCATTTTCGACCTCGTTACTGACAAGAAGAAAAAGGAAACGAAAGAGGCGCGCAAAACGGTTAAACGCGTTGTTGCTTGGAGCAAAATCGCTATAAAAACGGTAACGCTCGGCATAACTATTTACGGTATCTATATAGCGTCGAGCACTGCGTCGCCCATATCCATTATTCTTGCAACGCTTATGATAATACTGTGGGTTCTTCAAGTAGTTTTCCAAGTGATTTTCAACGTTATCGAAGACGAGGCGTCAGTCATTTTAGAGGGGGTTAAAGAGGACTTTAAGCCCATAACTACCGCGCCTAAGAAAATCGGCGAATTCGTTACCAGCGTTCCTCAAAAGGTAGGCGCGTTCTTTGATAGACTTCAAGGGAAAGAAACTCCCCCACCCGAGCCTAAAACGGAAGAAGAGCCTTCGCCCGAAATTGAAAAATTAAAGAAGTTTATGGAGAAGGAAAAGAGAAAGGAAGAAAAGAAAAAGAAAGTAAAATAAAAATTAGCCTACCGTTTTTGGTGGGCTTATTTATTATGGGATTGCGGAAAGATGAGCGCAGACGAACGCGCTACGCTTTGCGCCTTTTTTAAGTGCCTCTTGGATATCCTTAGAGCGAAGATATTCTACCAAGAACGCGCCTCCAAAACTGTCGCCTGCCCCTACCGTTGAAACGACTTCCGTTTTTACGGCAGGTTGATAAAAAGTTTTACCGTTTTTTAGAAAAGCAGTTGAGCCCTTTTCTCCCTCGGTAAGAATTATTAGGTGAATATTGCTAAACTTGTTCATAATAGATAGTGGGGTGGAAAGAGCGAAGTTTTTGCAAACGAATTCAAGTTCTTGTTCGGAAATTTTTAATACGGTTGCATTTTTCAAGCACCATTGTACCGTTTCGAGCGTAAAAAACGGCTCGCGTAGATTAAGATCGCAATAAACTTCGTCAAATGAGTTTTCTTTTAAAACGTTTGATAACGTATCTCTATTTTTAGTAGATCGAAGAGCGAGAGTACCAAACGCTATTGCGTTGAATTTATCCTTTAAGTGCGGACGCTCGATATAATCGTAGGCGACTTCACTTAAAAGGTTATACGAGGGCACGCCCTCTTGATTAAGAGTAACGAGACATTTTCCAGAGGGCTTGTCGGTTAAGCAAACGAATTTGTCGAAAACTCCGCGTTTCGTTATTTCTTCTCTTAATTTTTTGCCGTCGTCGTCATTACCAACCGCAGAAACGAGCCAAACTTCCGCTCCTTCTTCGCTTGCGTGTACGGCAAAGTTAAAAGGCGCTCCGCCTACCGTTTTTTGCGCTCCGCTTACGTCGTATAATATTTCGCCAAAAGATAAGATTTTCATACTTTTGTTATATCACAAAAAACCATTTTTGTCAACGCTTATGCGAACAGTTTTCCCGTTTTATTCATAATATGAAGTAGTAAGTAAAGTGAGGTGATTGTATGTTCGAGTTTTTTAACAACGGAAGAGATTGCTCGCGTAGAGGCTGTGGCTGTGAGCGTGATTGCTCTCGTGACAGAGATTGTGGATACGAGCGTGATCGTGGCTGTAACGGACCCGTGCGCCCCGTTTGTCCGCCTTGTCCTAATCCCACCGTTATCGTAGGCCCTACCGGTCCTATGGGACCTCAAGGAATCCAGGGCGTTCCCGGACCCGTTGGTCCCACTGGTCCTCAAGGAGTTCAGGGTATCCAGGGTTTAACGGGCGCAACCGGTCCTATCGGTCCTACTGGTCCTGCCGGTCCTACGGGTGCAACTGGTGCGGTTGGTCCTACCGGTCCTACTGGTCCTACGGGCGCAACTGGTGCGGTTGGTCCTACTGGTCCTACGGGCGCAACCGGTGCGGTTGGTCCTACCGGTCCTACGGGTCCTGCCGGTCCTACTGGCGCAACTGGCGCAACTGGTGCAACCGGTCCTATCGGTCCTACTGGTCCTATCGGTCCTACCGGCCCTGCAGGTACCGTGCCCGTAGCGGCGGCGGTAGACGACGCGGTGGATACTACGGTAGTAACGCAGTTTAACGCGCTCCTTGCCTCTCTCAGAGACGCGGGAATTCTTGCGACCTAAAAAACCGAAGAATTAAAGGGCTTTCCGAGAGGGAAGTCTTTTAATTTATGCGTAAACGATTGAAAAAAAGTAAAACGGTAGGAATTAAATTCTTGCCGTTTTACTTTTGCGTATAAAAACACGAAAAGTTCTTTACTTAATTTTATATATATGGTAAAATGATAGTAACCACCAAAAAGGAGAATATGCGAAAATGAGGTTTACTTTTAAGAACAAAGACTTTTTACTTGACGGCAAGAAAATCGTATTGCGTTCGGGCGCAATCCATTACTTTCGTTTTCCGCGCGCTTACTGGCACGATAGACTTTTGAAACTTAAGGAGTGCGGATTTAACTGTGTAGAGACATACGTTCCTTGGAACTTACACGAAAAGTTCGAGGGCGCGTTCAATTTTACGGACGGTCTTGACCTTGGAGCGTTTATCGACGAGGCGCATAGCCTTGGGCTTTTGGTAATCGTTCGCCCAGGTCCGTACATTTGCGCGGAGTGGGAGGCAGGCGGTCTTCCTTACTGGCTCAATAAATATTCCGACCTTCGTATTCGTTGTAGCGAAAAAACTTACCTTGACAAACTTCTTCGTTACCTCGATAAAGTTAGTGATATACTCCGTCCTCGCCTTATTGATAACGGCGGTTCGGTTATTATGGTACAGATTGAAAACGAGTACGGCAGTTACGGTAGCGACAAGGTTTACCTTCGCGCGCTCAAAGATTTCTATAACGAAAAATTGCCCACGGCGTTACTCTTTACCTCCGACGGCGCAGGCGATTACTTCATTACTAACGGTACGCTCGACGACGTTCTTGCGACTGTAAACTTTGGTTCGGGAGCGGAGAAGAATATTCGCTACCTTGAATCCGTTCGCCCTAATCAACCCTTGATGTGTATGGAGTTTTGGTGCGGTTGGTTCGACGCTTGGGGACAGCCCCACCACACGCGTGAGGCGAGCGACAAGGCAAACGAGATTAAGCAATTCCTCGATAACGACTTCAGTTTTAACGTATATATGTTCTTTGGTGGAACGAACTTCGGCTTTATGAACGGCGCAAACTTTGACGAGAATAACGGCGTTCATACTCCGCAATCGACGAGTTACGACTACGACGCGTTCTTAACGGAGGCAGGCGACAGAACGGAAGCGTACTATAAGGTGCGCGAACTTATTTCAGAGCGTGACGGCGTTGAGCCTCCTCCTCTTACCGCTAAAGAGAGTGAAAAGCGCGCTTACGGTAAGGTAAAATTCGACGGCGTTGCTAATCTATTTGATAATCTTGACGCAATCGGAAGAAAAAGAGAGGGCGTTTGCCCGTTCACTATGGAAGAAATGGACCAGCCCTTTGGCTACATAATGTATTCTGCTAAGCCTATTTGGTGGGGAGAGTTTACTCTTCACGGACTTCACGATAGAGCAATCGGCTATTGCGACGGTAAAAAGATGGGCGTGGCGCATCGTGGCGAGACGGAAGTTATTAAAATTCCTCAAGGCTCGGGCGAGAAGGTATCCTTCCTCGTTGAGAATATGGGTAGAATAAACTACGGCAGATATATGTTCGATAAAAAGGGCGTAACGGCAATAAGCGCAGGCGCAATGCAGTATCACTGGGAAACGGTTTCGCTCCCGATGGAAGACCTTTCCGCGCTTTGCTTTGACCCTGAGGTTAGAATTTTAGAGGATACCCCCGCTTTCTATCGCGGTTCGATAGAAGTGGATAAGCCTTGCGATACCTTCCTTCGCGTTGACGGATTTACCAAAGGCTTTATTATGGTCAACGGCGTAAATATAGGACGCTACTGGACGGAAAAAGGACCGCAAAAGACCTACTACGTTCCTGCGCCCTTCCTTAAAGAAGGCGCGAACGAGATTATCGTTTTCGATAGCGACGGCGCAAAGGAACTCAACGCTGAGTTCGTAGATACCCCCGAATTATAGGCTTAATTAGAAAGAGCGGATTTTCAAGAATTCGCTCTTTTTCGTTGCAAAAATTAAAGTAATGCTTTAATTTGACAAACAATTAAAGCAAGTAGTTATTGACTTTATGGCAAAATAGCAGTATAATAAAGAAAAAAACAAAGGGGAAAACTTAAATGTTTGACGCTGAAAAAACGGGATTAGAACTTAAACGATTAAGAAGACAAGCAGGGCTAACGCAAAGCGAACTTGGGGAAAAACTTATGGTGAGTTGTCAAGCCGTATCCAACTGGGAGAGGGGAATAAGTCCTCCCGACATTGACAATCTTATTGCTTTATCTGAGTTTTTCGGAGTAAAAGTGGACGCGTTGATTAATCCCACGATAGAAGACTGCTATATAGCGGTAGACGGTGGCGGAACTAAGACGGAGATGATACTTTTCACGAGAGCGGGCGAGGTTTTAAACCGCATAGTTCTCGATTCGAGCAATCCTAACGATATCGGCTTAGAAAACTGCAGAGAACTTTTGCTCTCGGGCATTAGGAAACTTTCGCTTAAAAGCGGAGAGCCTCAGGCAATCTTTTTAGGAGTATCAGGAATAGGTATTCAAAGCGCGATTTCGCAATCAACAAGTGAGTTTCTTAAAGAAAAAACGGGGGTAAAGAAGGTCGTTGTAACCTCCGATACTCGTAATCTTTTTGCGCTTGACGGTAAAGCAGATATTATAGCAATTTGCGGAACGGGCGTCGTCGTTATGGTAAGGAATATGGACCTTTGGCTTGGCGGTTGGGGATATATGCTTGACCAAGCGGGTAGCGGATACGACGTGGGCGCGCACGCGCTTAACGCTTCGTTTGGATACGAAGAAGGAATAGAAGAGCATACGCTTATTTACGACCTCGTTTGCGAAAAACTGGGCGTAAAACAAGTAAAAGAAATAATATACGAAGTGTACGAAAAGGGCAAGAGGTTCGTAGCCTCGTTCGCGCCGTTAGTTATCGAGGCTTATAAGCGAGGCGATAAAAAGGCAGGCGAGATATTAGAAGTTAATATGGAACGGCTTGCTAAACTTATAACGAGAGCAGTAGAAGTATCGGGAAAGAACAACGTTCTACTTAACGGAGGGTTTATTGATAAAAACCGCGAAACGCTACTGCCCATACTCAGAAAATTCGTTACGGATAAAGCGGAACTCATATTTAGCGATTGTCCGCCCGTGTACGGCGCTTGCAAGGAGTGTTTGAAACTTGCAGGGGTAACGCGTGAGACTGATTTTAGAGAGAACTTTTTGAAGACTTATCAACTTTTTAAGAATTAAGGAGAGAAAAATGCAAGAAACCGAACAAAGAAACTCTAAAACTACGCACATTGACAAAATGGACACTCTTACCGCGATTAAGATTATCAACGAAGAGAACTATTATTCGGTAAAGGCGGTCGAAGACGCTTTGCCCGATATAGCGAAAGCGGTCGATTTAGTGGCAAACGCTTTCAAAAACGGCGGACGACTTATCTACGTAGGTTGCGGAACGAGTGGAAGAATAGCAATGGCGGACTCCGCGGAGTGTCCTCCCACTTTTGGCGCAGACCCAAGCACCGTTACTACCGTTATGGCGGGCGGACTTAACGCCGTTCGTCGTCCAAGCGAGGGAACTGAGGATAGTGAAGAGCAAGGAAGGGCGGATATTTTAGCGGAAAATATTACCGAAAAAGACGTCGTTATGGGCATATCTGCAGGCGGAAACGCAGGCTACGTGGTGTCGGCGATGAAGACCGCGAAGGAAAAGGGCTGTAAACTCATATCTTTTTCCTGTAACTATCCTTGTAAACTTTCCGACCTTGCCGATATAGTCATTACCACTCATACCGGAGCGGAGGTTATTACGGGCTCAACGCGTATGAAAGCAGGTAACGCTCAAAAAATGGTGCTTAATATGATTTCCACCGTTGCGATGATACAAACGGGTAAAGTGTATCAAAACCTTATGATAAACCTTCGCCCCACCAACGTCAAAATTCGCAAAAGGATGGTGGAAGTAGTTAAGGAAATCTATAAGGTTGACGACGAAAAAGCCCTCACACTCCTCGAAGAATACTCCTTCGATATCTGCAAAATGCTCGAAATAAATCCCCCCGAAGAAGAATAAAAATAAAGGACTGTCAGTTTTGGCAGTCCTTTTCGTTTTATAAACCTAATATTTATAAATCAAATATTAATAATGAGATAACAATCATAATCCCCACCAGTCCTTCAGTTCTTCCACGCTCTTAGCCGATATGCGAAACTCTTTAACAGAACCGTTCTCAAACTCTGTTCTAATAGAGATTAAATCAACCGTTTCCAAACGAGTAGAAACCTTGAGCGTAAAATCATACCATAAAGGTTCTGCATCAAAGCCCATCGTGGAACTTGCATCTATGGTCGGTACCGCTTCTTTGAAGAAATCTCTCACTTCCTGCAATAAAGCGGACGCCTCTTCCTTCGTATGAATACGGGAATATACCTCTTTAACCTTTTTAAACACGCTCGACTCCATAAAGGACACTATTTCTAATTGTTGTCTTTCTTGTAAAGTCAATTTCTTTTCCTCCTGTAAATTATTTATCTCCTCCTGTAAATTATTTATCTGTTCTTGCAAATCTGTCGCTTGAATTGAATAATTCACCGCAATAGGAATTGTTACCGCAGACGCTCCGCCTGCACCCAAAAGAAATGATAATATCCAAAATAAAGTACTTTTCTTCATATTTATTTACCTCCATATATTATTATAGTCAGTTAATAACTGACTGTCAAGCAAAAACTGACTAAATGGTATATAATGATAATATGAAGTTCACTGAAAGATTTAATGAAATATTAATAATGTCAGGTAAAACGCAAACAGAAATAGCAAGGGCTATAAAAGTAACAAAGCAATGCGTAAACGACTATAAGACCGGCAAAACGATGCCGTCTATAGAAACCTTAATTCTTCTTTGTGAATTTTTGGAAGTCTCTGCTGACTATCTTTTGGGATTAACCGATTATTAAAACACGCCGTAGTAGGTGTGTTTTGTTTTATATTAAACTTTTGCGCATACTACTGGTATGAAAAACAAATTCTTTAAGGGAATAGGCATACTTGGCGTATGTCTTATTTTGGGTAAAATTTTGGGCGCGTTCTACCGAATACCGCTTACGGCGATTTTGGGGAGCGAGGGAATAGGCTTATATCAAACGGTATTTCCGCTTTACACCTTGCTTTTAACGGTATCGAGCGGAGGCGTGAGCGTAGCGGTAGCAAAGGCTGTTGCGAGCCGTGAAGAGAGTAGCGAAGTAGTGAGCGTTGCTTTAAGATTTTTTGCCGTAGTGGGTGGAGCGTTATCGTTATTTATGCTCCTTTTTTCCCACAGCATAGCAGTTTTTCAAGGCAACGCGAGGGCGCAAGTGGGCTATATCGCCATTGCTCCGTCCATAACTTTCGTATCCGTAGTGTCCGTCCTTCGAGGCTACTATCAAGGCAAAGAAAATATGCTCCCGTCCGCCCTTTCTCAACTTATCGAGCAAGCGGTTAAACTTGCGCTGGGGCTATTTTTAAGTAGAGCGTTTATATCCTTTGGCGAAGAGTGGGGAGCGTTTGGCGCGGTGCTTGGAGTGAGTTTATCCGAACTCGTTTCTATGATAGCGTTACTCACTCTTTACTTAAAGAAAAACAAAAACGGAGGGGTGCGTACCCTTCGATTTTGCGAATTTTCCCAAGAAATTACGGCGTTTTGCAAAGTTAAACGAAACGAAAACTGGCAAATTATTAGCGAACTTCTTAAAACTGCCGTTCCCGTAACTTTAGGCTCTCTTACTCTTCCGCTTATTGCGGTGTTTGATTCGGTAACGATCGTAAACCTTCTGTCGTCTACCGTGGGGATTGAAGAGGCTACGAAAAGTTACGGAGTATATACGGGCGCGGTCAATACGCTCGTAAATCTTCCCGTCGTTACTCTTTCCGCTCTCTCAACGCCCCTTCTACCCGTTGTAGTAAAAGAGGGAAGAAAGAGCGGAAGCGTAATACTTAAAACTATGCTCGTATCCGCGTTTTTGGGAATATGCTGTTCGCTGTTCTTTTTCTTCTTTGCCTCTTTCCCTATTCGCGTTTTATATCGCTCGCTCGGTGAAAAGAGCGTCGAGGCTATTAAACTTCTCAAAATTAGCGGTCTATCCGTCTTTCCCCTCTCGATTATTTCCGTGTCCTCTACTGCTCTTCAAGGCTTTAACAAAGCGCATATCCCTGCAATCAATCTTGCCGTTGGGGGAATAGTAAAGTCCGCTTTAAGCGTGCTTTTAATGAAGAGTTTGGGTATTTACGGAGCGTCGGTAGGCGCGGTAGCGTGTTACTTTTTGACCGCTATTTTAGACGCGATTGCGCTCTTTAGAGCGATAGGCAAGGTAAAAAGAGAGGAAACGAGCCCCAAAAAGCAATCCGCCGTTTAAAAAAGAGGGCAAAAATTTGATAATTTTATACTTAAAGCGTTGCTTTTTTTACGATTTCGGTATATAATTAACTATATACTTAATTACTATAAGAGGTTTTTAGACATGTTAGACTTAAAATTCGTAGTAGAGAACGCGCAAGCAGTAAAGGATGCGCTTGCTAACCGTAGCGGAGAATACAATGTAGACGCCGTTATTGAACTTGATAAAAAGCGTCGTGAAATACTCAAGGAAGTAGAGGCGCTCAAAGCAGAGCGCAACAGAGCGTCCGCGCAGATTGCTATCTTAAAGAAGAACAAGCAAAACGCTGACGAGGCTATCGCAAAAACCAAAGAGACGGGCGATAGAATTAAAGAACTCGACGCTATGCTTGGACCCGTTGAAGAAGAACTTCGTATGGCGCTTTTGTCTATTCCTAATATTCCCGATGCGTCCGTACCCGTTGGCAAGGACGACAGCGAGAACGTGGAACTTCGCAAATATCTTGAACCTACTACTTTTGCTTTCGAGCCTAAGCCTCACTGGGAAATCGGCGACAAGTTGGGAATTCTCGACCCCGTAACCGCAGGCAAGATTACGGGCGCTCGCTTTACCGTGTATAAAGGTCTTGGCGCAAGACTTGAGCGCGCAGTTTATAACTTTATGCTCGACACCCACACCGAGAACGGCTACACTGAGGTTTTCCCACCCTTTATGGTAAACCGTGACAGTATGACGGGAACGGGACAACTTCCCAAGTTTGAAGAGGACGCTTACGCGGTTAAGAACACCGACTACTTCTTAGTTCCCACCGCGGAAGTGCCCGTTACGAATATGCTCCGTGGCGACGTGGTTGACGCGGACAAACTCCCCATTTGGTACTGCGCGTACACCGCTTGCTTTAGAGGCGAGGCTGGTAGCGCGGGAAGAGACACTCGCGGTCTTATCCGTCAGCACCAGTTTAACAAGGTCGAACTCGTTAAGTTCACTATGCCCGAAAACAGTTGGGACGAACTTGAAAGCCTTACCGCCGAGGCGGAACTTATCTTAAAGAAACTTGGTATTCCGTATAGAGTAGTATGCCTTTCTACCGGCGACCTTGGTTTTTCGTCGGCTAAGACTTACGATATCGAAGTTTGGATGCCCTCGTATAATCGTTACGTGGAAATTTCGTCCTGCTCGAACTTCGTTGACTATCAAGCGCGCAGAATGAACATTAAGTACCGCACTAAAGACGGCAAGAGCGGTCTCGTGCATACCCTTAACGGTAGTGGTCTTGCAGTGGGCAGAACTACCGCCGCAATTTTGGAAAACTTCCAAAACGAAGACGGCACCGTTACTATTCCCGAGGTTTTAATCCCCTATATGGGAACGGATATCATTAAATAAATTTTACGAAAGAGGTAAAAATGGGCGACTTTTTGGTGTTTATATTTACGGGCATATTCAAAATAATAGGTTTTCTATTATTCAAAGTAGGTATGTGGATGCCTGCCCTTTTCACCATACTGTTTTTTATCGTGCTCGGTATTACGGGAACGGAATTTGCCCTCGTTAGCGGACTGTTTTGGTTCGGACTGATTGCAACCGCACTTATCGGCGTAATCTTAGCAATCGTGTTCGCCGTTAAAAAGATTACCAAGAAAAAACCCGCTGAGAATAACCGCGCTAACCAACAGCAAGTAAAGAAAACGGATAGCGAAGAGGCTAAGAGCGAGGAGCAACCCCCTCAGCCCGTAGTTCAGCCTCAAGCCCCCTATCCTTACCAAGCGCCTGCGTTTGCGCCTTATCCTCCGCCGTACCAGTACTATCAGCCTCCCTATTACGCTCCCCCTCAAGAGAGCGCGCCCCAAGAGGCTCAACAAACGCCACCCTCTCAGCCTGCTCCCCCTCAACCCGCTCAACCCTATCAAGCGCCCGTTTCCCCTCAAAGAACGGCAAGCGATCTTCAAGAGAGGAGCAGTTTTGACCGTAATTTCCGTATGCCCACGAGAGAGAGAAGTGAGCGAGCAGACTTTGCGCGCCGTCCTTCGTTTGAGGTTAAGAGAGAGGAAACTCCGCGTATTTACAGAACGAGAAAAGACCCGAACATTTTGATTTACGACTACTCCGACCGCGTGGAATTTTATCGTAAGACGGAAAGCGGACTTAACTATTTGTACACCGAAAGAAAGGATAAATAATGGAAAAATTCGAAGTAATAATTATAGGCGGAGGCGCGTCGGGGCTTATGTCGGCGACTCTTCTCCGCGCAAAAACCCTACTTCTTGAGCGAGGAGAAAGGGTGGGAAGAAAGTTGTCGGCAACGGGAAACGGACAGGGAAACCTCTCTAACGCTAATCTCTCGGTGGACAACTATTTTTCTAATCACCGAAAATATAAAATCGCTAAAATATTAAAGGACAATCCGCCCCAAAAAACGCTCGATTATTTTAAGTCTTTAGGCGTAATGTTCACGACCGACGAGCGTGGTAGAATATACCCTTCGTCCCGTCAAGCGAGCGCAATAACGGACGCGCTCAGATACGAAGTTGCAAGATTAGGCGTAGTCGTTAAAACTTCTACGACCGTTCAAAAAATCGAAAAAGTCAAAGACGGGTATAAGATTTCCAGCGACAACGGAGAATTTTTCGCGCCGTTCGTCATCGTTGCAACGGGTGGAAAATCCGCTAAAAACTTCGGTACTGACGGTAACGGCTACGAACTCGTTAAGCCTCTTGGCATAACGGTTACGGACACTTATCCTTCCCTCGTTCAACTTAAAACGGACACGACTTATACGAAAATGCTCAAAGGCATAAGAGTACAAGCGAAGGCTAAATTTTGCAAAAAAGAGGGCGAGGGCGATATAATCTTTACCGATTACGGAATATCGGGCGACCTCGTGTTTAGACTGTCAGCGTTCGGTCGAGAGGGCGAAATAGAAATTGACCTTCTTCCCTCGATTGAGAAGAGCGAACTTATCGAAATTCTCCAAAAAAAGAAAGAGCGTGGCGTTTATCCTAAGGGCGAACTTCTTTCGGGCATACTCAACAACCAAGTGGGTAGAGCGGTAATTAAGCGCGTGGGAAGTGAAGAGCCAACGCTTTTAGCGGACTGCGTTAAAAAGTTTACGCTGTTCGTATCGGGTAGCCTTGGTTTTGACTACGCGCAAGTTACGAAAGGCGGAGTGCATCTTCACGACGTAACGGAGAATATGGAAAGCAAAAAGCATAGAGGCTTGTATTTTACGGGCGAAATTTTAGACGTTGACGGAGAGTGCGGAGGATATAATCTTCAGTGGGCGTTCAGTAGCGCAATGACCGTCGCAACGAGAATAAATGGAAAAATTAAGCGGAATTAAACTGCGAATAAACGAAAGCGAGGAAGTTTTATTCGACCTTGCAAAAGCGCGACTTAAAAAAGAACCGCGCTATTTTCGTATACTCAAAAAATCGCTTGACGCAAGAAAAAAGAACGATATTCACTATATCTATACCATTGAGTTCGGCGAGGAAGAAATAAGAGAAAAACCGCTTGAAAAAATAAATAAAGATAAACTCCCTAAAAAGCCTATCGTGGTAGTGGGAAGTGGACCGAGCGGACTTTTTTGCGCGTTACGCCTTATCGAAAGGGGCTTTACGCCTATCGTTATCGAGCGAGGCGAAAGTATAGACGAAAGAGTTAAAACTTGCCAAGAGTTTGAAAGAGAGGGACGGCTAAATCCCGAGAGCAATATTCAGTTTGGCGAGGGCGGAGCAGGTACTTTTTCAGACGGAAAACTAAACACTCAAACGCACGGAGAATACACTTCGTCCGTTGCAAAAATCTTCGTCCGTTTTGGCGCGCCAAAAGAGATTGAGTGGCTGTCAAAACCGCATATAGGTAGCGATAATTTGCGTACCGTTATTAAAAATTTGCGACGATACATAGAAAATAACGGCGGAAAAGTGCTATTTAATACGGCGCTTTTAGACCTTAAAATAGACAAGGGCGAGGTTAAAGAAATCACGCTAAGTAGTGGCGAGATAATGGAAGTTTCCGCGCTCGTTTTAGCAATAGGACATAGCGCGAGGGATACCGTAGAAACGCTATATAGACGGGGCGTAAATATGCGCGCTAAAGACTTTGCGGTGGGCGTTAGAATAGAGCATCTTCAAAAGAATATAGGGCTTTCGCAGTACGGCGAGGCTTATAAAGATTTACCACCTGCTGACTATAAACTGGTCTATAAAGGAGAGGAGCGGTCGGCGTTTACCTTTTGTATGTGCCCCGGTGGGTTCGTTACGGCGTCGTCAAGCGAAGAGGGTGGCGTAGTTACTAACGGTATGAGCAACTACGCTCGAGACGGCGAAAACGCTAACTCCGCGCTTATCGTTCAAGTAAAGTCCACTGACTACGGCTTAGGCGTTTTGGACGGCGTAGAATTTCAACGAAAGATTGAGCGACGAGCGTTTAATAAAGGCTATAAAGCGCCCGTTCAAAGAGTGGAAGACTTTTTGAAAAACAAGACCTCGAACGGCTTTGGCGAGGTAAAACCCACTTATCTAAGGGGAACGGAGTTCGTGAAAATGGACGAAGTTTTGCCAAAGTTTATTACCGATACTTTGCGCCTTGCCATTAAAGATATGGACAAACGACTTAAAGGTTTTGCGCACGCCGACGCTTTACTTACCGCGCCCGAGACGAGAACTTCTTCACCCGTTCGCATTGAGCGGGACGAGAAAATGAGCGCGCTTTTCATAAAAAACCTCTACCCCTGCGGAGAGGGAGCGGGATACGCAGGCGGAATAACGAGTTCAGCGTCGGACGGATTAAAGGTGGCGGAAACTCTTTATAGAAAATTTAACGGAGAAATCTAAAATGCAAGAAATATTTATGCTCGTAGGCAGAATAATGCAATCGGCTCAGTTCGTCGAGTGGAATATTGCGCTCGTCGTAAGACTTCATCTACTTTTATCGTCAAATCGTCGTAGCAGTATGGCTGAGGTGGAGAAAGAGGCGAAACGGATGCAAGAGGATATGCAAAAAATGACTATGGGCGAAGTAATAGAAACTTTGCGTTCCGTTCGCTCGGTAAGTGAGAGAGAACTTTCTATGCTTAAACGCGCCCTCTACGACCGCAATTATATCGCGCATACTTACTTTAAGGAAAAGGATTTTGCTACCTTCGGATATGGGCAAATTGCAAAAGAGAGGCAATATTTAACGGGAGTTTTGACTAATATGACCGCGCTAAACGACGGACTTTGCGCGCTCATTAAACGCCAAAAATATTCTCTCGGTATTTAAAAGCAAAATAAAAATCCCGCTTTGGCAAAGCCAAGGTGGGAATTTTTATATACGGTATTAAGTTTTTAGGTTATTTCGTCCAGTCCTTATCCTCGTAGGGAGTGTTTTCTACGCCCTTGTCGTTAAGGTTTTTAACCATTTTGTCAAGTTTGCCTTTCCACATTTTCTTGAACCAGTTAGTGTTTCCGAACCACTTAACGAGCGTGGGGCTGATTGCGTAATAAAGGCGGATAAACAAGCGACCGTACCAAGTCGAGCCGAGCGTTTCGTCACGGTAACGGCGGAGTGTCCAAACTTCAGGGCAGTCGTAAGAGCCGTAGACTGCGGTAGCCACGTAACAGCCACCGGTTGCGCCAACGGGCTTACCGCTTACGTCGGCAGGACCGAAGTTTTCGTTGATGAGGTAGAAAGTGTCGTTCCAAATAATGAACTGGAAAGTACGGATATTACCGCCGTCCTTATCCGCAACGGGATGAGGATAATTAACGGTGCAAAGCAAGTATTCGTTGTCAACGGGGTCTTCAACGTTGTATTCTATAATACGAGTTTCGGATAAGATATATTTAGGGTCTTGTTCTTTAAGCGCTTTTTTCGCCTCTTTTTCAGCAACTTCGTTGATGTTTCCGGGAATAATTTTAGAGTTAGCGTGTTCGCTAAAGTAAACGTCGTGGAAGTAAGAAGTAAAGGTTTGGTCGTCGCTAAAAAGAGCCTCCACGTTGCCTTGAGTATGATAGTAGTTGGAATAAACGTCGGTTGCTATTTTCCAAAAGTATTTAGCGTCAACGTTAAGGGTTGCCTTACGAAGATGGCTTATCGTCTTTTTAACGATAATATCGTCTGCCGTTGCAGTGCCGTTTAGCCAGTCAAGAAAGTATTTAATGCTCGCAACCTTTTGGGGCGCGGTTGCAGCGTATTTATTATAAAAGTTTTCGTAATACGCCTTGAGTTTTTCAAGCGCAATAGTGCCTAAGGCGTTATCGTTTTTAGTGATATCGTTTTCCATAATTATCCCTCCAAGGTTGTTTTAACCATTATACCACACGAGTAGGGGTTATTGTCAAGTGAAAAACAGAAAAGGTTCAATAATTGTTGAATATTGTCAAAACCCCATAAAAATAGTTGATTTCGTGCTTTTCGTATGTTAAAATAATACCGAAAAACGACAGCGAGAAATTCTCGGAGAGCGTTTTAGGTTAAAAATGGAGCAAAAATATGAAAAAAGTCGCCGTAGTAACGGATAGCAATAGCGGAATAACTCAAAGCCTTGGTAAAGACTTGGGCGTTTTCGTTTTACCAATGCCTTTTATCGTAAACGGCGAACATTACTTTGAAGATATCAATATGTCGCAAGAAGAGTTCTACGCTTTTCTATCCGATAATGCTCAAATATCGACTTCTCAGCCTGCGCCCGGGGACGTTTTAGACCTTTGGGATAGCGTGCTTAAAGAGTACGACGAACTCGTCTATATTCCTATGTCGTCGGGACTTTCCGGTTCTTGCGATACGGCGAAAACTCTTGCTCTTGACTATAACGGAAAAGTGGAAGTAGTGGATAATCATCGTATATCCGTAACGCTATATCAGTCCGTGCTTGACGCCCTTTCGCTTGCAAAACGAGGCAAACGAGCAAAAGAGATAAGAGAAATTTTAGAGGAAAACAAATCAAATTCTTCCATTTACATAACCGTTGAAACGCTTTATTATCTTAAAAAGGGTGGCCGTATAACCCCTCTTGCCGCCACAATCGGAACGCTCCTCAACATTAAACCGGTTCTACAAATTCAAGGTGGAAAGTTAGACGCTTACACCAAAGTCCGCGGTAAAAAGTCCGCTCGCGACGCTATGCTTAAAGCAATAAGAAAGGATATGGAAGGGAAACTTGCTCGCTTTAAAGAGGACGGCTCGCTTAAAATATCCGCCTCGTACTCAGGAAATAGCGAAGAGGCGGAAGTTTGGAAAAGGGAAATCGAAAACGCCTTCGACGGTTACGAAGTTACTATGCTCCCCCTATCTCTTTCCGTAGCCTGCCATATCGGTTACGGCGCGCTCGCTATCACTGCTACTCAATCCCTTGAATAAGTTAAACGCCCAAAAAAACGGGCGTTTTAATTTTTTTCTTAAAACGCTTGACAAACGGCTTAAAGCGTGCTAAACTGTATATATATAATATGCACAGTGGAGGCAAAAAAGAGTGCTTAAAGTTGAAGGACTTACGAAGAAATATGACGGATTTACGCTAAACGGTATCACTTTTTCCGTACCGCGCGGTTATATCGTGGGCTTTATCGGAGCGAACGGAGCGGGCAAAAGCACGACGCTAAAGAGTATGCTCGGGATAATTAAGGCGGACGGCGGAAAAGTGGAGATGGGCGAGTTTACGCTTGAGAAGAACGAGGACGAGATAAAGAGAAGGGTATCGCTCTCTTTGGGCAGTTTTGATTATTACGCGTACGAGACGGCGAGTAAGATAGCGAGGGCGACGGCTAACTTTTACGATAACTGGGACTGGGAAAAGTACGAATATTATATGAAAAAGTTTTCGCTTGACGGGAACAAGAAAATTCGTGATTTTTCAGCGGGTATGCGCGTTAAGTTTTCCATAACGCTTGCGCTTTCTCACGACGCTGAACTGTTCGTGTTCGACGAGCCGACGAGCGGACTTGACCCCGTTGCAAGAGAAGAGGTGCTTGATATTTTCCGTGAAATAGTAGAGGACGGGGAGAAGAGCATAATTTATTCGACGCATATAACGAGCGATTTAGATAAGTGCGCGGATTATATTTTGCTTATAGACGAAGGGCGATTACTACTTTTCGATACGGTTGAGAGCGTTCTTTCCTCGCATTTGCTCGTTCACGGTAAAACGGAGGACGAAATTCCCAAAAACGCAATAGGCGTAAAGAAAAACAACTACTCTTTTACCGCGCTTATTAAAGGCAAGAGCGAACTGAAGAGCGAAAGACCTAACCTTGAAGACATTATGGTTTATTATAGCAAAAAGAACAGGGAGGCAAAAAATGAAAACTAAATTTAGTTCGCTCGTCAAAAGAGAATTTACCCTTGCAACGCCTTGGCAGATCTATCTTTTCGCCCTTCTTGGCGCAATGACGCTTATACCCTCGTACCCCTCCGTCGTAGGCTTTGGCTATATCGCGCTCGCTATCTTTACCGTTGACGGCATAAGAAGAGCAAACCGCGACCTTGAGTACACTATCGCCCTCCCCGTAGAGAGAAAAGCGGTGGTTAGCGCAAAAACAACCTTTATCGTGCTTTTTGAACTGCTGTTTATCGTCTTTGGCGCGGTAGGGGCGGTTTTAGCAAGATTTTTAATTTCGCCAAACGGCAATATCGTAGGGCTTGACGGCAATTTTACCCTCTTTGGAACAGTACTTTTAGGGTACGGCGTGTTTAACTTCATATACCTCGGCGAGTTCTTTAAGACTGGTTATAAGTCTGGTAAAGCCGTGCTTTTAGGCGTTATAGTGTTCACGCTTTTATACGGCGCGGTTGAGTGCTTGGTAAACTTCGTTCCCTCTCTTTTTGCCCTTTTAGACGGATACGGCGAGGGTATCGTTTATAGAGTTATAGCGTTCGCAGTGGGCGCGATAGCGTTCATTCTCTTGAGCGTTTGGGCTAATAAGAGAGCGCAAAAAAAGTTTGAGAGGGTTAATTTGTGAGCATAATTTTACTAAGAAAGAGCGCAACGCCGTTGTCTACTCAAGTCTACGAGCAGATAAAAGCGAGCATTTTATCGGGCGCGCTAAAGGTGGGTGAGTGTCTTCCCTCTATTCGTTCGCTTGCTCGGGAACTGGAAATTAGCGTTATAACGGTCAAACTTACTTACGAAAGGTTAGAGAGCGAAGGACTTATTAAAACCGCGCAAGGCAAGGGCTGTTTCGTTAGCGATAGAGAAGAGGATAAACTTCGCGCCCGTCAAGACGCTTTAACGGAGGCTTATGAGGCGGTTAAGTTTTGTAGAGAGTGTGGCGTAAGCGAAAGCGAAGTTGATAGTATGATTAAGAAGGTTTTTAACAAAATATAAACGAATTCGACAAGATTGTGAAATAAAAGTGAAAAAGTTTTCCGTTTATTGCCTCAAGATTGCCATATACATATTGTATAATTAAAATTGAGGTAATTATGGAAGAGAGAAAAGCAGTACTTATTATACCTGCGCTTGACCCAAGCGACAAGTTTATCGACCTTGCGCTTACTTTGGGCGAGCGGTTTAACGATTTAATTATAGTAAACGACGGCTCAAGCGAGGAGCGAGCCGTTGTTTTTGCGCGCATAAAGGAAGTCTTAGGCGAGCGTTGTCATCTGCTAATTCACGAAAAAAACAGAGGAAAAGGCAGAGCGCTTAAGACCGCTATGGAGTATTACCAAGAAAACCTTGCGGATAAATATTTGGGCGTCGTTACCGCTGATAGCGACGGTCAGCACGAAGTTGACGATATCGTAAGGGTAGCGGACACGCTCAACGAAGACCACGAAAAAGTTATATGCGTGGGCGCGCGCGACTTAAAGAGCAAGGTTATGCCCTTTAGAAGTAAGTTTGGTAACACTATAAACGCATTTTTGTTTCGCTACCTTTACGGAGTAAAACTGAGCGACACTCAAAGCGGACTTAGAGCGTTTTCAAACGATATAATTCCTTGGCTTATAAATCTTAAGGGCGAGCGGTTCGAGTACGAAATGAATATGCTAATTACCGCAAAAAGTGAGGGCATTAAACTATGCGAAACGCCCATAACCACTCACTACGAGAAAAACCACTCGTCGCACTTTAAGACCTTTTCGGATTCGTGGCGAGTAACGACTACGCTGTTTGGCGGTATGCTCCGCTTTATTGCCGCCGCGCTCGTTGCCGGCGTAGTGGATATAGGCGCGTTTTTTCTAATCGACTATATCGTTATCGGTAACGCTTTGCCCCTATCGTTATCGTTGCTTATATCTACCGTCGCGTCAAGAACGCTATCAAGCGTAGTAAACTTTCTTTTTAATCGTTTCGTTACCTTTAAGGGAAAAACGGGTAATGGGAGCGTATTAAAATACTACGCGCTATGGCTGGTTCAAATGGGCTTATCGTACGGGTTCGTTTTCCTCTTTACCTATCTTTTTGGCGGAGGCGAGATTTTCGTTAAACTCGTAGTAGATCTGCTTTTGTCGTTGTTTAGTTATAAAATACAACAAGTCTGGGTTTTTGGGAAGGCGGAGAAAAATGAAAGATAAAAAGTACCGTCCGCTCTTTAGAACCTGTCTATTCTTTGCTCGGCTCTTTTCAAAAAAGCGCAAAGTTGAGGGAGAAATACCGCAAAAGCCCTGCGTCTTCGTTTGCCGTCATCTTGACGAGAACGGCGTTGCGCGTTCCTTTATTGATATAAAAAAGACGATGCGCCCGTGGGTTTTGGATATCTTTACCGACTATAAGAGCGCGAAAAAACAGTTCAAAGAATACACTTTTTCTATAAGACTAAAAAAGAGTAAACTCTACTGCGCGGTAGTTTCCCCTATCGTAGCGAGGGGATTAACCGCCTTAGTCCACTCCGCTCGCGGTATTCCCGTCTACCGAAAGGAGCAATCTTCTAAGTCAATCCAAACGATTAAGCAAAGCGTACGCGCGCTTGAAGAGGGCGACAGCATAGTAATCTACGCCGATATCGACTACGCCAGCAAGGACGAAAAGAGCGAGGGCGAAATCTATAAGGGCTTTTCCACCGTGGACGCTATGTTTTACAAGCGCAACCGCGAGCATATTCCCTTCGTGCCCGTCTATATAGGAAAGAATAAAACGATTATTCACTCGCCCGAGTTTTTCGAGGAAAGCAGAGAAGAAACGCTTGAGAAGATTAAGCGTAAAATGTTCAACGAAACGGCGTAAAACGCTTGCTCGAAAAAGAATTTAGGAATATAAAAGAAAACAGCCTTTGTAAAATCAAAGGCTGTTTTAATCGTTATAAGGGATATTCGTTCTGCCTACTAAAAAGTCGACTGAGCAACCAAAAGTATCGGCAAGTTTTTCTAAAACGCAGATATCGGGCATACGCTTGAGGTCTTTCCATTTACTCATTGCGCTCGTTCCTATTCCGCAGATTTGCGCAAGTTTATAGTAGGTTACGCCCTCGGGAAGAGGCAAAGAATAAAATCTTCTACCAAACTTTTCGGGGCTACCACTACGGATAAATGATTTATTTTTACTTCTTCCGAGCATATAGTCAAGCGAAATATTCATATAGTCGGCAAGACGGATTAGCGCGGAGGTGGAAGGGAGTTGGCGTTGGTAGAGCCAAGAGTTAAGCGCAGTTTTGTTGCAACCCGAAAGAGAGGCAAGGTGATAAGACCTAAGCCCGTTCGCATCGAGATATTCTCGTATAGCCCAACTTATGTGAAAACTGCTGTTCATAATCCCTATTAATTAAACCTCTTATATCCATTATACACCAAACTCTCGTCCTTTTGCAACAAAAAGACGGAATAATTTTCAATAATTTTTTTGGAAAGCAAAATTGCCGATAAGAAAAGGACGGAAAATCCCCCTCGTTTCTTTGACAAAGAAGGCAAAACAAGGTATAATAATAAGGAAAGGAGAAAAACCGTGGCAGCATTATATAGAAAGTATCGTCCATTGACTTTTGACGACGTAATCGCGCAAGAGCATATTACTCGAACGCTGATTAACCAAATCAAAAACGGCAGAATCACTCACGCTTATCTTTTTACGGGAAGTAGAGGAACGGGCAAGACCACTTGCGCTCGTATTTTTGCGCGCGCTATTAACTGCGAGAACAACCAAAACGGTTCGCCCTGTGGTGTTTGTTCTACCTGTAAGGCTCTTCTCGGCGGAAATATAGATATCGTAGAACTTGACGCGGCGTCTAACAATAGCGTTGACGACGTTCGCGAAATCGTAGACAACGTTCAGTATCCGCCCGTAGCGGGAAAATATAAAGTGTATATCATCGACGAGGTGCATATGCTTTCTACTTCCGCGTTCAACGCTCTTCTTAAAACGCTCGAAGAACCGCCCGCGCACTCGGTATTCGTGCTTGCTACGACCGAAGTCCACAAACTCCCCGCTACCGTCCTTTCTCGCTGTATGAGGTTTGACTTTAGATTAGTTCCTCAAAAAACGCTCAAAAACTATTTAGCGTCGGTGTACGAGCGTGAAGGAGTTAGAGCAGAGGACTCCGCGCTTGAACTTATTGCTCGCGCAGGCGAAGGCTCGGTAAGAGATATGCTCTCTATTGCCGACCGCTGTATGAACCTTTCCTCCTCGCTCACTTACGAAGACGTCGTGGGCGTGCTTGGAGCAAGCGGTAGAGAAAGCACTAAAAAACTGTTTACCGCAATAGCCAACTGCGCCGTTCCCGAAGTTTTGCTGTCCGTAGACGAAATGTGTTCAGCAGGCAAAAGCGTTCCACTTATCGCAAAGGACCTTTGCGCGTACGCAAGAGACTTGCTCGTGCTTAAAACTACCGACAAGGGTGGAGTTTTGGCTACTGAAGAAGAACTCAAAGAAATGAAAGAGCAAGCGGAAAGCGTATCGGTGGAAACGCTTATGGAAATTATTAACGTGTTCGCGTCCGTTGATAGCGAACTCCGTTATTCCTTATCCCCCCGTATCGTGCTTGAGTGTTCCGCTCTTCGCGCCGCAAAACTCGCTACCGTTTCACTTTCCGCTCTTGAAGAGCGTATAACGAGATTAGAAAATAAACTTGCAAACGGCGTTACGGTTGCGCCCACTCAAACTCAGAGCGCGCCCGCCCAAGCGCAAGCGTCTACTAAACCTATGGACGCAAGGAGCGTTTGGGGTAGAATTCTTACCTATTGCAGAGTAAGTGAGTCCTCTCGAACCTTCGCGCTTTTAGAAGGCGTTAAAGAAGTGGAAGTTAAGAACAATAAACTCGTGCTTTGGGTAGAGCCTTCTTCCTTCCTCTCCGTCTCTGCAGACGACGTGGTAAGCGCGCTTAAACGCGCCCTCGAAGTAGACGGCGCTCCCTATTCGCTCGTCGTAAACAAGCAAATCGGTGGCGTCGATATGGACAGCGAGATTGCGAGAATTAAGAAGATGATGGGGGATGCGAAACTTAACATCAAAAAATAACCTTAAACGAGCGATAAACTTCGCAATACTTCGTCAACCTTGCGTTTTGCGTTCGGTTATGTACGACGTCTATAAACTTTGGTATATCCATAGCCGAGCGATAGCGAGAAGACGCCCCCACGCGCCGTGGGTTGCTCGTTTCTTGCTCGTTTAACCCATAGACCAAGCCGAGCGATAAACTTCGCAATACTTCGTCAACCTTGCGTTTTGCGTTCGGTTATGTACGACGTCTATAAACTTTGGTATATCCATAGCCGAGCGATAGCGAGAAGACGCCCCCACGCGCAGTGGGTTGCTCGTTTCTTACTCGTTTATAGCCGAGCGGAGCGAGAAGACACTCCCGTTTGCAACGGGCGAGCGATAGCGAGAAGACGCCCCCACGCGCAGTGGGTTGCTCGTTTCTCACTCGTTTAATATATCGGGTCTTAAATATACTAATAAAAAAATCAATCAAAAAAGGAGAATATAATTATGGCATACGGACAAAGAGGCGGATTTGGTGGTGGAATGAACCTTCAGGCAATGCAACGCCAAGCGCTTAAACTTCAAGAGCAAATGCAAAAGGCTCAAGAAGAGATTAGAAATACTGAAGTAGAGGGTAGCGCAGGCGGTATGGTAACGGTAACTATGATGGCAGACAAGACCGTTACGGGCGTTTCCATCAATCCCGAGGCGGTTGACCCTGACGATATTGAAATGCTCGAGGACCTTTTGGTAGCGGCGTTCAACGCGGCTTGCGAAGAGGCTGACAAGGTAAGCGCGTCGAAGATGCCTGCCGGTATGGGCGGATTGTTTTAATGAAACACCCAGATAGTATTCAAAAGTTAATAAACCGTTTTTGCTCGCTCCCCGGAGTAGGTAAAAAGACTGCGCAAAGGTACGCTTACGCCGTGGTTAATATGAGCGAAGAGGACGCAACCGAGTTTGCTAAGAGCATAGAGGAAGTGCGTTCAACGATAAAATTCTGTTCCGTTTGCGGAAACCTTACCGATAGCGATATTTGTGAGATTTGTCGCACGCGCTCACACAAAGTAATTTGCGTAGTAGCAGAGCCCAAAGACGTCGTTTCGCTTGAACGCGTTGCGGGTAGGACTTTCGTCTACCACGTCTTAGGCGGAACGCTCAATCCTTTAGAGGGGAAGGGACCTGACGACATTAGAGTGAAAGAACTTCTATCCCGTCTTGACGGCGTAGAAGAGGTTATTATGGCGACCAACCCTGACGTTGAGGGCGAGGCAACGGCAGTTTACATTGCTCGTCTTCTCAAGCCTATGGGCGTAAAGGTAACGAGAATAGCGCAAGGCGTAAGTATGGGTAGTGAAATTGAATACGCTGACGAAGTTACCCTTTCGCGCGCGCTTTCTTCACGAACGGAGATTTAAGATGAAAGGCACGAAGGATATGAGTAAGGGAAGTCCCTTTAAACTCATTTTACTGTTTACTTTACCCTTATTGCTGTCCAACATATTTCAGCAACTATACAACGTAGCCGATAGCGTAATAGCAGGTCGGTTTTTGGGCGAGAACGCGCTGGCGGCAGTTAGCGTGTCTTTTCCCATTACGATGATTTTTGCAGGCTTTGGTCTTGGTATGGGTATGGGCTGTTCCGTCGTTTGCGGTAGAGCGTACGGCGAAAAGAATATCCCCAAACTCAAAACGGGCATATCCACGGCGTTTATATCCTTAGGCGTAATATCCGTCGTTTTGGCAATCTTAGGCTATGTTTTTGCACAGCCTATACTGTCTCTTTTAGGAACGCCTCAAAACGTCTTAGAAGATAGCGTATCGTATTTAGCAATCTATACGCTTGGACTTCCCTTTATTTTAATCTATAACCTCTGTTCGTCCGCCTTCCAGTCGTTAGGAAACTCCAAAATACCCTTGTTTTTCTTGATTTTTTCAACGATTTTCAATATAATCCTCGATATAATCTTTATTGCGGTGTTTGGTATGGGCGTTTGGGGGCTTGCTCTTGCAACCACCATTGCGCAGGGCGTAGCGTGTATCCTTTCTCTCGTAACGCTCGTCTATACGCTTACGATGCTCACCCGTCCTCGCCCCGAGAAAAAGGGCAAAGGCTTTAAGGTAGCCGTTAAGCACTTTTTCTATTCGCTCTACTTTGCGTTCGCAACCTCTATAAAGTCAATGATAACCTATATCTTTGGCAAAAAGGAATATAAGAGATTTGAAACGGGCATCTTTTCCGAGATTATGAAAGTGGGAATTCCCTCTACCGTTCAGCACGCCTCCGTGTCTATCGGTCAACTTTTTATTCAAAACCTCATAAATTCCTACGGCTCAACCGTAATGGCGGGCTACGGCGCGGCAATGAAGATAAATTCGTTCTGCATATCTATTCTTGCTACGGGTAGCAACGCGCTTACTATCTATATTTCCCAAAATATCGGCGCAAACCGTTACGACCGTCTAAAGAAAGGCGTTCTTGCCGACGGGCTTATCTTAATGGTGGCAACGCTTATAATAATTCCTATAACGGTAATATTCCCCGAGGCTTTAGTGTCCATATTTATCGACGGCGCGCTCAGTCCCGAGGTTATAGCAGTGGGAAAAGAAATGGTTACGATAATTACGCCTTTTTATTTGTTCGCGTCCGTTAAATTCATTTGCGATAACACGCTAAAAGGCTCTGGAAAAATGCTTGGCTTTATTCTTTCTACGGGCGTAGATATAGTGCTTAGAGTTGCGCTTGCATACGCTCTCTCTCCCCTATTCGGGTCTACCGGAATTTGGTGGAGTTGGCCTCCAAGTTGGATAGTGGGAACGCTTATTTCGGGCGGTTTCGTACTCTTTTCTTGGCTACCTATGGTCAATCGCAAGAAAAGAGAGAACGAAGAACAAACGCAGGAAGTTGAGGAGGCAGTATGAGAGAATACGCATACGACGTCTTTATAAGTTTTACGGGTGCGGACCGCGAAATCAAGAACGCGGTTTGCTCTGCGCTTGAAGAAAGAGGACTTACCGTTTACGATAGCGATAAGTATTGTAAAGGCGGTTTTCGAGAGGACTATACTAAAGCCCTCGACCAAAGCCGAGTTTATCTAATGTTACTTTCGGATAGTCTACGCAAAATGCCCGACGGGGATAACGGTTGGATAACTGAAGTCCGCCTTGAAAGTCGTCTTGCGTGCGACCTTGACGCTAAAGGTCAACTCAATATAGTTTTACTCAATACTTCCGAATTTTTTAAATACGGTGATGGATTTCACGACTATAACGATATTTTAGGCTGGCACTTTTACTGCTTAACGAGAGGACTTTCAAGAATAGACGCGCGCTTTGACGAGAGTGGCGCGCTCCTTCCCGAGATTTTAGAAAAGATCGTTCGTCAATGTGGCGAGTTCGTTAGCCTAAGAAACGAGGGAAAACCTGCGCCTTCGCAAAAGAAGAGTATGGAAATAACCTCGCAACGCCTTATTGCTCCTGAAGTTTTCAAGGGAAGAGAGGACGAACGCAAAAAAATCCGCGACGCTTTTTCGTCGGGGAAACAAATAGTAGTGCTTTCGGGCATAGGCGGTATGGGTAAGACCACGCTCGCCTCGTCAGTTGCGATAGAGTTTGAGCAAAGCGCGTCGCTTCGCTGTCCGCAGATCGTGCGTATTCAAGAAATGGCAGGCTCGGGCGGAGGGCTTAATACGCTCGTTTCTTCCGTAAGTTACGAAAAAAGCGTTTACGAGAGTTTAACCACCCTTAACGAGCGCGAAAAGTACGAACGCAAGTTAAAGGCTTTGAGCGAACTTCCCGAGAACGTCCTTCTTATCGTGGATAACTATAACACGCTTTCTTCTCACGCGCTTAAAGAGGTAATTAAAAACCTTAAGTGCCGACTTTTAATTACCACGCGAGCAAGAATAGAGGATATGGAGCAAGTGGAAATAGTGCCTATTCGCTCGCTTGCTTTCCCCGAGGCAAAGGAAATGTTCGAGGAAACGTACGGCGGAGAGGTAAGCGAAGGCGAGTTTAAGCCCCTTTACGATAAAGTGGGAGGACACACCATTACTCTTTGCATTATGGCGAAGATGATAAAAAAACACAACCTTTCCGTGTCCTCGCTCATCGAGAAGATGAACGAACTTGATATGGAAGAGAGGGTGGACTTCGAGCATAACGAAATCGAGAATACCGATACCGTGCTCGGTCATCTTACTTCGTTGTTTGGTATAAGCAATTTTTCGCAAAAGAGCAAGGATATCCTTCGTTCAATGAGCCTTCTCTCCGACGGCGTAATCGCTGAGCGCGACCTTACGAGCGTTATGGGACTTAATAACCGAAATGAAATTTTGGAACTTCTGCAAAGCGGATGGCTGGAAAGCGAGGGCGAAAACCTCGTTCTTCATCCCATTTTGGGACAACTTATGGCAAAAATTCTTGCCCCCTCCCAAGAGAGCGACGGCGCGATGATAGATTATATTTTAGCAAAAACTGAGGAAGAACAAGCCTCACTTACTTATTCGGGCGCAGGTCTTTTAGAGGATAAACTTTATTACGCTTGTTTCGTGCTTGCCTCGTCTTGCGGAAAACTTCCCAAAGCGCTTTGGGACAAGTTCGTAGAAGTAAACTACCTCGTTTGCGATATAGACGATACTACGCATAAGGCTCAAGAACTTAGCAAAAAGTTAGTGGATAAAGGAGAGAAAGATATCGTTACGAGTTATAGCGATATGGTAACGATTGAACAACGCCCCACCGCGCTGGATATTATTGAAAAATACTTGGACGCGCTTAATGAAAACTACGCAAACTACAAGTGGGTTTTGCGAGGACTTTCCATAACGGCGAAACATCTTTCCGCTAACGCAAACCACAAGAAAAGAGTGCAGTCCGCCGTCCTCAAGGCTCTCGAAGTTGCAATGAACAGTAACGACGACTTTGCCGTTGCCGACCTTATTCCCTACGTGCTCGTTACGGACGGAGAGTGTGATATTAAAAAAGTACAACGCTATATCAAAAGGCGAAGAAAAGAGAGCGGAAACAACGGCGAACTTATGCTCTTAGAACTGCTCGTTAATAGTTTCATTATGTACGGAGGAAGCGCAGAGGAGTATATTGAAAACGTCGAGTCTACTTTCGACGAGGTGAGCGAAGAGAGATACGGCAAAATCTTAGGACTTCTTTTGCGCCACCCCATTATATCCATAAAAAGCGCGCTTATGGGAAAAAATGCGGAAAAATTGCCCGATAGCGATAGGCTTAAACAGTATCTTCTCAATATTAGTAGTATGAGTGAATATATGGCGTACGAAGGTAAAATGGACGCCCGTACGCTTATTGAAAACACTATAATTTTACATAATTATCAACTTGAAGCAGGACAAACGCTTGCATCGGCGGAAGAAAAGATTATGAACACCGTTGCTCTTTTCGGTCGCTTTACCGCGCAAGAAATGGGTATGCTTACCGACGAGATTGTGGAAGGTATAGATATGGTAAACCTTACGCCCGTTGCCCTTTCAAGTTTGCAAGTGTCCGCCGTAGTTAGCCTCGTATTTAGGGATAAACGCGCAATCGAGCAAAGAAAAATGGCGCTTGACGCGGTAAGAAGACTGCGCCCAAGCGAACACGTTGACGTAATTGATTCGCTCATTTATTACGGCGATACGCTCTCTGCGTTCGGTCAAGACGGCGAGGCGTTTAACGCCTACGAAGAGGCAAGACAAATCCTTCAAAAGAACGCCTCCGACTCCTCTAAATTATGCGCCGTTGCAATTAAGATAATGGGTATTTATTCCGTAAGGCGAAAAGATTTGGAATACTTAGAGGAAGTTTATATTCAGTCGATAGAGGGGATGAGTGAAGACGACGAGGGATTTTATTATAGAAACAAGGACTACGCGACCGTGCTTTGCGGAGCGTACGGCGACGCCGTTTACAAAGAGAGAAACGCGCTAAGATCGGAGCAAAGTTACCGCGCTATAAATAGACCTATTCCCCTGTCCGTTATAAGTGATAAGATGGACGCGTCACAAAAAAAGCAAACCGTTATAGAAAAATTGAAACAACTCGTTTCAAAGTTCGACGATTGCTCTAAAACTATTACTAAAAAATCAGTAAAGGTGCAGAACGCTTTTACCAACTGCGTTTTGCCGTTTGCTAAAGCGCTTATGAACAACAAACTGTTTGATGAGGCGGAAAAACTTGGCGCTACGCTCGCGTGCTTAAAAAAGAGCAAAAAAGTACGCGTTAGAAATTCTGCGGACATTGAAAGTTTGTTCTTAAAGGCTTACGGCGCTTGCCACCGCGGAGAGAAGAATTCCGTTGATTTATTGCGCGAAACGCTCAAAAAGTGCGTTAAGAATCGCTCGGGATTTGCAACGGCAATGTCCTCGGTTTATCTTGAGATTTACGATAGAAAAAGATACGCTGACGATAAGGATATCGGTAGGTTCGTCGCGCAGTTCGTTAAGAACAAGAAAAAACTTCAAAAGATATACGAAACTATGGGCTATCTTATGGATAATTATATTGAAGACGACGACGGTTGCATCGTTAGCGACGACGACTTAGAAAAAGTCGTTTGGGAACTTTTTGGTAGGATAGAAATAGGATATAGAAAGAACTTTGGTTTTACCGCGCGCGACTTTTATAAAATTAAAAAAATAGAGGACGTATATTACGCCGTTTTCATTAACTTCTTCGAAGAAGTAATGCAAAGATGTTGCGACGCGCAAAGATGCATTACGATTAGCGAAAGCGGAATAAACTTTTTTTAGGAGTGCTTATGAACTTTAACGGATTTCAAAAAATGACGATGCTCGACTTCCCAGGGCGCATTGCGTCTACGCTCTTTTCGGGTGGCTGTAATTTTCGTTGCCCGTTTTGCCATAACGCAGGGCTCGTAATAGGTCAAATGCCCGATAAAATTCCCGAAGAGGAAATCCTTTCTTATTTAAATAAAAGAAAAGGAGTGCTTGACGGAGTATGCTTTACGGGTGGCGAACCCCTTCTTCAAAAGGATATCGCCGAGTTTATGCAAAAGGTCAAGGATATGGGCTACAAGATTAAACTTGACACTAACGGCTCGAACCCCGAAAAACTTATCGAGTTAGTTCGTGGCGGTCTCGTGGACTACGTTGCAATGGATATAAAGAACAGCAAGGAAAAGTACGCGCTAACTTGTGGAACGGAGATTGACCTTCCTGCGATTGAGCGGGCGGTGGAATTTTTGAAAGAGGGTAGCGTAGATTACGAATTCCGCACCACGATAGTTCGTCAATTTCATACCGAGAGCGATATGATTGCTATCGGAAAGTGGATCGAGGGCGCGGAAAAATACTTCCTTCAAGCCTTCGTTGATAGCGGAGCGCTTATCGGCAAAGATATGTCGCCACTTCCCAAAGCGGAAATGGAGCGCTTTATGCTCACTTTAAAACCCTTCGTAAAAAAAGTTCAAATTAGAGGAATTTAAACACAAGATATTGTGTTTTTTTTCTTGACAAAGCGCAATATATATGTTATAATGGTCTCCGACACCCAAAAAGGAGATTATGAAAATGTACAATGTATTAAAACGCGACGGCAAGATGGCCGAATTCAATCTTAAGAAGATTTCCGACGCAATCACTCTTGCGTTTGACGCTTGCGAAAAGCAATATAATCCCGACGTAATCGACTTCCTTGCTCTTAAGGTAACGGCTGATTTTGCTGACAAAGTAGAGAATAATACCATATCGGTCGAGGCTATTCAAGATAGCGTTGAGTCCGTGCTTATCCGCGCTGGCTACGACGATATTGCAAAGGCGTATATTCTTTACCGTAAACAAAGAGAGAAACTCCGTAACGTAAGCGGAACGCTCGTTGACTACAAGAGCATCGTTGATAACTATCTTAAAATCAACGACTGGCGCGTAAAGGAAAACTCCACCGTAACTTATTCGGTTGGCGGACTTATTCTTTCCAACAGTGGCGCGATTACCGCTAACTACTGGCTTAGCGAAGTGTACGACGAGGAGATTGCGAACGCTCACCGTAACGCAGATATTCATCTTCACGACCTTTCGATGCTTACCGGTTACTGCGCTGGTTGGTCGCTTAAACAACTTATCCAAGAAGGTTTGGGCGGAGTAAGCGGAAAAATTACCTCTGCTCCTGCAAAGCACCTTGCGACCCTTTGCAACCAAATGGTAAACTTCCTTGGTATTATGCAAAACGAGTGGGCAGGCGCGCAAGCGTTCTCGTCGTTCGATACCTACCTTGCTCCCTTCGTAAAGGTGGATAACCTTTCCTACGAGCAAGTTAAAAAGTGCATTGAGTCCTTCATTTACGGCGTAAACACGCCTTCTCGTTGGGGTACTCAAGCGCCTTTCTCCAACATCACGCTTGACTGGACCGTTCCTGCCGACCTTGCAGAACTCAACTGTATCGTAGGCGGAAAGGAAATGGACTTTAAGTATAAGGACTGCCAGAAAGAAGTAGATATGGTAAACAAGGCGTTCATTGAGGTTATGATCGAAGGCGACGCTAACGGCAGAGGATTCCAGTATCCTATCCCCACCTATTCGATTACCTCTAACTTCGACTGGAGCGAGACCGAGAACAACAAACTCTTGTTCGAGATGACCTCCAAGTACGGTACTCCTTACTTTAGTAACTACGTTAACTCCGATATGGAGCCCAACGACGTAAGAAGTATGTGTTGCCGTCTTCGCCTTGACCTTCGCGAACTCCGCAAAAAGAGTGGTGGTTTCTTCGGCAGTGGAGAAAGCACCGGTTCAGTTGGCGTAGTTACCATCAATATGCCCAGAATTGCTTACCTTGCAAAGAACGAAAAGGATTTTTACGAGCGTCTTGATAAACTTATGGATATTTCCGCTCGTTCGCTCAAAATTAAGAGAACGGTTATCACCAAACTTTTGGACGAAGGACTTTATCCCTACACCAAGAGATACCTCGGTACTTTCAATAACCACTTCTCCACCATCGGTCTCGTTGGTATGAACGAAGTAGGTCTTAACGCTAACTGGCTCCAAGCAGACTTAACTGATGAGAGAGTGCAAAAGTTTACGAAGGAAGTTCTTAACCATATGCGTGAAAGACTTTCTGATTACCAAGAGATGTACGGCGACCTCTACAACCTCGAGGCAACTCCCGCCGAGAGCACTTCCTTCCGTCTTGCAAAGCACGACAAGAAGTATTATCCCGATATCAAGACTGCGTCCGACGCAACTCAGGGCGGTACTCCCTATTACACCAACTCTTCGCACCTTCCCGTAGGCTACACCGAAGACATCTTCACCGCGCTTGATATTCAAGACGAACTTCAAACGCTCTACACCTCGGGTACGGTATTCCACGCGTTCCTTGGAGAGAAACTTCCCGACTGGAAGGCAGCGGCTACGCTCGTAAAGAAGATTGCAGATAACTATCGTCTTCCTTACTACACCTTATCCCCCACCTATTCGGTATGCCGTAACCACGGTTATATTACGGGCGAACACTTCACTTGCCCCGATTGTGGTTCTACCACCGAAGTTTACAGCCGTATCACCGGTTACTACCGTCCCGTTCAAAACTGGAACGACGGTAAGAGCCAAGAGTACAGAGATAGAAAGGTTTACGATATCGACCGCTCCGTATGCACCCGTCAAGGTTGTCCTCCCGAAGCAAAGGAGGAGGAAGAAGTAGCAAGCGCAACTGATAACGCGGTTTACCTCTTCACTACCGCAACTTGTCCCAACTGTAAGATTGCTTGTTCCGTTTTGGATAAAGCAGGAGTAAAGTACGAGAAACTTCTTGCAAACGAGCATAAGGACCTCGTAGACGCTTACGGTATTAAGCAAGCGCCCACCCTCGTCGTAGTAGAGAAAGGCAAGGTAACCAAGGCTACCGGCGTGTCCGACATTAAAAAATATCTTCTTTCCTAAGGAATAATTTATGTACGATATAATAATAGTGGGAGCAGGGCCTGCGGGACTTACCGCAGCGCTCTATGCCCGCCGTGCAAACAAGAGCGTCCTCGTTATTGAAAAGGGCGCTTTCGGCGGTCAAATCACCTTTTCCCCAAAAGTAGAAAATATCCCCGGTTTTTGCGAACTTTCGGGCAACGAATTCGCGGAAAAATTAGTAGAACAGGTCATTAATCAAGGCGCTGATTTCGAGTGCGCAGAGGTTACTGCCATAAGTGGCGACGAAGTTAAGACGGTCGTTGCCGACGGAGTGGAGTATCAAGCCAAAGCGGTTATTATCGCTACGGGCGCAAAACACAGAATGCTTGGACTTGCTCGCGAGGAAGAGTTCGTAGGTAACGGCATTTCTTTCTGCGCGGTTTGCGACGGAGCGTTCTATAAGGATAAAAAAGTAGCAGTCGTTGGCGGTGGAAACTCCGCATTGCAAGAAACGATACTGCTTAGTGAACTTGCAAGCGAGGTCGTAGTTATTCAAAACCTTGACTTTCTAACGGGCGAGAAAAAACTCGTTGAGCAAGTTAACGCGAAAGACAACGTTACCGTGATAACGGGCGCAACGGTAACCGCGCTTTCGGGCGAGGACGAATTGAACGCCGTTACTATTAGCGTTCACGGAGAAGAGCAAACGCTTGAAGTGGACGGAATGTTCGTAGCAATCGGACTTATTCCCCAAAACGAGAACTTTGCGAATATCTTGGCTCTTGACGAGCGTGGATACGCGATTGCAGACGAAAAGTGTCTTGGAAAGAGCAAAGGCGTGTTCGTTGCAGGCGACTGCAGAACCAAAAGAATTCGCCAAGTTGCAACCGCAGCCTCCGACGGAGCGATTTCCGCTCTTGCCGCCTGCGATTATATAGACGCGTTATAAAAACTAAACCCCTTCCTAAATTTTTTTAGAAAGGGGTTTTTGTTATTCGTAAAGCGAATTTTCGTTTGAGGTAGTATAAATTTTCATACTGGATAAGTTTGTCGTATAGTCGTCAATAGGAACTGTAGCGTAATATCCGTTTTGAGTAGATAATAAATCGTATTCATTTTCTAAAACTAACCAAGCGTGGTCAAGTTTTTCTTGAGTTGTCCAGGTGATTTTTGCAAACTTATTACCTTGCTCGACAGTAACGGTTTCTTCTGCTAATGATTTTTCCGTCCATACGATATCGGTTAGAGAAGATAGGGGCGCGTTATAGTTTATGTTCGTCATTTTTTTCAAGTCAAAATAATTATTAGCAATAGTGTATTCGGCGACTTCAAAAACAACGCAATCAGGCTTAAAAAGATTGAAATAGTAAGGCAAATTAATTATATTTTGATAATCGTGCAAGTAAATATATTCAGAGAAGGAGTTGGCCATAAACTTAATACCGTAAGAATTCATATAACTGCCTTGAAAAACGAGCGCTTTAGGAGCGCCTTCTTCAGCGCGTTTCTCGTTTTCGTAATATCCAAAACTGCGGAAAGAAGGATGCGTTTCAACCTCATTTTTGTATTGTTCAGTAATATTTTTCGATTCAGTAATTAGATTTGAGGCAGGAATATATTCATTTATTATGAATTTGGAGGTTGGCAAAGTTTTTTGAAGGCTTTTATAAAAAGATACGTCTTTCGTAGAATTCACATAAACTGAAGGGAAAGTTTTTTTCAATTCTTCTGTGATGGCGTTTGTTCCGTGATATGCTCCGATAGTGTTCCAATGGTTTGCATCGAACTTTTTATTAAAGACGGTTTCGCCATCTTTTTTCTTGGCAACAAGAGTTTTCGTGTTATCAACGTATCTAACGCCGAATGTATCTAATTCAGAAAGAAAATCGTCTACCCAAGCGCGACTATAATTAAAGCCTTTTGGTATATATTCGCTGTAAACGGCCGGTTTTGCCGGATTAAAAACAAACACGAAAGGAACGTTTCTTTCTAAACAGTAATCTTGCGCTTTCTTAATCATATTAGCAAAAGATTTGTGAAAGTCGGAAAATTTAGTTTTTATGGAAGTAAGTCCGCTACCAAAAAAGTAGCCGTTTGTACCAGAAGTAAAAGAGGGGTGGACAAGTTTATCAAACAAAAAGTCGTTTAGATAAATTTGGACAGTAATCATCTCGTCACGAAAACCTATTCTGTCGTTAATATAATTCTCAATACTCTTCGTAAAGTCGGTTTTTCCGAAAACCTCGTCGGATAGAGGGGATTCCGCTAACATACGGTTATCAATATCTGACGCAGAATTCTCTTCGAAATTAAACGTAACCATAGGGACGAGAAGAATGAGCGAAAATAAAGAAATAATAAGTATGCGTATTATCTTCATAATATATGCTCCTTAATACTGGAAGTAGATAAAAGGACTGTAAGTTGAGTTTACCATATAGAAAATGGAAACGATGAAAATGGCGAAGAGAACGACGTGGGCAACTGTGTAGCCAATTTTCGTGCTATAAATTTTCTTAAGAAAATTTTGAATTGCGGGAATGCCCAAAACCGTTGCGCCCAAAAGTCCGACGATAGCAAAGAAAATGATTTGTTTATCAAAATAGTATTGCCAAGTATGGGTAATAACGCCGTTATATCCACCAAATACGGTATTTATAAACTGTGTAAGTTGAGTTAGGTCGTTAAACCTAAATAATTGCCAGAAACAAAGAACGATTAAAACAGTAAATAACCATTTAACGAAAGAGGGGATTTTTTTATAGAAAGCAGTATCTTTAAGCAGTCGTTCAATTATTACGAAAAATCCGTTTATTGTACCCCATATAATATAGTTCCAACCAGCGCCGTGCCATATTCCAGTTAGCGCAAAAACGATAGCAAGATTGATAAGGGTTTTACCTTTACCCTGATGACTACCGCCTAAAGGGAAGTACACGTATTCTCTAAACCAAGCGCCTAAGGAAATGTGCCACCGGCGCCAAAACTCAGATATTGAAGTTGATAGATAAGGGAAGTTGAAGTTTTCGTCAAAATCAAAGCCGAATATGTTTGAAATACCTATTGCGATATCTGAATATCCCGCAAAATCATAATATATTTGCAAGAAATAGAGTAAAACTGTACCAAGCGCAGAAATCCAGTCGATACCGTTAAGTCCTATTTTTGAAATGCACAATCCAAAAGTATCAGCAAGAAGAACCTTTTTTATAAAGCCTATCATAATTCGAGTAATACCGCGGGAGACTTTTTCGGTTGACGTTTTACGCTCGCTCATTTTTACGGAAAAATCCTTCCACAGTACGATAGGACCAGAAATGACTTTGGGAAAGAAAGAAATATATAGCGCGCAGTCTATAATGTTACCTGCTTTAGCCTTTTCTCTATATATGTCCACGAGGTAAGAAATTGCGGAAAAAGTAATGAAAGACAAGCCAAGAGGAGCTATTAAAGAAACGGGGGTAGTTGTCGTTTTTAGGAAAGAATTAAATAGAGTAGTGAGGAAGGAAGAGTATTTAAAGATAACAAGGTACAAGATTAACAAACATAGAGATATAATAAATGGTATTAGCGCAAGGTGTAGCGTTTTTTTATCTTGGTTTTCGTTAGCGCTTTCTATCGTGATAAATTGTTTTTTTGCTTTACTATTTTCAATCCATTTGCCCATTAGCCAAACGATAAGAATATAGAAAACTAATCTAAATACGTCGTCAAAGCAAGACCAAGCGTAAAAACCCAAACTAAAAACGACAATAATTAAATCCTTGAATCTAATTTTGCGAAAAAAGTCCGTCTTTAGTTTTTCTAACAATTCCGCGATAAAATATAAAATTATTGAAATGGGGAAAAAGAAAAATAGAAAAGTTTGAGTTGTGAAAACCATAATTTTATTCCTTTTGTTAAATAGTTATCGTAAGTATATCACGAGGGGAAGAGGACTGTCAAGCAAAAAGTTAATACCACAAAAGTTCAATTATCAAAAAGAGCAGAGAAAATTAAAAAAATTGAAAAGATATACCCTAAATCATTTTACATTGACAGCATATTTTGGTATAATATAATGTGTTTTTGGTTGATAGTATTCTGATCAAAAACGAAGGAGATTTACTTATGAGCCGTATGGTTGGTACTGTTTCAAGAGGTGTTCGTGCTCCCATTATTCGCAGTGGCGACGATTTGGTAAAGATTGTTACCGATTCGGTGCTTGAAGCGGCAAAGGAGGACGGATTTACCATTCGTGACCGTGATATTATCGCTATGACTGAGGCTATCGTTGCTCGCGCGCAAGGAAACTATGCGAGCGTAGACGATATTGCTGAAGACGTAAGAGCAAAATTTGGCGGAGAAACCGTGGGCGTTATTTTTCCCATACTTTCCCGTAACCGTTTTTCGGTATGCTTAAAGGGTATGGCGAAAGGCGCAAAGAAGATAGTTTTAATGCTTTCATATCCTTCTGACGAAGTAGGTAATCACCTCGTATCTTTAGAACTTTTGGACGAGAAAGGTATTAATCCTTATAGCGACGTGCTTACGCTTGAGCAATATCGTGAACTTTTCGGATACTCTAAGCACCGCTTTACCGGCGTTGACTACGTTGAATATTACGAAAGCCTTATTCGTGAGTGCGGAGCGGACTGTGAAGTGATTTTTGCTAACGATCCTCGCGCTATCTTAAAGTATACTAAGAACGTTCTTAACTGCGATATCCACACTCGCGCTCGTACTAAGCGTTTATTAATGACGGCAGGCGCGGAAATCGTGTTTGGTATGGACGAGATTATGCGTTCATCTGTAAACGGTAGCGGATATAATGAAAACTACGGACTTCTCGGTTCGAACAAGGCAAATGAAGAGCAGGTTAAACTCTTCCCCCGCGATTGCCAAGCGCTCGTTGAAGATATCCAGAAGTTAGTGTTCGAGAAAACGGGCAAGAAAGTGGAAGTTATGGTTTATGGAGACGGCGCGTTCAAAGACCCCGTTGGTAAGATTTGGGAACTTGCTGACCCCGTAGTTTCCCCTGCTTATACCGCTGGTCTTGAAGGAACGCCCAGTGAACTCAAACTTAAGTATCTTGCTGATAACGACTTTGCCGACCTTTCGGGTGACGCGCTCAAAGAGGCGATTAAGCAAAAAATCCAAGAAAAAGACGCCGACCTCGTGGGCAATATGATTAGCGAAGGCACTACGCCGAGAAGACTTACCGATCTTATCGGTTCGCTCTGCGACCTTACCTCCGGTTCGGGTGATAAGGGTACGCCTATCGTATTTATCCAAGGCTATTTTGATAACTACACCACAGACTAATTAACAAGTTAAGCAGAAAAAAGACTAACGGTAATTCGTTAGTCTTTTTTCGTTATATTGATAGGAGAACGACGGCAACTGCGCCGATAAAAACTCCTAACCATTGCCACCAGTACATTTTCTCTTTGAAAACGAAGAGAGAGAAGAGGATTACTACTGCAAGACCGCCTACGCCGATTACGGGATAGATAAGGCTTGGGGAAAGGTCAGTGCTTGCTATAATAATGAGGAAAAGGTTTAGTAAAACGTTACATACGCCTGCTAAGACGGGCGACCACCAAGACCTTTTGAGCATTTTAGGGGTATCCGTTCTATCACTTTTAAGGTAGATAAAAAGGTAGACTATCGTAGAAAGCCCTAACGCAACGAACATAAGTAGCGAGCCGTGTTGACCGCCGTATTGAAGTTGTTGAGTTCGCTGAGTAATTGCGCAACCTGCGTTGCCGGCAAAGGCAAGAAAAACGAAGAAGAGCCACTTCCAAGATATTGTTTTTTCTTCCCCTTTGTCTTTGGAATATAGACAAAGCACGATGGCAATTACGACCAACGCAAGCCCTACGATTACGGGCATCGTTACTTGCGCGCCCCAAAAGAAAAATCCCCAAATGGTAGTCGCGATTAACGATAAAGTCATAATAAGGGTGGTGAGCGACGCCGGGCCAAATTTAAGCGCGTTAATAAGACCGAGATTGCAAAGGATATAAAAGGTTGCGAAAAGCAACGCGTATAGCAAAACGCTTGCGTCGAACGAGAAGTCGAAAGCGAATATAACGCCCCAACTTACGAAGGCGCTTATCATTAGCAAGAAATTATAAAAGACGGTCGTGTCTTTTTCGTTTTCGTTTTGCTTGTTGAAAATTTTACCTATAACGCTTGAGGAGGCGTTCATAAAAACGGATAAAATTAAATATATATAAGGCATTTTTTTTGTTCCTCCAAGGGATAGAGAAAGTATATTATATAATAGAAATTTTGTCAAGCAAATGCGGTAAAAAAAAGAGCGAACGAAAGTTCGTCCGCCCTCTATAAAAGGAGTAAAAAAGATTAGTAGTCGTAGTTATGCTTTGTAAATGATTTCGCCGTCGCGAATAGTAAGAAGAACTTTGTAGTCGGAGGAAAGCACGGTAAGGTCAGCGTTCTTGCCTACTTTAATCGAGCCCGTTTGTTCGTAGATACCAAGCGCTTTAGCGGGGTTCTTGGTAGCGTAGTCGATAGCGGAGGTGAAGGAAACTCCCACCTTTTCCACCATATTTTTAATAGCGTCGTTCATAAGAAGAACTGAGCCTGCGAGCGTACCGTCGGTAAGACGAGCCTCGCCGTTCTTTACGATAACGGTTTGTCCACCAAGTTCGCTTACGCCCTCGCCAAGACCTTTTGCGCGCATTGCGTCGGTAATGAGGGTAAGTTTATCGGAAGGCTTGCACTTTGCAACGAGTTGCATAGCAGGAACGGAAACGTGGATAGTATCGCAAATAAGTTCAGCGTTGAGGTCGTCGTACAAAAGAGCCGAACCAACCACTCCGATTTCACGGTGATGAAGGGGAGACTGCGCGTTATAAGTATGAGTAACGTGCTTTGCGCCCGAGCGGATAGCCTCTCTCACGTTTACCGCTTTTGCCGCGGTATGACCGATAGAGGGGATAATACCGTTCTTAGCAAGATGAGCGATAAGTTCGCTACTACCTTCCTCTTCGGGAGCGAGCGAAACTATTCTAATACAGTTACCGCTTGCCTCGTTATAGCCGTCGAAAACGGAGATAGAGGGTTTAGCCACGAACTCAGCAGGTTGCGCGCCCTTGTGAGAAAGAGCAATGAACGGTCCTTCGAGATGAACGCCACCTACTCTTGCGCCCGTAGAAGGCGCGCTCTCGCGGTATTCTTTAACCGCTTTAAGAGCCTTGGTGATGTTCTCGGGGCTTTGGGTCATAGTGGTTGCAAGGAAAGTGGTCGTACCTTCCTTTGCTACGGTGTTAGCGATAGTGGAGATAGCCTCGACGGTACCGTCCATAGCGTCTGCTCCGCCTGCGCCGTGAATATGCTCGTCGATAAAGCCGGGAACGACGATGGCGTCTTCGGGGATAACGATTTCTTCGCCGTCTACTACTGCGCCGATAGAAACGATTTTCTCGTCAAAAGCAAGGGAAGTTTTAACGATGCCTTCGCCCTCAACGTAGATTTTGGAATTCTTGATAATTTTCATTTGTCAAACTCCTTTTGCGAGTTATTTAATAAGTTCAGCAGCCGCCTCGTCGCAAATAAGCGTGCAATCGGGGTGGAGTTGAAGAACGGACGCAGGAACGGTTTCGGTAACCTCGCCCTTAACGAGACCGTAAACAGCCTTCGCCTTGTTTGCGCCGTTAGCCAAAATAACGATTTTCTTAGCGTTCATAATGTTTTTAAGACCCATAGTGAAAGCCTTGGTGGGAACCTCGTCGATGCTTGCGAACATTCTCGAGTTGTCCTTAATGGTGCTTTCCGCTAAAGCCACCACGTGCGTAACGCTACCAAAGGGAGTGCCGGGTTCGTTGAAAGCGATATGACCGTTTGAGCCGATGCCAAGGATTTGGATATCTTGTTGCATAGTCTCTAAAAGCGCGTTATAGCGAGCGCACTCTTCTTCAGCGTTTTCCGCCTTGCCGTTTTCAATGTTGGTGTTTTTAAGGTCGATATCAATGTGGTCGAAGAGGTTGTGACGCATAAAGTAAACGTAACTTTGGTCGGACGAATAGTCAAGACCTGCGTATTCGTCAAGGTTCACAGTCTTAATCTTAGCGTAAGAAACTGCGCCCTTTTTGTAGTCTTCAATCATATTCTTGTAAAGACCGATAGGGGTAGAGCCCGTTGCAAGACCTAAAATTGCTTCGGGGTTAGAGGTAACTACCTCTTTCATAATCTTATAAGCCTCTGCGCTCATTTCGTCGTAATTTTTAGTAATGATAACTTTCATAATTCACCTCAATATTACTTTCTGCTTGCAGGAAGAGACGCTGCAGCAATGGACTGACCAACTCTACGACTGCTCTCGTCGGGAAGAGCGATGTCGAGGTTCTTAAATTCGGGATACTCTTGGTCGAGAACCTTACGGCAAGTATCAAGAACGATATTACCACCCTTACCGCCCATAACTCTACCGAGAAGAAGGATATGTTTCATATCGTAGAATTTAGCGTAGAAGGGGATAGTGTATGCAAGGTAAACGCCGATATCCTCGTAGATTTGACGAGCAAGTTCGTCGTCCTTTTCCATAAGAGCCTGAATAACCTTAAGTTTTTGAGCAGGGGTAAGACCCTCTTCAAACTTAAATCCGCCGTTTTCAGCAAGTTTGATTACTGCGTCTTGAGAGAAATACTTACAGCCTACGCCGAAGTCTCCGCTCCATTCGTCTTGCATAGCGGTCTCAGCGTAGTCAACGGGCGCGAACGCAAGTTCACTAAGCCAGCCGTTAATACCGCCGTTAGCGTTGATATAACCAACTGCCTCGCTCGTACCCATAGCGATACCAAGAACTTGGTTATCGTTAAGGTCGATACTACCTGCAAGCGCGGTAACGTCGCCGTCGTTTGCAACTTCGAGGGGAATATCGCCCATTTCTTTAGCGATATTGATATACATATTCTTAATATAGTCGCCGTGGATTGACTTGTCTACCTTGAGGAAAAGCGACGCAACCATAATCTTGTTGTCTACGTAAACGCCTGCGCTGGAAACGCCGATAGTGTCTACTCTGGGCATCTTAGACGCAGCGGTCTTCATAGCGGTCAAAATTTCGTTATAGTGATAAGTGGGGTCAGCAGTAACTTTGGGATTCCATACGACTTCTTCGCTGTAAACTACTTCGCCGTCGATAACCGCGCTAACCTTTCTGTCACTTCCGCCGGCGTCAAAACCGATTCTGCAACCGTCGAGGTAACCGCCTACCTTAACGGACGCGTTCTTTTGCTCGGGGATTTCGTCTTCTTTAAGTTCAACGACCTCGAAAGACTTCTCGTAAACGCCTGCCATAAAGTCTTCGTCGAACGCTCTTGCGCCTTCTTTCGAGTAAGCCTTCTTAAGGTTTTCGTAAATATATTTGCTACCTGCTACCATAATCTTGTAGCCACCGCATACCCAAAGAATAGTCTTTGCAATACGCTCAGCCATACGGTAGTTCACTTCGTCGTTAACGCCGTCGCGAAAAGCAGTGTAAGAATATACGTAGTTGTATCCGCCGTTACGCTCAATTACGATGGTAACGGTAGTCTTGTCTTCCGCCTTAGCCTCGCTAACCGCTTTGTCGAAGTCTTCCATTGCCTTTATCATAGGATAAAAGTTGGGGTCAAGTTTAGGTCTAATCATTTTTTGTTTCCTCCATAGATTTTTTAATTTCCCGTGGGTTTCTTTAATTATACACCCAAAGAAATCATTTTTCAATAGTTATTTAATACTTTCTTCATTTGTAACAAAAGAGTGTCCTTTTGTACAAACGGGGTTTAACTTAAAAGCCACGGACAAAGTACGACCGTGACTTTAGTTCCGTAGATACTATTCTTCGTTAGCCTCGTCTAAAAGACGGTTGTATTCGTCGAATACTGCCTCGATAATATCGTCGTCAAGTTCAATTTCGAACTTATCTTCGCCGTCTGCTCCGCGTGAAACACGGAAAACGAGCGCTTCGTCGTCGTCCATATTTTCAAGAAGTTCAACGGGTTGAAGGATTGCGTAGAAGTTACCCTTAAGCGCAATGCCTGCAATTTCTACGAAGTCAATTTCTTCGCCGTCGGCGGAAAGAAGGGTTACGATATCGTCGTCGTTTATACCGTCGTCGTAGTTTTCAAAATCAAAATCAGCCATAATTTTTCTCCTTTTATCATAATTACTATAATAATTATACCACGCCGTAGGGCAAAATGCAAGTAAATTATTTGTCCTTTTTAACGATGATTTCAGAAATAATACTAATGATAGTGTAAACTACGCCTGCGATGGGGAAAACTATCCAAGCCTTGCCCCAAGCGTCTCCGATTAAACTCCAAGCAAGGAAAACGCCCACTACGACGAGCCAGAAAATACTGCTTATTTTTTCCATAAGCGCGTTACGCTTACTGCCTTCTGCTGAGTATTCGCCTTCTTTGAGAAGACGGTCGTATCCACCCATAATAGTGCCGACGAAAACGAACCCAAATACTGCGAGCGCTACGATTAAAAGAGTTACGCCCACCATTGCGGTAACGAGGAAGGAATTGAGCGAGAAAGCGGAGAAGATAATGGGAGCAGGGGAAAGAACGCAAGCGCAAGCGGAGATAGAGTTTATCAAGTAATAAGTCTTTTTAAATTTTGCTTTATCGTCTTTGAGTTGAGTTTTGAGCGAGAGAGCAATGGTAAAGGGGTTTTCAACGAAAGTAAAACGCGAGGAAAGATATCCGCAGTAGATAAATAAAGCCACCGCGCTACCGACGAAAACGAAGATAGTAGCAATGCCGATAGCCGACGCTAAGACTTCGCTCGTAAGTCCCACGCTCGACGCTCCTGCTAAAACTATTAAAGCGATAGGAGAAAGAATACAAAGCGCAACGCCCAAAGCCGAGATAAACGCCGACTTTCTCTTAACCTTGATATAGTCGCTCGTCTCGCTTTCCGTCAAAGCCTTTATCGTTTCTTTTTGTTCGGTAGCGGAAACTTCGTCGTCTTTTAAAAGATAATCGGTACTTACTCCAAAGATTTCACTTAAAAGCACGATTTTGTCAATATCAGGAACGGCTTGCTCGCTTTCCCACTTGGACACCGCTTGACGAGAAACGTTGATTTTATCGGCAAGTTCCTCTTGGCTAAAACCTGCTTGTTTTCTTAAGGTTATAATTTTGTCTGCAATTTTCATAACGCGCCTCCTTTTTTCTTAAATTATACAACAAAACGCCGTTGCAATCAACCAACTTCAACTTTCAATTTGTCAACCAGCGGTTGCATTATTAAAAATTTTCGTTTTTAGGCGTGAAAAACAGTAAAAAACTTATGTAATGTCGTTTTCTCTCATAAACTCGTCTAACAATATAAAATATCTAATAAACTCGTCTAACGAAGCCATTAAACTAAAATCGAAACGATAATGTTTACAAATATGATTATTCTTTAGTTCTATATCAAAATGATAAGACTTATCTTCTTTCTCGAATAAGTCGTAATAATATTGCGCAGTATCGTTATGTTCAATAAAAGTTTTGCCATCGTCGAAAATATAGTAACCGTCGTCAACGGGATAAATGCGCAAGCATAATCGTTGATAGTTAAAGTATAAAAGCACCGGTAATTCAATTTGAAAGAATTCGCCGTCGTTTATACTTTCCCATTTATATGCCTTTAATTGTTCTTCTAATTTTTCGCTAATTTCATATGCTTTATAATACTGTGCCATAAAACCCCCTTATTTTATTCGAGCGCTTTGAGAATTGCTTGTTTGTAAGCAATCCTTGCTTCCGTGGTAAGATTACAATGTTCACGCAAGGGAACGACGATAAGACGAATAGAGTGGGTAACCTGCATTGCTTCTACAAAGAGATTTGAATGCTTTTGTAAATTTACCGCCGTGTCGTTTGAACAATGGAAAATAGTATAACTGATATTCGGCATTTTTTCTACTAAATGTAACGGTGAACAACTACGCATAGCCGATTGCATAGATCCCTCATATTCACCGAAGGCGCTGTATAAAGTTCGTGGAAGGTCGGGTCTTTCGGTAAAGTGATACGGTAGATCGCAAACCGGACAGTTAGCAACGCAAGCGCACGGCGTTATTTTAGCATAAACGCAGTATACGAGAGAGGAAAGTCCTCCCATAGAGTCGCCAGTTGACACTATTTTAACCGAAGAACTTAATCCGTATTTTTCACACAAGACGGAAATAATTTCATCCGTATATGCAACTGCTTGTTTGTTCATCCAAGACCAAGGATTATAATATGGGACGACGAAAATAATACCCTTTTCAGCATATTCAAGCGCTTCGCTTGGGTCGGTATCATGTATAGTCATATTACCTAAACCGGAAAAATACAATACGATACCTTTAATATTGCGTTTGATAAGTTGGTCGTTTGAATACGCAAATTTACGTAAGTTTTCATAAGTAATAATCTTTTCCATTTATGCTCCTAAATTTTTATTCTAATATTTTTTGCTTTTGGGCTATTTTCTTGTAAGACAAACGACGCTCTCAACGTTCGTCGTTTGAGGGAACATGTATTCCGCAAGTAGATATATGTTGCTCTCCCGCCGAGGGCGAAATCCAACGAAGTTTCACGCTATGTCGCGACGACGCGCCCCGTCGCAACTTTCGTTGCTTTTTACTTCTGCAATCCTTGCAATATCTTGCGTAAACGCAGTATTGCCGAATTGCAGTCGTTCAACTGCTACGCAGTTATTCGGCGCGTCTAAGCACGACTACCGTCTCAACGTTCGTCGTTTGAGGGAACATATCGTACGGTTTTACCCTCGTAACCTCGTATCCGCCCGAGCAAATGCGTTCAAGGTCGCGAGCAAGCGTTGCGGGATTGCAAGAGATATAAACGATATTTTTTACGCCTGAGTTTGCAAGCGTTTGAGAGGCTTTTTCCGATATTCCCGTGCGTGGAGGGTCAAGCACGATAAAGGTATCTGGTCCGCAATTTTTTAATACGGTTGGTAAAATTTCGGTCACGTCGCCCAAAATGGGAGTAAAGTTTTCTATGTTATTGCGCTTGCAAAGTCGCTCTGCAGCCTCGTGCGCCTCGCGGTTAATTTCAATGCCGTAAACCTTTTCTGCTTTTTTCGCCATTTTAGCCGAAAGCAAGCCTGCGCCCGAATAAGCCTCGATAGCGGTACTGCCCTCAAGTAGCGAACAAACGAAATCGTAGAGTTTGCGACGCACTTCGTCGTTGACTTGGTAAAAACCGGCAGGGTGAAGGGAAAATTTAAGTTCGTCCGTAATTACTTCGTTCTCGTCTCCGTTTGAGAGTTTCCACTTATCCGAAAGAATTACGTTCGTTTTGGAAGTATTGAGGTTTTGATAAAGAGTAACGGAAGGGAAGAGAGAGCAAAGCGATTTATAAAAATCCTTGCAGTCGATATAACGCAGAACGACTAAGGTTATGTAAACTTTGTCCTCAACTTGTCGCGCAACGAGATGACGAATATCGCCCCTGTGTTTTTCTTCGTCGTAGCCTCGAAGGTTATTCTTCGCCATAAACTCTTTCAAAAGTTCAATTAAACGCTTGTTCCACGAATACTGCAACATACAGTCGTCAGTCTCAACCACTCTATGCGAGGCTTTAGCGAAAAGCCCCACCTTTAATTGACCGCCCACCTCGCGAACGGGCAAGGAAATCTTGTTTCGATAGCGGTACGGCTTGCCGTATTCGGTGTTTTCCACCTCGCAATCAATTTTTGCAATCTTTTTAATGGTGTCGCGAACGAGGTCGCGCTTGTAATTTAGTTGAGCCGTGTAATCAAGGTGCTGAAGGTCACACCCACCGCATTTACCAAAGATAGGGCAAGGCGCGTGAAGTCTATACTTTGAAGGAGTAATAATTTTTTCGAGAATAGCAATATTAAAAGTGGGCTTAACGAGAATAATCTTAGCCCTAACCTTTTCGCCCACGAGCGCGCCCCTAACGAAAATGGTCTTTCCTTCGTAATGACAAACGCCCTCGCCGTTAATACCCAGCGAGGTTATGTCCGTTTCTATGATGTCGTTCTTTTGTAAATCCATTTACGGCTCTCCAGCGTTATAAAAATAAAGCCCCGAGCAAAAACGGACGGGGCTTTGTTAAAAATCAGTCTACAATATAATCCTTAAGGTCCGAAAGAAGTTCTTCGCAGTTGTCCGAGTATGCCTCTAAAACGATAGGCTTACTTAGGTCAAGGCTGAAAATCCCAAGGATAGATTTCGCGTCCACGACGAATCTGCCGCTACGAAGGTCAATGTCGAAGGGATATTTGTTAACGATGTTAACGAATTTTTTAACGCCTTCAGCCAAAGAGAGAGTGATTTTTACGGATTGCATAATTATTTACCTCCTAAAATTGAAATCTTATACATAGTATACCGCAAATTTTTTTGGAGTGCAAGCAAAATTACGCTTTTTAGCAACAAAATTAATTCTCGGGCGGAGGTTGTTTTTTGATATCGTGTCGAAACAAGCCGATAATAATGGACGCAATACTTATAACTTCGCAAATAATACCGCCGATTGAGAAATTTACGATATTATAAACGAGCCAGCAAGGCGAACAAATGAAACTCATTTTTCGATACATTGCGCTGGTGTCTTTCATATAAGCGTACGAGTGCGCAACGAGACCAACCACGGGCAGAACTTCAATTATGAGGTTAAGAGGCGTTACGGGTTTAGCGAAAACGGTAAACACGAGCAGATAACAAGCGCAGTAAGAGAGTATGAACAAGACGAACCAAACGGGCGAAGTGGCGTGAGTTTTGTCTTTAAGGTAAAAAACTACGGTGCGGACGAGCACTATTGCGTTTAGTAGCGCGCCGATAAACGCTCCGAGGAAGAAATAACTGAGCGAGAAAAGTATGCTACCGAAGAACTGGCAAATGATAACGCCCTTTTGACTTTTTTGCTGAAAGGAAACGATATTGAACGCCATACCTATAACGCTTAAAATTTGAGCAACGACTTCCATATAAAACCTCCGCGAATATTTTAGCACGACTGAAAATATAAATCAAGCAAAAGAAAGATATTGTTGACAGTAATCAATAAAAATGTTATACTGATAGTAGAAAAATTGCTCGAAAACGAGGAAAAGTTATGAAAGAAATTTTTGGTGAAACGGATTTTAATATCGTAATTCCTATGCCTAATGCTGAAAGTATTGACGAAAAGGTATCGAACAAAAAAATAGAGGATGCGATGGCGTTCCTTAAAAAGAGGGACTTTGCTAACGCTTACGCCCTCGTTGATAATATGCCCGAGGATAACTTGCCTGCTCAACGAATTAAATTTTTAAGTTACTATGGGGTTATGAGCGAAAGAGAACTATCGTTTGGCACGAACGATATAGTTAATAGTAGGGAATATCAAAACCTCCTCGCTAACGGCTCGCCCGACCTCGTTAGAGCGTACACTCTTCTTGCTAAAACGATTGCACAAAACGAAAAAGTTTACGCCGAAATAGCAGAGTGCGATAAACTTTCAAAAGTTAAACTTTGGGACGACGCGATTGAATACGCTACGAAGATGACGGAAAAGTATCCCACCTGCTGTCTTGCTTGGGCGAGATTGCTTAACGCTAAGTTGGGAAAAAGGGGAACTGAAGTCGATTATTTAAGAGAACGCGCTCTCTTTAACGAAACAAAAGAAATGATGGAGAAAATGCTCGCTTGTCCCGATATCGAATACTACGGTCAAAGAAAGGGCAACAATGCTATCGAGGTCAGAGATAAAATCGTAGATTCTCAACTTTGGCGTTACGACGCTTTGGTTAAAAGCGAAAACTATCACAAACAAAAAGAGGCGCAAGAGCGAGAGAAAGCAAGACTTGTAGAAGAGGAAAAGAAAGAGAAAAAGAAAGCGACGATAATGTGGGTGCTCGTAGCAATAGGCGCTTTTGCGTTTATGATTATCACCTCGTTGCTTTTCCAAGGTCTTAAATAGTGGAGAAAACTATGAAAAACATTTGCGTACTTGGTTCGGGAGCGTGGGGAACTGCGCTGGGCAACCTACTTGCAAGCAACGGAAATCGAGTAAGGATTTACGGAATTTGCAAAGAGGAAATAGCGGAAATAAACTCCGCCCACACTAATTCCCGATACTTCGAAAAACTTAAAATAGACGAGAGTATCGTAGCGAGCGAGGATATTGACTTTGCGGTAAAGGACGCTGATTTTATCGTGCTTGCAGTACCTTCCTTCGCTATTGCTCAAACCACTCGAAAAATCCTCGATAAAATTAAGGACGGAGCGGTAATCGTAAACGTGGCGAAGGGCTTTGACCCCATCACGAAAAAACCGCTTGGAAAGATTATTCGCGAGATTTTGTCGCAAAAAAATGCATACGTAGTATCACTTTTAGGACCAACCTTTGCTGAAGAGGTAGTGGAGAAACAGTATTCGGCAATCGTAGCGTCGGGGGAAGATGCGAGCGCGTGCGAGCGCGTTCAAGCGCTTTTTTCGAATTCGTACTTTAGGGTTTATACTTCGCTCGACGTGGTGGGAGCGGAATACTCTGCCGCCCTTAAAAACGTCATTGCGCTTGCAAGCGGAATAGTAGAGGGAATGGGCGGTAAAGTCAACTCAAGAGCGGCCGTTATAACTCGAGGTATGGCGGAAATCGTTCGCTACGTAACGCACTTTGGTGGAGACGAGAAAACTTGTTTCGGTCTTACCGGCGTGGGCGACTTGGTTTTAACTTGCTCCAGCCTTACTTCCCGTAATTTTTCCGCTGGAGTCGTAATCGGGCGTGAGGGTATGCAGTATTTTAATGAAAACAACAAAAAAACGGTAGAGGGAATTTTCGCTTGCGAAATAGCCTACGAAATTGCAAAGGAAAATAATATCTATTCCCCCATAGTAACTGCCGTATATAACGTTATAAAGCAAAAATCAAGCCCCACTGAAGAAATTAAAAAACTAATGACCTCAAACTTAAAAGCAGAATAAGGATCGAACCGCCCTAAGTGTTGGGCGGTTTTTTGTTGCAAAAGTATAAGAAAATTACAAAATTTTATAAAAAACCGCAAAATACTTGACGGGGGGGGGGAACTTTGTTATAATAATCGCATAAATGCGAAAACCGTGGCTTTCGCCACGGTTTTATATTTTGCAATTAAAGAGGAGAATAAAATGGAAGAGAAAAAGGATGACGTAGTAAAAGCCATTGCCGATGCGGTAAAGGCTATTACGGAGAAAGAACAAAAGGTAGTATGTTCCGTGTGTGGGCACGCTAATAAAGTAAGCAACGGACTGTGCGAAATGTGCAGTAACTATTTAAAGTAGGAGGAAACAAATGAACGAGATTACGGAAAAACTCCTTTCAGAATTAATGAAAGGAACGAAAAAGATTAAGGATTTAGACCCTAAGCGAGCAACTAATCGTCAAGCGGTGTTTGCTTTCGTTGAACAGCAACCGAGCAAACTTGCAACGCTTGTCGAGGGAAACGAGATAACCTTCCTTAAGTTTTGTATTGAGAAAAAGCCCTCGCTCTTTATTTATTTAAATCGCGAACAATACACTGAAGATTTGGCAAAAATTTTCGTTTATAGCAAGTTGACTGAAGGGAACAAGGAATTTAACGGGTTTTGTCAAAAGGCGTTTGACGAAAATATTCTTCTTACCTTGGCGTATAAGACTTGTGATGGAGAGCAACTCTTCTATTTTGACCCGGAACTTGAAATTTCTACTTATCTTATAGTAAAACTTGGCGTGTCGTTCAAGATAACGAACTCGATCGAATTCCTTAAAAATATGGACCTTTCGGTAACGATGTTCGGTTATAACGCGGTTAGAAAAGAACTTTTGCGCCTTATTAACTCCGCGTATAGAACGACCGTTAAAAAATACGTTGACGAGGGTAAATTATCCGTATATAAACTCAACGGGCTTTGCGGAGAAATGGAAGACGATTTTACGGTAAACCTCGACGATATCTTGGCTGGCAGTGGCGTAATCGTCCAAAAAGTTACGATTTCTAACTTGTCCGTTTCCAAGCAAACGGAGAAAATTCTCGAGCAAAACAGTCTTGAACTCGTAAATATGAAGAAGAAAAAGAAGGCTGAAATTGAGTACGAAAAAGAATCGCTCCTCACTTACGAGAAGAAAGCGGAAATTCACGCTAAGCACCCCAACTTCCCCGTTGCAATGACTGAGGCGGAGAAAGATTTTGCAATCGAGCGTTATGCAACCAGATACGAAATCGAACACGGCAGACATAAACAAGAAGACTACACGAGCGAACTTAACGAACGCAGAGCGAAGAGAGTTGACGCAGAAACTGTTAAACAAGCAGACGTCCCCGTTCGCGAGGAGGTTAAAGTATCAAAATACGGGCTCTTGATTATTCCGTTCATTATCTTGTTCATTATCGGCATAGTAATGGCAAGCGAAAGTGGAATCGGTCTTGGATTGCTATTTATAGGCTTGTCCATTATCCCCCTTGGCTTTATGATTGCTATATCGGTCAGCAAAAAAGAAAAGGGCGAGGAGAACGAAACGAATAAAGAGGCAGACGCTGAATATCAAGCGCAAATAGAAGAATATCAAGATACGGCAAAGAAGGGCTAACGATATGAATAAACTTATAGATAAATTTGGCAAAAAAGCAGTTATTATTGCAATAGTTTCTCTCTCGATTGCCGTCGTTTTTGCGCTTACAGGCGTAATCTTAATGATTGTGGGTGGACTTAACGGACCGCACAATGGCGGTGGCAGTAGCCGAGGTTACGATTCGTCCCTATCTCTAATTGCTGAGGATACCGAGTATGCTACTTACGATACTGAAGAGGCGTTTAACTTCTATACTTACGCTAATAAATACTTGTTGGAGGTATCAAATTATTACGATACTATTTCCGTTATTGCGTATTCAGCCGACGGAACGGTGGTAAGCGGAACTTACTCAAGTTATCGTGGCGGTTATATTTTATATTTAACACAGTACGAAAGATATACGATAAGAATTAAAGTATATTCAACCGCAGTTCCTTACGATTATATGATATCTGAAATATAAGAATAAAAGCCGAAATGTAAATGAGTTTCGGCTTTTATCATACTACAAAAACACTGAAAATATAAATTTATCAAAAAATATTAAAAAAGTTTTAAAATGTTGTACGAAAATGCTTGCATAATATGTCGAAATATGTTATTATAACAATGACAAAACGCCGACGGGCAAAAAACGAGGAGATGTTATGCGGTATACTTGTGTAAATGCAGAAATTGACGAATACGTTTCGCGCGTAATGATGACGATGGGCATATCGCCTGCGCTTAATGGGTTTGCGTATTTAAAGATGGCTATTGAAATGTATTTATTTAACGACTACAATATGAACGAGATTTGCGAAGGTATCGCGTGTAATATCAGCGTGAGCAAAAAGTCGGTTGAGAGGGATATGAGGACGGCGTTGAACGCGTCGCAAGAAAAAGAACTTCAAGACAAAATAAACGATTTTGCTGGATTTGAGATAGTATATAGTGGCGAAAAGTTATGCGTTAAAGAATTTATTGCAACGGTTTGTGAATTAATAAGTTTTTTGTATAGAACTGAAATAGATAAATATATGAATTCGGGGAGAGAAATAGGGGCGTAAATTGACAAAAGCGGTCGTTGCTTATATTTACTTGACAAAAAGGTCAAGCAGGGTGTAAAATATAAGTATAATCATTAGGAGAAAGAAAAATGAAGTACCGCGAAAGTGAAGAGATGTATCTTGAAACGATATACTTATTGAGCAAGGAAAAGTCTAACGTTCATTCTATTGATATAGCGACTGAACTTGGGTTTTCGCGCGCGAGCGTTTCGCGTGCCGTGGGACTTTTACAAAAGGCGGGTTACATAAAAGTAGAGAAGAGCGGAGAAATTTTCTTCACCGAGAGCGGGAAAAAGAAGGCTAACGATATTTACGAACGCCACGAAACGATTACTGCGGTGCTAATTAAGATAGGCGCGAGCGAGGATATTGCTGAAGAGAACGCTTGTCGTTTCGAGCACGCAATTACTGACGAACTTTTGTCCGTAATGAAGGAATTTATCAAGAAATAGGAAGAAAGATGAGAGAGGTTATACGCGAGGGCGTTTTTGAAACGAATAGCAGTAGCGCGCATTCGGTAACGCTCAAAAAATATAATAAAGAGGGCGAGTGCTGTCATTTCGTTATTCTTTCGCCTTTATATAAAGTTCTTTTCTTACGCGGACTTATAGGCAACGCTGAAATGGAGCGTGAAAGCGCGCTTTACTGGCGGGAGCAAGAAGCCAAAGAATATTTGACTAAGGAAAAAATCACCAAAGAGATTGCTAAGGAACGCTTGCTTGCTTTGGCGGAAGAGGAATATAAGAACTTCGGTTATTCGCCAGAGGAAATCGAGGCGTTAAAGGATAAAGACGAAGACGAACTTTGCGCTATTGCAGGGCTTATGCCCGAAGACGACCTTGCTTGTGTGTTTGGCTTTGATCCGTCCAAACCGTATCGTGAGTTTTGCCGTGAATTTTATAGCGCGGTAAGAAAGGTTTACTGTGAGAGCGAAGGAATAACTGACGAAGAACTTACCAAAAAATGCAACGAAATGCCTTACGGCGAGGACGGTAACGACGAGTACAGAGTTTCTTGTGAGCAGTTCTTTGCGGACGGTTCGCTCGACGTGTGTAACTGTGGGTTCGGGGATTATTACGATATATCAGATAGTCTTGAAAAAGCGCTTGAATATGATAAGTATCAAGGGAGTACGATGGAAGAAATCCACCTTGAAAAAGCAGGGCTGTTTCTTTCTGACGAGTACTGTTTTGCTTGCTGTGAAGAGTATTGTAGTTTCTGCATTTCCGAATTCCCCACAACCCCCACCGACGAAATTTTATAAACGAAAAAAGCATTTACCAAGAGAGGTAAATGCTTTAATTTTTATTACCGTTATGCTTTTTTCGTTACAAAAGTTCGGAAAGAGTGTAAAGATATTTATCGGAAACGCTTTTCATTTCTTCGATAAAATCTTTAGAGGAGAGGTCGAAAATACCGTAAGAGATCATACCTGCGTCTTTCGCCGTTTTAACCGCGTTAGCGTTATCGTCAACGAAGATAATATCCTCTACGCTCTCGTTAAGTTCTTTCGCTACCATTTTGTAAATTTCGGGGTTAGCCTTGGTCGTGTTAAAATCGTCGCACGACCATACTTTTTCAAACAAATCGAAAACGCCCAAACGCTTGAGACAAGGGTCGAGGGAAATATGCGGACTTGCGGTAAGAACGGCAAGTCTATCGCCACGCTCTTTGAGTTTGTAAAGAGTGTCGATTACGCCCTCTTTTGCGGGGATATTGTGGATATACTCGTTTAGCATATCGTCCGCCATATCTTTTACTATATCTTCTATTTTCGCTTTAAGCCCAAGCGAAATAAAGTATTCCGCCGTTCCTTTAAGCCCCAGAGGAGTAATTACTTTGAGGGTGTTTTCGTCAACGGGCAAAGAGTATTTTTTCATAAGGTTGAGCATAGTCGCCCCGTAAATAGGCATCGAGTCGACCAGCGTCCCGTCAAAATCAAATAGATAAGTCATAATTAAACACTCTCGTGGAAAGTTCTCGCAATAACTTCAAGTTGTTGTTCTTTGCTAAGACGGTGGAAATTAACCGCGTAACCTGAAACTCTAATAGTGAGCATAGGATAGCGTTCGGGATGCTCGTAAGCCTCCATTAAAAGTTCACGGCTTAAAACGTTAACGTTGAGGTGTTGCGCGCCCTGAGTGAAGTATCCGTCAAGAATATGTACGAGGTTGTCTGCGCTTTCCTCTTCCGTCTTTCCAAGAGCGGAGGGAACGATAGAGAAAGTGTTGGAAACGCCGTCTTGACAAATATCAGCGTAGGGGATTTTCGCAACCGAGTTAAGCGATGCGAGCGCGCCCGACTTGTCTCTGCCGTGCATAGGGTTAGCGCCGGGAGCAAGAGGCTCGCCTACCTTTCTTCCGTCAGGCGTAGTACCCGTCTTCTTGCCGTAGGTTACGTTGGAAGTAATCGTGAGTGCGGAAAGAGTATGCTTTGCGTTGCGGTAGAGAGGGTGTTTTTTAAGTTCGGTAATGAACGCCTTTACGATATCCACCGCCAAGTTATCTACGCGGTCGTCGTCGTTGCCGTAGCAGGGGAATTCGCCCGTCGTTTCAAAGTCAACCGCAATACCTTCGTTGTTTCTTATGGGCTTAACTTTTGCGTACTTTATAGCCGATAAACTGTCCGCCGCAACGGAAAGACCGGCGATACCGAACGCCATAAGTTTTTCAGGGTTAGTATCGTGAAGAGCGAGTTGGCTCGCCTCGTACGCGTACTTATCGTGCATAAAGTGAATAATGTTGTTTGCCGTAACGTAAATTACCGCTACTTTGGACATAACCTTAACGTAGTTTGCCCAAACCTTTTCGTAGTCAAGAACCTCGTCGAGTATAGGCTCAATGCCCGGGATAACGAGGTGTCCGCTAAGTTCGTCGCGACCGCCGTTGATTGCGTAAAGAAGGCTCTTTGCAATGTTACAACGCGCGCCGAAGAACTGCATTTGCTTACCCATCTTCATCGCTGAAACGCAACAAGCGATAGCGTAGTCGTCGCCGTAAATGGGGCGCATAGCAGTGTCGCTTTCGTATTGAATAGAGTCGGTACGAATAGAAATTTTAGCGCAGTAACGCTTAAATGCGTCGGGAAGTTTCTCGTCCCAAAGCACCGTAAGGTTAGGCTCGGGAGAGGGGGAAAGGTTTATAAGCGTGTGAAGAATACGGAAAGAGTTTTTGGTAACGAGCGGTCTACCGTCTTCGCCTATGCCTCCTACCGATTCGGTAACCCAAGTGGGATCTCCGCCGAAAAGTTCGTTGTATTCGGGGGTACGGAGGTGGCGAACGAGACGGAGTTTAATTACGAACTGGTCAATAAGTTCTTGCGCTCCGCTCTCAGTCAAGTCTCCGCTTTCAAGGTCGCGTTGGATATAAATGTCAAGGAAAGTAGAGGTTCTACCGAGCGAAGTTGCCGCGCCGTTGTTCTCTTTTACGCCCGCAAGGTACGCCATATAAAGATTTTGTACTGCTTGGAGAGCGGAAACGGCAGGAAGGCGTACGTCAACGCCGTAACTGTCCGCCATTTTTTCAATATCCATAAGAGCGCGGATTTGCATTGACACTTCCTCGCGAAGACGAATATTGTCTTCCGTCATATCCTTATCTTCAAGCGCGCGTAAATCCTTTTTCTTTTCCTCGATAAGACGAGTAGTACCGTAAAGAGGAATACGACGATAGTCGCCGATAATTCTGCCTCTGCCGTAAGCGTCGGGAAGACCCGTTAAAAGTCCTGCGTGACGAGCGGCGCGAACGGAAGAGGGGTACGCGTCGAAAACGCCTTGGTTGTGAGTTTTGCGGTATTCGTTAAAGTGCGCTTTCATTTCCTCGGGGAGCGAATAGCCGTAAGCGGAAAGGCTTGCCTCCGCCATACGCATACCGCCGTAGGGGTTTACCATACGCTTTAAGGGTTTGTCAGTTTGAAGCCCAACGATTACTTCGTTATTTTTGTCGATATAGCCGGGAGCAAAGGAGCAAATGCCCGAAAAGGTGGTAGTGTCTACGTCTAAAACACCGCCGTTCTTAATTTCCTTTTGAAGAAGTTCCATACACTTAACCCAAACTTTGCGGGTAGCCATAGTGGGAGAGGCGAGGAAACTCTCGTCGCCCGTGTAAAGCGTATAATTCTGTTGTATGAAGTCGCGAACGTTAATTTCAGTTTGCCACTTTCCACCGTTAAATTCTCTTCTTTCAGTCATAGTTGTAACTCCCTAAAATGCTTGTCAAAAAGTTCTTGCGTTCTTTGCTTGTCCATAGGCGCAACGCCTTTAAGCGGATAAGCAATTCCTAATTTTTCGTACTTGTGTTCGCCCATAGTGTGATAGGGCAAAAGTTCTACTTTATGGCAGTGCGGTAAGTGAATTTTAATGTACGCTTTAAGATTTTCCATATAGTCGTCGTTGTCGTTAATGGAAGGAATAACTACTTGACGAACTATTACGGGCGTCTTTTTTTCGCGTACTTTTGCCATAAAGCGTTCTGCAGTTTTGATGTCTCCGCCCGTAAGGACGCGGTAATTTTGCTCGTCTATCGCCTTGATATCAAGGAGAAGAAGGTCGACTTTTTCTAAGATTTCGTCCTCGTTTCCAAAACTTACTCCCGAAGTATCAATGCAGGTGTGAATACCCTCTTTTTTGCAAAGCGTAATCGTTTCTAACAAGAATTCGCTTTGAAGTAGAGGCTCGCCACCTGAAAAGGTTACTCCGCCACCGCTACGGGAAAAGTAGGGTTTAAAGCGTTTAAGTTTTTCTACGAGCGTAGAGGGGGTAAATTCTTGGGCGGAGGACGCGTCCCACGAGTCTGGGTTATGACAAAACGCGCACCGAAGAGGGCAACCCGCCATAAAAACTACGACGCGTATGCCGGGCCCGTCTACAAGCCCCATCGTCTCTATTGAGAAAATACGACCGTTCGCCATAAACTACCTCTAAAATAAACAAAAAACCATCGGGCAATATTAAAGCCCAGACGGTCGGCACATCTTCGTCATACTCCCTGTGGTTAATCCACTTCCGTCAGTCATATGACACTATTAGTATAACCTACTTTCGTATTTTTGTCAATACTTTTTTAGCAAATTTTTTCAGATAAACGCAAACTGCAAATCCAAGAGCAAAAAAGAGCGGTTGGTAGAGCGAAAAAACTCCCTCGAAGATGATAAAAAAGGGCAAAGCGAATAGCGAGATCGTAAGGAACGAAAACAAAATATCGCAAAGAACGAGAAAAACGAGTGGGAGTTTTGCAGAGAAGAGAGAATAGATACTCGTTAAAACTCCGCCCATTGCGCCAAAAATCAAGAAAACGAGTAAACTCATCGGAAAATTCGCTTTAAGAAGGGAACTTTTTCGCCCTCGTACTTAAGAAGAGCAATTTCACCAGAGAGGGTAAGCGAGCCGTCGCTCTCGTTAAATCGCTTGATTTTAATATCCTTACCCTCTACTAAAAGCCGTCCGCAAGTCGTGTTTAACAGCACTTCGCCACTTTCTGCTTTGATAACTTCGCTAACGCCCGAGATAGAAAGAGCGGTTCGATTTTCAAGAGAAAGGGAATGAGATTTAGTCTGACCGTCCATAAAATACACCTCTATACAGTATATTCGCGTTCGGTAGAAAAATGTCACAAAAAAATGTGGTAAAGGGGCGAAAAAAGATTGCATTTAGTCGGCAAATAATGTAAAATAATATAGACGGCGTGCAAGCCGTAAAATCTAACGCAAGGAAAGAACAAAATGGACATCAAAGCAAAACTCGCCGAAGAATTTAACATCAGCCCCGTGTACTCAAATAACATCGTAGGCTTGATTGACGAGGGCAACACTATTCCCTTTATTGCCCGTTACCGCAAAGAGATGCACGGAGGATGCAGTGACGAACTTCTTCGTGACTTTTCCGACCGCCTTACCTATCTTCGTAACCTCGAAGAGAGAAAAGAGGCAGTAAAGTCTTCTATTGAAGAGCAAGGTAAGTGGACGGAGGAACTGGCTTTGGCGCTTTCTTCCGCCGAAACTATGACCGAGGTTGAGGATATTTACCGCCCCTACAAGCAGAAGAAGATGACGAGAGCGTCTATGGCTATCGAGCGTGGTCTCGAGCCTTTGGCGGATATCATCTTTGCTCAAGAACTTCAAGAGTGCGATATTAACGCTTTGGCGTCCGAATATATCAAAATCGTTGATGGCGACGACAAAAAGAGCGTTAAGACCGTCTCCGACGCTATTGCAGGCGCGAAAGACATTATTGCCGAGCGCGTTTCCGACGACGCTGAAATGAGAAAGGTTCTTCGTGAACTTCTTATGAGCGAGGGCGTGCTTGAAAGCAAACTCGACGAAAAGCAGGAAGACGCTGAAAAACTTCATATTTACGAAACTTACAAGGAGTTCTCCGAAAAGGTTGCAACCCTTCCTTCACACAGAATTCTTGCTATCAACCGTGGCGAGAAGGAAGAGTGTCTTAAAGCAGGCGTCGTAATTGACAGCGAAAAAATGCTCGCCGTTCTTAAAGGCAAGTTCCTTAAAGACAGCGCGTTTACCGCCATCGTAACGGAGGCTATCGAAGACAGTTATGCTCGTCTTATCTTCCCCTCGATTGAGAGAGAAGTGAGAAGTGAACTTACCGACAGAGCAAACGAGCAGGCTATTAAAATGTTCGAGGTTAACCTTAAGCCTCTCTTAATGCAACCCCCTCTTAAGGGTAAGACCATTATGGGACTTGACCCCGGTTACAGAACGGGTTGTAAGGTAGCGGTTATCGACCAGAACGGCAATCACCTTGACAACACCGTAATCTTCGTAGCGGCAACTTCCGACGAAAAAATTCAAAAGTCTAAAGCGGTAGTGCTTTCTCTTATCGCAAAGCATAAGGTTGACGTTATTTCTATCGGTAATGGAACGGCAAGCAAGGAAACGGAAATCTTCGTTGCCGACCTTATCAAAGAAAGCCCCCGTCCTATTCAGTATATCGTAGTAAACGAGGCAGGCGCGTCCGTTTACTCTGCGAGCAAGCAAGGAACGGAAGAATTCCCCGAGTTCGACGTAACCGTTCGTTCGGCAATATCCATTGCCCGTCGTCTTATGGACCCCCTTGCAGAACTTATCAAGATTGACGTAAAATCCATCGGCGTTGGTCAGTACCAACACGATATGCCCCAAAAACGCCTCACTGAAGTTCTCGAAGGCGTCGTAGAAGATTGCGTGAACAGCGTTGGCGTTGACCTTAACACCGCGTCGTATAGCCTCCTTTCGCACATTGCAGGACTTAACCTCTCTATCGCAAAGAACGTAGTAGAGTATAGAAAGACTACGCCCTTTAAGACCCGTCGTCAACTTCTCGAAGTTAAGAAACTTGGCCCTAAAGCGTACGAGCAATGCGCAGGTTTCTTGCGTATCCCCGGTGGCGACAACGTGCTTGACAATACGGGCGTTCACCCCGAAAGTTACGAGGCAGCGGAAAAACTCCTCGCTAAGTACGGCTACACCGACGAGGACGTCGTTAAAGGCGCAATTTCCGATATTAAAAACAAGATAGCAGTGGACGGTACGGCTAAGGTTGCCGAGGAAATCGGCGTTGGCGAGCCTACCCTTAACGATATCGTAGAAGAAATCTTAAAGCCCGGTCGTGATATCCGCGCGGACCTCCCTGCTCCCGTACTTCGCGCAGACCTTATGGATATTAAGGACCTCAAGGAAGGTATGGAACTTACCGGAACGGTTCGTAACGTTATCGACTTCGGCGCGTTCGTAGACATCGGCGTTCATCACGACGGTCTCGTTCACGTTTCTGAAATATCCGACCGCTTTATCAAGCATCCCGGCGAAGCGTTAAGCGTTGGCGACGTGGTTAAAGTAAAGGTTATAGGCGTTGATACCGTAAAACAGCGTATCAATCTTTCCATTAAGCAAGCAAGCGGTTTCGTTTCCCAAGCGCCCAAACGCGAAGAGCGTCCCCGCCCCGACAAGAACGCTCCCCGTCGTGATAACCGCGACCGTCGCGACAATCGAGATGCTCGTCCCCGTCGTGAAGAAAAATCCCTTGACGATATGCTTAAAGCGTTACAAAATAAATATAAGAAACACTAAAACGAAACGGACACCGCTATGGTGTCCGTTTTCTCTATTTAGTTATTTCCGTATATACGAAATCGTCGGATTTTTGAATAAGCGTAAGTTCTTTAGGGTAAGTTACCGTTATGTTTTTACCGCTAATCGCAATCTCAATCGCGCCGCAGGGCGTGGGAACTGCGCCCCTAAGATTTTTGATTTTATAAAGTCGAGGATTAACGGTAAAAGTCTTAAAGCCCGAGGTTATGGGTTTAACGCCCAGCGCAAACTTTGAAAGAAGATGCGTAATCCACCCTGACCAGCCGTGGCAAGCGCTATTCATACCGTCGAGCGTTGCTCCGTACGAGAGCGAAACTGCAGGATAAGAGGGAGAAGAGGGTTCAAGCATTTCCCAAAAAGTAGTGGCGTTTTGGTTTAACATTGCGCCCCAACACTTCTTGATTAAGTCGAACGCGCCCTCGTCGTCGCCGTAGAGAAAACGCGCCTCAACTTCGTACGCTACCACGAAGGGCCAAATCTTCTTGTTATGCGGATACATAAGTTTTATTAAATATTCGTTAGGCTCGTCGTAGTCTTTCGCCATATCGGCAATGACACCGCTCGATTTTTCCGTTAGAGCAACTTCGGTAAGTTCAATATCGGTAGTGGTCGAGCCGTAGGGCGAGTGATGATACTTTTTAAGATAGTCGAGTATGCGTTCGCTTTGCCTTGTATCTGCAATCCCAAAGTCAATTGCAAAGCAGTTAAAGTCCAAAAACGAGGGAAGAGTGGGCGTGTAAAAATTGATTTTATCGTCGTAAATTCCCTTCTCTTCGTTCCAGTAGTCTTCGTTTATAGCCTTCTTTACCTTTTCCGCTTGCTCAGTTGCAAGACGATAGGTTTTATCGTCGCTCATTATCTTTGCGCAAAGCGAAAGCGACTTTAACGCCTCGTAAAGAGCGCACTGTGCGCTACCTACCTTGCCCACTCTAACGAAAGTCCACATCCACGAATTATCGTTCTCCATCAACCCGTTAGGTAAGGAATTTTTTAATACGTATTCAAAAAACCGTAACAAATGCGGATAAGTTTTTCGTAAAAACTCTTCGTCGTTACTGTAAAGATAACACTCGTAAACGCTAATAACCCACCAAAAATTATACTCAAGGAAAGGCTGTCGCGTTGCGCCTGAACCGGGAATAAGACCGTCGTTTCGTTGAAGGTCGGAAAAAACTTGCAAACTTGCCTTTACGGGATTAAGGTCGGAAAAAGCAGAGTAGACGGCAAGAGCCTCCGTGCGAAGATCCCCTATCCAACACTCTCTATCCCGTCTTGGTCCGTCGAATATGACGAAGTCCCCGTATTCACTGTCCCAAGATGCAATAAAGTCGTTAAATTCCTTGGGCAGAGCAAAGCGGTGAGGGGAAGAATAGCGATGACGGTGGGTGCAAAGTTTAACGGTGTACGCGCCTACTTCCCAAATTTTATTTAGTAGCGCGTCGTCGCTCTCAAAAAAGCCCGTTCTCTTATAGGGATAAGTCGCGTCGATTACGCCTACGGTTAAAACCTCAACGCCCTTTGCCGTTTCAATATCTAAATATTGAAAAGACAAGATATCGTCGTGTTTAACTTCGCCGTTTGAGGAAGTAAAATCCATTGAGTAATTCTTGCAAAAATCGTATGGTCCGTAAGTAATCTTTATTTTGCCCTCTTGTGATAAACGAGCGTAGAAAAAGCCCGATACCTTTTGCTCGAAAGCGTATCTTCGTACGATAAGTTCCCCGTTTTTTTCAATACTAAGTAATTTTGGAGTAATTAAGTTTTCCATAGCGTATAACCTCAAATTAAGTATAGCACGCAAAGAAAGACAAATCAATAACGAATTAAGTTATTTATATGGTAATTTATGCTCTTCGGCTTAAAAAAATTACCGCAACGGACTACCATTGCGGTAACACCAAGTTGGTTTAATTACTTGCAGTTCTTGGTAGACTTAACTGCTTTTGCCTTCGAAGTAGTGGACTTCGACGAGGTCTTTTGTTTCGTGTTAGCCATTTTCGTTTTCCTCCTTACACTGTTATTATGTAAAGAAAGGAGGCAAATTATGATAGGAAAAAACTTACAAAAAAGCGTTGAGCAGTTACGCCCAACGCTTAATTTATTAGCAAACGCCTTGCGCTTTCATAGCCTCGGCAACCTTGATAAAGCCGGCAATGTTCGCGCCTGCAACGAGGTCGCCGTCCATACCGTACTCTTTAGCAGCGTCGTAGGACGCTTTGTAGATGTTCTTCATAATGGTTTGAAGTTTAGCGTCAACCTCTTCAGCCGACCAACTGTAACGCATAGAGTTCTGGCTCATTTCAAGACCGGAAACTGCTACGCCACCAGCGTTAACTGCCTTAGAGGGAGCAACGATAACCTTGTTTGCTTTAAGGTATGCAACAGCCTCAGCAGTAGTGGGCATATTAGAAACCTCAACGTAGAACTTAACGCCGTTAGCAACGATTTTCTTTGCGTCTTCAATACCAACTTCGTTTTGAGTAGCGCAGGGCATAACGATATCAACCTTAGTGCCCCAAGGACGCTGACCGGGGAAGAACTGAACGCCGAACTTGTCTGCGTAGTCTTGAACTTTATCACGGCAGGACGCGCGCATTTCAAGAAGGAAGTTAACCTTCTCGGGAGTGGAAATTCCGTCGGGATCGTAGATATAACCGTCGGGACCGGAAAGAGTTACTACCTTACCGCCGAGTTCGTTAACCTTTTTAACCGTACCCCAAGCAACGTTACCAAAGCCGGAGATAGCGAAGGTCTTGCCCTTAACGTCCTCGCCGAAGGACTTGAGCATTTCAACGGTGTAGTAAACAGCGCCAAAGCCGGTAGCCTCGGGACGAACGAGCGAACCGCCGTAAGGAATACCCTTACCCGTTAAAACGCCCGTAAACTCGTCGCGAAGACGCTTATACTGACCGAAAAGGTAGCCGATTTCTCTTGCGCCAACACCGATATCGCCTGCGGGAACGTCGGTGTCAGGTCCGATATACTTAGCAAGTTCGGTCATAAAACTCTGGCAGAAACGCATAACCTCTCCATCGCTCTTGCCCTTGGGGTCGAAGTCGCTACCGCCCTTACCACCGCCCATAGGAAGAGAGGTAAGGCTGTTTTTGAAGGTTTGCTCGAAACCGAGGAACTTGATAATGCTCTCGCAAACGGATGGGTGGAAACGAAGACCGCCCTTGTAAGGTCCGATTGCGCTGTTAAACTGAATTCTGAAACCGCGGTTAACCTGAACTACGCCCTTGTCGTCCACCCAGGGAACACGGAACTTGAAGATTTTTTCAGGCTCAACGATTCTCTCTAAAACGCCCGAAGTAATGTATTCGGGATGAGCGTCGATAACGGGTTCGATAGACTCAAGAACTTCTTGAACGGCTTGATGGAACTCGGGTTCGTTAGCGTTACGCTTAATAACTCTGTCCATAAGTTCGTTAAGATACTGATTTTTAAACATAATATTGTACCATCCTTTATGGAAAAATAAACTAAAGTTAAGAGGTAAAGTACCACTATGCGAATTATTATAGCACAGCGCATTTTGTTTAGTCAACTAAATTACAAAAATACGCCAAAATTTTTTGAAATTTTTAAATAAAACACCTATTTATGTTGCTGGAAAAAATATGGGTATTGACAAACGCTCTCAAAAGTGGTATAATGTAAATATAAATTACGATTTACTAACAATTAAAGTGGAGAAAATTATGAATACGGACGATTTTGAATTACGCTATGATGGAGCAACTTGCACACTAACTAAGGTTAAAAATAAAACGCTAACTTCTATTATAGTACCCGATTATGTCACGGGCATAGGTGATAGGGCGTTCAGTGAATGCAGTAATTTAATGAGCATAACGATACCTGATAGTGTAACGAGCATAGGGGATGATGCGTTCAGTGAATGCAGTAATTTAATGAGCATAACGATACCTGATAGTGTAACGAGTATAGGTGATTATGCGTTCTTGCGTTGTAGTCTTTTAGATAGTGTAATGATACCAAATAGCGTAACGAGTATAGGTAGTAGTGCGTTTGCTGAATGCGAGAATTTAGAGTACGTAATAATTTCGAAGAGTGTAACGAGCATAGGAGGTAGTGCGTTTGTTTAACCCCAACAGAACACCTTTTATAGTAGTAAATCGTTAGTTTTTCAGTAAAAATCATCATATTTCAATAATAACAGGAATTTCGTAGGTGTCTTTGAGTCTTGGCTCAAAGCCTTTTTTTAATCCTATTGTGGTGTAAACTTCGTATTCAGTAGTAGTTTGCATAATAGTAAAACCCCGACGGTGTTTGTTACCATCGGGGTTATTTTCATCTTCATCGTCGGGTGGTGTAGGTTTCGGCGTTGAAGTGTATTTTAACAGTAATTCAATTTTATCATTATGAACGAACACTTTTTCCACTAACAAGTCAAGCATTATTTGTGGTGCTTCTTTCGCTCCGTTTTTAAGATACTTTTCAACCTGAGTTCTTTCAATACGGACTTCTTCACGCATACGCTCCATTATAAGACGTTCCTGCAATTCACGCTTTGTTGTTTCAAGCTCTTGTAAGCGTTCTTTTGTCGTGTCCGTTATAATGCCACTTTCAATAGCGACCATTATATTGCTTAACGACTTATTGACTTGAACTAACTGTTTTTCGAGCATCTTAACGGGATTTTCAGCTTCAAGGTTTCTATTATGAGCCTTGCATATCTCGTCAACGAGGAACGCTAAATTTTCACCGTTTATAAGGTTGAAAAGCGTATCAATAATAATACGGTCTAAAACGTCTTTTTGATACATTTTAGTTTGGCAATCTCTTTTACCAATAGCATTGTAGCATTTGTAATACCTAAAAACACGACCTGTCTTTGACGTTCCCGTATAGGAAGTTAGCCTTGCACCACATTGACCACAAAATGCTTTTCCTCTGAGTAAATACGTAACGTCTGGAACGTGCTTTCCATATCGGTTAGCATCAATCCTTTTTCGAGCAATCTCATAAAGCTCTGGCGTAATGATTTGTGGATAAATGTCGTAGTATTCTTCGCCGTGTAGCACGTATTTACCCGTATATTTCTCAACGTGAAGAATAACGTACATATTAGCAGCGGTGAAATGTTTGCCACGATAGAGGATACCACGCTCGGCAAAATCTCTTTCAATGTCGATGCCTCGTTCACCTGCTGCAAAACGTGTAAAAATCTCTTTTACAACGGCGGCTTCTTCTTCATTTACCATTACTTTTTTCTTTTCGGTGTAGTAACCGTAATTCAGTTTACCTGCACAATGTAAACCTTTTAAGCGTGTTTCTCTTTGACCACGCCTTGTTTTTTGCGACAATTCTTCTGAATAGTATTGGTTCATACCTTCAAGCAACGATTCAAGCAAAATGCCCTCAGGCGTTTCAGGTATGTTTTCCATAGCAGACAGAATTTTAATGCCGTTATCTTTTAGGCGTTTTCTGTGCATAGCTATCTCGTATTTATTACGAGAAAAACGGTCAAGTTTATATACCAAAACGTAATCCCAAGCACGTTTATCACTGTCTTTCATCATTTGTTGGAATTGCTCACGGTTATCGTTTGTACCCGTAGTGGCTCTGTCGATATAGGAATGAACAATTACAATTCCGTTCCTTTCGGCAAAGTCATTACACACACGAACTTGACCTTCGATAGACTGTTCAGTTTGTCTATCACTTGAATATCGAGCGTAAATAACTGCGGTTTTCATTGTAAACCCTCCTTTTCTTATTGTTGAACACAGTCTAAAAGCCAAACTTGCAAGAACTTTGCAACGTTAAAAAACTTTTTTCCAACGTTCAACATTTTGTTTTTGAAATTGTCTTTCGACAACCAAAAACAATCGGGAAAAGGCGCAGTGGTCAAGGAAAAAGAAAAAAATATTGTCCTTCGTATTCCTATATCTAATGGTTTAAGCAATAATTTTTTCCCTTGACAACCAGACTTTTTCTGATACCCAAAAACCCCAAACCCCGAAAGACAATTTATGTATATTGCCTTATCAGTTCACCTTTTGCACCTAAAACTACACTTTTAGTTCCCCGACAAAAAGAAAACCACCTGCTATACTTTTAAGCAGGAGGTGAGATTATGGCAAAAGAAAATACGGAAATTAAGGTAGAAATCAACGGTGTACCCGATTTGAAATCTATCCCCAAAGCGGTTTTAGAGCCTGTTATAGAAACGCTACTTGCTAATATGCTCGAATATTTTAAGCAAAAACCCGAAGAAAATTAACCTTATATTATATCAATATAAAGATGACAACCTACGTCATATATTCAAAAAAAATTCACAGAAAAATTTTTCCAAAATTGCCCCTTTGCTATTGACAAATGCCATACCTTTATGCTATTATAATAACGGGTAAAACATTTACCCACTAAACCAAAGAGGTGAGAAAATGGCACGTAGATATGATGAAGATATGCTTTTGGCTTTAGAGGACTTTATAACCACCTTTCAAAAAGAGAATAAAAAAGCCCCTACGATTAAAGAAATGCTTAAAGCGTTCCCTAAATTCTTCAATAATTCTTTCTCTAAAGTTCAAAGATACGTTAAGGAATTGGAAAACAGAGATAGGATAACCTATACAAGAAATAGGGGAATAGACGTTTTACCCGTTTTACTGTCGGGAAAATTAACGCCTGTATCGCTTGTAGGTAGATGTCCTTGCGGAACACCTTTTTTTGCAGTAGAAAATATTGAAGCTACTTACGATTTACCTACGGAGCTTGTAGGTTCAGAGCCACATTTTATGTTAGAGGCTGTCGGTCATTCAATGGTAGAGGCAGGTATCTTTGACGGAGATAAAATGTTTGTTAAAAAGCAAAATCACGCAGAGGCAGGTCAGATTATAATTGCCCTTATCGGTGATGAAGCTACGGCAAAGATATATCTTCCGCAAAAGAAGTATGCTATTCTTCGTGCAGCAAACAATTCTCTTAATGAAGATGGCACAAAGCGTTATCCAGATATAAAGACGAAAGACCTTGTTATCTTAGGTATTGTAGATAACGTAATGCACAAACCAAGGGTTAGATTATGAAAGAATTTCTGTATAAGGCATAGCCCCGACCTCTTACAGTATTCATATATTCGGAGTACAAAAGCTGACCGACTACGGTACGGGAGTTCCCAACCCTGCCAATGTAGTTGATTAAATCCAAAACTTTTGCTTACTTATGGGAAAAAGGAGGTTTAACAATGGATTCCAATACTCAAAAGGAAGAATTAGTTTCCTATGTGTGTCCTGTATGTCATAAAAAGACAACGGCGACAAAAAGACCTGACGGCGCAATACTTACCATTTGCCATAGATGCAAGGCAAAGATTTTCTGCAAGAGAAAGGGTAAAGATACGTTAATAAAGGTAACTTCATCACAATCAACTAAATATTTTTCACATATATAATATAGTTTGGTAGTTCGCTTTTGGCGAAAGTAGGTAAATCCAAAATCACTGTTATATATGTAAGTGTTCGCAACTTACCCTACGGGTAAAATACACGGCTTAAAAGTGTCTTGGCGAGCAGTATCTCATAATGGGATTACTGTTTGTCAAGGCACTTTTTTTGTTTCCAAAAATTTTTTGAAAAAAATTGAAATTATTTTTTCAAACCTGCAAAAAAGTTGCAAGTTTGGATTTTAGAATACAGTCAAGAAAGAACGAAGGAGGTGAAATCGGGTGACAGCAAGTCAGCGCAGAAAAGCAATAATCGAATTATTGTGTATGCGTAAATTTGAAACGAGAGAAAATCTTGCTTTTGAATTTGGCGTATCGTTAAGAACCATAGATTATGACATTTTAGCCCTTACAACTGAATACCCGATTTACACCACACAAGGCAACGGCGGAGGTATTCATATTGATAAAGAATACAAGTCCTACAAGGATTATTTATCAAGCGAGCAGTCAGAGCTTTTACATAGATTACTACCTACGTTAAAGGGCAAGGACACCGAAACAATGAAGTCGATATTATCTTCTTTCGATTATAGAAACAGGAGGCAATAAAATTGAAAACGTTGCAAGAGATACGAGAAGATTTAGCGGAAATTAAATTCTATTACGCTAATGAAAAAGAGATTATTGCAGCCGGCAAGGTTACGGGTTTGATCCGTTTGGCTGAAACGGTAAAGGCGTATAACGAAGCGGTCAGCAACGCCAAAGGTCAGTTGTATATGCTTTACGTGGCTCTTTACGTTCACAACAATTCGCAAATGGTTGTTGCAGACGATTGGGATTGTTCCGTTGACTATATCAAACGGCTCAATAGACAGTTACTTCAATATTTACAGGGCGCACTGAAAATATAAAAATCTATAAGGAGAAAAAGCAATGAAACAGGACAAAAACAAGAATTACGCTGTATGTCTTTGCGATATGGACTTTATTGACGGTGCAGATAACGTGTACCGGACGGACGAGTATATCGTAAAACAACAAATTTCCTTTTTGGAATCGGACGTAGGTACTGCTATGGTGCTTAGCGATGATACGTATTACCTTCGCACACCCCAGCGAGATGCTGAGTATGAATTTGCCTTTCAGGGCAGAGCGAATATCAACGGCAAGCGGTTAAAATCTGCAAGTTATACCCGTAAATACGTTGATTAACCACATTCGGTAATAGGTGTGATGGAAAATTTAATATAAATTTCGATTGACTGCGGTGACGAGCTCGGTAAGGTGGCCACCTCTCTGCTATATATCGCAGGAAACGAGTGTTTCAATAACAATTTCCCTCACATTTTATTATAAAAATCACAACTTAATAGCTGAAAATAAGGCTCAAACCCTTAAAGAAGTAGGCACAAAACGGCTGCGTTATCGGCTATACGGACAAAAAAATCTAAATTTAATTAAAAGGAGGCTATTTGAATAATGGCAACAACTAAAAGAGAAAGACGCTGGTCTGTTCCGTCTAAAAGAGCGAAGGGCTATGCAGAGGAACGCAAGGCAAAGGTACACATGCGTGGACCAAAGGAAGGTAAGGAACTCACTGATTATGAGGCAGGTATGAGATCGGGTTATCTTCAGGCACAGTCCGACCACGCAGGTACTTACAAGTACAAGAAGGCTCTTGCTGAGGGTAAGACTAAGGCAGAAGCAAAGGCTATTGCTAAGAAAATTGGCAAGTAATCATTAAAAAATAGGAGGATTAAAAATCAATGGAAAAATTTAATATCAAGGTAGAAAGAGAAACTTACGTATCTAAAAAGACAGGTAAAGAAAACTTCACTTATTTTATCAAAGGTGTAATTCGTGGTAGGAATATCAAAATTGCGGTAGCGCCCCCTGATTTCGGCGGTTATACCGTTCTGGATATCGTATTCGACGACCAGATGGAAGCAAACCTCGTTGTTGTTCCTTACTCTATGAAGGACGATTCGGGTAATACGATTTCTGGTAATACCTATGCCGTTCAGTCGGTTGACGAAAACGGAAAGGTTTACGAGTGTAAAATTAAGCCTGCAAGAAACTCTGATAAAGAGCTTCTCAATATGTTGCTTGACTAAGCTCGACAACTAAAAAACAGTTGTTTCTACGGCTTGCGGTATAAGTCCGTAAGCCGTAGTTTTCATTTCAAATAAAATTTTGGAGGTAATTATTATGTCTAAAAACACAACGAAACCGAAGAAGAACAGTTATAAGCAGGATATGAAAACTGCATATAACGTCGGTTATTCAAAAGGCTGGGAAGATGCCTATGAAATTCCCAAACGCTTTTTGTCACATACCGCAGCGGCTTTTGGCTACAAAAGAGGTGTTCGTAACCGTAAACGCTCGGATAAGTACCTAAAGCAATACAACAAATACAGTAAAAAATCTTAATAACGGAGGTAAACAATGAAAATTACAAAGAAAAGAATTGTAACGATGGTAGTGGCAATGTTATCGCTCGTAGCCCTTTGTTTCTCAATGGTTGCTTGCTCAACGCCGACTACCGAACAGTCCAACGAAGCGAGTAAGCCCACGCAGGAAACAATCTTAGCAGGGGGGATGCAGGTTGGCGAAACGCAAAGTCAAGGAATAAAGCTCATGAGCGCAAAACTTCTTTCGGAAGATTTTGCTACGTATGGTGTATCGCCTTTAGCTGAAACGGCTATTACGATTAACGCAACAATCGAGCCTATTGATGCAGCAAATCACGGCATTGATTGGTCGCTTGCTTGGTCTAATCCGTCAAGCACTTGGGCGACAGGTAAAACCGTTACCGACTACGTAAACATTTCTTCAAGTGGCAAGTCTGCTACCGTATCGTGCATTCAGCCTTTCGGTCAACAGATTATTGTAAAAGCCACTTCGCAGGATAATCCCGACGTATCGGCGGTATGTACTCTTGAATATGCACAAAAGGTAACGGCTGCAAGCCTTAATATCGGTAATATCGCAGTAAACTTTGGTGGCTCTACCGAAGTTAAATACGAGGTTTGTCCTACCGTAACGGGCTCTGGCGGTGTTATCAACGCAAACGTAACTACCAACGACGTGTACACGATTGCTGAGGCATTTACTAAGACCGTAAAGTTCACGTTAGATCCAGACACGGAAACGTGGTTTAACGTTAAAGACCTTTATCCGTCTAATATGGAGCTTGCAGACAGTTCGGTAACGAATTGGCACGGCAAAGAATATTACTTCGACTATGCTCACGATATGGTAAATTGGGCTATCTTCCAACGTTCCGGGGATATTCTCTTCAAGAACCTTACGACTGCTCAGATTATTGACTATATGTCAAACATTACGTGTCCTAACTTGGCTACCATCACACTTACGTTGACG
>JAZSFP010000001.1:0-15232 GCA_045532295.1 Pumilibacteraceae bacterium | reverse complement strand
TCGCTGATATGACCGCAACGCTCACCATTAAGACTGCTCCTGTACCCTCACCCGGTGGCTGTGGCGCAAGCGAAGTTGCAACCGTTCTTGGACTTCTTGGCTCGCTCCTTGCAGTAGCGTTCGTAGTAAAGAAAAAATAATTAAACGCAAAATCTGCGTTAAAAACATTACTCCTCACGGCAATTAGCCCCCACGCACAGTGGGGGCGCGGTGAGGGCATCAAAACAACGACAATTATTAAAAAACGAAGATTTAGGAATAAAAAATGCTTAAAATAATTTTAGACACTGATATGGGCGTAGATTGCGACGACGCCGTTGCGCTCGGATTGTTACTTAATGCTGAAAGAAAGAAAAGACTGGAACTTATTGCCATAACGGCATCGACGACCCGAGAGGGAGCGACGGGAACGGCAAAAGCGATTTGCGATTATTACGGGGCAGGGGAAAAGCCGATGGGTAGACTTATTTCCCCCGTTCTTAAATGCGACGAAATGAATCGCTACGCTAAAAAATGCAAGGACAAATACGGCACGACGGACAGCAACGAGTGCGCCGTAAAAGTTCTTCGCAAAGCGATTGCGACTTGCGACGGCAAAGTAACTATCGTTGCCGTTGGTCCGCTTACGAATATAGCGCAATTACTTCAATCGAGCGCCGACGAATACTCTTCTCTTGACGGCAAGGCTTTGGTTAAGAAGAAGGTAGAAAAAGTGCTTATTATGGGTGGAAGTTTCTCTTTTAACAACGATATGATAGGTAGAAGCGCGAGTCATAGAATGGCGGAATGGAACGTTCTTCAAGATATAGGCTCAGCAATTTACGTTACGGATAACTTACCCGTGGAAACCGTTTGGGTTCCTTGGGAGGCAGGATATAAAGTTTTCACTAACCTCGGAGTCGACGATAACCCCGTTTGGTTCTGTATGTACACTTTTGCCGAGGCTCTTAAATTTTCGGAAGACAACGTAACGGAGAACGGCAATATTCATCGTTACAGTTGGGACCCCATAACCGCGATGTTTTCGTACGAGGATTTGAGCGAGTATTTCGACCTCTCTCCTTTTGGCACGATTAGAGTGAGCGAAAAGGGTTACACCGAGTGGCGCGAGGGCGAAGGTAATGCGAGGTTTTTAATCGTTAAAGGCGGTTTTGAAAAACTTGGCAAACTCATTGACGCTCAAATGGCGGAGTAAAAAAACGCATACGGTATTGAAAAATTAACTTTTTAAGGAGATAAATAAATGTTTAAGAGAATTATGACGATTGCGCTTGCGCTCGTTATGGCGCTTTCCGTTTTCGTTGGTTGTACTGGCGGTAGCGACAAAGTAGAGTTCGTAGTTTACGGCTCACAAAGTGAACTTGCTACCTACACGAAGATGGTAAACGCGTTCAACCAAACCTACGGAAAAGAGCATAATATTCAGGTTAACCTTTCCACTAAGCCCAGCGGTAACTATACGCAGTATATTCAGTACACCGCCTCGTCAAAGAGTGGTCCTGACGTGTTCTTAATCGTTGAGGATAACTTCAAGTCCTACGTTAACGTAGGTCTTATCGGCGAAGTTACTGCGGAAATGGAGGCGGTAACGGACATTAAGGTGGACGACATTTACGAGACGATGACAAACCGTCTTCGCTACAATAAGGAAAACAATACTTCTTCGCTTTCCGACCCCCTTTACGGTCTTCCTATCGACACCAAACCCACCGCGCTTTACTACAACCAGAGTATGTTTGAAAAAGCGGGCATCGTTTGTATTTCGGTAGACGCAGAGGATTTAGACGCGTGGAACGCAGGCACGAAGGCGGACAACACGGGCAAGACTAAGGCTCAAATCATCGCCGAGTACAAGACCGCTTACCCCGACAAAGCCTCCCTTTACGATAAACTTACCACCACTGAAGTTCCTGCGAAAGGCTACTTCCGTGAGTTTACCCCCTACACCCCCGAAGGCGGTGCTTGGCAAGCGCCCTCGAGCGACGAAGTTTTAGTATTTAACAACCGTATCGCAATGAACTGGGACGAAGTAGAGGACCTTGCAAGTCTTTTCTCCGGTTCTTCTAACCCCGACCCCGAGTTCGCTAACGACGCCGGCGAGCCCCCTTCAGTTTACGGCACGGACTACGGCTACTTTACTGAGTGGTGGTTCAACTACGGCTGGAGCGTAGGCGGAGACTGCTTAGAGGACCTTACCGGCAACGGAAACTGGAACTTCTCCCTCCTTGACCCCAACCCCAACTACGTAGTTCGCGAAGGTCATACCTATACCGGCGCGTATACGGGTAAGACCTATAAAGCAGGCGAGACTATTGAATTTATCGACAAACTCAACATCCCCGCAGGCGAACTTCTCGTTCCCGATGCAAGCGGTGGATATACCTATAACGGCGCGCCCGTTTCTACGCGTTCCGACATTTTGGGAATCGCGCTCACGAAAGCAGAGCAAGAAAGCGTTGCAAACGGCGGAACGGTTGACACTACTAATAAAGTTTTAGCGGAACTTCCCTCTACCCGTGAGGCGTTCACGAGATACCTTAAACTCGGCGCGGAAAAGACCGCTAACATTGATAACGAGGGCGGACTTAACATTTCCCCCAACCCCAACCGTATTACTTCGGCTAAGCCCCTTGCAACCTGGTTCTTCTCGCAAGACCTTGCAATGATGGTAAACTATTCTATCTATATGGCGGAAGTTGCGGAGTACGCTAACTCTTACGGCTTTAAGTGGGACGTTGCGCCCCTCGTGGTTTATAAGCGTTACGAAGACCCCTCCGACCCCTACTGTGATACCGTTATCGCGTCGGGTAAGCCCGCAGGTCACTCCAACTCTACCGCAATGGTAGTTAGAAAGAGAAGTGAGAAAAAGGATAAAGCGGCTGCGTTCATTATGTGGATGGCGAGCGAAACCGCTCAAGCAATCCGTACTCCCGACGGTTACTTCCCCAACCAAGAAAGCCTTCTTGACACCGTAACCTTCCCCGGCGATATCGCGCCCTCTAACATTAAAGTGTTCTCCGAGGCGCTCGGTTTCCAAGGCGCAGGCGACTGGTGGTATATGGAAGACTACGAGTGGATTAACGTTTGGGCAGTTCCTCTCAACTCTAAAGTAAGAAACGGCACGCTCGACTATACCGCTTGGTATTCCGACGTAATTACCAAAACTAACGTTAAACTTAAGGATTATTAATCAGTAACGCCCGAGAGGGCAAACTAAGGAAAGATTATGAACAACACTAACCAAATGACTGAACAGGAGAAACTTAAAAAACTCCATAAACAGCGATTAATCCGAGAGGATATCACGGGTATGCTGATGGCGTCGGGACCGTTTATCGGTTACCTGCTATTCAGCCTTCTCCCGATGGCAATTTCGCTCGTTTTGAGTTTTACTAACCTCTACGGTTTCGACCTTTTCTCCGCGACTTTCGCAGGTTTTGACAACTACGTAAGAATTTTCAAAATGGATTTGTTCTATACTTCCATAGGAAACACGCTTATGTACTGTCTTAACGTTCCCCTTAACCTCGTAATTTCCACCTATTTAGCGAACTTACTCTCTAAAAAAATCCCCGGCTCGAACTTCGTCCGCACCGTTCTCTTTATCCCTGCGGTTTGCTCGGGCGTAGCGGTAACGCTTATGTGGGCGTGGATTTTCGACTACCAGTTCGGCGCGCTCAACGTAGGTCTTAACGCGCTCGGACTTCCCTCAGTAGGCTGGATTTCCACCGAGGAAATGTTTATGAACTCCGCGCTTATTATTACCGTGTGGATGTACGGAACGAACATCGTTATGATGCAAACGGCCATTGCGAACGTCGATATTTCGCTTAAAGAGGCGGCAAGAATTGACGGGGCGAGCGAAAGACGAGTATTCTTCTCGGTAACGCTCCCCGGTATTACGCCCACCCTTTTCTACCTTCTTATCACGCACTTCGTTCGCGCGATTAGTGAAGTTGGTCTTATGCAGATTATAACGAACAACGGTGTCGGACCGGGCTACAAAGCGCTAACGATATCCTATTTTATGTACCGTATGGGTTTCGTTAATATATCTAACGAGGGCTTAGGGCTTGCCTCGGCGCTGTCTTGGATTATGGGTATCGCGCTCATTATCTTTACGAGAATAAATTTCTGGTTATCAGAGAAGTGGGTGTGCTATGATTGATAATAAGAAAATAAAATTCAAGACGAGCAACGGAATCGTAGGCACGAAAAAGAACTATATTACCGCGTATATTATGATGGCGCTTGCGCTTTTCTTCGTGCTCTTCCCACTCTATACCGTATTTACCACTTCGATTATGAGCAAGTACGAGGCTAACGGTTCGGCTTTTAAACTCTGGCCCGAGCAAGGCGTAACCTTTGATTCGTACAAGACTATTCTCGTTGACCAAATCGGCGGTTATTCGGTAATCGGCGGTTTCATCAACACGATTATATACTATCTTCCCACCGCTGCGATAGGAACGGTAGTGTCCGCAATGGCGGCTTTCGCGTTCGCTAAACTTCGCTTTAAGGCAAGCAACGCAATGTTCGCTATCTTAATGCTCAACCTTCTCGTTCCCAACTCTATGGGTATGATCACTTCCTTCCTTCTTTACGATAACCTCGGCTGGATAGGAACGCCTATGCCCATTATGGTACCCATCTGTTTCGGTGGTATCGGCGCGGTATTCTTCTTGCGCCAGTTCTATCTAAAAATACCCGACGACCTCGTCGGTTGCGCTAAACTCGACGGACTTGGATACTTAGGTATGTTCTTTAGAATTATGCTCCCTATATCTATGCCCGCCATTACCGCGCAGTTTATCTTGTCTTTCATCGGCGGTTACAATCAGTATATGGAGCCCCTCTTGTACCTCAGTAGCGACGCTAAAATGGCAACTCTCCAGTTGGTTCTCGCTCAGTACCAAGACCCCCGTATCCAAGACTGGCCTCTCCGTATGGCAGGCTGTTTCACCGCAATGCTCCCCCTCGTAATTATGTACCTTTGTTCGCAAAAACTAATATTGAAGGGGTTGGACGTTTCGGCAGGTTTCAAAGGATAGTTAAGCGGTCTTTTTGAGCCCTTTCGTCCGTCCTCTCGGTCAATGTGCGTTCGGCACACCTCCCTCGAAGGACGAACGAAATCATCTCAAAAATCCTCGCTTAAACTCTTGACCAAACCGAGCGACTAATACGCGGAAAGGGGCTTATAAACCAACTTCCGCCAAAGCGCGACACTCACTCCCGTTTGCAACGGGCGAGCGAAAGCGAGAAGTGCCCCTCACGGCAGTGAGCACGCCCTCCGCTCATCCGCGGTTTCCTTGTATTACTCGTTTTTGAAGCGTTTAATATAGGCTATCGTAGGGTAGAGGTCAACCAAGCCAGTCGCTCCCACTCGCAGTGGGGCGGAAGTATAACTTATAAACCAACTTCGCCATAGCGCGAAAAGTCGCTCCCACTCGCAGTGGGAAGGAGAAAGTATGAAAAAAATTACGACAATTTTACTAACATTAATACTTGGATTGAGCGCGTTTGCTTGTAGTGGAGGCGCTCAGGGTGCTGTTTTACCGCACTTTGACGGGCTTAACGCCGACGGCACTTACGATAGCGAAGTATTCTATCGTAACGACCTTACGATTTTCGGTGGTGATAGCGACGTTATCTGGGTTCCGGAGGGACGACACGACGGCACGGACTTCGAGGACGAAGACGGCTGGTTCTATCAGTACACTTCGGGTAACGGTGGCGTTTATACCACTTGGCCCTCCGGCGCAACCAAGACTTACGCGTACACTTGCTTAAGAAGTAAGGACCTTAACGACTGGGAACTTTGTGGCGCGGTTGACGACGGCTTTGCTATGGAAGTGGACATTTCCGACTGGGCGGAGAATAATATGTGGGCTCCCGAGGTTATCTACGACCAAAAGACGGGTTGGTACGTTCTTTATTCGTCGATGATTGCGAGAAAGGATAGGGAAATAGAACTTCCTTTCTACAAGACCAACGGCGACATTAACTTCTGCGCAATCGGTATTTCCGAAAACCCCACCGGACCTTTCACTATGGTTTCAGCGGAGAACTTCTATCGTAACGCGCCCCTTTACCGCAACACCGAGGAGGGTATGCCCCTTGAGGATATCCAAGACCTTGGTAACGGCGTAATCGGTAACCTTAACGGCGAGGCTATCACTAACGCAACGCCTCCCGTGCACCCCTCTCGTTATTTTAGTAAGGTAACCGAGGGCAAGAATGCAGGAATTAATTTTAGTTTTGGTCATATCGACCTTAGTCCCTTCGTTGACGACAACGGCGATATGTATCTTTATTTTGCAAAGCACTGGCTCTCTCAAACGACGAGCGTAGGCAATCCCTTAGTTACTACGGGAGCGGGAAGTAATATGTCCATTTGGGCGATGAAGATGAAGGACGCAATCACGCCCGATTACGAAAGCCTTCGCCTCGTAACCTTCCCCGGTTTTTCTCGCGTTGAGTACGACACGACGAAGAACGGTCCCGTTTGGCTTGAGAGCAGTTATATTCTCTCCGGTCATTATAGTGAAGAGAACGCAAGAGTAGGGTTTGAGGAGCGCCTTAACGAAGGACCTCAAATGATAGCGCACACTTCCGCTGACGGCGTTAAGAGATATTATCTTACCTATTCGCACACCGGTTTTGCGGCGCGCGACTACGGTTGCCATATCGCAGTGAGCGAAAGCCCCTTAGGACCTTTCCAAAAGGAAGCGCGTACTAAATCGCCCCTTACCGTTGACGTGCAGAACGACTTTATGACGGGCGTAGGACACCACGCTATGACGGAAGTAGAGGACGAGACCTACCTTATCTACTGGGTACACGCAGACCCTAACGACGCGTCCACCGCGCAGTATAACGGCAGAGCGTACGCGTTTGATAAGATTAACTGGATATACGACGAGGAGGCGGGCTACGACCTTATGATAGGCAACGGACCTACCAAATCCCTCCAGTTCCTTCCTAAAGTTGCTTGCGGTTACGAAAATATAGCCGAAGACGCTACCGTTACTGCAACCAACGCAAAGAACTCTATTAAGTACTTAAACGACGATATCGTACCCTGTCTTGAGTACTTTGCAAAGAATAACGAGTTTATTGCGGACGGGGCGACGGAAATTAAACTTACCTTCCCCGTAGCGCGCGAAGTACGCGGTATCGCAATCTACAACAGTTGGTACTACAAGAACGCGTTCTCGCAAGTGGACTTCGTTGAGTTTGAACTTGCCGAAAAGCCCGAGTGGTACGACCTTTCCGAATATAACGGTTTCGTTCATATTAAAAACCTTGGCTTTAATAAGGACTACTTCAACGACACTAACCCCGATATCGAAAAACGCACGATGAGACCGGGCGGAGCGTCGGTAGCCTCCTTCGAGCCTATCAAGGTTAAGTCGATTAGAATTAAAGTTTCCCAAAAACTCGTGGGAGAGAGTGGAGAAATCCGCATTTCCGATATCGCGGTGCTTGGTAAGTAAGGAGGTTAAAAAATGAAAAAGATAATTATCACTTTACTTATAGCGCTCCTTTGCTTAGGCGGAGCAGTCGGTTGCCAAGCGCAAGTAATCGAGGGCGACCTTCCCGAATATCAATACACCTATAACCGAGAGTTCGTGGGCGAAATGGACGCGGATATGTCCGTCGACGGCGACCTTTCCGAAGAGAGATGGAACAATAAGCATTATATCAGCCACACCCAAGGCGATATTAGCGTTAAATACACCACCGTATTTACCGAAAAGGGACTTTATATCGGCGCGGTAGCAAACGACCCCGATATCACTTACTACGGCAGATTTGATATGCACAACAACACTTGCTTTATCATTTATTTAGCAAGAGTTGAGACGAGTTCGTATAGGCTTAGTCAACAAATCCGTATCGAAGTAGACCCCTACGATATGCGTTCTTACAACCAAAAGCAGTTCTACGGCGCGGCAAAACTCGTGGGCGAGCCTAATAGTAAAGAAACGGTTTCGCTTACCGCTGAACTTTTCATTACTTGGGATACGCTTGGCTTTAGCGAAGAGGAACTCATAGCGACCGGCGGAATGCCCGAAAAGATTAAAATCGACCCCACTTATCACAACGTAAGTATGGCTAACGGCGTGGTAAACACCCGTGGCTCTATTCGTCCCACTAACTGTGAGCCCACTTGGATGAACAGTTACGTGCACTTTAACAAAGACGGCTACGTAAATTACGACCGCCCCGGCGCAACGCTTGGCGCAAGTAAGACGGGACTTAGCAAGAGCGACGGTTGGGATTTAAGCAAGGAAAGCGAAGGCGAGGTTATGAGCGTTCGCAACCACCCCCAAACGCTGTTCTTCCGCAACGTAGCGAGCGAAAACTTCGTTGCAGAGGCAACCGTAGTTCCTATTCAAGGAATTAACGACGCTTATCCTCAAGTAGGACTTTTGGTAATGAAAGATAGAATTAGTTATAGAACTACCTTCATTAACGCAAACTCCCTCCGCGACAATAAGTCCGCAGGCTTTAGACTTATGACCGCGTACCCCGACGACGGCTGGTACGAATACTCAACGGGCGTTTCGAGGACTTACCTTGCAGGCGAACTTATCGACGGACTTCAAATGAAAATCGTCAAGTACGGCACGCTCATTATGTACTTCCTTGAAAACGAGTTCGTTTACTCCGAGCGTTTAAGTTACCTTGACGGCGTATGCTGTCCTGCGCTTTATTCGCTTGGTTGTCAAGCAAAATATTCGCGCTATTCTGCTCGCGAACTTACCGACGCAGAGGCGCTCAGTTATCTTAAAGACGAGTGTGATGTATTCGTAGTAGAGAAAACGGGTAACATTACGGGCGGAAAAGTAAACACTTCTCACGACGCGGTATCGAGAGGCGACGATATAACTCTTACCATTATTCCCGACCCCGGTTTCGTCCTTACTTCTATTAGCAACTACGACGAGAGTATTTACGAAGACCTCAGAGCAAATATAAGCGGTAACGAGTACGTTCTTAAAAATATCCAAGACGGCGTTAAGATTAACGCGACCTTCTCCCGTATAGCCGACACTAAAACTACTGTTAACGTTATGGGCGAAGTAAAATCCTCGCTCTCGACGAACAGTAAAAAGATACCCGTTGCGGCTGCGAAAATCCTTATTCGCGACTTAAACAATCCCCTCGTAAACTACACTTACGAGACGAGTACGGTAGGCGCGTATAATCTTTCGTTTATGCCGAGAAAAGGAACTTACAACATTAACGGCGTTGACGTTACCGTTTCGGGCGAGTACGAAATTTCCATTAACGCAGACGGATACCGTCCCTATACTCAAAGAATTAGCATTACCGAAGATAAGTTTATAAGCGGAAGTGGCGAGATAGTTCTTGAAACTAACAAAGTAACGAGAGCGACGAACAATATCCTTCTTCCTGCGCGTAATATCGGTGGTCCTGCGTTCTCTAACGAGTTCGACTTCGCATCCAGCACTAAGGGTTGGGATTTAACGGACGAAGAGAACGGCTCGGTAGTGGCGCACAGTGGTTCGTCAAATCAGATTTTGTGGTTTAGTAAGGGTATGGGCCGTCAGTCCATCGTCGAGTTCGACGTGGAAAACAGATGTCTTCCCGGTACTGAGTTAAGCCCCGGTACTGGTATCGTAATCGGAAACAAGAACACCAAACTTATGGCAATCTTGTTCGGAGGCGTAGTTCGTATCAACCCCGAACTTAACTGGAATAACGGTACTGAGTACAGCAATACCTCGAACTTCAATATGGCGAGCATCGGCGAAAAACTTCACGTTAAGTTCGTTCACGACGGACAAACGCTCGCAATCTTCGTACACAACTACGATAAGCATAGCGAGGGCGAATACGACCTCGTGTTCGAGCAAAAGTTCGCAAGCCTTGACGCGTACTCTGCGTACGGTCTCGTAATCACGCAAACGAAAGAGTGTAACGTGCTTTACTCTAACGCAACCGTTCGCACCGTTGAAGAGAACGGGGCAAGCGTAAAAGACGAGATTTACGGTATGCTTTACGGAAAAGTAAGCGTTAGCGGTAATAACGATAGCATTTCTTCCGTTTCGATAAGCGGAGCAACCGCAGAAGGCTACGTAAAGAAAGGCGAAAGCGTAATGCTTAGCGTTCAAACGAGTAAGCCCGTTGCTCTTAAAGTGGGCAATAAACAGTACGTAATCGCGCAAAGCGGAACTATAAGCATTAAGGTTACGGGCGAGACGAAGGTACAAGTTACCTATCCCGAGTCGCTCGTGGCGGTAAGCGGTAATATCTTGGGCGTTGACGGATATAACTTCGACCTTGCAAGCACGGAAATTACGGCGATTGCAGAGGGCGGAACGGAATATATCTTTAACGGCGTAACTTCCGTTTCCGGTCAGTACCAAATTAGTTTAGGCGCAGGAACTTACAAACTGAAGTTCTCTAACCCCAACTTTATTGATAAATATATTCCCACCGTTACGGTAGGAACTACCGCCCTTGCTCTTCCCGACGCAAGATACGGCGCGCTCAAGCCCCAAACCACCGTTATGGTAGCGGGCACGACGGTAACGGGTTCTTCTAACGAGTGGACGATGGGCGAGAACAACGACATTACCTCCGTTACAGCAAAGAGAGCGGTAGGCGAGAGCAAGTACTTTAACGTAGCGTCAAAGAACTGGGCGATTGAGACTACCTTCTCTAAACTTGACACTTCGGGCGACGAGGCTTACCCGATGGTAGGCGTTGAGGTTAGAGGCAAAGAGGGTTACGCGTTGCTTATCCAAGACCACGCGTCCTTCTCCAAACTTGACCTTTACCTCGTAACGACGACGGGTTCGTACCGTGCGCTCAGAATCGGTCAGTGTTCTTATGAGAACGGCGAGATTACTATGAAGATGGTAAACGATAACGGTACGCTTTATATCTTTATTAACGGTCAACTCTTTAGGACGATGCAAGACGACGGCGCGTTCTTTAGCGAAGGTTTCCTTTCCACTTACGCGACGGTAGGCGTTCGCTCCGTGGGACACAGAACGACTTTCCGTAATATTAGAGTAGTAACCGCGCCCGGCAAAGTACACAACGAGTGTTCGTACCGTTTAACCGTAAACGAAGTAGAGGGCGGAACGCTTAGCGCTACTATTGACGGCGCACCCGCTGACGAGTACCTTTCCGCTAATCAAGTAATTACCGTAACGGCTACCGTGGAAAGCGGTAAAGTCCTCGGCGCAATCTTCGTAAACGGCAAGGCGGTTGACTTTAATAGAACGGCTACGGGCGGAACTTGTGAAGTAACGGTAGATAGAGACACCACCGTAGAGGCGTACTTTTTCGAGGGCGTTACCATAAACGGTAAGATTACGGGAGTAGACGAGTATTCGGATATAGCAATCAGAGTGCTTGGCGAAAACGAGGCGGTATATAGCGGAATAGTTGACGCGAGCGGTAATTATAGCATTGCCGTTCCCCTTGGAAATATCACTATTCGCTTTGAAAAGTACGGATATCTTCCCGTTGAAAAAGCGGTAACGATTACCACCGAGACGAGCGTAAACGCAGAGTTTACTACTCCTGCCCCTGAGACGAGAGTAACTATCGGAAGTAGCAACTTCGTAGGCTCGGGCGAGCAGAACGAGTGGGTAAAGACTACTACCGGTATTACGAGTGGTACGAGCGGTAGAGAGACCAGATACTTCCAAGAGACTGCAACCGCAATCAACTTCAGCGTAACCATTAATAAGTTTGACACGACGAAAAAGCCCTTTGCAGGCATTACCATTAAGTCGGAAGAGCGCGAGTTTGCCTTTATGGTTTATCGCGAAACGGCTCAAAACGGCGACGAGAAAATAGGTTTCCTCGTTACTGAAATCGTTGACTGGAGCGCTTGTAAGTGGGTTAAGGGCGTAGCGGTTGATAACGCAACTACTCAAAGCGTAATAAGAGCGGAAATTACCGCAGGCTCTATCAAGGTTTACTGCAACGATACGCTGATGTTCTCTTCTAACGGAGAAAAGAGTACGGGAGCGAACGGCGCTGAATATACTGACGCTGTCTACAACCTCTCTTCCCTCGTTAACAAAGAAGTAGCAATCGGTCTTATTGCTACTGGAACTGACGCAACCTTTAGCAATATCAGTTTCGTTGCTAATTAATTTAGACATCGTTTTATCTCCAAATATAATTGTTGTCGGAAGAGGCTTTTTGTGAAGAAATTCGCAAGAAGTCTTTTTCGTTTAAAAATAAAAAACTCCCGATTTTGTCGGGAATTTTTATATACGGTTGTTAAATTTAGAGATATTTTTTAAGAGTGAAACGAGCGAGGCGGATATGTTTTCTTGCTACCGTATAAGACATTGCAAGTTCGCCGTCGGTGAAATATTGAATAAAGGGATAGAAACAACTGGAGTGCATTTTTGCTTGTAAAACGACTTGGCTGTTTGCAATATCGTCAGTGTCAATTTCCACTATTCCTATATGTTCTCTATCAATAGGAGCGTGGAAGAGGAATAGACGGTCTTGGTAAAGAATAAAGTCCGCTCTCGACTGGCAATCCTCGATTTCAACGACGGAGGACCACTTATTAGAGTTAAGGTCGTAAACGGTTAAAAATCCGCATTTATTAGTGTCTTGCTGGCGAACGAAGTAGTACACTTTATCGTTAAGAACGAAGGTGGCGTTTTCCCACTTCGAGTCGTTGATGAAATCTGGCTGAGAAACGTACTCCCAAGTGATAAGGTCGGCGCTCTTAATAACGCAAGTAAAGTCTCCGCTATAAGTGCCCGAGTAGTAATAGGTTACGCCGTTTTCAACGCGTGAAGAGGTCTTTTGCATAATGCCTATATCGGAGTACATTTTCTTGCAAGGAATACCGTTTTGAGCAAGCGCGCTCTTTATACCGCTAATGGAAAAGTCGTTGGTAATCTTGCCTACCTTGAAACGATTAACACCGATTTTGCCCAGCGTTTTCGTGCGCAAATCAAAGGGGCAGTAGAAACGGTAGTAGTTTTCTTCCGTTCTCGCCGTCCACATAACGAATAAAGTGTTCTCGTCTTTGCGCATCAAGATGGTATCGTAAACCATATCAATAGCCTTGTCCCCTACGGTGTCGCCCGTCGTTTGAAGGTCAATGAAAGTCTTGTTGTTTATATCGTTTAACGGCGCGTAAACGAGCCTTGCCGTTTGGTTTTTGGGGTCTTCGCTGGGTTCTTTGGTGTTGGCGTAATAAGTCATATAAACGGTATCGCCGTCCACGATAAAGGTAGACACGTGCGCCATTTTGTCGCCCTCTTTTTCAAAGTCAGACACGAATTTTTCCTCGATTTCTTGAGCAAAAGCGTCGCCCTTTTCAATCGCCAAAGGGGAAACTGCAGTAGTAATCGTTCTTTTTACGCTCTCAATAGGTTGAGTAGGGGAGACGAGCAGTTCTTTGTCCGTTTTAAAGTCTTCGCTGAAAATTTTGTCCTTCATATTATTCCTCCGTGTTATAAAAAATATTAATATTGATAAAAGCGCAACGCTTTCAGTTACTATACCCATATACGATAGCACGAAAATATCGTAGATAAGAAAGGCAAGTGAAACGAAAATTGATATGATTTTCGTAAGTCGCGGATTGTCAAGCCACAGCGCAACCGTTACGCACATAGATGCTAAAAGTGGCATAAAGTCAAACCAGTTTTTATAGGATATAATTCCTAAAGTTAGGTTAATTGCTACGAAAATTATAGGCCAAATAAAACTGCTCGCCCACCGGTGTTTTTTGCGGTTAATAAAGACGAGTTCGCGCATTATTCCTACGCCGTTGGGGATTGCGCCTGCTACCGCGCCTAACAGTAAGTAGTGGACGACCCAACACGCGTCCGCAAACAGTTTTCCTATCAGTATCCCCGAGCGTTTCTTGCTCTGGTGCGACATAAAAAGCGAAGTCATCGCCCCTATGCCAAAAATCCAAATTGCTATTTCCATAGGCAAACCTCTTGACTTAGCGTTGTGTTTGTATTATAATTATATTATAAAAATAACTGCCCGTCAATACTCTATTTTGGACAATTTTAGCACTATCTTGGTAAAACGGAGGCAAAAATGTTAGATACCCGTTACGAAGAATATTTAAAGTTAGACCGTGTTCCGCTCTTCTTAAACGAGAACATTAAGCGTACGGCAAGCGTTTTTAGCGAGCAACAGAACTGGCACGAGAATATCGAACTTCAGTTTTGCGAGAAAGGGGAAGGAAGAGTGCTTATCGACGGCAAGCAGTACGCGTTAAAGAAAGGGGAAGTAGCGGTGGTAAGTTCTAACGCTATTCATTATACTTATAGCGATACTGCCGTCGTTTATTCGTGCGTTATCGTGGGTACTGCGTTTTGTGAGCAAATGGGCATAGATTATCACGCTTTATCTTTTACGCCTATCGTTAAAAGTGAAAAGATTACGAAGGCTTTTGAGAAATTACGGGAAGTTTATCGTAGCGACGCTCCCTTGCGCGTAGCGATTATCAATCGCTTACTACTTGAAATTATGATTGAACTCGTTTCAAACTATTCTAAAAAGGTGGAGCGCGATATTAAAGAGAAAAAGGAATATAAAATCGTTAAAGAAATCCTCTCGTTCGTAAGGGAAAATTATAGCGCGAAAATTACGCTCGAGCAAATAACCAAACGCACGCTCACCGATAAGTTTACGACGTGTAAAGTGTTCAAAAAACTGACGGGGCAAACCATTTTCGAGCATATCAACGCCTACCGTTGCGTTAAAGCCTCAGAGTATATCGCTGAGGGTAAAACGGTGAGCGAGTCAGCATATCTTAGCGGTTTTGAGAGCAACTCCTTCTTTACCAAAACTTTTAAAAGATATATGGGCGCGCTCCCCTCAAAGTACGCAAAAAAATAAAAAACAACGGCGCGCTCGATTGTTCATCGAACGCACCGCCACTGCGGTGTCGCTAAGAGGCATAACCTCTTTGCTTTGGTTGCAGGGCGCGAGCGTAAAGCAAACAGTCCTGGGGACTGTTTGTAGAGGAGCGCCGAAGAAACTACGTTTCGAGGCTAGGGACTTGTCCCACGAGAGCAACCAAAAAAGGCAGAGATAGAAAAAACAACGGCGCGCTCGATTGTTCATCGAACGCACCGCCACTGCGGTGTCGCTAAGAGGCATAACCTCTTTGCTTTGGTTGCAGGGCGCGAGCGTAAAGCAAACAGTCCGGGGGACTGTTTGTAGAGGAGCGCCGAAGAAACTA
>JAZSFP010000015.1:0-33801 GCA_045532295.1 Pumilibacteraceae bacterium | reverse complement strand
CGTTGATTTGGCGTTAGGTTTCTCACGGGATATTATCGTGTAAATAGTTTTGCCAATTTTGACTTGTCGGCTTCTCACCAAATTCCCGTTTTCGTCGTCGTAGTAATGTACAATTTTATCTACGACAGGTTCTACTGTTTTTTTAATTTTCTTACTTATAATAATCCTCCTTATATGAAAGTCGAGTTGTCTTTCGGTTATTGATACCACGCCTTTTGCGTTTCAAGGTATCATACTCGCTCATAAGGAAGAAAGGGTTTAGAGAACGTTATTTCTTTTCCGTTTCAAAAAAGTCGTCGTAATCGTCCATAATTTTAGCAAGGGATAAATCACTCTCGGCAACTTCGTCCATAAGAGCGTTAAAACCTGCTTCTATGAGTTTTACTTTGGATATGTGATGCTTTTCAAGGAAAGCGTTTATTTCTTCCGCAAACTGTCTCGGAACACTCGTTCCCCAAACCAAACTCTTTGCTTTTCTTTCTTCCTTGTGTTTCTCTTCATACCTTTTGTCTGTTACCGCTCTCGGTTGTCTCATTGCTTGTTTCTCCTTAATATTACTTTTCAATATTGTATCGTATTAACACGGAATAGTCAAGCTGTTTTGGAACATAAAATTAAATTTTCGGTAGAAGAATAAAATCGGGTTTCCCGATTGTTTAGACAGTCAAAATTGCACATATTGGCAATTCCCTTTACCTGCTTGAAAAAAAGCGGTAAATTGCCATTTGGTGCGGTTTTCTTAACCTGCTTACATTTTTTTAGATTTTGCACCGCACCAAGTGGTTAAACTTAGCCTCGCAGAGCCCACCACTTTCAGGCGAAAGTGTAGTGGGCTACACTTATAAAGTTTCTAAGTTTTGCTTCCTCCTACGGTGGGTGGCAATGATAATAATTTTTCATTTTGATTTCCTCCTGTATTTATTAAAGTTCTTCAATAGGTAGGCAGTTAGAACGCCTAAAACTTAACTTTTGATAAAAATTTCTCCCTTAAAAAGGGCGCAAAAAAGTCGCTGATAAAAACTACCACCGACCTAAAGGGACAAAAAATCCGTACGAATCAAAACACGCTTAAAACGTTTCTACTCCGCACGGATTAAATATCCGAATATGAAGTTGTAAGAGTGTAGCACCTAAAAATTTGTACCAAAAAATAGACCTATCGCCAAACCACGTTTTTTGAACGTTGGCGTGCCTACTTGAAACGTTGGTCAGTCATCTCAAGCCTTTCACTACCTAAAAGTGAAAGGACGGCATATTGTCGTAAAAATTTGCACGACAATAAAACCCTAAATAAGCCGGTTTGTTTCCCTTTACATAAAACGACTTCGGGTAAACGTAAGAAACTATTCTACAAGTGTACGAAAATGTACACTAACAAAGCTTGCAACCCCGAGCAAGCTTAAATAAGGGGCAGAAACCCCTTAATTATATATACCCACACAAAGCATATTCCAAACATATGTTCGTGTTTCTTATTCTATTTTATCATAACTTTTCTATAAAGTCAATAGTCAGGTGTACACGTTCTTGTACACCTGACTATTTTTATAATATTTCTCTCTTTTTTAATATCGCATAGTTAATGGCGTCTTCTATATCATTTTTTAACATACGCATATTTGAATAGCAACCATTTTTTATAGCATTCTCATAGAAATTGAGTATATTATTATCGCTTATCAATTCTTTATCTTCATCCTGCAATTCCGCCATTAACCCATCATAACATTTTTTAGCGATTTTTAATTTATCATCTACACTAATAGAGTTAAATTTTATAACTTTAGAAAATCTTGAAAAAATTGGTGCCCCTAAATTTTTCTCAGCTTCTTCCTCAGTAGTATAATTGGTTGTACAAATAATTACACATCTTGAAACATCTACAGAGTAATTAGCGTCAACAAACTTTCCCTCATCAAACATCTGATAAAATGCGTTATAAAATGCAGCGGGTACTTTGTCAAACTCGTCAAGTAATACAACGTTTGAACTCCTACGAATCAATGCTCGCGCCAAGCTATCCTCTCCGTGTTCAGCCCCGAAAATATATTGATAAGCAGTAGTAGTTTGTTGCATTGAAAACTGTATTCTAACCATTTCTCTTCCAATACAATCACTAATAAATTTTGCTGTTGCTGTTTTACCAATCCCCGAATCACCAAGAAATAATATTGTTACAGGTCTTTTTCTCTTTGGATTTCTGATGGCATAAATAGCAGAAAGAGCTGTTCTAATTACGTGGGGTTGTCCAATTACATTGTCATTAAATTCATCTGCCATTTTTTTAAGCGATGATATTTCAATGTCAGGATATTGGGTAGGAGTTTCTTTTATTATATCGTTTTTATAATTCCTAAGCAAATCCTGATATATTTGCATAGGGGGATTACAAAGCCATAAGTTTTTAATATTAACTCGTAAGTTTCTTAGGATATTATTTGTAAATCCTAATATTGCCCATTCATTTATTCCACCATAATCATCGGTATGTATTATTAAATGTTCAACTTCCATCGGCGTATCTGTTTCTTCTTTTGATACGCCTAAAATAATCATTTTTTCTTTTCTGATATGTTCCAAGACATCCGTGAGATAATTGTAATTGGTTAAATCTTTTATAGCGTTAGAAAAATTTTCATCAGCGCCCCAAAATATATTTATACTATCCATTATCTTCCACCACGCCTGCCAATACTACATCATAAACATCAATTTCGGTTGTTTCTTGGTTATTTGATTCCCCTGTATAATCCGCTCTTTTGGAACTTTTATTGGTACCAAATTCAAATTCTTTTTCCACGCGAAGGTCTTGCTTATTAATTTTACCAACCTTAATAGCAAAATAAGTTAATTGCATCTTAGGCAAGTCAGACATTGTGTAATTATTGCGGAAAGCATCTAAATTAAATCTAAGAATTTTTTCAACCCCTTCGATATTTGCTACAAACTCATAATACCCACGTCCTTTATTTATAGCATCTTCCATCTTTGATATGTCAAGAACAAATTCACTACCATCCGAAGACTTTAATGGTATTTTACCGTCAATCATTTGTAAAAATGGAGCAATCAACATAATGAAAGAAAAAGAGTTTACTTCGGGGTAAACAGTTATTTTAGGGAAAATTTCAATTCCCTCACAACGCTTATTTTTGGGACGTTTTTTATCGGCTTCTAATAGAGCAATAAAATCCGCCAACAAAGTGTTTTCTAAAATATTTTTAGCTATTTTATCTTTTGTTCTTGATAAATCCGCTTCTCCCTTTGCTTCTGCCTTAAAAGAAACACCACTTAATAAGCTAAACAACTTAAATATTCCTTTTTTTTCAGTTCCTACTCCAACTTCTGCGCTTGCAGAAGTAGATAGCTCTGAACTTACCTCAGATATAAATTCGGTTGTCTTTTTCAATTCGCCACCCGCTATTATTTGCATATAGTCAGCGACAAAAGCTTCGTCAAAATATATAATTTTTAAAAATTCGCTTTTTTCCATATTTTACTCCATAGGTTTAATCATTGATTCGATGAAGGAGATTTCTTCTTCGGTTAAGGCTTTACGCCAATCTTTACGCAATTCGTTAAGTTTCTTAAATCCTTGTATAATTAAAAAGGTTTCAGCATTTATAAATTGTTGCCGGTAATCATCTTCTCCCGGCATATTATGCCTATTCGCAGTATTCCACAAAACTCTCTCTACAAAATACTTGTTAGTCAAGTCGAATATATGCTTTTTCATCTCTTCAAATCTTTTGTAATAGTAAAGGGCGCGAAGTTTATCTATATCGTCTAATAAATCTTTTATTTCTTTAATGTCCTTAAATGTTTCCAATGTAGCACTAAAGTCGCTCATTTTAATTTTCTCCTTTATTTCAACGATAAAACGTCACCGTTGACATCAATTTCCTTAGATATTAAGCGTAAAGCATCTTCCAAACGGTCAAGAATAGCATCGCCCATACGACTAAATCCAAGTTGCTGAACTAACAAGCGGAATAAACCACTTTTTTCAACGGTAATATTTTGTTTAAGAATTTCTTTCATACCAAGAGACAACTCTTCAAGAGAAATATACTTAACTTCTCTTACAACGGTTGCATTCTCGTGTGGAACACGGAGCATAGGGATTGCTTTCTCTTGCGAATATAAAAATCCATTCTTGCGAGTGATTTTGTAATAAGAGCAGTTTCTCATTATGTAATCAAACTCATCACGAACAACACTCGTTACTTTTTCTCTCCCGAAAAGGAAGGCTATACGTTTCAAAAGCCATTCTTCAGACAACGGTGATTCAAGTTCTACGATAGCACGAATAACTCTTAATCTATCATAGCTACATTTTTCAGCCGTTTTATAGTCATCAGCCATTACGTATTTGGGAAATTCAAAATGCTTTACTTCTGCAACTTCTTCAAAAGAAACGTCATTTGAAGGAGTTTCTTCTTTTTTAGGCTTTATACTTGCATTTTCAACGGCGAGTTTTGCCGCTTCTAACAAGCGTTCTTTTTCCACACGCTTATTCCTAAACCAATCGGTTGACCAAATGCGATAGAATTTCCATCCCATTCTTTCCAAAATCTCTTGACGAAGTCTATCTCTATCACGAGCGCTTCTTGAAGAGTGGTATGCTGCGCCGTCGCACTCGATAGCAAGCAGATAGTCAGAAGAATTAGGGTGTTTTAATGCTAAGTCAATCTTAAACGAAGAACAACCAACCTGCGTATCAACGCTAAATCCTTTTTCTCTTAAGAACTCACAAACTTCCATTTCAAATTCAGAGTCATATTCTTCAAAAGGATTTACGGACATAGAACGTTCCAAAGCGATTTCACCGTTTTCTGCGTAATCAAGATATTCTCTTAGCAATCTTGCGCCAACAGATTGAGTCCTTGACAAGTCGATATCCGTATAGTGCATTGACGTAACGAGCTGAACGTTATATTTAGCACGAGTAACGGCAACATTTAATCTACGTTCACCACCTTCACGGTTTACAGGACCAAAGTTGAGCAGTAACCGACCTTGCGAGTCTTTACCGTAAGCAATACTGAAAATAATAGTGTCTCTTTCATCACCTTGTACCGTTTCTAAGTTTTTAACAAAGAAAGGCTCAGCTTTATCTGACTTGAAGAAAGGTTCTTTTGAAGGGTCTTGTTGTCTGCGCTTTGCTATAAGTTTATCTATTAAGTTTTGTTGCGACATACTGAAAGCAACTACGCCAAGACTTCTTTCAGGATATTTTTCTATGTTTTCAAATACCAAATCAACGATTTTTTCGGCTTCGACACGATTTGTTTTTGTTTTACGGTCAAAAGTTCCGTCCACGTAGAAATAATCAACACCAATTCCTTTAGTATCTTGTTTAGAAGAAGGGAACGTTACCAAATCGTTATCGTAGAAATTTTTATTAGAGAACGATATAAGTGGCTCGAAACGACTTCTATAATGCCATTTTAAGCGTTTTTGTGGGAACGCCGTTGAACAAATATCCAATATTGACTCAAAATCAGTAACGTCATCCGTTTCATCATCATTGTCATCTTGTATAGACGAACTATTAAAGAAGTTGCTCGGTGGCATTTGTTTAGAGTCACCAACAACGATAAGTTGTTTACCTCTATAAATAGCACCAATTGCATCTTGCGGGAAAATTTGCGATGCTTCGTCAAAAACAACTACGTCAAACTTCATATCCGAACTTAAGAACGTACTAACGCTAAGCGGAGACATTAAGAAGCAAGGTTTTAAGGTTTGAACAAGGTCGCCGATTTCTTCCAAAAGTAATCTAATACCTTTTTGCTTGCGTTTCTTTTCACCTTCTCTCAAGAGAATTGCTATAGCGCTACCTTGAGCAACCATATCTAAATTCGGTCTTAACGCAGAAAGTTTTGCCTTGATTTTTGCTTTGTTTATCTCAAAGTTAAGCTCGTCTTTCGTTTTGAAGAGTTTTACGGTTTCGTCGTGTGGAATACGAGACAACGTGATCAAAATAGGAGATTCGTGCAATACGGCATCAACCCATTGCATATAAAATGCTTTTTTATACGCAGATAAAACGTTGTCCGTCTTTATTTTTTGAGTGATAGTGTAGTCCACAAACGCTCTTAACTCTAATTCACTAAGTTTATTTAATAATTTAACGAATTCACACCAATTATCCAACTTATCGATGCTATCAATGCAACCTTGATATTTCTTTACTAAATCGTCAAGGTCAAGTTGTCGAACATTATACTCATCCAAATTATATTTAGCAACAACACGTTTCTCTGCTTCTTCAAGTTTACTAAAAGCCTTTGCAAAGCAGTCGGAAAGAATCGCAAAATCCTTTTGCTTTGCGACAAATTCTTGATTGCTTAAAGTCATAAGTGTAGCAAAATCAACGTCAGTAGAATGAATCTTCGTAAGTGTTTCAAATTCGGCAATCAAATCTTCAAAATTCGTTGAAACGCCGTTATATGCAGTACCAATTTGAGATTTGATTTTTTCTTCCAATCCATTAAACTCACAAGATTTCTGTTGATAAACACGCAAAGTATCCATCATTGAAACGGCTACTTTATACTTTACTTTCTTGCCATCTTTTTTGCAAAGTTTAAGTTCTCTTACGATATGTCTATATTCGCTACTAAAGAGTCGAGCGAAGAATCCATTAAACTGTTTGGTCAACTTTTTATAAAGTGCTTGTCCATCGAGTTTATAAACGTCTTCGTCAAACATATCGTCAATCATTTTCTTGTTGTTTAAAATTTCTTTTACTAAAACGTTCATTGCGTTTATCGTTTTTAACACACCTTCAAGAGTGGACGAGTTAAGCAATGCAGGGGTAATAAACTCACTTGTTTTGGCAAGATTAAAGAAATCTCTTAAAGCATATGCTTGGCATATATTTTTAGCCGAAATAGAGTATTTTTCGTTAAGTATTCCATTTAACTCTTTAATATTACCACAAAGAGTTATAACGTCTTTTAAGTCGAATTTCAGTTGTGCAGTTGATTGATAGGAAGAATCAAGGTCAACGTATCCATACCATACGTTTTGATGGTAGTCATAACCAACAGAAGGAACGTATTCGGTATAGCGTGTTAAAGCGATTTCTGCTTTATTTATATATTCTTCGCCTTTGGTTTTGATTTCGTTAATAATAAATTCAACGTCAGGCGCTTTTCTGCAAGCAGAAACTTCTTCATATAGTTTATAAAGCGTTTTGTTTATCGTAGGACGAATCTTATGCAATTCAACAGCATATTCGTCAAGTTCTTTTTGTGCACGAATTTTTGCTTCTATTTCTTTTTGCGCACGGTCAGATAAAGCGCTTTTTTGTGCTTTAAGAGTATGGCACAATTCAGTTATTACATCTTTTTTATTTGCTTTATGACTGTGCAACTCTAAGCAAAACTCTTCAAGTCCCGCTTTTTTGAGCTTATTATAAACAACGCTAAGAGCCGCTAATTTTTCCGAAACGAAAAGAACTTTTTTACCGCACGCAAGGCATTCGGCAATAATATTAGTTATGGTTTGGCTTTTACCTGTTCCAGGCGGACCTTGTAATACAAAGCTCTTGCCGCTACGAGCCATTTCGATGGCTTCCGTTTGGCTTGAGTCAGCATCTACAACGTTATGTAATTGAATAGGCGTGTTATCGATAGTTCTTTCTTCATCGCAATCTCCCGACATTGAATCAATATCTTCTTCGCCAAGTAAAGAGCGAACGCCTTTATTCTTTAATATTTTTTTGGCATTATCTTTCAAATCCTTGTGCATATTGATTTTTAAGAATGAGAAAATACCAATTTTACATTCCTTTGTAATAGTCCATTTAAGTTTTGAAATACGTTCTTGAACTTTTTCTAAATATTCTTCAACGCTTTCATCGTCATATTCGGGCAATTCTAAGCCGTAATCATTTTTAAGCTTAAATGAAAACGTCGGATTGACGATTATATCACTATCTGTTATTTTTATATAATAAGGGTCGATTGCGGAGTCATTTTCTATGGAAATAGGCGCAAGTAAAATAGGTGCGCGCATAACGTATTGAGAATTTTCATCTTCCGTCCAATGAATAAACCCAAACGCCATATAAGCGATATTAACACCCGTTTCTTCTATCGCCGTTTTTGCCTTCTTTCCAATATTACGCAAAGCTCTAATTGGATTAACAAAAGCATTGTAAATAAGGACTTGACCACTCTTTTTAAGACGGTGCTCGTACATTTCCATATAATCTTCTTTGGAAATACGCTTTTCACGAGTATCGTCTTCTTGCTCATCTTTAGGCGTTTCAGTTTCTTCGATAACTTCGTTTTCTTCGTCATCTTCTTCGTCATCTAATTTAGGGTCATAAACTTCAAACGTTGCCGAATGTTCCGCCTTAGAAAAAAGAGTATCGAAATTAGGGGATACAATTTCAACTGTTCCCGTTTTAGCATCCTTAAAGTTTATAAGGTTATTTCTTTTTCCCGTATCAAGCAGTAAATCCGCCCATTTATTTAACTTATCAATATCCATAGCTCTCAATCCTTTGTATATCTTACTTTTTTAATAGGCTTTCAAAAAACGAAAACACAAACACTACAATAAACAGTAATACGTGCATACAATAAACCTCAATATATTTGATAGCCTATTATACCACACTAAATATGACAACTTCCGTCATATTTATAAAATTATTTACTTGTTTTCTTCTTTCTCCGTCAACTCATTTAATATATAAGCCGAAATTGACTCTCTAATCATAGCGAAAACATTTCTTTTCTGCAAAAATGGTAATTGCTTAAATGGGATTTTGCCCGCCATTCCTTTTGCTATTTTTGCCGCCATAATGTATTTAGAATAATCCAAGTTTTTAACAAGTTCTTCATAAAGATTATCTGCCTTATGATGGAAAGAAGTAGAATCGTTTAGAATGTCATCTATCTTTTTAATATCATCATTAGCATCTTTTATTTTCTTTGCCTTATCAATAACATCTTCAGTAATCTCTACAACATCTTCAAGTTGACAGTCTAAAACCTTACATATTTTAAGAAGAATCTCCATATGAACAGGTTGGTTTTTGCCCAACTTAGCCATAGCGGTAGTAGTAATACCCGCAGCCACACGCAAATCTTCTTTACGAATATTTCTGTCGATTAGAATTTTCCATAGTTTATTATAATTTGCAGCCATAACTCACTCCTAAATTAGCGCCTATCGGCAACTAATAATAGTATACCACAAATAAAAATATTTTTCAAGAATTTCTCCAATATTTAGAGAATAAAAATTATTTTATTTCAAAGAAAAAGAACTTGGACAATATATCCAAGTTCTAATTTTCTTTTGACCGCTTGAAAGTGCAATTTCCTATAAATTTTCTAACTTTTTAAAAAATCCCTTATAGGGAACGCCTTTGATTGTCGGGGTTTTTGGTTTTTAGTCAAGCAATTCAGGATAGCGCGTTGCGAGGATTTTAATGATTTCGTCGGCTATTTGTTCTGCGCCGTAGTTCTTTCGATGAGCGAGCGCTCTATCGACGAAGGGTTGCATATTTTCGGGATTGTTCATCCACTCTTCAATTTTATCTACGGCTTTTATGGGGTCGAAGATAGCGAGGGCGACTTGTAAGTCCTTAATGTAATATTCGCCGATATACTGTTCGATGTTTGTTGCGAATTTAGTTACTATATGGGGAACGCCGAAGAACACGGGTTCAGCGACTGCGGACGAACCGCTTTTACCGAGCGAGAGGTCAGCCGAGCCCCAAAGCCTAAAGATTTCTTCGCCCAAAAGACCTTGAGGATGGAAGTCCGTTTTGCCTTCCACTTTCATTGCTTTGAACTTATTATAAAGTTCTTCGTTCTTTCCGCAGATGGGAACTAAGGTTACGGGAAGGTCGCGACGAATAATTTCTTCGCAAATCTTTTCCATTTTGCCGATACCGTATCCGCCCTCGGCGATAACCACCAAGAACTTATCCTCGTCAAAGCCCCACCAACGCCTATTCTCTTTCTTATCAAGTGGAATAGTGTACGCTATATCGCGGATAGGAAAGTTGACGAGTTTGAGGTTGTCCTCGTTAAATCTACTACCGTAGCGAATATGCGCGTCGTCAAATCCCACTTCCGTCGATACCATTACCATATCCGCTTTATACGCAAAGAGGGGATTAATGCGGACGTCGGGGCAATAAGTTACCGTTAGCGGTTTTTTACTGCTCTTATTAGCGTAGTAGTTAGTCGCCCAGTGCGTAGAAACTACGATATCAGGGTCGAGTTCTTCCATATGCTCGATGCCTGCTTGTTTAGAGCCTTTCACTAACGCGTCCATTACGAACCAAAGGGATAGTTTAGAGCCGAACAAGTCCATATTAAAGGTCGTAAAAAAGCCGTAAGCGGGGTTTCTATTTTGCTTTTTTACTTGCTCGGCAAAGCATTTTTCAAGTTCAATTAGTTTTTCGTTTCCGCCCTCTGAGAAAAAGTAAGTGTCTACGACCTCCACTTTATCGGAGTATTTTTTCTTTAACGCAGTCGCAATACTCTGCGCGGGCATAATATGTCCAAGTCCTGCCTCGGTATAGGGCACGAGAATTTTAGGCTTTTTCATTTTCCTCTGCTCCTTTTTCGTCAGATTTTACCTCCGCCTTTTCGCTCTTCTCGTCCGTTTTTTCTGCGAGCGCGAGCATAATCGTGTAGACTACGGCGAAGTTAGCATAGAAGGTTACGGGGTCTAACATACCCATAACTATGTAACAAATAATGCAAAGCGCGTATATAAAGTTGCTTTTGTTTTCAGATTTTGCAAATAGTTTAATCGTTTCGAAGCGGTGGAAGATATAGCAAACAGTTCCTACGACGCCGGTAGAGGAAATAATCTGCACGATAGTGTTATGCGCGAGACAATCAAACACCGACGCTTTACCTGAAATAATTTGGTAAGCAGAAAATCCCGTACCAAAAATCGGACCGTCACTAAAGAGGTTTAGGAACTTTTTCCACAAGTCAAAGCGTCCACGGTCGGAAAGTTTGGCTTGAGCGAAGAACGCGATGAGATTTTGAAGTCTTTCCACTGTAAGCGAGAGCGCGCAAACGAGAATTGCTCCTACCACGAGCACGCCCGTTATTATCCAGTATAGTTTACGATTTTGACTTTTAATACAGTTGACTATTACGCCTATTCCAAACACGGGCAAAGATATTAACAGCGCGCAACGGGAAAGTGTGAAGTACACTCCCACGAGCGCAATTATTGCCACGACGTAATAGATCCAACCGTGCTTTTCCTTATACATTAGATACATTACCATCGGGAAAAGGAAGGCTATGTACTCGCCTATGGGGTTGGATATTCCCCAACCAAGCACTATTCCGCCTTTCCAACCGTCGTCAAGCGCCATACCGTACTCATAATTGAGCAAATAATGAACGCCAAGTTGCATTACGATTTGGACTATGGTAATTGCGGTACAACGAGCAAAATACAGAAGATTATCTTCCTTTTTCTCTATCGTAACGGACATATACGAATAAATCACTATTCCCGTTGCTACCATCGTAAGCGAGATAATAAGGCTATCGAGAGTAAAATAAGAACTGAACACGCCTGCAAGCAATAACGCTACTGCAAAAGCGACGAAACCTATCGTGAGCGAGCGAAGTTTGAATATTTCGCGCCACTTCTTTTGAACTGTTATTCTCGTTAATATCGAACCTACGACTAAGATTGCCGATATAACGAGAGCCACTACGATAAACGCGCTAACTCCCGTTCTATACTCTCCACCTGCCGACGCCGCCGTTGCCGCCATAAGCGCTACAGGAATTATGGGGCGAGTAGTATTACAGCAGATATTGATATAAGCAACGGCAAGGGCAAGTAGCATAAAGCCTACGCCGTCGAGCGCAAAGCAATGCGATATAAACGCTACGCCTGCGACTGCAAAAGGAAAACCGTAACCCTCAATAAAGGTGTTGATTTTTGATATTATTTTATTTTGGGTTATTTTTTCCGTCATAAGTCCTTCTTTATTGTTTTCTGTATTCGCTGGGAACGATTGTGAAAATCGTCTTTATGGTGTTTTCGTCGTCTTCGTCGTTTGCAAATTCAAGCAAGGTTGCGAGGTTTTCGTTGAACTTCTCGATATCAATATCCTCGAGTTTATTTACGAACACGCCTTCGTGAGCGGTACTGTCCACGCTTTCAGTGTCGTAACGGAGTTCCTCGAACATTTTCTCGCCCGGACGAAGACCAGTAATTTCGATTTGGATATCTTGTTCGGGCACGAGACCGTTGATACGAATAAGGTCGCAAGCAAGGTCGTAGATATATACGGGTTCGCCCATATCAAGTACGAAGATTTCGCCGTTCTCTGCAAACGCGCCCGTTTGAAGCACGAGGCGAACTGCCTCGGGAATTGACATAAAGTAACGCTTAATGTTGCGGTCGGTAAGCGTAATAGGTCCACCCTCTTTGATTTGACGAAGGAATATGGGAATTACGCTACCGTTCGAGCCGAGAACGTTACCAAAGCGCACTGCAGCCATCTTCATATTAAAAGTCTTTCCGCGCGTTTCGATTACCATTTCGGCTATACGCTTACTTGCGCCCATAACGTTAGAGGGGTTTACCGCTTTGTCGGTAGAAATGAGAACGAACTTCTCCACGCCCGCCTCTTCGGCGCACTCTATTACGTTTAGAGTACCAAAGACGTTATTTTTAATTGCCTCGGTAGCGGAAATTTCCATCATAGGCACGTGTTTATACGCTGCGGCGTGGAAAACGATTTCGGGTTTATATTTGTTAATCGTCTCTTTTACCTTATCTCGTTCACGAACCGTTCCCATAACGAGAGTATATCGGGAGGTATCGTACTTTTTAGCGAACTCTTGATCAAGGTAGAACATTCCGTTTTCGTGTTGATCGAAAATGACGAGGTGTTTACAGCCAAAGTTGAGCGCTTGACGGCAAAGTTCAGAGCCTATCGAGCCTGCACCACCCGTTACCATTACGATTTTATCCTTTACCGAGCCGTCCATAAGTTCTTGTTTTACGGTGAACTCGTCTCTACCTAAAAGTTCTTCTATCTTAATATCGCGGAGGGATTTTACCGAGTTGGTCATCTCGTCTGCGTTGGTTAGATAGGGCATAATTTTAATAGGGAGATTGAAGGGAGAAAGCAGTTTATAAATTCTGCGAAGTTGAGATTTCGTGATAGACATTATCGCGATTACGAACGCCTCAGCGTTGAATTTACTAACGAATTTGTCCACCTCGTCGACGCCACCTTCGACGTTAATTCCGTACACTTTTACGCCGTGCTTATTCTCGTCGTCGTCGAGAATCGCAACGGGATGATAGCCTTCGCCGGGATTGTTTATAAAGCGGTTTATAACGAGCGCGCCCGTATATCCAGCACCGATTACGATGGTGCGTTTTGCATTGTTTACGTTTGCGTTAACGTTCTTTGCTAAGTGCGTCGTATAGTGCAGTATACCGTAGAAAAACCGCATAAATCCACTTATGATTGCGCTAAAGATGAGGTACATTATGAGTATGGGCGCCCATACTTCAACCTCCACTGCTATAAGAAGGATGAATTTTGCTATAAGAAGGATAACGAGAGTTGCTATATAAGCGAGAAGAAATTTCATAAACTCCACTCTTCCCGCATACTTCCATACGGAATTATAACAGTCAAAAAGAATAAGCATTCCTATTAATACGCCTACGCTTACTCCCGCTATAAGTAGTTCGTTGTTTACGTAGTTCTTCGGCGTCCAGTCGGGTATACTAAAGAACATAATCGAGCGCGCCAAAAAGTACGCTACGATTGCGACTACTACGTCCACTAATAGCATAATGATTATGTTTCTTATTCTCTTTGCTTTTCCGCCCTGCTTATTGCTCTGCGGTTGAACGTTTTTAGTTGACATTTTTCTTTCCTTTCAAAAAAGATTTTCCGCTCAAATTAGTCGAGATAGGTGCTCGTTACGTTATGAAGAACGGTGCAGATATATTTGGTTTCTTTAGTGTCTTCAATAGACTTTACGAACGCTTTCTCGCTCGTGTTCTTTTGGTCGAGAAGAAGCGCTACTCCGTCAACGCGGTTTGCAAGATAGCAAAGCACGCCCGGTGTTACGTTGTTGTAAAGGTAGATTACCCTTCCTTCTTCCTTGCCATCGAAAGTTTTCCAGTCGCCTCTTTCTACGTAGTCGGGAAGAACGGACTCCGAAAACGATACGAACCTAATGTCCTTGTTGCTTAAGTGAAGGCTATTGCAAAGTTCGCTCGCCCAAGCGTCAAAGCCCTCGTCAAAAACGGATGATGATATCAAAACTTTCTTTGCATCCGATACTTGAAGTTTTGCGATGAATTTTATTACCGAGCCGTCTTCGTCTGCGTTAATAATTTCCGCTTTTTGAGGAGGAAGAAGGTTCTTGATGCTCTTTACGTGACGGTCGAGAAGATACATTATAAGCAAGATTACCGCCGATACCGCTACGCCAAGCACGCATCCGATAAGAATAGAAATTACCATCGAGGGCTTTTCGTTGCTCTCAAAGATTTCATCAGTGTTTTCAAACTCATAGTTTCTCTCTACTTCGCCGATATTAATAACCGACGCGTACTCGTCACCCTCAAACTCGGGATAAACCGCTTTTACGTTTTCAAGCGCGAAAACAAAGTAGTCGGAAACCACTTTCTTTACCGTTTCGCGTTCAGACTGCGAATTTATGTCGTACACGAACCCTACCGTAAAAGAATAAGTTCCTTTTTCAATCGTAAAGTCAGTGTAAAATTTTTCTAACTTTTGCTTTTCCGAACTACCGTTATAAAGGGCGTTCTTATTTTCAGCGAAAGTCTTCGCCATAACCTTAGTATCACACGCCGTTTCCACTATTTGCGTAAGTTGTTGAGTGCAAATATTACTGTCGCCCTCTTGTATGCTGTCAAGCGAAGGAAACATAATCTCTGCGTATTCTGAAAGTATGAACTTCATATTACCCGAATACGCTTCGTAATGAGTGGTCGTATAAGTTAACGAGTGGACGAGCCCAAGCGCAATACCTACTACCGCACACAATAAGATTATAAGTTTGTGACGAAGCACATACAGAAAATAATATCCGAACGAAAATTCTCTTTCTTCTTCCATTGTTCTCTCCCGTTGTTTTTTATCGTTTCTTATTCGCGTATACGCGCGTAAGCGCGCACGCTCTATCTTATTTTAACACTTATAAATATTATTGTCAACGGATTACGGGCAATATTAAAACAAGATTAAAGATTTTTTTGAAAACTTTTTTAGGCTTTTTTTCTCGTTATGTAACAAAAAAACGCAACCGTATGCGTTTTTTTGCGTAAAATCCATAAAACTACTCTATTACCTCGTAGACTATATTCGGCAAAATCACCTCGTTTTCGCTTATTCGATAAGCGCCGTCTAAAACTTCTTTTGCTCTTAAAAACAGCCTTTCGTTAGAGGCGTAAAGCGTCGCGATTATTTCCCCTTTTTCCACTCTCTCACCCCTCTTTTTATTGAGGTAAATGCCTGCAAGATAGTCTATTTCGTCTTCTTTTTTGCTCCTACCTGCGCCCAAAAGTTGAGCAGAAACGCCCCACTTTTCAGCGTTCATTTCGCTTATAAATCCACTTTCGTTCGCTACGATATAATCGGTATACTTCGCTTTTTTCATAAGCGAGGGATCATCCGCAATCGCGCCGTTTCCACCTTGCGCGTTTATCATATCAGCAAACTTTTTCTTGGCTTTACCGTTTGCTAAAACCTCTCTTGCCATTTTTTCGCAATCGGGTACTTTGCCTTTACCTACGAGAAAAAGCATATAGGAGGCAAGTGCGATACAAAGTTCAACGAAGTCTCCCTCTCCCTTACCGTTAAGCGTTTCTATCGCCTCGATAACTTCAAGTGAGTTTCCTATTGCTCTACCTAACGGCGCGTCCATATCAGTAACGAGAGCAACGGTCTTCTTTCCCGCCGTAGTTCCTATATCTACCATAGCGCGAGCGAGTTTTTTTGCCTCTTCTTTTTCTTTCATAAACGAACCGCTACCCGTTTTTACGTCTAAAACTATACAGTCGTCGTTAGCGGCAAGTTTTTTACCCATAATTGACGAGGCTATTAGGGGAATACTGTCTACCGTAGCGGTAACGTCGCGAAGAGCGTAAAGTAGTTTATCGGCGGGCGCGAGTTCACTTGACTGTCCCACGATTGCAATACCGCTCTTTTTTACGGCGTTTTCAAACTCTTCGGTGCTCATATCCACCTTAAAACCCTCAATGGATTCAAGTTTATCTATCGTTCCGCCGGTGTGTCCTAACCCTCTTCCACTCATTTTCGCTACCGTTACTCCGCACGCAGAAACTATCGGGGCTACGACGAGCGAGGTTTTATCCCCCACTCCACCCGTTGAGTGTTTATCTACTCTTTTTCCCTTTTCGCCAAAGCACTCCAGCGTTCGTCCCGAGTCGCGTATTGCAAGCGTTAAAGCGGTAGTTTCTTCTTTGTTCATCGAGCGAAAATAAACCGCCATTAAAAACGCCGACGCTTGATAATCGGGGATTTCGCCTTTAACGAAAGAGGCTATGAAAAAGTCTATCTCTTCTTTAGTGAGAGTTCCCCCGTCTCTTTTCTTTTTTATAATATCGTACGCACGCATAAGTTTTACCTCGCAAACAAAGGTCTATCATCATTATAACACAGTTTTATGCTAAAATCAAGACTATTATCAAATATATCGTTCCAAAACGAATGACTTTTTCATTTTTTTGTAGTATAATAGTTATAGCGTCTTAAAAAGGAGATTTGATAGACAAATGAATCCATTCGTTGATGACATTAACACTATTGAAAAATCACTCGACATTGATTTTTCCAAAGGTCTTTCCTCTCAAGAAGTTGAGAATCGCGAACAACGATACGGCAAAAACCGTCTTGCTGAGAAGAAGAAAAAAACGCTTATTGAACGCTTGCTCGAGCAGTTCTCTGACGTTATGATTATTATTCTTCTCATTGCTGCCGCCATTTCTCTTGGCGTTGCAATCTACGACGGCATCGCACAAGGTCATTTCGACCTCGTTGAAATGATTGAACCCTTCCTCATCCTTGCAATCGTAATTATAAACGCGATTATGGGCGTAGTTCAAGAAAGTAAAGCGGAAAAGGCTTTAGACGCGCTTAAAAATATGTCCGCTCCCCACGCTCGAGTTATTCGTGACGGCGTGGAAAAAATTATTGCATCCGCTGACCTCGTTCCCGGAGATATTATCAAACTTGAGGCAGGTGACTTCGTTCCTGCGGACGCACGCCTTATTAAGAGCGTTAACCTTAAATCCGAAGAGTCCGCTCTTACCGGAGAGTCCGTTCCCTCCGAAAAGTTTGCTGACGCCGTAGTTAAAGAAAAAGCGCCCATAGGCGACAGAACTAATATGGTTTTCTCGGGTTGCTCTATTACTTACGGAACGGCTATTGCAGTGGTAACAGCAACGGGTATGCAAACCGAAATGGGCAAGATTGCCGGCATTTTGGCTAACGAAGAAGAAACGAAAACTCCTCTTCAACAAAAACTTGCTAAACTCGGCAGTATGCTCGGTTTCCTCGTTCTTGGTATTTGCTTTATAATGTTTGCCGTTCAATTAATTCGTGACGGTTTTAACTTCGATAACATCATCAGCGCCTTTATGTCGGCAATATCTTTGGCGGTATCGGCAATCCCCGAAGGACTTCCCGCGGTTGTTACTATCGTTCTTTCCATCGGCGTTCAGCGTATGGTTAAAAAGAACGCTATTATCCGTCGTCTTCCCGCAGTTGAAACGCTTGGCTCGTCCTCCGTTATCTGCTCTGACAAAACGGGTACTCTTACTCAAAACCGTATGACGCTCGTTAAAACCTATATCGACGGTGGCGACATTATTGATTTTGGCGGTTCTGCTGAAGGCGAAACTCTTAAAATGCTTTGCTACGGTTCGCTCTGCTCGGACGGTAAAGTGGTATTCGAGGGTGGCGTTGAAAAACATATCGGCGACCCTACGGAAACTTCTATCGTTCTCGCCGCGCACAAGGCTGGCGGAGTTCAAGACGAACTCAACGAAAAATATCCACGCGTTGGAGAACTTCCCTTTGACTCCGACCGCAAACTTATGACTACCGTTAATATGATTGACGGAAAGCCCGTAGCCATTGTAAAAGGCGCGTTCGACGTTATTGCTCAAAGAACGGTTAAGGGCGATATTGACAAGGCTCGAGAGGCGTGCGACGAAATGAGTTCTAACGCTCTCCGCGTTCTTGCAATTGCTTATAAGGAACTTGACGAAGTACCTGCTAACCCATCGTTTGAGGAACTTGAGTACGGTCTTACTTTCGTTGGTCTCGTGGGTATGATTGACCCGCCCCGTCCCGAGTGTAAAGTTGCGGTTGCTACTTGCCGTCAAGCAGGTATTAAACCCGTTATGATTACGGGCGACCACATTATTACTGCTACTGCGATTGCTAAGGAACTTGGCATTTTCGTAGAGGGCGACAAGGCTATTACCGGCGCAATGCTCGACGAAATGAGCGACGAGGAACTCGATAAAGAGGTTAGAAACATTTCCGTTTACGCTCGCGTTTCACCCGAGAATAAAATCCGTATCGTTAAGGCTTGGCAAAAGAAAGGCGAAGTCGTATCTATGACGGGCGACGGCGTTAACGACGCGCCTGCGCTTAAGGCGGCGGATATCGGTTGCGCAATGGGCATTACCGGTACTGACGTAGCAAAGGGCGCGGCTGATATGACGCTTACCGACGATAATTTCGCTACTATCGTAGACGCAGTTAAAGAGGGTCGCGGTATTTACGAAAACATCAAAAAGGTCGTTGGGTTCTTGCTTTCAACTAATCTTGCCGAAGTTTTGGTAGTATTCCTTTCCACCGTAGTCCTCGGTTCAATCGCAGGACTTGGCAACCCTTTTATTCCTATCCAACTCCTTTGGATTAACCTCGTCACCGACTCACTTCCCGCGATTGCGCTTGGTATGGAGGCAGTTGAAAACGACGTAATGTTCCACAAACCTAAGCCCAAGAACGAAAGTTTGTTCGCAAACGGTCTTGGTCTTAAAATCGGTCTTAACGGCGTTCTTCTTACCCTCACTACTTTGGCTGGCTACTTACTTGGCGCGTTTATTATGCAAACGCCCGACGGCGCGCTCAACCACGCTGCAGGAAGTACGATGGCGTTTATGGTACTTGCTATGAGCCAACTCGTTCAAGCGCTTAATATGCGTTCGTCGCACTCGCTCTTTAAGGTTGGTTTCTTCTCTAACAAGACGATGAACCTTTCTCTCTTAGTTTGTACCGCTTTAACCGCGTTCGTTATCTTTACTCCCAGTATCGTTAACATCTTCGGTATGATGTATCTCGACTGGTGGTTATACCTCGTAGGTCTTGCCCTCTCTCTTCTTCCCATCGCCGTTATGGAAATTGCGAAAGGTATCGGCTTTATCAAGGCTCATCATCATAAGTAAAAACTAATAAAAGAAAGGAGTACCGTTTGGTACTCCTTTTTCGTTTACTTTATTTCTAAAACGAAGTTAATTATATCGTCTTCCGCTCTTTTATCAGTAGTTAAATATTCCTTACTTCATTTTACCCTCCACTTTAATTATGTATACTTATTTTATTACATTTGTAAAGTATTGTCAACACTTTTGGGTTTTATTTATTATTCAAATGTATCGTATACTATAATTATAGAGGGGTTATAGTTATGGATATAATAAATAGAATTGAAGAGTTAAGAAATCAGAGGGGTTGGTCGATTTATAAACTTGCTATGGAGGCTGGCATTACTCAGTCTACTTTAACGAATATGTTCTCTCGTGGTACTTTGCCGTCCATTACCACTTTATCGAGCATTTGCGACGCTTTTGAAATTACTTTAGCGCAATTCTTTTACGATGGAAACGGCGAAGAACTAACAGACGAAGAATTTACTCTTCTTTCCGATTTTCGCAAATTGTCTGAGAAAAACAAGCAAGCGGTTTTAGGACTTATTAAGAGCCTAAAATAATTTTACTTATTTACGCCAAGCGCGTCAAGAACCATTGAAGAAATATTGTCAAACCCTTTAAGCGTGCCTAAGTTCACGCTTTTTATTTTTTTGCCGTAGACGATTAACGGAACGCACTCTCTCGAGTGGTCGGTAGATGGCGTTTTGGGGTCGCAACCGTGGTCGGCGGTAAGCATTAAAATATCGTCGTCTTGCATAAGGTCGATAAAATTCTTCAAGTCTTTGTCAAAATTCGTTAGCGAACGCGCGTAACCGTCTACATCGTTACGATGTCCGTACTTACTGTCAAAGTCGACGAGGTTAACGAAACAAAGTCCGCTCCACTCTTTCTCTACAAGCGAGGCGGTAATTTTCATACCGTCGCCGTTGTCTTTGGTGGGGTAACTTTCGCTCACACCTTGACCTGCAAAAATATCGTTGATTTTGCCAACGCCTATCGTTTTTAATCCGCTCTCTTGAATTTTATCAAGCATAGTTTTAGCAGGGGGCTTTAGAGAATAATCGTGGCGATAAGGCGTACGATAAAAGGGATATTCGCCACTGAACGGACGGGCGATAATTCTCCCCACAGCGTGTTTTCCGCTCATTATCTTTCGGACAATCTCGCAGTAACGGTAAAGTTCGGGAACGCTTACCTCCTCTTCGTGAGTGGCGATTTGAAGTACGCTATCGGCAGAAGTATATACGATTAGCGCGCCACTTTTAAGGTGCTGTTCGCCGTAGTCTTTAATAACTTCCGTGCCCGAATACGGCTTATTGCAAATAACTGCTCTACCCGTTCGTTTCTCTATTTCTTTAATAATCTCGTCTGGAAATCCGTTTGGGTAAGTAGGAAAAGGGGTATCGAGCGTAAGCCCTGCAATCTCCCAGTGTCCCGTCGTCGTGTCCTTGCCTGCCGATTTTTCAATCAATCGCGCGTAAGAGGCAAGCGGATCTTCCACTCCTTCGCCAACTCCGTCGATATTAAAAAGTCCAAGTAAACGCAAAGTCGGGCAATCAAAATTAGGATTTTCCGATACGGAGCGCAAAGTATTACTTCCCTCGTCGCCGTAAAGATAAGCGTCGGGTGCATTACCTATTCCCAAACTGTCTAAAACGATTAAAAATACTCTTTTCATAATTAGCGCGCGATTTCAAGCGCAACTTCCATCATTGCGGTAAAAGACTTTTCGCGCTCTTCCGAAGTGGTGTTCTCGTTTGGATAAACGAAACTGTCACTTACGGTACAAATGCAAAGCGCATTTTTTCCCGAGGCTGCAGCGTTACAATATAGCGCCGCGCTCTCCATTTCCACCGCTAAGACGCCCATTTTCGACCATTTTTCCCAACCCTCGCTTTGAGCGTAAAAAATATCGGACGAGAAAATATTGCCCACTTTAAAGCGAAGCCCTTTCTTTTCGCACTCTTCTACCGCGTCGCGAAGAAGTTTAAAATCCGCAATGGGCGAGAAAGTCCCGTTAAGGTTGTACTGCGAGGCGAAGTTTCCGTTTGTGCAAGCGCCCTGCGCGATTACTATATCACGAACGTGTAGGTCTTTATCGTAGCCTCCGCAAGAGCCTACTCTAATAATATTGTCAACATCGTAGAAGTTGAATAGTTCGTAACTATATATGCCGATTGAGGGTTGCCCCATACCTGACGCCATAACGGACACGCGTTTTCCCTTATAATAGCCCGTATAGCCGAGCATTCCACGAACTTCGTTTACCAGTTTATAGTCGTCAAGATAGTGCTCTGCAATGTATTTTGCGCGCAAAGGGTCGCCCGGCATAAGCACGGTCTTTGCAAAATCGCCTTTCTTTGCGTTAATATGAGGGGTGGGTATTGACATAATCTCTCTCCTTATTTCTTTATTAATTTAACGAGCGCGCTTGCGCCTATTCTCGTTGCGCCAGCCTCAAGCATCTTTTGAGCATCCTCGAAAGTTCTTATTCCTCCCGACGCTTTTACGCCCATAGTTTTTCCTACTGCTTGCGCCATTATACTTACCGCTCTTTCGCTTGCGCCCGAGCAGTTAAACCCCGTCGAAGTTTTAACGAAGTCTGCTCCACTCTCTTTAGATAGCAAGCAAGCGCGGTTAATTTCTTCGTCAGAGAGCAATCCCGACTCAATAATGACTTTGAGAATTTTTCCTCCGCAAGCCTCTTTTACCTTGATTATTTCCTCGCGTACGGTCTCGTCATCTCCGCTTTTAAGCGCGCCGATATTGATTACCATATCAATTTCGCTTGCGCCGTCGCAAACTGCAGAGTGTGTTTCGTACGCCTTGGCTTTTGCCCCGTTGTTGCCGTGAGGAAAGCCTATAACGGTGCAAATTGCTATTCTGCCATCTGCATACTCTACTGCTTTTTTAACAAAGCAACCGGGGATACAAACGCTTGCGGTACTATATTCTATTCCCTCGTCAATCGTCCGTTTAATATCTTCCCAACTTGCGTCAATCTTTAGATTAGTATGGTCACATTTTGCTAAAATTTCTCGCTCGCTCATAAATTGCTCCTTGATATTTGAAAAAGAAAGGATTATCCTTTCTTTTCGTTCGTGCTTACTTAAAATATTTTTGCTCGATAGCCGTGATTTTGTCTATTCGGCGTTGATGACGAGCGTCGCCCGAGAAAGGCGTTGAGAGGAAGGTGTTTACGATATCAAGGGCAAGTCCTGCTCCTACTACGCGTTCGCCAAATGCAAGAACGTTCGCGTCGTTATGCTCTCTCGTTGCGTGCGCAGAGAAAGTATCTGAGCAGAGCGCGCAACGAACGCCTTTAACCTTGTTTGCCGCCATACTCATGCCTATTCCCGTTCCGCAAATAAGTATACCCTTATCCGCCTCTTTACTTGCTACTGATTCGGCTACTTTAATAGCATAGTCGGGATAATCAACCGACGCGTTTTCGTAAATACCGAAGTCGGTTACTTCGTAGCCTTGCGCTTTAAGATTGTCTACAACCATATTCTTAAGGTTAAGCGCAGCGTGGTCACAAGCAATTGCAATTTTCATAGTTCTATCTCCTTAATCTTTATTTTTCTTTTCTCGTAAATACTCTGCAGCGTCAAGCACCGCATCGACGCTTTCCCATAAATATTTCGCTACCTTTATATAACTTTCAATGGGGTAACCGTATGGGTCTGGAACGTCGCCTTTGGCTGTAATTTCGCCTACCGTATACGCATTTTTAAGACTCGTACCCTGTTTATGCTCACGCGACATACACACGATTAGGTCTTGTTTTGCGCCGTTTTTCTCGTCAAACCTTTTCGCCTTGTGCTTATGCCAAGGAATATCTAAAAAGGCAAGAGCGGCGCGCGCGGAGGGATTTATTCCTTCGTTAATAACCGCAGTATAGCCCGAAGATGAAACTTCAAATTTAGAGGTTAATTTTCTCTTTTTTATCTCGTAACGAAAAACGCTTTCCGCCATTGCCGAACGGCAAGTATTCCCCGTGCAGAGAAACATAATTTTAATTTTGGGCGCTTTTTTTACGCGCTTTGCTTTTTGAGGTTTGACCTCAACTTCCGTTTTTTCCTCGTCCTTAAACTCGATAATATGCGTCTTTTTTTCGGGCGGGGCGATGATTACGCTCATACTCTTTTACCTCCGCTTGCCTTGTCAAGACGGTTAAGAACGCTTGCGCCTAATCCTTCCTCGCTAACGCCTTCGCAAATAACGGCGTCGTAGCCGTCTTCATCCGCTTTTCTAAGGAGCGCGAAGAGGTTGTGCGCGTAGTCCTCTACCGTTTTTCCTACGCAATAAGTATTAAAGTCAATAAATTCTTTTAGTTTCTCTTCAAAACATAGAATTACCGTTCTTTTGCCTTGTCTTTCAAGGTCAACATACGCTTTTACGATATTTTTGCTATTCTCGTTTTTATCCGCAAGATAAACTTCGGCGGTGGGAGAGTAGTGTTTATACTTCATACCGGGGCAAAGCGCAACCTTGCTGTTTTTTACAACTTCAATTTTGCCCACTATCTTTTCGATTTCCTCTACCGCCATTCCGCCTGCTCGAAGAAGTCTTGGAACGGGCGTAGTAAAGTCGATTACGGTAGACTCAACGCCTACTTCACATTCGCCACCGTCAAGAATTGCCTCAATTTTACCGCTTAAGTCTTCATAAACGTGCTTAGCCGTAGTCGGACTTGGGCGCGAGGAAGTATTTGCACTTGGAGCGCATACGGGACAATTCGCCTCTTTTATAAGTTTAAGCGCAATCTCGTTCTTGGGCATACGAATTGCAACGGTTTTAAGTCCGCCCGTTACCTCGTCGGGAACGCAGGGCTTTTTGGGAAGAACGACCGTAATGGGTCCGGGCATAAAAGCGTCCATTACTGCTTTTGCTTTATCTGGAACGAAAGACGCAAGTTCATACACCATAGACTTATCCGCAATATGAACTATAAGCGGATTATCGGACGGTCTACCCTTAGCGGAGTAAATCTTTTTAACGCTATCCGCCATCATTGCGTTCGCGCCAAGCCCGTACACCGTTTCAGTAGGAAACGCGACGATCTCGCCTCTCTTTATAATCGAGGCGCAAAGCGTTAGGTTCTCGTTTGTTGGCTTGTAAATCTTCGTTTCCATTGATAGTTTATTTTTTCCTTTAACGGATATAATCATTTTATGAATAAAATGTCACGATTTTTTGATACCGTATTAAGTTTTTTGGTTATTTTTGCTATTGGATTTACCGCCTGCGCGCGTCTTACTCTTCGCGCTATCCCTTCGCTTTTAACGGGATTAGTTCTTGCACTCTGCCTTTGTCCTCTTTATCTAAAATTAACGAGAAAAGAAGGCAAAACCAAGAATAACGACGAAGTTAGAAGGGCGTTAATTTTAATGGGCGAGAAGAATTTGCTTTCGCTTATTCACTCTCTCTTAAAACGCGACGCGACGCTAAAAGAAGGGTTTATCGAGGTGGACGGCGGTAAAATCTTTTGCTCTTTTACTAAAGCGCCCCTTTCGCTTGATAAGACGGTAAGCATTTGCTCTAACGCAAACTGCGAAAAGGTTTTAATCATAACTAACTCCTTTGACAGCGACTGCACCTGCGCTACCGTTTGCGGAGTAAAAGTTACTTTGTGGGACTTTGAGAAAGTTTACGACTTTTTGCAAAAGCGTAACGCTTTGCCCTCGCCCTTACCTAAAGAAAAGCGAAACAAACTAAACGAATTTTTCGCTAAACTTCTATCTAAAGAAAACGCAAAAGGGTATTTTAAGTCAGCGCTTATCATTTTTGCGCTATCGGGGTTTGTTGGAGCATCGGTTTATTATATTATTTTCGCCTCGTTATCCTTGGTTTTGGGCATTACCGTGCTCGTTCTACCACGCAAAAAGACTTAGTCTTTATTCTCTTCCTCTTTAGTTTCGCTCTCTTCTTCGCTCTTTTCCTCTTCGTCAGTCTTATCCTTTACCGCGTCCACAATCTCGTCGGTGTTATCGCGAGAAAGTTTGATTACGATAAAAAGTGCAAGACCCGTTCCGCCGGAAACAGCGGAAAGAAGACCGATTGCTCCGTTTAAGAGCGTTTGGTCGAGAAGGTACGCTACGAACGATACGGAGAAAATTCCCACGAACACGAGCGCGATAATTGCTATTACTCTTTTCAATTTCTTATCCATAACAAAAGTATAACACATTGCACCCAAAAGGGCAAGTGATTTTACAAATTTACCCAAAAAATATGAAAAACCACGCTTAATTCAGCGTGGCTTATTATTTAGATAAACGAGCAAAGTAGCATAATTACGGGGATTGTGAGAACGCTTAGAATCGTTGATAGGAGCGTTATCTTTACGGCTACCTCTCGGTCGCTATCGAACATTTCCGCAAAACTTAGGCACGAACTTGCCGAGGGCATTGCGAGGACTATAAAGAGCGCGGCGAAGAGGTAATAGTCGAGAGCAGGATAGATAAGGCGTACGAGCAAAAGCAAGCAGAAAGTTACTAAGGGGCAAAGAATAAGTTTATTCGCGCACGTAAGGTATACTTTCCCGTCGTTAAAGAGGTCGAGGAATTTAATATCCGCAAGACGCACACCAAGAACCATCATTGAAAGAGGCAAAGTCATATCGCCCAAGTATCCCGTAAATCTTTCGATATTTATCATAAGGTCTTCGGGAATTGCTACGAAACCCTTTATAAAGAACACTATAATACCGATAAACGCCGCTACGGTAGGAGGATTGAGGAAAATTCGCTTTAAGCCGATATTTTTCTTGTCGCCCGTGATTACGAAAATTCCTACCGTCCAGCAAATGAGGTTAAACGCTACGATAACCATCGTCGTATACATTAAAATCTCAGGGTGTTCGGGGAAAAGCGCTTTCATTACGGGAAGTCCCATAAAGCCTGCGTTACCCAGGAAAGAGCAAATAATGCATACGTTGTTTTTGTCGTTAGTCGCTTTAATTTTTGCCTCGTCGTCGCTACTCTTCGGCTTAAACGGGATAAAAATTAGTTTTATGATGAAGAACATCACGATATGTACTACGAGCGCGGACACGAACGCTATGCCCATATTAAGAAGGAGTTCGGGTTCGTAAGTCTTAGCCAAAAATCCGTCCACCACCATAACGGGTTGAGCGACGTACATTAGAACGCACACGAGCGTTGCTACCGCTCCATCGGGGAGCATCTTTGCTTTTCTGAGAATAAAACCGGGGACTGCAAGCGCAATCATAATGCCAACGGTTATAAGTGTAGTTAAAAAATCCATATCTATATTATACTATTTTAGGAAAAATACTGCAAGCATTTAGGGGGCTTACAGTATTTATTAATTACTTTTCTTTGTCTTTTCCGTACTTTTCGTTGACTGCTTGCGTTAGTATATACTCAATTTGTCCGTTGATCGAACGGAATTCCTCTTCTGACCACTTCGCTATTTTTTGATAAAGTGAAGGCGATAAGCGAAGGGGCAAGTTCTTCTTTTCCTCCTTCATTTAGTAAATACTTCCGCTATTAACGATAGGTTGAGCGTCTTTACTTCCACAAAGCACCACTAAAAGATTGCTTACCATTTGCGCTTTTCTTTCGTCGTCAAGCGTTACGATATTATTCTCGCTGAGTTTATTGAGCGCCATTTCCACCATACCAACTGCGCCTTCTACAATCTTTTGACGCGCTACGATAATTGCCCTCGCTTGTTGGCGTTGGAGCATTGCCGCTGCAATCTCGGGCGCGTACGCAAGGTGGGTTATGCGTGCCTCGATAATCTCAATTCCTGCTACTTCTACTCTCTTTTGAAGGTCTTGCTTAAGAACCTCCGCTATCTCTTGCGAACTTCCACGGAGCGATTTTTCATCGCCGTCTTCGCTCACGTCGTAAGGATAACTTCTCGCTACATTTCTTATCGCCGAATCCGCTTGAGTGGATATGTAAGCAAGATAGTTGTCTACGTTAAATACTGCCTTTGCCGTGTTTACTATTCTCCAAATGACAACCACGCCTATCTCGATAGGGTTACCCTCTTCGTCGTTGACCTTTTGTTTGTCGTTGTTAAGCGTCATTGCTTTAAGAGAAATTTTCTTGTTTGCAAAAAGTTCAACGCTCATTTCCTCGTCAGGCGTTTTGTTTGCGCTTGCGCTCTTTAAGGTTATTCCACCGCGAGCCGCAGGGTTATAAATGGTGCAGAAAGGATTAGTCCAGAAAAATCCCTCTTTTGCTATCGTGCCGTAGTATTTACCAAAGAAAAGCAATACTACCGCCTCGTTGGGCGCAATTACTTTAAAGCCGGGGATAAGAAAAATAAGCGTTGCCATTAGTCCAAGAATACCGCCTGCCATCATAATTCCGCCTACCGTACCCATTGCGTTCTCTTCTCCAAAACTTTCAAGCAATACTATACCCGCAATAAATAATCCAAGCGTTAAGAGCGCGAGAATTATAGTTACGAAAAGCATAAATCCGCCACCTTTTGGATTGAGTAATTTTTCGTCTACGTTTCTTGCTATGCCGTTGTTTTCCATCGTCTTGCTCCTTTTCATTTTGATATTAAAATGATATCATATAATTTTTATTTTGTCAAGTGTTTTTAAAACAAAAGGCTATGTCACAATAAATGACTGATTAGAATTTAGCGGTTTAACGAGAAAAACACAAGAAAGACAAGTGTTCTTTTGAGGTTGCATACCCTCTGTGGTCTGTAAGCGAAAAAAACACGCAGTATTTCGCAGTATTTTTCCGTTAAAAATCAGTAAGATATTGAGACATAGCCAAACAAAAAACGGCCAACTGAAGTTAGCCGTTTTCTTTCTGTTGGGATAGGTATTATTAGTTCGCAAATGCGGGATAAGTACCGGTGAAGGTAAGCATAAAGCGAATAATGAATACGATTGCGATACCCGTTACGATGATATCGTTCTTGTCGAACTTGCCGGTGAAAAGACGGATAAGAACGTACGAGATTGCGCCGATACCGATACCGTTTGCAATGGAATAGGTAAGGGGCATCATGATAAGGGTAAGGAACGCGGGAACTGCGCTTGCAAGGTCTTGCATATCAATCGCGCTGAAGTTACGAAGCATAAGAACGCCTACGTAGATAAGAGCGGGAGCGGTTGCTGCCTGAGGAATAATGGAAGCAACGGGGCTTAAGAACAAGCAAAGAACGAAGCACGCTGCGGTAATAAGGGAAGCGAAACCGGTTCTTCCGCCTGCGCCTACGCCTGCAGCGGACTCTACGTAAGTGGTTACGGTAGAAGTACCAAGAACTGCGCCTGCGCAAGTTGCAACGGAGTCTGCCATTAAGCATCCGTCCATATTGATGGGGTCGCCGTTTTCGTCAAGCATATTAGCAGCGGAAGCAGCGCCGTAAAGAGTTCCAACGGTGTCGAACATATCGATAAGGCAGAAGGTGATGATATAGCAGATTGCGTTAAGAACACCAACGGTACCAAATGCGTACGCCCAGTTCTCACCCTTGAAGAGCGCGGTTACACCGTATTGACCGAAGTCAGAGAAGGTTTGTCCGATTTGTCCCATATCGAAAGAGGGAACAGTCCAAGTGAGGAGGTAGTAAAGAACGGTAGAACCAAGGATACCGAGGATTACGTTACCTTTAACCTTGAGTTTTCCAAGAACTGCGATAATGATAAGTCCAAGGAACGCTGCAAGAGCGGGAGCAACTTCAGCCCAAACGGCTGCGCCGTCTCCCCAAGCCTTGAGGTTAAGAAGACCTACCATCGTCCAGCGGTCGTAAACTACGATACCAGCAGCCTTAAATCCAAGAAGCGCGATGAAAAGACCGATACCAGCGGGGATTGCTTTCTTCAAGCACTCGGGAAGCGCTTTTGCAATTGCCTTTCTTGCGCCGGTTACGGACAAGATAAGGAATACAAGACCGGAAAGGAAGATGATAATCAAACCACCTTGATATGCGTCCATTGCGCCAGAACCGTTGTTAGCGAATACGCCAGCCGAAACGAAACAGGTGCAGAAGAAGGAGTTAAGTCCCATACCTGCTGCTTGCGCGAACGGCATTTTACCAAGAACTGCGGTAAGAACGGTACCAATAATAGCGGCAATAATACCACCGATATATACGGCATTCCAAATCTGACCAAGTTCGCCTGCTACTCCGCTGAAAATTCCAGCGAGCCAGCCACCACTACCGCCGGCAGCAATCTGCGCGGGGTTAACCAACACAATGTAGCACATTGCGAAGAAGGTAGTAAGACCTGCGATGATTTCAGTCTTGAAATTTGACTTTCTTGCAGAAATCTCGAAGTAGTTGTCTAACCTCTTGCCGATGGTCATTTTACCATTAGGCGCGGGCGCTTGTGCTGTTTCTTGAGCGGTTTCTTCAGTTTGAACATCTTTTAACTCTTCACTCATAAAAACTCTCCTTATATAGTTTTTTATTAATACTCGGCTTTTTGCCGTCGTATCCGTAATAAAAAGAAACTCACCGTCATCCTATATAATAGAATACGGCGAGGAATAAAGAAAACTCTTTATCCTTGATAGTCAAAACTTTCTTTGGTGTTTTGGTAGAGACTTTGAAACCGCATTCTTCAAATTATATCTCGGATTTATTAATATGATTTTAACACAATTTTCACATACTTGTCAAACATTTAAGGGAAGTTTTTACAAATTTTGATATTATTCTACAAAAACAAAAACTTATGTTAGCATATTTGCTATTTTTTGTTCAAGGAAAGTAAAACGCTTGCCTTTTTAACCTTGCCGTTGTATAATATAAGGTAAAGAAACTGAGGGAGATTTATATCGTGAAAATCGGGAAAATTTCAAGAACGGGTGGTAGAACCCACAATCAAGATTACGCCGACTACGCCGTGCTTAACGGTCATATTTGCATTGCCGTTGCAGACGGACTCGGCGCGTACGCAGGTAGCGAGGTTGCAGGAGAAACCGCCGTTACTTTTGCGCTTAACAAGTTCCGCAAAGCAGTTGAAAAGGGCGAGGATCTTTTCTCCGGCGTTATGATGAACAAGTTATTTAAGGGCGCGCACTCCGCTATCCTTAAAGCAAAGACGGGCGCTCCTAACCTTAGAGCAGGTTGCACTACTCTTTCGCTTTTTATTTCCGACGGCGAAAAGTTTATAGTGGCGCACGAGGGCGATACGAGAATTTACTTCTTTAAGGATAACCAACTTTGTTTCTACTCGAAAGACCACTCTCTTGCTACCGCCGCCGTTGCGCGTGGAGAAATTTTAGAGAGCGAAATTCGTAAGCATAAGGACCAAAACAAGTTGACGAGGGTTTTGGGTAGCGATTACTACGTTCAGCCCGATTTTAAGATTTATAGAAATTACACGGCAAACGATAGCATTTTAATATGCTCGGACGGTTTTTGGGAGCATATCTACGAAGACGAAATGGAAAAGGCGCTCGCCTCTTCCGAGGGCGCGATTGACGCTTTGGAAAATTTAGAGAAGATTTTGCTCTCGCGCGCTGACCAAGAAAACTGCGACAACTATACCGCCGTTCTTCTTCGTTTTACCGATGAAGACGCTCCCATTATAGAGCGCATCACCGCTATGGAGGAAGACAAAACGGAAGACGCTATCGAGCCTATCGCAGAGGAAGAGGTAGCGGAAGATCTTGCTGAAACGGTAGAAGAGGTTCCCGTTAGCGAGCAAACCGAAGAGGTTACCTCATTAGACGAGAGCGAAGTCGTTAGCGAAGTAGAAGTCGTTACTGAAACTGAAGAAAATCTATAATAAGGATAATGAATAATGGCAAAAAGACACAACAATGATATATGCTTGCATTGTTTTGGAACTCTGTCAAAGGACAGAGTGTGTCTTTCGTGCGGTAAAAAGGACGAGGGCGAGCCGTCGCTTTCGCATCATCTTCAACGCCGAACTCTTCTTCACAAGCGTTACTTAATCGTAAACGCTATCGGCGAGGGCGGTTTTGGTATTACTTACAAGGCTTGGGATATCGTTAGCGGTCGAAGAGTTGCTATTAAGGAATACTACCCAAGCGGATACGTTTCCCGCGACGCGCGTTCACAGCGTATTATCATAAATTCCAAGCAAAACCACGCTCCAACTAATCGCGGACTTAAGCGGTTTATCGACGAGGCTCAAAACCTTTCGCGTATTACCGACCACAGTGGTATCGTCGAGGTTTTGGACTTCTTCTCTGAAAACGCCACGGCGTACATAGTTATGGAGTTTTTGGACGGCATTTCGCTTAAAAAATACCTTAAACACAAGGGAAAACTGACAGCGCACGACGCCCTTACTATTCTTAAGCCCGTTATTTACTCTCTTCGAGAAGTACACGAGGCTGGACTTATCCACAGGGATATTTCACCCGATAATATATTGATCACGCGCACGGGCGAAGTTAAACTCATTGACTTTGGCGCGGCTAAGCAAAATTCCTCCACTTCTCAAGACGCAGGAATAGTGCTTAAGCAGGGTTTTGCCCCCGAAGAGCAATATCGACTTTCGGGCGAGCAAGGACCTTGGACGGACATTTATGCTTTGGGCGTAACGCTTTACTATTCAATGACCGCTACTCTTCCACAAGAGAGTATTCAAAGAATGTACGACGATAAAATAGAACTACCTTCCGCGCTTGGCGTTAAAATTAAAAAGCGTACGGAGAACGCGCTTATGAAGGCTTTGGCGGTATTCGCTAAAGATAGATATCGCTCAATTGACGCGCTCGTTAGCGACCTTTACGCTGAAGACGAGGCAAAAGATCCTCCCTCTTCTAAGCGTTCTACTTCTAAAACTACGCAAAGTCGCAACACTACTATTAAACGCAAAAAAACTGCAGAAGACTTAAAAAACCGCCTTAAAGAAAAGGGAACTAAGTTATCCTCAAAAAAGAAAGAGGAAAAGAAAACGGAAGAAAAACCGTCGTCGCGCTATAAGAAAGTTGAGCGCAAATACGGTAAGGACTTTGCCGAGAATTTAAGCCAAAAGGTAAAGAAAAAACGATAACGGTATTAAAATTTTCGCACACAACGGAGGTGCATAATGAACTATAAACCTGATTTTACCGTGGAAATCCCACTTAAAAAAACGCCTGTCATTTTACAACTTTCCGACCCACAAATTATTGACTCTACTCAAAGTACACCCGAGAGGATGGACAAGTTTGGGCTTGCGTACTGGCATCCTACGAAGATAGAAAAGCGTTGCTTTTCCATTATTCGCGAGACGGTGGAAAATGTTAAGCCCGACTTAATTACCATAGCGGGCGACCTTATTTACGGCGAGTTTTGTCTTGACGGCTCGCCTGTGACTAAACTTGTTGAGTTTATGGACTCGCTGGGCATTCCTTGGGCACCCGTGCTTGGCAATCACGAAACGGAAAGCCCCGTAGGTATTGACTGGATTTGCGAGCAACTTGCAAACGGAAAAAATTGTTTGTTTAAGCAACGTACGCTTACCGGCAATAGCAACTTTACCGTAGGAATTAAGCAAGGGGATAAACTTTTGCGCGTATTATATTTTATTGACTCTAACCTTGGCGCGCCCTCCCCTCTCTCTCTTGCCAACGGACATACCGATCGTTCGCCCGGATTTGGACAAAACCAAATCGACTGGTTTACCGATGATATTAACAAACTAAAAGCCGTTTCGCCCGATACTAAAATTACTTTTAATTTCCACGTGCCTATCAATGCTTTTGCAAAAGCGTACGCAAAGTATGGCTACGACGCTGAAAACCCCGCTTGTTTCCCTATTGATATTGATAACGCGCCCAACAAGGCGGAAGGCGATTTCGGTTTTATCAATATGAAGTTTAATACTTGGGATAAAAGTGACAAAACGTTTAATCTTTTGAAAGATTTGGGGGTAGACTCCATTTGCGTTGGACACGACCACGAGGTTTTTGCAAGCGTTGTGTACGAGGGCGTCAGATTGCAGTTTGGACTAAAATCCTCCACCTACGATAGCAATCTTTATAAGAATAAGGACGGAAAACTCGTTCGCTCTCACCTTGCAAACGGTTATCCCGTAGTAGGCGGTACGGTTATGGAACTTGCGAGCAACGGCTCAATAGAAAAAGCATACCACTACTATTGTAAAAACCTCACTTTTGAAACGATGGAAGAAGAAATGAACTATTAAAAAAAAGGAAGTAGCCAAACGGTTACTTCCTTTCTATCTATTTAAACTTAAAAAGACAAAGAAAAAAGAGAAGTACTTCGGTGTACTTCTCTTTGACTTATTCATTGACTTTTGGATAGAAAAAGCAAGGTCGGTAAGGTAATTTGTTAACCCTTCCGTAATCGCATTTCCACTGTGCGTTAATCCTTCAGGTTCTT
>JAZSFP010000004.1:0-133160 GCA_045532295.1 Pumilibacteraceae bacterium | reverse complement strand
TAACACTGCCGAGGGCGACGTGGTAGGCGCTCCCATCAACAATATGGAAAACTCTAATTTAAGCAACTTGTACGCAGTGGGTAAAGTTTTTGATAAGGTGAATAACACTGGTAGCACCGTTGCTAATTCCGGCGCTTACGCTGACTACGACGCGTTAAAGGGCGCAGGCATTGACTTTAGCAGTTGGGACAACGATTTCTGGGATATTAAAGACGGCGTTCCCGTACCTGCAAAATTGAACTAAAAAGCACTAAATAAAGAAAAAGTCCAAGCCAAACGGTTTGGGCTTTTTTCTTTTATCGTTAAACGGTTGAAAAAAGATAGAGTATATGATATAATGATAGTGGAGGGCGAAATGCTTAATATTTGTTTTGGATATAGAGAGAGCGAAATGCTCGCAAAGAGCGTGGGCGAAGAGTTCACTTATTCTCACCGTCATTTAGACCTTGGACGCGTGGGCGGAAACTTTAACGAAGAGCGTAAGGCTTGGCTGGTGGACTTTTACGATATTTGCAAAGTGGAGGAAAGGGTAAAGGTTTGGCAAGAGGACTGCAAACGCTTAGAACGCATAATTGCGCGCGCAAAGACCGATAAAGTTATCAGGGTTTGGACGGCAAGCACTCCTTGTTCAAAGTGTGGATTTTACCACTTAGTTTACTCACTTCGTGGGGTTGATTGCGCGCTTTTAATCGTTGAAATGCCCGATACGGCAGGGATAAGAGAAAAAGACTGCGACAGGGCTTGGAGCGAGGCTACGGAAAGCGAGATGAAAAACTCTCTTGTTTTAGAGAGAGAACTGAGCAAGGGCGAGCGAGAGAGTATTGAGAAAAAGTGGGAAAAGTTAGCGAGCGAGAACGCTCTACTTAGGCTAAATATCGGCGGAGAGGTAACTTCCGTTTCAGAAGATTATCTTGACGGGACGATTTTGGGATTTGCGCCTAAAAACGGAAGATTTTCGCTTGGAAGTTTGGTTGCAAAGACGCTCTCTTCTTGTCCTCACGGCGTATCCGACCTCTTTATCGCGCATAGGATTGAATACTTAATTGCTATCGGCGCGCTCGAGGTTGCGAGCGAACGCCCTAAAAAACGCTACGATTATTACTCAAAAACGATGCTTAGGCGTAAAAACGGCTAAAACATTGATTTTTTGGATATTTAATGTTATAATATATAATAGGAAAAAGGGAATTTAACTTTATCGGAGTGAAACGCGCGTATGAAATCTAAATTTTTGCAAACGGTAAAAGAGACCGTCGTTGCCACTTTACCACTTGCGATTATCATCTTAATATGCTTACTGCTCGCGCCTCTGCCCGAGCCTACCGACTACGCTAAGGTTATCGTGGGATATTTATGCGTGGTCGTTGGTCAATCCCTATTCCTAATCGGACTTGAGTCGAGCATACTTCCTATCGGCAAAATGGTGGGAGGCTCGTTCGCAAAGTACAACAAACTGATTTTCGTGCTATTATTTGGGTTTACTTTCGGGCTTTTAGCAACGGTCGCTGAGCCTGCTTTGTCCGTCTTAGCAAAGCAAATCGGTATGATTATGCCCCTCGTGGATAGCACTATTTTCATTTGGATAACGGGTACGGGTATAGGGCTTGGAGTAGCAATCGCGCTCCTTAGAATAGTTAAAAACCTCAACATTAAGTGGGTTTTTGCTATTTTGTACACGCTCGTCTTTATTCTCGTTATCTTCGCGCCTAACGAGTTTATAGCCCTCGCCTTCGACGGCAGTGGAGCGACTACGGGCGACGTTTCAGTGCCCTTTATTTTGGCGCTTGGGATGGGTATTTCCACCACGTTTTCTAAAAGCAAGACTAACGAAGACTCACTTGGCATTATCGGTATTTCTTCCGTCGGACCTATCATTGCGGTGCTTGTTTACGGAATTATAATTAAATCGGTAAACGGCGGTGTTCTTCCGCCCGAGAACGCTTTCGATATGACCAGTAGCGGAGGCTTTGGCGAGATAATCCTTTCTAACCTTTTAGGCGTTGCCCTCGCAGTTCTTCCTATCGTGCTTATATCTATTCCGTTCTTGCTCTTCCTTATCAAAATTCCCCCCAAAGCCTTCCTTAAACTTATGCTGGGCGTAATTCCCGTCTACCTCGGACTGCTCGTGTTTTTGTCGGGCATCGACTTTGGGTTCGGCTTTATCGGGCAGTATATCGGGCAAATCTTCTTTAAGGAGGGTAATCCCGAGTGGGTTAAGTGGCTATTATTGATAGTTGGGTTCGTGCTTGGTTCGGCAATAACCGTTTCCGAGCCTGCCGTAACGGTGCTTGGCGGTCAAATCGAGGAACTTACTAACGGCCACATAAAGAAAATGACCATAATTTTGACTTTGGCGCTTGGTATAGGCGTTGCGTCGCTCTTGTCAATCCTTAAAATATTGACGGAGATAAATATCCTCTACTTCCTCGCGCCTCTTTACCTAATCGCGCTAATAATGATGCCCTTTACCCCCAAACTGTTCGTTGCCCTCGCGTTTGACTCGGGCGGAGTAACGGGTGGCGCGCTAACCTCGGCTTTCCTTACCCCCTTAACGCTAAGCGTTGCAAGTGCGGTAGCGGAGGCAAGCGGAGGCGTAATGTCAATACTAACGAACGGTTTTGGAATAATATCCTTTATTTCCGTAACGCCCCTAATAGCAATTCAGGCGCTGGGCATTATCTATAATATCCGTCTTAAAAAGGCAGAGCGTGAGGCGAGCGAAGAGAGTTACGAGGATTTTTGCGACCTGCTTGTGCCCTCTACCGCCAACACTAACGAAAGTGAGGAAAATTCAAATGAGTAATATTCAAAGCGTAGCGCAATATTTCGTCATTATTGCCGAGCAAAAAGAAAAAGACAAGTTCTTGTCCCTCTTGGGCGAGTACGGAGCAAAAGCGATTGAGACTATTTACGGCAAAGGCTCGATGAGTCCGAGCGTCATAGCCTCTGCGTTTGGGTTCGAGGCTCAGCAAAATAAGGTCGTAATTTCCTGTTTGCTTAGAACGGAGAAGGCGGAGCAACTTATCAAAGTTTTGTATAACGATTATAATTTTAGTAAGCCTAACACCGGCATTGCATTTAGCGTTGCCGTTGAGAGTTTGGCGTTTTAGAAAAGGAGAAGGATTATGAAAGAGTTAAAAGCATTATATATTATCGTTAACGCAGGTTTTAGTTCCGAAGTGGTGGAGATTGCTCGCTCCGTCGGTTCAACTGGCGCGACTATTCTTAACGCGCGCGGTTCTGTTAATAAGCCCCAAACCATTTTGGGTATTACTATCGACACCGAAAAGGAAATTATTTTGAGCGTCGTTGAAAAGGAAGTTGCGCTTAAGATTATGGAAAAAGTCAAGGAAAAAGTGGGCGTTGGCACGCCTGCTCACGGACTTTGTTTCTTCTTGCCCGTAGAGTGTTCCACCCTTACTATCCACGAAACGCCTATAGAAGAGTAAAAATAAGCCCGCGTAATTTTTCCGCGGGTTTTTATTTTGTAACGAAAAAACGCATACGGTATAGGATTTTTGGTAAAAACGAGGTCTACCCGTGGTTGAAAACTCCCCACTCAACCAACGGTATGTTTACTTTTTTTAATCTACTTGCTATAATAATGTCAGGAGGCAAGAATTATGGATTTAACCAAAATAGGCAACTTTATTGCAGAGAGAAGAAAGAACGCTAACTTAACGCAAATGCAGTTAGCGGAAATGTTGAATATTACGGACAGAGCAGTCTCAAAGTGGGAAACGGGCAGAGCGTTACCCGATTCGTCCATTATGATTGAACTGTGTGATATTCTCAAAATTAGCGTCAACGATTTGTTGAGCGGGGAGGTAGTTTCAATGGAAGATTATAATAAAGAAATGCAAGACAATTTGCTTGAGATGATTAAGCAAAAGGAAGAGGCGGACAAACGACTTCTTAGCGTGGAAATTTTAGTGGGCGTAATCAGTACGCTGTTTTTGCTCGCGTCGTGTCTCGTAAGCGCGTTTTTGCCCGTAGAGGAGTGGATCAGAGTAGTGATTATTTTAATCGGACTTATTCCGCTGTTGGTCGCTCTTCCCTTTATGCTCAAAATTGAGCAAACCGCAGGCTACTACGAGTGTAAAGAGTGCGGACACCGTTATATTCCCACTTTTTCTGCTGTACTTTGGGCAATGCACGCCGGCAGAACGCGTTATATGAAATGCCCAAATTGTGGTAAAAGGTCTTGGCAAAAGAAAGTAATCAATAAAGAAAGCGATAAATAATAAGGATTTAAGCCTCCAAAAAAGAAAAAGTCAACCGAAAACGAGGTTGACTTAAAAAAAGGACTTGAGAAAATCAAGTCCTTATTTTTTAATAAATCTTATCTAATTTTTCTATTGCTTTAGCGTACACTTCGTAAAGAGTGGTAAGGTCGGCAATCGCTATGTTTTCGTCGGCGTTGTGGAGCGCGTAGTCGTGCTCGCTTATAGGGAGCGGACCGAAGGCGACTGCGGAGGGGAGTTCGCGCGCGTAAGTGCCACCGCCGATTTGAAGGGGTTGCGGTTTTTCAATTCTCGTTACTTGACTATACACGGAAAGTAGCGTCTTAATGAGGGGCGAAGACTTGGGCATAAACAGGTTTTCAGCGTACCGTATGCGGTTTTTCGTGCCACAGAGCGCTTTTTCGAGCGCCGTTTCGCATTTGTCGGGGTTAGCGCAAACGGGCAGACGGAAGTCGAAAGTGAGCGTGATATTCTCTCCGTCGTAACCTACGATACCGAGGTTTTGCGTTAAGTCTCCGCTCTTTTTGTCCTCGCAGTAAATACCTAAATCTTTGCTTGCCGAGTGCGTGCAAACCTTTAGAATATCGCTAACGGTTTTGCTCTGTGGAAGTAAAAGGGAAAGCGCTTTGAAAATCTTCCAAATAGCGTTGTCGCCTTTAAGCGGGTTCATAGCGTGCGCCGAAACGCCTTTCGCGGTAAGCGTGGCTGAGTTTTCGCTAACCGTAACGCTCACGCCCTCCATCTTAAAGTCCTCGATTGCGGATAAGAGTTCATCGGTTAGAGCGAGGGTTACGGAGGCGGAAGAGGGAACGATATTCGCTCTTTCTCCGCCCTTAATAGAGATCACGGAGGCGCGGAAAGTTTCGTCGGGGATAACGGAGAGGGTGGTGTGAAGAATACCTTTTTCGCTGTTGATTACGGGGAAGTCGGCGTCGGGCACGAGGGAGACGACGGGGATTTCACACTCTTTAGCGTATGTCTTAATACAACTGCTACCGCTTTCCTCGTCGCAACCTACGATGAGGCGAATACGGTGGTCGAGTTTAACCTTGTTTTTGGCTAAATCCTTTAGAATATGCAGGGCAACGACGAGCGGACCTTTGTCGTCTGCCACGCCTCGTCCGTAAAGATAGCCCTCTTTTTCGGTTAAGGTAAGAGGGTCGGAGGACCAGCCCTCGCCACAAGGAACTATGTCGATATGCGCCAAGATAGCGATAATGGGTTTTTCGCGGTCGCCGTAGTCCGCCCAACCGCAATAGCCGTTCTTCTCGCCCACTTTAAGCCCGTAGGACGAGGCTTTATTCAAGAACCAGTCGAGCGCGTTGCGAAGGTTTTGACCAAAGGGCGCGTCCACGGCAGAGCGGGGCGCGGTAACCGAGTCTATTGCGACGATTTCGCGAAGGTCGTTTAGCATAGATAAATCTCCTTAGTGCGTAAAAACGCTTGATTAAATATCGAATTTATATTATAATTAGAAATGGTGTAACGCTATTATACCACTTAATTGAAAGATTGTCAACGAAGGAGAGCCTTATGGAAACAGTTAGAACGAGATTTGCCCCAAGTCCTACGGGATACTTACACATCGGCGGACTTAGAACTGCGCTTTACGCATACCTTTACGCGAAGAAGAATAACGGAAAGTTTATTCTCCGCATTGAAGACACCGACCTTGAACGCTACGTGGACGGCGCGGTGGAAATTATATATAGCACTATGCGCGAGGCAGGGCTTAACTGGGACGAAGGTCCTGACGTAGGCGGAGAGTACGGTCCGTATATCCAAACGGACAGAAAGGATATTTATCTTCGCTACGCTAAGCAACTCGTAGAGCAAGGCGACGCATACTATTGTTTCTGCACCAAAGAACGCCTTGAGCAAATCCACAAGGACGGGGCGACGAAGTACGATAAGCACTGTCTTTCGCTCTCGAAAGAGGAAATCGAGAGAAGAATAGCGTCGGGCGAGAAGTACGTTATCCGTCAAAATATCCCCACGACGGGCAGTACCACCTATCACGATATGGTGTTCGGCGATATCACGGTAGAGAACAAGGAACTTGAGGACAACGTGCTTATTAAGAGCGACGGTATGCCCACCTATAACTTTGCAAACGTAATCGACGACCACCTTATGAACATTACCTACGTAATTCGTGGCGTTGAGTACCTTTCTTCTACGCCTAAGTATAACCTTTTATATAAGGCGTTCGGTTGGGAACTTCCCAAGTATATGCACCTTCAGCCCATTATGCGCGACGCTACTCATAAGTTAAGCAAGCGCCACGGCGACGCAAGTTACGAGGACTTTATCAAGAAAGGCTACCTTAAGGACGCTATCGTAAACTATATCGCCCTTCTTGGCTGGAGTCCCAAGGATAACCGCGAAAAGTTTACCCTTGAAGAGATGATAGACCTTTTCTCCGTTGCAGGATTAAGCAAGTCCGCCTCCATTTTCGACGAGAACAAAATGCGTTGGCTCAACTCTTGCTATATCAAGGAACTTACCGACGAGCAATTCCACGAGTACGCTTTGCCTTTCTACGAGAAAGTAGAGTACCTCAAAGGTTACGACCTCCGTCTTCTTTCCTCGCTCCTTAAAAACCGCTGTGAAATCTTCTCCGATGTTGCGCGTCTTACCGAATTTTTAACGCAGTTCGACGGCTACGACCTTGAACTTTTGACTAACCAAAAGTGGAAGACTAACCCCCTTCTTGCAAAGGAAATGTTGCCCTCGCTTATCGACCTTTGCGAGAATAACTTCGACGGACTTCACGACGGCTTAGTGTCTTACGCAGAGCAAGCGGGCTACAAGAAAGGACAAGTTCTTTGGGTATTCCGTATCGCTATTACGGGCGCGCAAAACACCCCAGGCGGAGCAACGGAAATGGCGGAACTTTTAGGCAAAGAGGAGACCGTTCGCCGTCTTAAAGCAACTCTTAGTAGACTTTAATCGTAACGAAAAAACGCATACGGTTATTAAAATTTGATACGAAACCATAAAAAAAAGAGTAACTATTACGGTTACTCTTTTATTTTTTAGTTTTTAGCAAGGTTATCTAAAACGGGGACGATGGGGTCAACAAAGTCGCCGTTAAAAAGTTCGATAAGACCTTTATCGCAACCCGATGCAAGAGCAGGGTCGATGGGAATACGAGCGAGGAGGGGAAGAGAGTGTTTCATTGCTACTTCTCCGATATGGCTCTTTCCAAAAACCTCGATTTCCTTTCCACAGTCCGGGCACTTAATATAACTCATATTTTCCACAAGTCCGAGAATAGGAACGGACATAAGTTTAGCCATATTGACCGCCTTTTCCACGATCATACCAACGAGTTCTTGAGGGGAAGAAACGATGATAATTCCGTCGAGGGGAATAGACTGGAAAACGGTGAGGGGAACGTCGCCCGTTCCGGGGGGCATATCTACGAACATAAAGTCAACGTCGCCCCAAATAACCTCTTTCCAAAACTGCGTTACCGCGCCGGCGATAACGGGACCACGCCAAACTACGGGGTCGGTGTCGTTTTCAACGAGGAGGTTGAGCGACATAACTTTAATACCCGTTTTCGTTTCAACGGGCATAAGACCGAGGTCGTTTCCCTGAGCCTTTTGCTTAAGACCGAACATTTTAGGAACGGACGGACCGGTAATATCTGCGTCGAGAACGGCGGTTTTATAGCCGTGACGCTGACTGATTACCGAGCAAAGACCGGTAACGAGGCTTTTACCAACGCCACCTTTACCGCTAACGATACCGATAACTTTCTTGATTTTGCTAAGTTCGTGGGGCTTTTCGATTAAAGACTTTCTCTCGCCACAGTTCTGCGAGCAAGTACTACAATTATGCGTGCATTCACTCATTTTGCTAAACTCCTAAATTGATTTCCCCATAATGATACCACCAAAATTAAGTTAAGTCAACCGTTTCACTGCAAAAACCTCAACTTCTTTGCGCGTCCGCCCCGTCGCTATCGTCTTCACTTACCATTTTGTACTTAGCAAGATTAGGATAATCTTTCTCGTAGTCCTTGCCTTTTTCCTTTTTTACTTCGTTAATAGTTTTTTCTTTTTTCATAACGATAGTATAAGCAAACGGGCTATAAAAATTCGTTATAATAAAACTTTATGATATCATAAAATTTTGTGAGAGTTGCCCTAAAATGCGCTTGACTAAAGGGGGCTAAACATATATAATTATAATAGGCAAGTGTGGGGATTTTTTATTCGCGCGTTGCTCAAACTCAACAGGAGAAGAGGCTTTATGGACATTTTAATGAATATACTTTCCTTGTTTGCAGGCTGTGGCGTGTTCATCGCAGGTATGAATATGATGAGCGACGGTCTTCAAAAGAGCGCAGGCGCGGGTATGAAAAAACTGCTTGGCAGTATCAGTAGTAACCGTTTTGCAGGCGTGGGCGTAGGCGCAACGGTAACGGGCATTATCCAAAGTTCAGCCGCTACCACCGTTATGGCAATAGGTTTCGTAAACGCCGGAATTATGACGCTGGCGCAGGCGACTTCCATCATTATGGGCGCAAACATAGGAACGACTGTAACGGGTATCATAGTTTCACTTAAATCGCTCAATATCGGTCTTTACGCCTCTGCGCTTGCCTTCGTCGGCGTAATGATGACCTTCTTTAGTAACGACAAGGTTAAGCAAATCGGTAGCGTTATCTGTGGTCTTGGTTTAGTGTTCATCGGTCTTGACCTTATGAGCGCGGCGTTTGAGACGCAGGCTATGAAAGATATCTTTATCGGAATTTTTTCCAGCATTGACTTCCCCCTTCTTCTTATTCTTTGCGGTGTTTTAGTTACCGCGCTTATCCAAAGTTCGTCCGCAGTAACGGGTTTAGTTATTATTATGGTCGGCGGAGGCGCGCTCCAACTCGACAACGCGCTCTTCATCGTGCTTGGCTCTAATATCGGTACTTGCGTAACGGCAATGCTTGCGTCCATCGGCACGAGTACCAACGCTCGCAGAACGGCGGTTATCCACCTTCTTTTCAACGTAATCGGTACGGTAATATTTACCGTGTTTATATGGATATTTAAGGACGGAGTAGTGAGCATACTTCGTTCGCTCGTTGACAAACCCGAAATGCAAATCGCTTGGTTCCACGTGTTCTTTAACGTGATAACCACCGCCCTTCTTCTTCCCTTTATCAACCAACTCGTATCCCTCGCAACGCTTATCGTTAAGGATAAGCCCAAAGATGAAACGAAGTACCAACTCCGCTATATCGACGACCGCCTTTTGCAAACGCCCGCAGTTGCAGTAGGTCAGGTTCAAAAAGAAATTCTCTATATGTGCGACGTGGCTCAAGAAAACCTTCGTCTTGCTATGACTAAACTTACCACTGACGAGTTCGTAGACGAGGATAAGGTTAGGGACAACGAGGCTCGACTTAACCACACCTACCACGCTATTGCAAGATACCTCATTAAACTTTCCGCCTCCGTCTCCGAGTCCGACGAAAAACTAATCGGCGCGTACCACCACGTTATAAGCGATATCGAGCGTATCGGCGACTACTGTGAAAACTTCGTTAACCAAGCGCACAAAATGGAGGCGAGCGAAATTCGTTTCTCCGAAGTTGCGATTGCCGAACTCGTTCAAATGTATAATAAAGTAAACGCTATGTACGATATGTGTATTCACGCCTTCTCCCGTCGCGATTTTTCCGCGCTTGATAGAATTGAGCAAATCGAGGACGAGGTTGACGATATGAAAGACACGCTTTCCAAAAAACACTTCGAGCGTCTTACCAAAGGCGACTGTATCGTCGAGCGCGGAACATACTTTTTCTCCGTGCTTACTTCACTTGAGCGTATCGCCGACCACCTTATCAACGTGGCGTTCTCTATCAAGAACCCCACCGGCTCGCAAAGTAAAAACCCCGAAATCAACGAAGTTCCCAAGAGCGTTAAGGGGGAAAACAACTAACGATTATAAAGAAGTGGAGTTTTATAACTTCACTTTTTTAACAAAACTTTCCCGTCCACCGCTTTTCGTTTGACGGAAAACGAGGAAAGTTATATAATATAGAAAAAGAAAAGGAGTTAACCTTATGATTTTCGTTTTAGGCAGTATCAATATGGATATGGTAGCGCGCGTTGGGTATATGCCCAAGAACGGTGAAACGCTCACTGCGGAGAAGTTTTATATCAATCCCGGTGGAAAGGGCGCGAACCAAGCGGTTGCCATTGCCAAACTTGGCGGAGAAGTCAAGATGGTGGGAAAAGTGGGCGCGGACGCTAACGGCAAAGCGCTTATAGAAAACCTCGAGAAAAACGGCGTTGACGCTCAGTTCGTAACGGTAGCGGAGGGAGTTAACACTGGTATTGCTATGATTATCGTCGAGGACGGCGACAACCGTATAATTCTCGATAAGGGAGCAAACCACGCCTTTACTAAAGAAGACGTTGACGAAGGTCTTGCGAGCGCAAAGGCAGGCGATATCCTTATTATGCAACTTGAAGTACCGCTTGAAATCGTCGAGTACGCCTCGAGCATTGCTCAAAGAGTGGGTATGACGGTAATCTTAAACCCCGCTCCTGCAATCCCTCTCCCCGACGAACTGCTCTCAAAAGTGGATATTATCTCCCCCAACGAGAGCGAAACGGAAATCTTGACGGGAGTTTCGCCCTCTGACGAAGTTCATCTTGCCCTCGCCGTTAAGAAGTTCTACCAAAAGGGCGTTAAGAAAGTTATTATCACTATGGGTTCGAGAGGCTCTGCGATTGCAGAGGGTCAAACCATTACCTATATCGAGCCAAGAAAGGTCAAAGCGGTAGACACGACTTCTGCAGGCGATACCTTCGTAGGCGCTTGCGCCGTTATGCTCACCAAGGGAAAAACCTTAGAAGAGAGCGCGCGCTTTGCGTCCGTTGCCTCGTCTATTACCATAACGAGAGAGGGCGCTGCGCAGTCTATTCCTACGCTCGAAGAAGTTGAAGAGGTTATTAACGGCTAAAATGAAAAAGTTCGAAATGCACTTACATACTTCCCCAGCCTCTTGTTGCGCGCGACAAACGGCGAGTGAGGCGGTGGAAAAATATCACGACTTGGGCGTTGATGGAATAGTACTTACTAATCACTACTCCGACGCCTACCTTGACCGCAACGGCGTTACTCACGAAGAGCATATCGAAGTCCTTATAAACGCTTTCCACGAATTTAAGCGTGAGTGCGAAAAAGTGGGTATGACGGCTATTTTTGGTATGGAAGTTACCCTTTTTGCGCCCTACTCGAAGAAAATGACGCAAATTCACTCGCCTGAAACTATAAAGAAGTATTTTGCCGACTACCTTATCTACGGCATAACGGACGATATTCTTCGTTCTGCGCCCCGGCTTTGCGACCTTACCCAAGAAGAACTGTTCGCTTGGTGCAACGAAGTAGGTGCGGTGCTTATTCAGGCTCACCCCTTTAGAGTTTGTCAAGGCGTCACTCCTCAAGCGCTCGACAAAATGCACGGTATGGAAATAAACACCAACGCGTACCATATCGACCACGACGACACAAAGGAAGAGGTTATTCTCGGCTATAATAAATCGCGAGGCTTTATCGCGTTCGCCTCTAACGATAACCACGAACTTTGGCAGGGCGTTTATTCCGTTACCTATCTTCCTGACGATATAACCGATAGCGTTTCGCTTGCAAAGTATATGAAGGAAAAACGCCTTCTCGACTACGATTTGAATTTTAACGGCGTAGTTTCGGATAAATATCCCCGTCCATAACGATTGACAAACGCGAAAAATAATGTTATAATAATAAAAACCCGTTGATTTTGGAGGAATTTACTTATGGATAGAAACGATATCTTGGCTAAACTTAACGAAATCGCTGAGGAGTATCGTGGCGAAAGCAACTTCACCCTCGCTGATAACTTCACCGACCTTGGCTACGACTCACTTGATAAAGTAGAAATGGTTATGGCTATCGAAGACAAATTCGACGTTACTTTCCCTGACGATATTCAGGTTGAGACTGTTGAAGAACTCGTTAAGGCTATTGAGGAACTTATCTAAACGCAAAAATCTGCATCGCAATACTTCAAAACGCTTGAAAAACTTCGTACTACTGTGTCAACCTTGCGTTTCGCGTTCGGTTACGTACGCCTTAGTACGCGCCCTCCGCTCATCCGCGGTTTCCTTGTATTACTCGTTTTTGAAGCGTTTAGCCCTTGACCAAAGGATAGTGAGAGATACACTCCACTCGCCTAACGGCTCGGTCGGTATGACAGCACAGAATTATTACGTCATACCGAGCGTAAGCGAGAAGTGCCCCCACGCTAGTGGGTCACACGCTTTGCGTGTGTCTTCCTGGAACGGAACGAAGTGGAGTGATAGGAACTCCGACCGCTAAAAAATGGTTGCATAGACTTGGGAGATTCTGTCGCTACGGCTACGCCTTCGCTCCAGAAGGACACGACCAAGCCTATACGCGAACACTTCGCTTATAAACCAACTTTCGCTAAAGCGCGAAAAGTCGCTCCCACGCGCCGTGGGTAATTAAAACGAAAAAAAATGAACGATTTATCAGACAATAATAGCGACACTCCCCGAGGGTGCGCTGACAAATTCATAATCGGTTTAATTTAGCGACGCTTTTTGGCGTGGCTATTTTGCTATACGGAATAATAAATAAAATTTAAGGAGAAAACAAAAACAAAAATGGACGGCGGGCAAGTAGGCTTATTAATTTCAATAATAGCGCTCATTATTCTTTCGGCTCTTTTTTCGGGGTCGGAGATGGCTTTTGCATCGGTTAACAAAATCAGACTTCTCAACCTTGAGCAGAGCGGAAACAAACGCGCAGGCATAGTTTTGCGAATGACTGAGAACTTCGATAAACTGCTCTCGGCAATTTTGGTGGGCAATAATATCGTAAATATTCTTGCGACCACGCTTGCGACCTTACTTTTCGGCTCGCTCATAGTGGACGACGCGGTGGCTGCGACGGTATCGACGGCAGTTTTGACGGTAGCGGTGCTTATTTTCGGCGAAATTACCCCTAAACTTTTCGCGAAGGAAAACCCCGAGGGAGTAGCAATGGCGCTCTATCCCTTCTTAAAGTTTTTCGTCATAATTCTTTTCCCGATTAACCTCATTTTTAGTGGTTGGAAATGGCTACTTCGCAAAATCTTTAAGTTCAAAAAGACCTCGACTTTCTCTGAGGACGAACTTATAACTATCGTTGAAACGGCGGAAGAAGAGGGCGAACTTAAAGAACACGAATCGCAACTTATTCGCTCGGCAATCGAGTTCGAGGACCTTGACGTTCGCGATGTTATGATACCGAGGGTTAACGTTATTGCCGTAGAACAGGACTACGAAATGGACAAAATCTACGAGATTTTCCACGAAAACGGCTTTTCGCGTATGCCCGTCTATATCGAGACTATCGACGCGGTAGTGGGCGTTATCCACGAAAAAGACTTCTATTATCTTTACCATAACGGCGGAAAATCCGTTAAGAGCATTATTCAGCCCTCCGTGTGCGTGTCTTCGTCAATGAAAATTTCCACCGTACTTCGTATGCTCCAACGCGCTAAAATCCATATGGCTATCGTCGTTGACGAGTTCGGCGGAACGGAAGGTATCGTTACGCTCGAGGATATCTTGGAAGAACTCGTGGGCGAAATCTACGACGAGCACGACGAGGTGGAAGAACTCTTTACCGAAACGGGCGAGAATATCTACGCAGTCTCGGGCGACGAAAACCTCGTTGAAATGTACGAAAAACTCGACCTTACTCCCCCTGAAGATATTACCTCTACTACCGTAAGCGGTTTCGTTATCGAACTTATGGACAAAATCCCCACCGTCGGCGAGAGCGTTACTTGCGGTCGCTTGCTCTTCGAGGTAACTAAGGCAAGCGCTAAGCACGTGCAAGAACTTAAACTCACCGTTCTTAGCGAGGACGAGGAAGAAGAACAGGATAAATAACGCTTGACAACTCTTTAGCGGTTGTGATATAATTGAAAGGCTGTGGCAAAATACGAGAAAGTTTGCACGAAAGGACACTATTTTATAAGTAAAAAAATAAGTGTGTCTTATCGCTTGCAAAAAATTCACGCATTTGGTATCTTAACAGTATAATGAAATATGATAAAAAAATAAAGAGGAAATAAAAAATGACGACTCAACAACTCAACGAAATTGCAGAGCAGTTCCAAATCGAAGGCGAAGTAGTATCTTACGCGCCCTACGGAGACGGACACATTAACGATACTTACCTTATCATTACTACCCAGAAGAAGTACATACTTCAAAGAATTAACACTTCCGTATTTAAGGACGTAGACGCGCTTATGGGCAACATTGAAAAGGTGCTTGCTCACGCGAAGAAGAGTATAGAGGCTGAGGGTGGCAATCCCGAGCGCGAGGCTATGACGCTTATCTTGACTAAGGACGGCAAGAACTATTATCGTTACGGCGAGAAAGTTTTCCGCACCTATATCTTTATCGACGAGACCGTTTCGCTCAATATGGCGAGAACGAGCGAGGACTTTTACCAGAGCGGAGTTGCTTTTGGTAAGTTCGCTAAAATGCTCGACGGCTTTGACGCAAGCGAAATCGTTGACGTAATCCCTAACTTCCACCACACCGCAATTCGCTTTGAGAACTTTATCAAGGCTCTTGAGGAAGACAAGTACGGCAGAGCAAAGGATTGCAAGGAAGAAATCGAGTTTGCGCTCGCTCACAAGGATACTTGCAGTAAAATCGTTGATATGCTCGAGCGTGGCGAACTTAAATGGAGAGTAACCCACAACGACACCAAACTCAACAACGTTCTTCTCGACGCTGAAACGGGCAAGGCGGTTTCCGTTATCGACCTTGATACCGTTATGAAGGGTAGCGTTTGCTACGACTTCGGCGACTCCGTTCGCTTTGGTTGTTCCACCGCGTTAGAGGACGAAGAGGACTTATCCAAAGTACATTTCTCGCTCGAACTTTTTGAGGTTTATTCAAAAGGTTTCCTCGGCGCGCTCTCTGGAACGCTCTTTCCCGCTGAAGTTAGAGCAATGCCTCTGGGCTCAATTATGATGACGCTTGAGTGCGGTATCAGATTCTTGACCGACTACCTTGAGGGCGACCACTACTTTAGAATTCACAAGGAAAACCACAACCTTTACCGTACCCGTACCCAGTTCCGTCTCGTAAAAGAAATGGAAGAGCAGTACGATAAAATGCTCGCAATCGTAGAACAATATATCTAAAAAAACGAAACGGTATCGTTTTTTCGTGACAAAACGCTGAAGAATCAATACGATTTACACTAAAATAAAGAACGGATAATCTATTCCGTTCTTTTTTGTTTTCGTGATTGCGTTCAATAAGTGTGTTTAAACCGTGAAATATTATTAAAAACAAATAAAATTTTATAGAATATAATCAATTTAATTGCCTTTACTTTTAAAATATTGTATAATATACTTGGTATTATAGGCAAAAATACCACTATAAACCAACGAAAAGAAAAAGCAGCAAGGAGATACTTCTATGAAAATTTCTCAAAGAGCATTACAAATTAGTCCGTCGCTTACGCTCGCGCTCACTGCAAAGTCCAAAAAACTCAAGGAAGAGGGCGTTGACGTAGTGTCCTTTGGCGCAGGCGAGCCTGACTTTAACACGCCGTCGTATATCATTGAGTCCGCTAAAAGAGCGCTTGACGAGGGTAAGACTAAATACACGCCTGCAAGCGGAACGGTGGAGATAAAAAAGGCGATTTGCGACAAACTTCAAAAGGACAATCACTTAACCTACGCTCCCGAGAATATCGTGGTAAGCAACGGCGCAAAGCACTCGCTTGCTAACGTGTTTATGGCGATAGTAGAGGAGGGCGACGAAGTAATCGTGCCTACTCCATACTGGCTTACCTACCCAGAACTCATTACTTTAGCGGGCGGAAAGCCGATATTCGTTGAGACGAAGGAAGAGAACGGTTTTAAGATAACCGCGGACGAACTTCGTAGAGCGATAACGCATAAGACGGTTGCGCTCGTGCTCAACAACCCCAACAACCCCACCGGCGCGGTTTACTCGAAAGAGGAAATTTACGCGCTTGCAAAGGTAGTGGAAGAGAGCGGAATAACGGTAGTTAGCGACGAGATTTACGAAATGCTCAACTATACGGGCAAAGAAATCGTGTCAATTGCGTCGTACTCTGAGAAGGTGAAAGCGCAAACGATAATCGTCAACGGCGTAAGCAAGAGTTACGCTATGACGGGCTGGAGAATAGGCTTTATCGCGTGCGAGGCGAAGGTGGCGAAGGCTATTAGCAATATGCAAAGTCATATGACCTCTAACCCAAATTCAATCGCGCAGGTAGCCACCGTTACGGCGTACTGCTCGAGCGAGGGCGAAAAATTCCTTGAAACTATGCTCGCGTCCTTTTCTTCCCGTCGCGCGCTTATAATGGAAAAACTCACCGAGAACGGCTTTGAGTTTATCCGCCCCGACGGAGCGTTCTACGCGCTGGTGAAAGTATCCCAACTTTTCGGTAAAAAATACGACGGCAAACAAATAAATACCGCTCACGAACTGGCATCGACACTTCTCGACGAGAAAGCCGTAACGGTAATTCCTTGCGAATCGTTCGGAGCGAGTGAGTACGTGCGACTCTCCTACGCAATATCCGAAGACGATATCGTCAAGGGCGTTGACAGAATGGGTGAGTTCGCCAAATCAATGGAGGACTAACTATGGAATATAAATTACATAACAACAAGAAAACGGGCTTGCTCGAGCGTGAGGAACACGACTTTGAGTTGCGCAATCCCGACACTCCCGAACTTTACCGTGGAATTTTCAACTACGACGAAGTTCCCAAGGTAGCGTTCAACGACCGCAGAGTACCTATGTCACCTGCGGAAGAGTGGTGGATAACGGACACGACTTTCCGTGACGGTCAGCAGTCCACCGCGCCCCTCTCGGTTAAGCAGATTACCGATATTTTCCGTCTTGAAAGCAAACTTGGCGGACCTAAAGGCATTATTAGGGCGAGCGAATTCTTCCTCTACACCGAGAAAGACCGCCAAGCCGTTCGCGCTTGCCGTGAACTTGGACTGCCTTTCCCCGAAATTACCAGTTGGATTAGAGCCAACGAAAAGGACTTCCAACTCGTAAAGGAAATGGAGATTAAGGAAACGGGTATCTTGGTAAGTTGCTCGGACTATCATATCTATAACAAGATGAAACTTGACCGCAAGAAAGCGCTCGACAAGTATCTTGGTATCGTAAAGAGCGCGCTCGACTGCGGTATCGTGCCTCGTTGTCACTTTGAAGACATTACGAGAGCGGACTTCTACGGGTTCGTAGTGCCTTTTGCGAGCGAACTTATGCGTCTTGCGGAAGAAGTTAAAATGCCCATTAAAATCCGCGCTTGCGATACGCTCGGCTACGGCGTGCCTTACCCCGGCTCAGCGTTGCCCCGTTCAGTGCCCGGCATTATCTACGGTCTTAACTACTACGCCGAAGTTCCGTCCGCTTGGCTCGAGTGGCACGGTCATAACGACTTCTACAAAGCGGTGGTTAACGCTACGACTTCGTGGCTTTACGGTTGTAGCGGTGTAAACTGTTCGCTCCTCGGTATCGGCGAGAGAACGGGTAACTGTCCCACCGAGGCTATGTGTATCGAGTACGCGCAAATGAAAGGCACGACCGACGGTATGGACTTTACCGCAATAACCGAGATTGCGGAGTATTTCGAGAACGAAGTGGGCTATTCTATTCCGCCCCGTACGCCTTTTGCCGGCAAAGCGTTCAACGCTACGAGAGCAGGTATCCACGCCGATGGACTTTTGAAAGACGAGGAAATCTACAACGTGTTCAATACCGAGAAAATCCTCGGCAGAAAACCCACCGTTTCCATTTCCAACACTTCCGGTACTGCGGGTATCGCTTACTGGATTAACGCTTACTACGGTCTCGACGCTCAACACGCCGTAGACAAAACCTCCCCCGTCGTTCTCTCTCTCAAAGAGCAAGTGGACGCCGAGTACGCCTTAGGTCGCAACACCATTATGGGCGACGACGAACTCGATAGTATGGTAAGATTGTTTGATAAGGAGTATCATAAACTTTTGCAAGTTAAACTTTAGAAAAATAAAGATACGCTCGACCCACGGCGCGTGGGAGCGAGGGGCGCGCCTTTGTGAAGGGAGCGCAAGCACTTCTTCCGCGTATAGACTTGGTTTTTTGAGATACGCTCGACTTCGCTCACTTCGTTCGTTCCGCTCGGTATGACATATCAAAGTTTATAGGTGTCATACCGACCAAGGTTGCGTAGCAACCGCGTGGAGTGTATCTAAAAAATAATGGAGTTAAAATGTACTACGTATATTTTTTAACAAATCAATCAAACACCGTACTTTATATAGGAGTAACGAATAATTTATCAAGACGGTTGTTTGAGCACGAGGACGAAGTTTTCATCAATAGTTTCACGGCTCGTTATAGACTTTATAAGTTAGTTTATTACGAAACGACTACCGACGTAAAAGAGGCAATTGAACGAGAAAAAACGCTTAAAAAGTGGTCGAGAAAGAAAAAGAACGACTTGGTTGAACGAGTTAATCCTGAGTGGATTGACGTTAGAGAGAGTTTATTGTAAAGATACGCTCGACTGCGTTCGCGTTGCTCACTCCGCTCGGTATGACATATCAAAGTTTATAGGTGTCATACCGACCGAGCCGTTAGCACCGTCCCATTACTGTCATACCGACCAAGGTTGCGTACCTCCCCCTATAATTGTCATACCGACCAAGGTTGCGTAGCAACCGCGTGGAGTGTATCTAAAAAATAAAGATACGCTCGACTTCACTCACTACCGTTCGTTCCGCTCGGTATGACAAAAAATGCTTTGAGTAACTCCTCACACCGAGCGAAAGCGAGAAAACGCCCCCACGCGCCGTGGGTTTCACAAAATTATCGCTTAAAAAAGATGACATTATCGTTTTTATATTGTATAATATATATAGAGAGGCTGAGAGCCTACTAAAAAATATACTATACTATGGAGGTAAAGGAAATGATTAATCTTGTTTACGGAGCGAAAGGCAGTGGAAAGACGGAGCGCATTATCGCAAAAGCGAACGAGCGCGCAAGTGAGAGTAAGGGATGCGTTATCTATATGACGGATAACCCCGACCACTCGACCTCACTTTCGAGCGCAATTCGTTTTATAAGCGTTAATAACTACGACATTAAGGACGAGTGTTGCTTTATCAGTTTCGTTAGCGGACTGCTTGCAGGCAACTACGACATTACCGACATATTTATGGACGGACCGGCGAAGTTTATGGAACTTCCCGTGGACGGACTTGAATACACGCTCAAAAAACTTGACGATTTGAGCGTAGAGACGGGCGCGAACTTTACCATAACCGTCTCGGCGGAGGAAGTTCCCCCGTTTATGCGCAAATACATTTAAAAGAAGGACATCATAGTGAAATTCGTTAGCACCAGAAACAACCAAGTTAGCGTCAGCGGTCCTGAGGCCGTTGTAAAAGGACTATCCGAGGAAGGCGGGCTTTTCGTTCCCGCCTTTTTCCCCGAGGTAACGGCAGACGACATTAAAGCAATGGGTGAAATGGACTATCCCCAGCGCGCAAACTTTATTATAAGTAAGTTCTTGGGCGAACTTAAGGATCTTCCCACTTACACCGAGAAAGCGTACGCGCGTTTCGACGGCGACCCCGCTCCCGTAACGGTAGTGGGCGAAGGTACTTCTACGCTCGAACTTTGGCACGGACCTACGCACGCGTTCAAGGATATCGCCCTCACCCTTCTTCCGTACCTGCTTACGGGAAGTAAAAAACTGCTCGGCCACGACGAGAAAACCTTAATCTTGGTTGCAACGAGCGGTGACACGGGCAAAGCGGCGCTTGAGGGCTTTAGAGACGTAGAGGGCACGGAAGTTATCGTATTCTATCCCTCCGACGGCGTTTCCAACCTTCAAAAACTGCAAATGATGACGCAGAAAGGCGAAAACGTGTTCGTTACGGGCATCAAGGGTAACTTCGACGACGCTCAGTCCGCCGTTAAGAAAATCTTTACCGACAAGGAAATGGCTAAACTTTTAGCGGATAAAGGCTACGCGTTCTCGTCGGCTAACTCTATTAACTTCGGCCGTTTAGTTCCGCAAATCGTCTACTACTTCTCCGCGTATATCGACCTCGTTGAAGGTGGCGAAGTGGAGAGAGGCGAGAAGATTAACTTCGTCGTTCCCACGGGTAACTTTGGAAACATCTTGGCAGGCTATTACGCTAAGAGAATGGGACTTCCCGTAAATAAACTTATCTGCGCGTCGAATAAGAACAATATTTTGACTGACTTTATGCTTTCGGGCGAGTACGATATCAACCGTCCTTTCCACAAAACGAGCAGTCCTTCAATGGATATTTTAATATCCTCTAACCTCGAACGCCTCGTCTACGAACTGTCGGGTAGAGACGACGCTCTCACTAAAGAGCGTATGAGCGCGCTCGCTCGTGAGGGTAAGTACGAAATAAGCGAGGACGAGCAGGCAAGACTTAACGAAGAGTTCTTCGCTGACTACGCCGAAGAGGACGAGGTTATGGAGACCATTGCCGACTGGTTTGAAGACACGGGATACATTATGGACACGCATACCGCCGTTGCGTTCGCCGTTTACCAAAAGTACTACGACGCGACGGACGACGAAACGCACACCGTTATTCTTTCCACCGCAAGCCCCTATAAGTTCGTAAACTCCGTACTCTCTGCAATCGGCGAGGACGATAGCAAAGAGGGTATCGACGCTATGAAGTTATTAGAAGAGGTAACCGCGCTCCCCCTTCCCGAAAGTTTGAGCGAACTTCCCACGCTTAAGAAGAGGTTCGAGGGCGTAGTGGACCGCACGCAAGCGCAACAAACGGTAGCGGATTATATCAACGAGAAGTAGTAAAGAGGTTTAATATAATGGCATTAGACGATAATAAAAGACAGACCGTGTTCTCTGCGCTCAAGCCTACGGGCGACTTGACGATAGGCAACTATATCGGCGCGCTCAAGAATATGGTGGATATGACGAAGACCTTGGACTGCTATTACGCGGTTGCGGACCTTCACTCGCTTACGGTAGACAATATTCCTGCGGATTTACGCAAGAGAACTTACGACTTTATGGCGTTCTTTATCGCAATGGGACTTACGCCCGATAAATGCACGCTTTTCGTTCAGAGCCACGTGCCTGCGCACGCCGAACTTGCTTGGGTGCTTAACTGCTACACGCAGTACGGCGAGGCAAGGCGTATGACGCAGTTTAAGGACAAGAGCGCAAAAGCGCCCGAGAACGTGAACGTCGGACTTTTTGCTTACCCAACGCTTATGGCGGCGGATATTCTGCTTTACCAAGCCGACCTCGTTCCTATCGGCAAGGACCAACAGCAACACCTCGAACTTGCAAGAACGATAGCAGAACGCTTTAACAACAAGTTTTCCCCCACCTTCGTCGTTCCCGAGGGCTTTTATCCCAAAGTGGGCGCGAAGATTTATTCGCTCCTCGACCCCACCGCAAAAATGGGCAAGACGGACGACAACCACAACGGCACGATTTTCCTTCTCGACGATCCCGACACCGTTATGCGCAAGTTTAAGCGCGCGGTAACGGACAGCGACAATCAGATAAAGTTCGCTCAAGATAAGCCGGGCATTAGCAACCTTTTGACCATTTACTCCACCTTTAGCGGAATAAGTGTGGAAGAGGCGGAGAGAGAGTTTGCCTCCTCGGACTACGCAACCTTCAAAACGCGCGTGGGCGAGGCGGTAGTAGAGTATTTCCGTCCCATTAGGGAAGAGTACGCTAAACTCATCGCCGACAAGGGCTATCTTGACGCGCTTATGAAACAGGGCGCGGACAAGGCGTCGAGGATTGCTTACAAAACGCTTGCTAAAGTGTACCGCAAAATCGGTCTCGTGCCTCCCGTAAGATAATGTTCGGATATATTACACCCGTCAAAAGCGAACTTCGTCCCCAAGACTTCGTGCTATACCGCGCTTTCTATTGCGGAATTTGCGTGGAAATCGGCAAGCAGTTTGGAGCGTTACCTCGCTATACCACCACTTACGACATTACCTTTCTTAGCGTGCTAACCCACGATATTACGCACCAAGAAGTGGAGTTTTTCGAGGGGCGTTGCATAGGCAATCCCTTTACCAAAAAAGTGATGGTCAAGAGGAACGACCTTCTAACCCGTCTTGCGAGCGCGAATATCTTACTGAGTTACTATAAGATTTGCGACGATATCCTCGACGGTGGCTCAATTAAGGGTAGAATTGCTAAGACCGCCTTTTCCAAGGCTTACAAAAAAGCCAAGGAAATACTGCCGACGGTGGATAAAATAATCGCCTCTCGCTACGAAGAACTTCGCGCTTTAGAGAAGGCGAAAGAGAGCAGTATCGACCGCGTTTCGCACTCGTTTGCCTCGCTTTTAAGAGAGGTTGCAAGCGAAGTAACGGGCAAGACGGACGAGAATTTTCTTGGGCTTTGCTATAATATCGGAAAGTTCGTCTACCTTATCGACGCGCTCGACGACATTGACGAAGATAGCAAGAGCGGAAATTACAATCCCTTCCTTATTGACCGAGAATTTAACAACCGTATGCAATTTTTTGAGACGAACCGCGATGAAATATCCTTTATTTTGGCAGGCGTCGTCAATAGGGCTACGGAGTGTTTTAACAAAATGCAATTCGAGCAGAGTTATACTTTGCTGAAAAATATCGTGTATTCGGGGCTACGCGAAAAAGTTAAAGAGGTGCTTTCGTCAAAGTCGAAACTGCCTCGCCCCAACATTTAATCAAGGAGCAAAAAATGAAGAACCCCTACGACATTTTGGGATTAGACGCGTCCGTTACTTTTGAAGAGGCGGAGGCAAAATACAAGGCACTCAAGGCTGAGTACAGCGAGGGCAGATTTATGCCCGGCGCAGAGGGCGCGGAGGCTGCGAGAAAACTCACCGAACTTGAAAACGCTTGGGCGGAAATTCAGTCCAAGGCTAAGGTTGAAAAGGAAACTGAGAGTGGCAACGACTACGAGTATATCGACCGTCTTATCAAGGACGGCAAGTACGACGCCGCTCAGTCTATTTTGGACGGCATTTCCGTGCGCGAGGGCGAGTGGCACTACTATCAGTCCATTATCTATTATAAAAGAGAGTGGCTTTCCGAGTGCAAAAAGCAACTCGAGGCTGCAGTTGCCTGCGACCCTGACAACTATAAGTACCGTTCGGCTCTCGATAAACTCAACCTCGTTATAGGTAACGCTAACGCAGACCCTAACAAAATGGGCAGAGAGAATATGCACCAGCAGTATGTGGAAGAGGACTATCCTCACCATCAAGGCGACGCGCTTTCTAACTGCTGTCAAGCGTACTGTTGCGCCTCTATGTGTTGCGACTGTATGCGTTGCTGTATGTAATGAAGAGCGACCTTACGAAAAAAATAGCGTACTCGGCGATTTGTACGGCAATCTCGGCGGTAGTGGTGCTTATAACTGCTTTCTCGCCTGCTAAAATCGTTCCGCTTATATTCGTTTCGCTTTGCGTGTATATCGCGTTTAAGCGTTGCGGAATAGTGTACGGAATACTTACCGCTATCGCTACCGCGCTCATTTCCTTTGCGCTTTCGGGAATTCAATTATCCTTCGTTGCGCTCGTCTCTCTCTTTATTCCCTACGCAATTATTGCCTACGCAATGCAAAAATTATCCTACGATAAACTCCTGCACGCGATAATAAGACTGCTTATCACCGCAACGCTCTACGCAGTTGCCTTTATCGTAATAATTAACCTCGTCGATATTATCGCCGGCACGACCGTTATGGCGCTCGTCGAAAAACTGGGTAGCGTCTTCGTCGTTATCGCAATGGTCGTTATCGCGCTCCCCGTCGACTTCTTCTTTAGTTATATGAGCGAGAAGATTATTAAACTACTTAAATAGTAAAAAGCGAACGCTTGATTGCGTCCGCTTTTCTTTTATTATTCACTATAAGTTCTTGATAATCTCGGTCAAGTAATCCTTTGCGTAGAGGATATCGGCTATTTGTTGGTCGCCGGAAATCTCGCGCTCGATGGTAATCGAACCGTCGTAGCCTTTCTCGTGTAACTTCTTAATAAGCACGGGGAAGTTTGCTCTGCCGTCGCCTATTCGCTTTTCCTCGCCTAAGAAAGCGGGGTTAGTGGGGTATTCGCCGTCTTTGCCGTGTACTCCGCGAACGAACTCGCCGAAGATATCCACCGCGTCGCAGGGGTTAGCCTTGCCGTAGAGGAGGAGGTTGGAGGGATCGAGGTTAATACCAAGATTGCCCGTGCCCACGTCTAAGATTATGCGCTTTAAGGTAATGGGCGTTTCTTGTCCCGTTTCAAAGAGGAGGTACTGACCGTTCTTTTTGCAGTACTCCGCTACCTCTTTAACTGCCTCTACGACGCCACGATAGTCGTCGGAAATGGGGTTTTCGGGGATAAAGCCCATATGCGTAGCAAGGTCGGTTACGCCCAAAAGCGCGGTAAAGTCCGAGCCTTTTTTGAGGTTTTCAATGCGCTTTGCCCTATAAAAAACGGGCACTATACCCAGCGTGATAGGACCGCGCACGAAGTTCCAAGCCTGTTCGCCTTCCCAGCCTATCCAAGTTGCGCTAATCTCGAGGTTCTCCTCTTTAGTAACCTTGAGCACTTTTTCCGCCCACTCTTCCGTCATATAAGAAAAGTCCCAACAGCAGAGTTGAAAACTGTCCAGTCCGTACTTTCTCACATCGCGAATTTTCTGCTCAACGCTACCGTCAAGATACACCATCGTTCCGAGTTTCATAATTTTACCTCCGTTTTCCCTATTATATAATAATAAGGACTAAGCATCGTTAGGTGTATTGTACCATAAAGAGAGGCAAAAATCAACCGCTTTAACGCAAAAAGTCAAAAAAAATAAAATTAGTTAAATATTATGGATTTTTGCTTGAAAAACGCTTGACAAAGCGCGTGAAAAGTGATAAAGTATATAGGCACCCCTGCGAAAGGGTGTATTTTCAAGTGAGCAAATTTAGGAGGCATATTATGGCTAACTCTGTAAGAAATAAGATTACGCTTGCCTGCACCGAGTGTAAGCAACGCAATTACGACAACATGAAGAACAAGAAGAACGACCCTGAAAGAATTGAACTCAAAAAGTACTGCAAGTTCTGCAAAAAGCACACCGTACACAAGGAAACGAAGTAAGGTTTTCTTGCTATTTCAGGATTAAGGAGTAATTATTATGGCAAACGAAAAAGCCGCAAAACCCAAAGATAAAGAAAAGAAACGCGGAAAGATCAAGGAGACTTTTGGCGAACTTAAGAAAGTAACCTGGCCTTCCTTTGCAACCGTAGTTAAGCAAACGGGTATCGTTCTTGCAGTCGTATTAGTATTTTTGGTTGTTTTGACCGGATTTGACTTACTTTTGGGCTGGCTTTATGATATTCTCGTAGCAAGTCTTAACGAAGGTACGACCACCGCAGCCCTTTCAAGCGCAATTCAATCTGCGATTGGGGGAGCGTTATGGCTATAGAAAATGCTAAGTGGTACGTTCTCCACACCTATTCTGGTTACGAGAATATGGTTAAAGAGAACCTCGTGCTCGTTTTCAAGAAGAACGACCTTCTCGACAAACTCTGCGAAATCGTTATCCCTATGGAAGACGTGGTAGAGGAGAAGAACGGCAAGACCAAAATCGTTCAAAAGCGTATGATGCCCAGTTACGTGTTCATTAAAATGGACTACAACAACGATATGTGGCATATCATTACCAACACTCGTGGCGTTACCGGTTTCGTAGGTCCTAAGGGCTATCCCCTTCCTCTTACCCAAGAAGAAGTTAAAAGGATGAAACTCGAGCGTCCCACCCTCATTGAAACCAACTTCGAAATCGGCGAAACGGTTAAAATCGTTGACGGCGCGTTCGAAGGCTTTATGGGAACGGTTGACGAAATTGATATTCCCAAAGAGCGTTGTAAGGTTACCGTTAATATGTTCGGACACCTTACCCCAGTTGACCTCGACCTCGTTCAAATCGAAAGACTTGTTGACGCGGTTGAAGAATAATCCAGTTACTATCCGGGAGAGCGAATTCGCTCGTTACTACCGCGATTGAAAAATTTTAATTCAAGGAGAAAAAAACAATGGCAAAGAAACTTCAAGCAGTTGTAAAACTTCAACTGCCTGCAGGTAAAGCAACCCCCGGCCCCCCCGTCGGCTCTTCGCTTGGTCCTCACGGAATTAATATTCCCGGCTTTACCAAGGAATTCAACGAGAAGACCAGAGGTCAGGAAGGCTTGATTATCCCTGTAGTAATCAGTATTTACGCAGATAGGTCCTTCACCTTTATCCTCAAAACTCCTCCTGCGCCCGTTCTTATTAAGAAGGCGTGCAAGATCGAGAGCGGTTCGGCTAAGCCCAACAAGGATAAGGTTGCAAAGATTACTAAGGAGCAAATTAAGGAAATCGCTACCCTTAAAATGCCCGACCTTAATGCTGCTACGATTGAGAGCGCAATGAGTATGATTGAGGGCACGGCGCGCAGTATGGGCGTTGTGGTCGTTGACTAAGGAGGTGCGCTATGATTGGTAAGAAATATTCCGACAGCATTAAAGAAGTAGATATTAAAAAGGCTTACGAAGTAGAAGAGGCTGTTAAAAACGTGCTCGCTACTGCAAAGGCTAAATTCGACGAGACTATCGAACTTCACGTTCGTCTCGGCGTTGATCCCCGTCAAGCAGACCAACAAGTTCGTGGCACCGTAGTTCTTCCTAACGGTACTGGTAAGAGCGTTAAAGTGCTCGTTATCGCTCGTGGCGACAAGGCTGACGCCGCTATCGCTGCAGGCGCGGATATCGTTGGCGCAGAGGATATCATTGCTAAAATCCAAACGCAAAACTTCCTCGACTTCGACGTAGTAATCACCACCCCCGATATGATGGGACAACTTGGTAGAGTTGCTAAAATCCTTGGTCCTAAGGGTCTTATGCCTTCTCCCAAGAGTGGTACGGTTACTATGGACGTAGTAAAGGCTATCAACGAGACCAAAGCAGGTAAGGTTGAATACCGCGTAGACAAAACCGCGATTATTCACTGCCCCATCGGTAAGAAGTCCTTTGGCGAGGCGAAGATTGCAGAAAACTTCACCACCCTTATGGACGCTATCGTAAAGGCTAAGCCCGCCGCTGCAAAGGGAACCTACGTTAAGAGCGTTACCCTTGCAAGCACGATGGGCCCCGGAATTAAGGTTAACTTCAGAGCCTAAATAAACAAAATTCAAAAACTTAATATCCTAAGCCATAGACAGCAAGTGCATTTTGCGTAAATCTTGCCGAGGTTAGAGGACGAGTACGATTTTTCCGCGCGAGCGAGAAATATAGGTCCGACTACCGCTATGGCAGTCGGATTTTCGTTATTCTTAAAAGGAGGTTTAATATGTCAGCAGAAACCCTTAAACTTAAACAGGAACAAGTTGCCCAGTACGTAGAAAAGGTTGGCAAGGCTAAGTCTTTCGTGCTCGTTGACTATCGTGGTCTTAACGTTGCAGAAGACACCGCTATGCGTAACGACCTTCGTAAAGCGAACGTTGAATACAAGGTTATCAAGAACCGTCTCGTTCTTCGCGCGCTCAACGAAGCAGGCTATACGGGCTTCGACAAGGTTTTGGAAGGTCCTACCGCTATGGCTATTTCTTACGACGACGCAGTTGCGCCCGCTAAGATTATCGCAGATAACGTTAAAAAGACCAACAAAATCGCAATTAAAGGTGGCGTTGTAGAAGGTCAGACGATGGACGTTGCAGGCATCAACAAGGTTGCCGCAATCCCCGCAAAACCCGTTCTTATCGCTCAACTTCTTGGAATGTTGCAAACTCCTATTCGTGGACTTGCTGTTGCTCTTTCCGAGATTGCAAAAAAGCAAGAGGCGTAATTATCGCTTTTGCTTGACCGCAAGTTTTCTTGCAAGTTAGCCCCCGCTTTGAGTGGAGCAAAAATTATCTAAATTAAAAAAAATTATCAAAGGAGATTAGAAAAATGGCTGATTTGGCTAAAATTTTAGAAGAAATTAAAGGTATGTCCGTACTCGAACTTAACGACCTCGTTAAGATGCTCGAGGAAGAGTTTGGTGTTTCCGCTGCTGCTATGGCAGTTGCTGCACCCGCTGCTGGTGGCGCTAGCGACGCTCCTGCAGTAGAAGAGCAAACTGAATTCAACGTTATCCTTAAGGAAATCGGCGCTAACAAGATTGCCGTTATTAAGGCTGTTCGTGAAATCACCGGTCTTGGTCTTTCCGAAGCAAAGGCGCTCGTTGACGGCGCTCCCTCTACCGTTAAGGAAGGTCTCTCCAAAGAGGCTGCTAACGAGGCTGCTGAGAAACTTAAGGCTGCAGGCGCAACTCCTGAACTTAAGTAATTGTCTTTGTTTCAACATCTGAGTGATTTTTAACGGAAAAATATCTGCGAAATACTTCGTGTTTCTCTCAGTTACAGACCATAAACGGTATGCGCCTTCGAGAGAACACTCGTCTTTCTTGTATTTTTCTCGTTAAATCGCCAAAGGCTAATCACTCATCTATTGCAACAAAGCCAAGTAATTATCGCTTAATTGCAAAGAAAGCCGTTCAAGAAAACTTGGACGGCTTTTTTTATTTGTTTATTGCCGTATTCGTTTTTAATTATAGTCAAAAAACCATATGGATAAATTGTGAAAAAGAGGGGAAAGCGGTTGACTTAAAAGGGGCAAAGTAGTATAATATATTGAGTTGATTATTTGGAGAGAGAAATGGAGAACGGTAAGAAAAAACAGTGGTTACTTATAGGACTTTGTTGGCTTGTTTATATGCTTGCCTACTTAGCCCGTTATAGTTTTAACGCTAATATAACCTCAATGATGGCGGACTACGGGCAGAATAGAACGGAAGTGGGGCTTATATCGTCGTTCTTCTTTTTTGCGTACGGCGTAGGTCAGGTTCTTAACGGCATATTCTGTAAGCACTATAACCGTCGTATCGTTCTTACTATCGCGCTCGTAGGCTCGTTTTCGTCCAACCTCTTAATCTTTCTCGGCGTTCCGTTCGACCTATTAAAGTTCGTGTGGATGCTAAACGGCGTGTCGCAATCTTTCCTTTGGACTTCGATAATCCTAACGCTCGGTCAAAACTTAGACGAGAATATGCTCCCTAAAGCGACCTTTTTAATGAGCAGTACCGCTGCGATAGGAACGCTCTTAGCGTACGGACTTTCCGCCGTTTACAACGCGATAGACTTTTATAAATTAGCCTTTTTAACGGGCGCAATAGGTATGGGACTTTCGGCAATACTGTGGTTTTTCTTCTTTTCAAAACTAACCGCCGTTACTGAAAAAACGCAAACGGTAGTGGAAAATCGCAACCAAACGCGTAAAAAGATAGCCCCAACGGTGCTTAGCGTTATCGTTATGCTCGCAATCTTTGCTATCGTGAATAACTTTGTCAAAGACGGCATTACGGGTTGGTCGCCCGACGTACTTAAAAGCAATTTCGGTTTTGACGACAGTATATCAATCCTCATTACCCTTATCTTGCCTATAATCGGGTTCGTGTTTCAACTTCTTAACGTGCTCGTTCAAAAGAAGATTAAAAACTTCGTGCTTTTAACGGGCTGTTGGTTTGCCCTATCGGTAGTAACGCTCTCGATAGCCGTATCCCTTCTTAATACTGACGAGTGGGGGCTTTTCGTAGTAATGATGGCGTTTACCGTCGGCTTTATGTACAATATCAATAACACCATAACCTCGATGGCGCCCCTCTATATGCGCGACAGTATTAACTCGGGACTTATGGCAGGGCTTATGGACGGCTTTTGCTATATCGGTAGCACCATTTCAATGGTGGGCTTGGGCGCGCTCGGGGACAACTTCGGCTGGAGTGGAGCGTTCGTAGTCCTCGTTTCGCTTTGCCTTATTGCAGTAGTTCTAACGCTCGTTTATCTTCTTATTAGCGTTATCGCTAAAAACAGAGCGAGAAAAATGGAAAATTCGCAAAATAATAAATAAATTATGGACATTTCGTCCGTTTTGTGCTACAATAATTAAATGAAGTACAAAGCGGACGAACTTTTTAATAAGAAGAGTAGGGTTTGGGAAGTCGACTTTTTGCGTGGGCTTGCCATACTTTTAATGTGCTTTGACCACCTCTGTTTCGACCTCGGCTTTATGGACGGGTTTTTCGTGCGCTTTGACTACACCAACGACACCCTTCTCTCGCTTATGAGTTTTGGCTATCAAGTGTACTTTAGTAAATGGCGGAATATCCTCCACTATATCTTCGCTACGGCGTTCTTGCTTATGACGGGAATTAGTTGCGAGTTTACCAAAAAATCGGGATTGCGCGTAGTCCAAACCTTTCTCGTGGCAATAATCCTCTCGCTTTCGACCGCGCTACTTGAAAAGGCAATGGGTATGACGCTTTTTATTAGTTTCGGAGTAATCCACGCAATAGCGTTTTCCCAACTTTTTTGCTATCTTTTCGATAAGGTTTCCAAAAACCGCTATCTTCATCTCGTTTTAGGCACGGTAATTATCGTCGCCGGCTTTGCTATTGAGTGGTATAACGCCCCGTGGGTAGCCCTGCCTCCTACGGCGGACTGGGGTAGCGAGCAAACGATTTCGAGGTTTTTGGAAGTTATGCTCGGCTTTAAGCGAGCAGGCGGAGACCACTTCGGACTTATTCCCTGTATGGGCGTGGTTTTAGTGGGCGCGTATATCGGCAGGGCTTTTTATAGCGAGAAAAAATCGCTACTTCCTCGGCTTGACGGGGTTTGGAATAAGGCGTTTTGCGCCGTCGGTCGCCATACCGTTTGGATTTACCTTGCCCACCAAGTGCTTATCGCAGGAATAATTCTACTAATCGGAGTTTGCTCTGGACTGGAGGTTGCGCTATGAAAAACTTAACGCTTTACGGCGCGCTCAAAAATAGCGCGGAAAAATACCCCTCTTCGCCCGCTCTTTACTATATGGGCAAGAGCATTAAATATAAAAAACTGCTCTCTGAAGTGGATAAAGTAGCGCGCTATATTGAAAGTCGCGGAATAAAGAGTGGGGACGCGGTTACCATTTGTATGCCGAATATCCCTCAATGCGTAGTGTTTTTCTACGCCGTAAATAAGATAGGCGCAGTGGCGCATATGGTTCATCCGCTCGCGCCCACCCAAAGACTTCTTGAGTATATGCAAGAAGTAAAGAGCAAACTGCTCGTTCTTCCTACCGTTACGCTCAAAGACCACACCTCGATCGTGGGAAAAGTGGATATAATCCTTTGCTCGCCAGCCCATTATCTTGGCGCGGTCAAGGACTTTTTATACTCGGTTAAGGAAAAAACGCTCAACCTTTGCGATAGCAAAAAAGGCGTTTATTCCTACGCGGACGCAGTAAAGAGCAAGGGCAGTTCTTCCCTTTCTACCGATAGCGAGGCGGACGCGGTGTACCTCCACAGCGGTGGAACGGGTGGCGCGCCTAAAACGATAAGGCTCAGTTCACGAGCGATTAACGCGCTTTGTGAAAAGGGCGAGAGTATGCTTTGCGACAACCCCAAAGGCAAGTATATGCTTGCCGTTCTTCCTATGTTCCACGGCTTTGGACTTGCAATGGGCGTTCACGCGCTCCTCTCACTTGGCGGATGCGACACGCTTATGCCAAAGTTTAGAACGGACGAGGCGATTTCGCTCATAAAGAGGGGTAAAATAAATTATATAATTGGCGTTCCCACGCTTTACGAGGCGCTACTAAATAAGCAAAAATTTAGCGGAAAAGAACTGCAAAATCTTCGTAGAGCGTTCGTGGGCGGAGACTTCGTTCCCAGTCGGCTGGTCACGGAATTTAATAACCGTATGCAAAATTTTGGGTCAGATTGCAGGCTTTATGAAGGTTACGGACTGACCGAGACGGTAACGGTGTGCGCGGTTAACACGACGAGGGCGAACAAGGCGGGCAGTATCGGTAAAGCGGTCGAGGGCATTGAGATTGCGGTGTTCGACGGCGCGAGTAAATTGCCCCCGAACTGCGAGGGCGAGATTTGCGTTAGCGGTGATACGCTTATGAGCGGATACCTTAGCGGTGGCGAGGTTTTCTTTGAAAGCGAGGGTAAGACTTTCGTGCGCAGTGGCGATATAGGGCTTATCGACGAGGAGGGCTTTATATTCTTCCGCTCGAGAATTAAGAGGATTGCAAAGGTGAGCGGTGTTACCGTTTTTCCCTCCGAGATTGAAAATCTTTGTATGAACGAAATGAGCGAGATTGCCGAGGCTTGCGCGCTCTCAACTCCCTCAAAGAGAAGTGGCGAAGAAATAGTTATGTTCGTTGCGCTTAAGGAAAAGCCGAGCGAAGAGACGCGAGAGGCGGTTAGCAAGAAGATAACCGATTTAGTGGAAAGCAGGCTTTCAAAGTTCGCCTCGCCTACCAAGGTTTTCTTTCTCCCTGCTCTTCCCAAAACGCTCGTTGGCAAAGTCGATAGCAACAAACTTAAGGAAATTTACTTATAAAATTTAATTATTTTTTAATCAAAAACCACTTGAATTTAATAAAATTTTACAGTATAATATGACTACGAGAATAAAGACGTATACGAAAATGTAAATTTTAATTACGATTTTCCAAAGACGGCAATACCGTTTATATGCTATAATAAAACAAAAAGGAGATTGCATTATGAAAAAAAGTATTAGCATTTTATCAGTGGTATTATCCATTATAATGGTGTTCTCGGTTTGCGCTTGCGCAGAGCAGGTCGTAGACGACGGCACGGTTTCGCTCGTTAGCGTGTCCATTAACCCCGGCATTGAACTGGTGGTGGACGGCACTAACAAGGTTACTACCGTAAAGGCGACCAACCGCGACGGCGAAGTGTTACTCTACGGCGAGAGCGGTATCGTGGGCGCGGATATTGAAACGGCGATTGACAAAATCACCGCGCTTGCAGTTGAGTACGGCTACTTAAACGATGAAAATTCGGTAGTGGACACTTCCGTTTCCTCCTCTTCCGACGCAAAAGCGAGCAGTCTTTTAAGCAAAATCAACGCTAAGATTACGGCGACGGCAGGCAAGTCTAATTTAAGCGTTACTACCAACGGGGCGAGCGCGTACACGCTTTTGAAAAAGATGCAGGAATTCAAGGCGCAGTACCCGGATAACGAGGCGGTTCAAAACCTCAGCGTTGCAGACTTTAAACTCGTTTGCTCGGCGGTTGAGACGGGCGAAGTAACGGTGGAAGTTGCGCTGACGCTCGACGACGAGGCGCTCATTGAGATTATCGAAAATAACTATAAGACGGTGGAAAGTTACGCTCTTAGCGAATTTGAAGAGTATAAAAAGTTAGCCGAAAGCGTGTACGCTCGCGCAGAGGCTGGCATACTTGAAAGCGTTTACAAGACCTATTACCACACCGCCGACCAAGCGAAAATTTATCTTGGCATAGGCTACGAAACCTTCAGAGTTGCCCAGATTAGCCTTTCCTCGCTTGCAGAACTCTTCGTTGCGCTTGAGGACGTTAGAGAAAATACTTTGCCCTCTATCGCAGCAACGGGCGTTGCAACCGCGCTTGGCGTTGAGGTTAGCGAGATTGCAGATAAGGACGGTAAGGTTTCTATCGCGAGCATTGAGGCGTACGCGGACAGAACATTTAAAAATCTTCCCTCCGGCGCGTCAGTCGAGACGGAAATGGCTAAGATTGATAGCGCAATCGAGACTATGAAAGGTATGCTCAAGACCGTATCGGAAACCGCGGTTCAGGCTCAGCAGGTTACCGTTCAGCAGATTATCGAAAAGGCGAAAGAGACAGTTAATATTCTTAACGCTCAGCCCGGCTTTATCGGTAGTATCCCTGAACTTAACGATATAAAAGAGACGCTCAACGGCTATCTTGGTGAACTTGACGCTATTATGGAAGATATCGCGACCAAACTTCAAACGGCAGGTCAAGTGGTAACGAGCGCTGACTTAATCGAGGCTGCGGAGGCTTGTAAAGTAAGGGCGGACGCGCTTTTAGTCGAGATTAAGGCGGACTTAACGGACGCTGAACTTGCGCAAATCGAGACTATGCGTGAGAGCGCAAAGGCGCTTTTGGTAACGGCGAAGAACGCTTTTGACACCACGATGAATATGGCGAAAAACACCGTTGAGAACATCGTTAAAAACGCAAAAGAAGAACTTAAAGCAAGTATTAAGTAATAATTAAAACGCTCCCTTCACTTTGAGGGGAGATTTTTATAGGAGAAGGTATGGAACTGAAGTTTAGGAGTAGGGATAACACCGTTAAGTCGAGGGTATTTTGTCTTTGCGCTAAGGGGGACGAAAAACTCTTCGACGATATAGCGGAGGATATTTTGCGCGCTAACGACTGCGCTATATTTTACTGCGACGAGGTGGACGACTTTGACGAGTACGGGCTAATGCTTTCGCGTATTCAACTGCTCGTTTTCCCTATAACCGCCAACCTTTTGTTTAGCGAAGACGAGGTCGTTCGCTTTACGCTCGACTACGCTAAAAAGAACGCTATACCCCTCCTTCCGCTTATGTACGGAACGGCGCTCGAGGACGCGTTTAACGAAAAGATAGGCGAGGTGCAATATTTAGACAAATTCGCTAATGTCGACGGCGTAATCCCCTACGAGAAAAAACTGTCCGACTTTTTGAGTAGAACGCTCGTCTCTGAAGACCTCGTTGAAAAAATACGCGCGAGTTTCGACGCCTATATTTTCCTCAGTTACCGCAAAAAAGACCGCAAGCACGCTAACGAAGTTATGCGCCTTATCCACGAGCAAGAGTTCGCTCGCGACATTGCGGTGTGGTTCGACGAGTTCTTAATCCCGGGCGAAAACTTCAACGACGCCATAAAGAGCGCGCTAATAAAGAGCGACCTTTTCACGCTCGTTTTAACGCCGAATATGGTGGGCGAGGACAACTACGTTAGAGAGATCGAGTATCCCGAGGCGGTCAAGAACGGCAAGCCCGTTTTGGCGGTTGAGGTAACGAAAATTAACAACCGTATGTTAAATTCCGCGTTCTCGGGGCTAAACGAGAGCGTTAAAAAAGAAGGGCTTTCGTCCGCTTTAATGGAGAAATTAAAGCACCTTGCAATCCGCGAAAACGATACGCCTATTCATAACTATTATATTGCGCTTGCCTATCTTTACGGCATTGACTTAGAGATTGACAGGGCAAGGGCGCTTAGGATTTTAGAGGACAGCGCGCAGAATAACTGCGTTGAGGCTATGGAAAAACTTTGCTCGCTCTACCTTACGGGCGAGGCGGGTGTAATTGATATTGAAAAGTCCGCTTACTACGGCGAGAGGGCGGTGGAAATTTATCTTAAAGCGGACGACGCGCGCTCGGCGGATATTATTAACTCGCTCGCAAATTCTTATCTTGCTTACAACGGTCCAAAGCGCGAGGAAAAGCGCGCTAAGGCTACGGCGTTACTTCTTAAAGCGGTGGAACTTTACGAAAAGTTTTACCCGAACGGCGAGAGGGCGGAGGAAATCCTTTCCGCGCTGGGCTTTCTCTTGTTTGCCGTTGACGGAAAAATGCGCAAAAGAGCGGTAAAGAGGGGCTTAGACTATATAGAAAAGCACGCGCTCACGGGCGTTACGGTGGCGCGGTTTAGGGTTTTAGTGCTGATTAGCAAGATGGAAGAGGGAAGACTTTTAGAGATTGAGGACGACCTTAGCGACGCTATGGACGAGATGGAGGACTACGCGCGTTACGATACTTCGCTTGCGCTCGATTACGCGCAGTACTGCTCGCTCGTTGCCGAATACTATACCGTTTGCTCGCGCGAGGACGAGGCGAAGGAGTATTACGCGCGCGCGTTAAACCTTGCCCGTCAAGCATACGAGGTTGCACCACTTAGTGGTAGGGTTTTAGCGGAAATCTACGAAAAGTTGGGCTTAACGCACTACGCCGAAAGGGAGGGCGCGAGCGTTGATATTCTCAAAGAGTGCGCTAAAATCGTAGAAACCTTGCTCGGCGAATACGATTATTTTTGCGAGGGCGTGGGAATTATGGGGCTTGACTATCTAATCGAGCATTGCGAGGGCGAAGAGAGGGAAAAGTACGCCTCGCTTATGCAAAGACTTCAGGACCTTTACAGCGCGCAGTACGGCTTTGGCGACGAGGAAGTCCAAGAGAGTGAAGAAGACGCCGATGCGCAAGCGCTGTTCGAGCAGGCGACCGCACTTCAAAACGAGGGAAAGCACGACGAGGCTATCGCGCTTTTACTTACGGCAAAAGATTTGACGAGCGACTTAACGGGGCTAACGCTTATTAACTATTCGTTAGCGACTAACTATTTTGCTTTAGGACGGCGCGACGAGGCTATTTTGTGCGTTCGCGACGCGCTAACTACCGTGGACGATACTCCGCTCGTCGGCTTTAGAGAGGCTTTAGAAGGACTGTTAGAGGGATAGGACTTTTGCGATTTTCCTTAGGCTTTAGTCGGTACTAAAAAATAACCGCAGTTTTTTTAGCGCAATTTTTATTTTTAGCCCTTTATCCCTTGACAAACCACTTTTCTTGTGCTAAAATATATAGGCTACCATAAATGAAGTAGCGTTTATAGCCGTGCGTGGAGAAATACCCAAGAGGCTATAAGGGGACCCCCTGCTAAGGGGTTAGTTCGGTGATAAACTGAAGCGCGAGTTCGAATCTCGCTTTCTCCGCCACACAAAAGGACACCTAAAACGGTGTCCTTTTTGTGTGTGTCGAAGAAAGCATACGATTAGAACTACCTAAACACTGTTTTTAGTGTTTAGGTAGTTCGCGGACCAACGCGTAAGCGTTAGTCCAAGGGAGCGCCGAGGAGCGCGACCGCCATCTCGCTCTTGATAAAATGGTTAAAGCGTAAGCAGGGACACCTAAAGCGCATCCTCTTTTATTGTGCACTGGAGAAACTTCGATTAGAACTACAAAAACGCTCGTCGTTTTTGTGGTTCGCGGACCAACCCACTGCGAGTGGGGGCGATTTTTCGCGCCGAGGCGGAAGTTCGTACAAATACGAGCGTATCGCGTAATGGGTATGTGGGTAACTATGCCGTACGGTTATGTGTAGCGTTAGTCCAAGGGAGCGCCGAGGAGCGCGACCGCCATCTCGCTCTTGATATAATCTTAAAGCATAAGCAGGGACACCTAAAACGGTGTCCTTTTTGTGTGTGTCGAAGAAAGCATACGATTACAACTACCTAAACACTATTTTTAGTGTTTAGGTAGGATTTTTGTGGGGTGGAGTGAAGAAATTAAAAAAGACATCACTCCCGGCACGAACGGGTCAAACTTGCCCGCATCCAGACAGAGTGATGCTCTTCTACTGTTATTATACGCAAAAAAAGTGAAAAGTCAACGGACTTTACAAAAAACAAAAAAAGTTGGAAATAAAAATTAATTACTGACAGGCGTATGTCAGTAATTAGGGGATATAATAAGGGTAACAAAATAAAAATTTGCGCGTGGTGGTGCGCTCTGAAAAGCATTTTCGGGGCGCATTATCTTTTGCAAAGAAGGAGAGAAATATGGCAGAAAGAAGGATGTTTGCGTTATCGGTAATAGATAGCGACGAATTTTTAGAACTGAGAAGGCTTACGCAATTACTTTATTATCACTTGGCGATGAGGGCGGACGACGACGGGTTCGTACGAAATCCGCGCTCGATAATGAAATCTTGCGGAGGCTCGATTAAGGAGAAGGAAGAACTTATAGCGAGTGGATACATAATAGAATTCCCTTCGGGCGCGCTCGTCATAAGGCACTGGAAGACGCATAATTATATTAGAAAGGACGGGTATAAAGAGACGAAGTTCAAGGAAGAGAAGGCGCAACTTGAGGTGGACGAGAACAACGAATATCGTCTCAAGAACGTAACGAGTTCGTCACGGGTTTGTGGACGAGACGGCGACGAGCCGTCAACACAGGATAGGATAGGTAAGGATAGGATAGGTAAGGATAGGGAAAGAGAGGGTAGAGAAGGCGAGCCGAGTGAAACGGAGACGAGGGAAGAAGAGGCGAGCGAGCCCACACCCACTTACAAATATTTTGGCTCGTACAAGAACGTGACGCTCACGGAGGAAGAGTACGGCTTATTGAAAGAGCAGTTCCCCACTTCGTTTATCCAGAAGATAGAACGGCTTTCGGTGTATATGGAGACGAGCGGAAAGAGTTACAAGAACCATTACGCGCTACTACTCGACTGGGCGAAAAAGGAAGAGAAGGTCAAACCGCCCCCTAATTTTGCGCCGTCGGGAATAAACGCGTACTTTGACAAACTGACTTCGGAAGATTTATAGGTGAAAAAAGTATTTACAAACGCGAAAAAGTGTGGTATAATTAAATTGAGCGGAGGTGGGGTATGAACCAGAGTGAGAGAAGGGATAGCGGATTATTGTTCTTGGCGGACGAGAGCGCGTGGGAAGAGATGAAGAGGGCGAGGCGACTTCTTCAGCGTTTGAACTCTTTTGACACTACGGACTTTGACGGAGTGCGCGCTATTATAGGCGAACTTTTCGGCAAGAGCGACGAGACTACTTTCGTTAATCCGCCCTTTTACTGTGATTACGGCTCGCATATCGAGGTGGGGCGTAACTGTTTCATAAACTACAACTGCACGATACTTGACAACGCTCGCGTGGTAATGGGCGACAACTGTATGCTTGCTCCGGGCGTGTCCATTTACACTGCAGGGCATACGCTACACCCGTCGTTGCGCGCTAAGGGTTACGAGTACGGCAAGGAAGTAATCATCGGCGATAACGTTTGGATAGGCGGGAACGCGATTATTCTTCCCGGTGTAAAAGTGGGCAGTAACAGTGTAATAGGCGCAGGTAGCGTGGTTTCAAAGGATATCCCCGAGTGGTCGCTTGCCGTGGGTAATCCTTGCAAGGTTATTCGCAAAATAACGGAAGAGGATAAGCCGTTCTTCTTTGCTGACGAGCGGATTGATAGCGAACTTATTGAGTTTCTTAAAAACGATAAAAATATCGACTGGTAACGAAAAAGGAGTACCGTATGCAAAAAATTGATACAGTTGAGCGTGAAAAAATAGGCAAGAGGGCGAGCGTTATAGGAATTATAGCGAATATTTTTCTTGCCGTTAGCAAAATAGTAGTGGGCATTTTAAGCGGTATGGTGTCCATTATTGCGGACGGGCTTAACAACCTTTCCGACAGCGTGAGTAGTTTAGTGGCGTATATATCCTTTCGCCTTTCCTCAAAGCCTGCGGACGAGGAGCACCCCTTTGGGCACGAGCGCATTGAGTACATAACCTCGATGGCGGTTGCGTTTTTGATTTTAGTCGTAGCCTTTGAACTTCTGCACGAGTCAATTAACAAGATTATCGCAGGGGGCGTGGCGCAGTTTTCTATTCCTATGCTCGTCGTTCTTGCGTTTTCTATCGTGGTTAAACTTGCCCTGTTCTTCTACAATAGGGCGGTAGCAAAGCGCATAGACTCCGACGTGCTTAAAGCGACGGCGGTGGATAGCGTATCCGACTGTTTTGCGACCGCGTTAGTGCTTGTTTCCGTTATCGTTGGGCATTTTACTGCCTTTAACCTCGACGGATACGCGGGCATTTTGATTGCGCTCTTTATCGGTTACAGCGGAATAAAGGTTTTAGGCGAGGCGTTTAGTAAACTTATCGGTCAAGCGCCTACCGCCGAAATGCGCGAGGACATTAAAAAGCGCATACTCGCTCATAGCGAGGTTTTGGGTATTCACGACCTTTGGGTGTATTCGTACGGACCGAATAAGTATTTTGCCTCGGTGCATATCGAACTTGACGCAAGAGTGGACGTGATGACTTCGCACGAACTCGTCGACGAAATCGAGCGTGAGTTTTTAGAGAACACCAGCGTTATTCTTACGGGACACCTCGACCCTATCGAGATTGACAACCCCGAGGTAAACGCAATGCGCGAGAGGATTTTTGCGCTCGTTAAAAATATCGACGAGCGGTTCTCCGCCCACGACTTTAGGATGGTGAAAGGTCCGACGAGGACGAACCTTATTTTCGATATTGCAGTCCCCTACGACTGCTCGATAAAAAAAGAGGAAATCGAGCAAAAAGTAGTGGAAGAAGTGAGCAAAATGGACGGAAAGTTCTTCCCCGTTATTACTATCGAACACCAAACCTTATAACCCGTTGCAAACGGGAGTGACTTCTCGCTTGCGCTCGGGGAAGGTCGACCCACTGCGAGTGGGGACGAATTCTCGCTACGCTCGGTATGACGACCAAGGGTTAATGGGAGTATATGCTGGGGAGATTCTATCACTTCGCTCCAGAATACTCGCCGTTGGCTCGTGGCGTTCGTCGCTATGCTCCTCGGCTAAGGACACGACCTAAGAGGTACTGTAATCACACGCTTTGCGTGTGTCTTCCTGGAGCGTAGCGTTAGCGAAACGATAGGAACTCCGACCTTAGAAAATGGTAGTATAGACTGGGGAGATTCTATCGCTCCACTTCGTTCCGCTCCAGAAAGACACGACCAAGCGTATACGCGGACTTACCGCTTATGTTCTCGTTTCACTACGGCGCGACGGTAAACACCCCGTGGGTGCACGGCAGTGAGTCATACCGACCGAGGCGTAGCCGAGTGGAGTGTATCTAATATGGCGAGTGAGAAAAACCACCACCTCGTTTTGAAAGGTAGTGGTTTTCGTTTACTCTTTTACGGGTTCTTCCGCGGTGGGTTCTTGCGGTTGATGTTGTTCTTCCGCGGTTGGTTCTTGCGGTTGAGGTTGTTCGTTTTTGATATTCTTCGTTAGGATAAGGGAAAGAATTATCGCCAAGACGCCGGCGGTGAGTTTAGCGACGACGACGGCGAGCAAGCAATCTGGGCTAAAGGCGATAGTGAAAGCGAGATGACTGGCAAAGACGAACGCGCCCGACACTGCGAAAGCGGAGTTTACGATAGTACCGCGCCTGTCCATATTGTCCATAATACTGTAAGTGGTGGTATTGCTTATAAGCGTTGAGAACAGACCTACGGTAGAGGTGGGGTTGACGCCCATAAGTTTACCGAGCGCGCAGAGGGGTTTATTGAGGATTTTGGTTATAGCGTGGATAAGAGGGAGCGCGCCCATAATGACGCAACCTGCGTCTATCGCTACCCAAACCGCCTCTGAAAAATCGCCGATAGGGGTTACGAGTTTAATGCCCGTTAAGAAATCGAACACGCCGAGCGCAAGACCGCAGGTAATGAGGATTTTCATAATAACGCCGAGGACTTTGAAGATTTTGGTGCAAACGGCGGGGCTTTTTTTAAGCCCGATAACGATTAGAACGGTAATGAGGACGAGGGGGATAAGGTTTACGAGCAACAAAAGGAAGGGAACGCCGAGGATTAGTCCGCCCACGAGCGCGCCTACGGGGACGGTAACTATTCCGTAAAGCATACCGAGGAGTAGGTCGTCGTGCTTGTCCTTTTTGACTACGCCGAGCGAGTAGGGGATAGAGTAAGAAACGGTTGCGCCCAGCATTGAGGACACTATAAGCCCGTTGTATTTTCCAACGAGTTCGTTGTTTGCAAGTTCCGTGGAAAGTGGCGCTCCGCCCATATCGTTGGCAAGGAGCATACCCACGAAAGTGGAGGGGTCGAGCATACCCGTCATAAGCGAGAGGACGGGGGTTAGAAGGTAGGAAAAGAGGGGCGCGAGGATTATCATACCTATGCAGTTGACGATTACTGCCGAGAAAAAGGTTGCGCCTCGCTCGAACTCCGCGCCCAAGCCCAGTTTGTTTCCAAAGATGCGGTCGATTGCGCCCAGGAGCATAAAGATTGCCATAATAAAGGTTATAACGCTCATAGTTTTGCTCCTTCGAACTGACCGTTCTTAAAGTAATATACTTCCTTAAAACCAAAACTTTCGAGATATTTGAGCGCGTCGGAAAAGCCGTAATTGAGTTTTTCAGCGTCGTGGCAGTCGGACGAGATTATCAATCGCGCCTTGCGGTTTTTAAGGGCGCGCATTATAAAGGGCGCGGGGTAAGGCGTGGTGCGGTAGCCCCTTGCCATTGCGCCCGTATTGACTTCAAAAACGCACACCGTTTTCATAATGCAGTCGATAGCGTCTATCGCGTAACGGCGGTATTGCGCGCTTTCTTCGTCGAAAAAGCGTTCGCTTTCGCTGTGCTTTGCTATAAGGTCGAAGTGTCCTACGATATCCGTGCGCTCGAGCGTGGGCATTTTCGCCATAGCCTCGTAGTAGGCCTTTGCGTACTTTAAGCCGTCGCCCTCGAAGTATTTATCAATGACCGCTCTGACCGTTTGCGCGTTTCTATCAAAGCCCACCATTTCGCCGTTTAGGTTGAAGTAATGCACCGTGCCGATTACGAAGTCGTAGGGCGAGTAGTCCGTTTTAAGCGAACAGCAATCGCGCTCTATACCTCTATAAAGGGTAATTGCCCCCTCGTACTTTCGTTTGAGGAGGTCGAGCGTTTTGAAATATTCGACGATTTTCTCGTCCGTAAGGAACACTTCCTTTGAGTGAGCCATAGGTGAGTGGCAGGAAAAACCGAGCGAGTGAAAGCCTAACGCTATCGCCTTTTGTACGACTTTTTCCATTTCGTCCTTGCCGTCGTCGAACGCGCAATGGGTATGTAAGTTTTGAAGATAATCGTTCATTGCGTCATTGTAGCACTTTTATTGCCGTAAGTCAAGTAAATTACTAAAGAAAAATACGAGATATAAAAATACCCACGACGCCCGTTGCAAACGGGAGTGACTTCTCGCTACGCTCGGCTAAGGACACCCACGGCGCGTGGGGGCGACTTCTCGCGCCGAGGCGGAAGTTGGTTCGTAAGCACCTTTTCCGCGTATAAGCGTTAGTTTTTAAGATACGCTCTGCCTTTATCGTCGATATCGCCTGCACCGATGAAAATTACTCTATTAAAATTTTGGTAGATTTTCTCTAAATAGTCGAAAAGTGAAACGCTATCGTCAAAGCAAACGCTATTTTTAATTAACTTTGACAGCGAGTGAGAACTTACCGCGCCCTCGCTTTCTCTTGCCTTAAAAACGGGGGCTAAAAGTACGCAGTCGAACCGCTTAAGAGAAGAGGCAAAATCCTCTAAAAACCGCTCGAGCCGAGAGAAAGTGTGAGGCTGAAAAACGGCGAGCGTCTTCTCTTTATAGAGCGCGGAATAGAGCGCGTTAATTTCGCTTGGGTGGTGGGCGTAATCGGAGTAAAACTCTACGCCCGCTTTAGTGGTTAAAAACTCCGCTCTACGCTCGACGGAACGAAAATTTAATAACCGTATAGCGATTTTTGATACCGGAACGCCCAAAGTAAAGGCAACGGCGATAGAGGCGAGGGCGTTAAGGATATTGTGCTTGCCCTTAACTTTTAGCGTTATATCCCCGTAGCAAACTTTATCTATAACGAGCGAAAAAGTAAGTCCGTCGCCAGTTTTTATCGGGTTTACCGCTCTAAAAAAGTTATGCTCACAAAAGCCGAAACTAACGCCGTTACCAAAATTGAGCGAGCGGAGTTTTTCATCGTCGCCGTTAAAGATTACGCGCGCGGAGTTTTTAGCGAAAAGCGAGAAAGCCTCTAAAACTTCTTCTTCCGTTTTATAGCAGTCGATATGCTCGAGTTCTGCGTTCAGTATTACCGATAGCGTGGGCTTTAAGGCTAAAAAACTGCGCTGATATTCGCACGCCTCCGTTATGAAAAGTCCGCTCTCGCCCTCGGGAAAATCGTAGTTCGCGCCGATATGTAGCGTGGGCGAAAAATCCCTTAAACACTCCGCCGTCATTGCCGTGGTCGTAGTCTTGCCGTGCGTTCCCGAAATTGCGACCACCGCCTTATGCGCGCTCGCGACCGCGCCAAGATATTCCGCTCGAGAGAGGAGGGGAATATTTTTCGCTCTTGCGCGCTTTAGTTCAATATTGTCTTTGTTTACCGCTGACGAGTACACGACGAGGTTAGCCCCCTCGATATTCTCTTCTCTGTGTCCGCCCGTCTTCTCGTCCGACCCACTAACCGTATGCCCGAGTTTTGCCGTCAGTTCCATAAGCCTTCGCATACTAACACCACTCGCGCCAACAAAATGCACTTTCATACTCCTTATGTATGCAGAAAAGCGCGAAAGTGTCCCACTGCCAAGACGGTACGCGTTGTTTATATACTGTAATCACACGCTTTGCGTGTGTCTTCCTGGAGTGAGCCGTAGGCGAAACGATAGGAACTCCGACCGCTAAAAAAGGGTAGTATAGACTGGGGAGATTCTATCGCTACGCTCCAGAATGACACGACCTAAGAGGAGGGGTACGCTCCAGAAAGACACCCACTGCGAGTGGGGGCGACTTCTCGCTTGCGCTCGGGGAAGGGCGACCAAGGGTTAATGGTTACATAGGCTTGAGAGTTTCTAGGCAGGCGCAAGCGCCCTTGGTCTTACGACCGCGCTCCATTGCATTTCGCTCCAGAAAGACACGACCTAAGGTGGTACGCGGAACGACTGCTCGTGTTCTCGTTTTCCTACGGCGCGACAGTAAACACCCCGTGGGTGCGAGTGGAGTGTATCTAATACGGCGAGCGTTAATTTGAGTAGAGGGCGAGGAGGACGAGTTTGCCCTCTTTGGATACGGCGGAGAGAATATTTTCGTCTATCGTTTGACCGCTAAGGGCGATGGGCGAGCCGTCGCCACTTAAAATATCGGCGTTTACCGTCTTACCTAAGAGAAAGTCAAAACCGCTCTTGCTTTCGCCGTCGGGTTTAGAAAGGCGGACGGGTACGAAAACCTCGCGCTCGGGGCTTTCGCTCTCTACTACGGGCATTGCGTTAACTACGGGGGCTGAGGGCGAGGGCGCAGGGATAGGGGCTTTAGGCGCGCTTACGGGCGGAGTGAGTTTGACTTTTTTTCCGTCCTCGCTAAAGAAGAGGATTTCTTCGCCACGGCGCACGAGAGAAGAGGGCGGGAACTGACGCTCGCCAAGTTCGATAGAGGTTACTTCGGCGTTTTCGATATAAAGGTCGGTAACTACGCCTAAACTTTTGCCAAGAGGGGAGAAAGCGGGGAAATTGACTGGACAGGGCGCGCTCTCTTTAGTTAGCGAGGCGCGAGTAAAGAGCATACTGCTGTTTTTAATGACGGCGCACTCAGAAAGAGCGAAGAGCGACGAGGGAGCAAAGAAGAGCGAGCCCTCCTCGTTAGCCACTTCAAAGTAGGCTATTTTGTCAAGTTTTGGGGATAAAAGACACCCAACGATTGCGCCCTCTTCCCTTGACTCGTAGAGCGAGAGCACTTTTTTGCCGATAAGTTCGCTAAATTTTTGCATAAAAAACTCCTTAAACGAAAGAATACGGTACATTATATTACGGTTAAAGGGCGATTATGCTTAAAATAAGGTTGACAAAAAGGGGTTTGGGGAGTATAATATAGCGTGAAAATAAACTTTGGAGGCAAAAACTATGAACGATATCACGAAAGATATGACCATTTACGAGGTACTTCAAATCAACCCCGACATTGCGCCCGTATTTAAAGAATTCGGTATGCACTGTCTTGGTTGCCCCATCTCGAGAGGCGAAACCGTTGAGCAGGCGGCTCAGGTTCACGGCGTTTCGGTTGAGGAAATGCTCAAAAAACTCAACGAGTTCAACGACGCTCAGTAATGAAAATCGTAGTAGGTCTTGGCAATTACGGAGACAAATACGCCCATACTTTTCACAATATGGGCTTTTTAGCCGTTGAGCGCATTGCGGAAAAACTGAATTTTAAGTTCAGTAAAAAAGAGTGCGATTCGCTCGTTGCCGAGGGCTATCGTAACGGCGAGAAGATTATCCTCGCTAAACCCCTTACCTATATGAACCTTTCGGGCGTTGCCGTTAAGCAACTCTTAGGTAAGTATAAAGCGTCCCCCACCGATTTAGTCGTACTTTTCGACGACCTCGATATCGAGAGGGCGAGCGTTAGAGTTAGGCTTAAAGGTAGCGCCGGCACGCATAACGGTATGCGCAATATCGTTGAGAAAATAGGCTCGACGGACTTTGCGCGCGTTCGTATCGGTATCGGTCCAAAACCTACGCTTATTCCTCTCGTCGACTTCGTTTTAATGGATATTCCTAAAAACGAACGCCCTGCTTTTTCGGAGGCTTTCGATAAGGCGTCAGACGAGGTTATCACTTGGCTCGACGGCGGAGAACTAACTAACAAGTCGCTTTAGACGCGGGAGAGGAAGATACGCTTGGTCTATGTATTGTAATCACACGCTTTGCGTGTGTCTTCCTGGAACGGAACGAAGTGGAGTGATAGGAACTCCGACCTTAGAAAATGGTAGTATAGACTGGGGAGATTCTATCGCTACGCTCCAGAATGACACGACCTAAGGTGGTACTGTAAGCACACGCTACATTATAAGGAGGTAGCCTTTGGGCTAAATCCGTATTGCTCGATATAACTAAAATTCTAAATTACGCCGAGGGCGAGGCGAAAAAGTGCGCCCAAGCATACCGGGACGGAAAAAAAGTCTCGGCTTTTGGGCTGTCAGGATTTGCAAAATCCGCTCTTTCGGCGTTGTGCGCTAGCGGAAAAACTTTAGTGGTTTCCGCTGATTTTTATACTGCTCGGGCGTTTTTCGAGGGGATAAGCAATTTTAACGATAAAGTTGCGCTCTTGCCTCCGCGCGACGATACTTTGCTGTACCGCGACAGCGTGAGCGGAGAGAATATTTTAACCCGTCTTAAAACCTTATACGAGATTGCGACGGGAAAAGCGGATATCGTGGTTTGCCCGGCGGAGTGTTTAACGCAGATTTACCCCGACCGCGAGCGGTTTTTGAGCCGTTGCGTTACGATAAAGAAGGGGGAAGAGTACGACCTTGACGCGCTCGTTAAAAAACTTATCGAGGGCGGTTATAGACGGGAAATGCAGATAACTGACGTAGGACGGTTTGCGCTCCGTGGCGATATTTTAGATATTTGGTCGGTAGCGGAAAGCGAGCCGGTGCGCATTGAGTTTTTCGGCGACGAGGTAGAGAGCGTGCGCGCTATGGATATGTCCGACCACCGCTCGAAAGAAGAGAGGGAGAGTTATCAAATTTCCCCCGTTACCGAGTTTTTCTGCGACGAGATAGAGCGGAAGAGCGTTATTAAAACCTTAGAGGGCGAAAAGGCGAAAAGCGCGCTTGAGCCCGACTTCGAGGCTAAACGCGCCTCGCTTATAGGCGAACTGCTCTCTAAAATAGAGTGCAATGACAATTCGCTCTCGCTTTGCTATCTTTTGCCACTCGTTAAAAATTCGACGATTTTCGACTTCGGCTTATTCGAGGGAACGATTTTCGACGAAAGTAAACAAGTTTACGACAATATTGCTCTACACGAGCGCGAGCATAACAACCGTTTTTCCACACTGCTTTCGCGTGGTGAAACGCTATCTTTTTGCGGTGGGATTATAGGGCTTGATAAGGCGTTCGACTTCGAGGGGAAACGGCTTGCCTTTCATAGCGTTACTTCGCAAAACCGCATTTTTGCGCCCGAGGTGGTGTTTTCCTTTAGAACGAGCGAAAATCCGCCCTACTTTAAGGACTATCAAGCGCTTATTTCCGACGCGCTCGACTTTGAAAGACGGGGATATACGGTTTATCTTTGCGCAGGGGAGGAGGGGCTTTACGGCTCGCTGAGTAAGACTTTGCGCGAAAACGAGATTTCCTATAACCTCGGCTACGGCGAGGGCGGACTGAGAATACTTAGGGAAAATAGCGAAAAGGGTTGCGTTTTCCACGGCGAGAAAGTGGCGATTATAGGCTCTTACGACCTTAAACGCAAGAGCGAGAAAAAGGCGATAAAACGGCACAAGAGCGAAGTTTTCGGCATACCGAGCGTGGGTGATTTCGTCGTTCACGAACTGCACGGAATAGGACGGTTCGACGGCGTGGTTAAGTTAGAAGTTGCCGGCGCAAGACACGATTATCTTTTGATTTCCTACGCGCAAAAGGACAAACTTTACGTGCCTATCGAGAATATGGACGGGCTTTCAAAGTTCGTCTCTGACGGGACGAGCGAGCCTCGACTTTCCCGACTTGGTGGCGCGGATTTTGCGAAAATTAAAGAACGGGTTAAAAAATCCGTTAAAGAACTTGCCATAAACCTCGTATCCCTTTATAGCGACAGGCTTAACGGCAAGGGGCATATTTATTCGCCGGACGATAGCATAGTCGACGAGTTTGGCGCAAGTTTTGAACACGCCGAGACGGACGACCAACTTTCCGCCATTGAAGACGGACTTCGGGATTTGAAAGAAGGCAAGATAATGGACAGATTGCTTTGCGGAGACGTTGGGTACGGTAAGACGGAAGTTGCGCTTAGAATTGCCCTTAAAGTTATCGCCGAGGGCAAGCAGGTGGCGTTTATGTCGCCTACGACTATTCTTGCTAAACAGCATCACGAAACGGTGGTTAAGCGTATGGAGCAGTTCGGCGTAGTCGTAGCGCGTCTTACCCGTTTTGACAATGCGGAGAGTAGAAAAAAGACTTTGCTTGGGCTTAAAACGGGCAAGGTGGATATAGTGGTGGGAACTCACCGCTTGCTCTCTAAAGACGTGGACTTTGCCGACCTTGGACTTTTAATTCTTGACGAAGAACAGCGCTTTGGCGTTGCGGACAAAGAGAAGATTAAAGATATGCGACGGGGCGTTAACGTGCTTACGCTTTCCGCTACCCCTATCCCTCGAACGCTACATATGTCGCTCGTGGGCATTAGGGATATAAGCGTTCTCGATACTCCCCCCGTGGCGAGAATTCCCGTTCAAACCTACGTAATGGAGTACGGCGAAACCTTACTCGTCGACGCTTGCACGCGCGAGATTAACCGTGGCGGACAGGTGTTTATCGTCTATAACAGGGTAGCGGATATCGACCGCTTTACCGCAAGAGTGAGCGAACTTATGCCCTCTGCGCGCGTTATCTACGCTCACGGGCAGATGAAGGAAGAGCAACTTGAAAAGAGGATTGAGCAGTTCGTATCGGGCGAGGCGGATATTTTGGTTTCCTCGACGATAGTAGAGAACGGCATTGATATTCCGCGCGCTAACACTATGCTCGTTATGGACGCGGACAGACTTGGGCTTTCGCAACTTTATCAACTTCGCGGAAGAGTGGGAAGAAGTAACCGCCTTGCCTACGTTTTCTTTACCTACGACGGACGAAAGACGCTCACGCCCACCGCTTACGAACGGCTTGAGGCGATAACGCAGTTTACCGAGTTTGGTAGCGGATTTAAGATAGCGATGCGCGACCTTGAGATTAGAGGCGCAGGCTCGATTTTGGGCGCGGAGCAACACGGTCATATAGAGAAAGTGGGCTACGATATGTATTGCCGACTGCTTTCTGACGCCGTGGGCGAACTGCGTGGCGAAAAGCCCGTAAGACGAAGAGAGGTAAAGGCGGTGGTGGATTATCCCGTGTTTATCCCCGAGGGCTATATCACCGACAAGGAGTGGCGAATTAGGATTTATTCGAGGATTTCGAGGATTGATAGCGTTCGTGAGCGCGAAAATATCCTTGCCGATATGCGCGACATTTACGGCGAAGTACCCGAGTCCGTTAAAAACCTCGTCGATATAGCGCTCATTAAAAACCTTGCCTCGCGCGTTTTAGCAGAGAGCGTAATATTAAAGAGAAAAGAGATTGCGCTCGTCTTCGAGAGCGTTTCCGACCTTAACGGCGATTTGATTATGAGCGTTAACGCTCACGACGGGCGTATCGTTTCGGGGGAGAAACCTGCTATTAAGTTCCCCTCGGGCGCAAAACTTCTCAAATTTTTATTGCAATTCAGTAAAAAGCGTGTTCAAAACGATTGATTTTTAAAAGAAAAAATAGTATAATAGATAATGAGCATTTACGCCCTACTTTTTCGGGCGATTATAAAGAGGAACAAAATGTACAAGAAAATCATTACGACAATTTTAGCGGTTATTATGTGCTTAACTCTCTTTACGGGTTGCACTCTTTTCACTTACGACGCCGAGCGCGATTACAAGCAAGTTATCGCGACGATTGACTCCACCACCATTACCGACGGGTCGGCGTCTTATAAGACGGAGAAGAAGAACATTTATAAGTACCAACTTATCAACTCCGTTAACACTTACGCGCCTACCTATATTCAGTACTACGGTATGACGGTTGAAGAGGCGGTTGATTATCTTGCCGAGCAACTCGTCGTAACCGAACTCGTGCTTAACGAGGCGGACGCGCAACTTTACTTTGGCAATATCGAGTGGACGAACTACGAGACCAACCAAGTTAGACAGAGCGTTTATAATTCTATCGACAGTCAACTTGCCTCCCTTCGTAACGATATTTTGACCGAGCACGGCGAACCCGTTACTTCGGACAGCACCACCACCGATACTTCCACCGAGAGCCAAAGCACTTACGCTAAGGAAGAAGTGGAAGAAGAGGGCGCTTACGACCACCTTAACAGCGAAGACTTAATCGCAGAAGTCGTTTTAAGAGGACTTGCAACGGCGGAAAAAGCGGAGGGCTATTCCGACTATAAACTTCGCCTTATGCTTGAGAAAGACGACCTTTCTTCCGAGGAACTTTGGATGCCCGGCGAGAGCAGATACCCCGGCAGATACGGTAGCGACGAAGTTAAGTCGCTTGAGATTGAGGCTATGCGTCGTTTCGTGAACCTCTTGGAAGAGAACGTTGAAAACGACTATCGCTTAACGGATACTCAGAGAACCAAGTTTACTAAAGAGGTTAACGACCTTAAGAAAATGGGCGACGAGCAGGGCGTTTCCTATATTTACCCCGCGCTCATTGACACCGAGGTTATCGACTTCTTTATCGGCTCGCAGTACGAGAAAAACGCCAAACTTTCCCTTCTTCAAAGTTATATCACCGACGGCGTTGATATAACGGACGAAGAGGTTAGAGAGAGTTATCAAAACCTTCTCGTAAGCCAAAAGGACAGTTACAAGACGCAGGCTAATTTCGACAGCGCGGTTTCGGGCGGAAGTACGACTATTCTTTATTATCCCAACGACAGTTACTATTTCGTAAAGCATATCCTCGTGCCTTTCTCCGACGAGCAGACCGCTGAACTTAAGGCTTACACTGAAAAGTATAAGGGCATTAAGCCTCAAGCGGAACTTGACCAAAAGAAAGTAAACCTTGCAAAAGAGATTAAGGGTTTTGAGCATAGGGAGGGCGAGAACTACGGCAAGCCCATTTCCATCGACGCTATCTACGAGGATATCGAGAGCGTTATGGCAAGCGCGGTAACCTTGAAAGACAAGGAGCGCGCCTTCGATAGTCTTATCTATAAGTACAACACCGACCCCGGTATCTTCGGTAAGGAACTTGGCTACCAAGTAAAGAAGACGACGGGCGACGCTTACGACGAGACCTATATGAAGGAATTCTCGCTCTCGGCTAAAGCGCTTTACGAGGCGGGCGTTGAGGGAGCAATATCCCCCGTTACCGTTACCGATTACGGCGTGCATATCCTTTACCTTTCCAAGATTATCCCCTCGAGCGGTATTACCGTTGGCATTAACGATTATATTTCTTACGGCGAGCGCACCACCGTGTTCGAGAAACTCCGCGAAGAAAAACTCACCTCGAAGACTAACGCAATCTTCAACGAGTGGCAAAACAATCGTATCGGTTACTACTTCAACCTCAAGAAAATCGTAACGATGAACGAGGCGACCTTCGCAGACCTCAAGGAAACGAAATAAAATTCGATAAAAGACGACGAGAAATTACTCTTGCCGTCTTTTTTTGCGCCCAAATCGGTGGTATAATTGCCTTTGGAGGTGGTTATGGAAGTTATCGGAAAGGGCGTTTTGGCGGATATTAAGGAACTGTGTTTGCCTTTTGCTCCCGAGGGGGCGGAAACAGTCGTGATTGCGAGCGAAGAGGATAGCGAAGTTTTAGAGGTTCTATCGAGGTTTTTGCGCCTCTATCCTATATATTTAAAAGACGAGGAATTTTCCGTTAAATCCGTTGACCTTGACGAGAGCGTTAGGGCGGTTATAGGCGTGGGCGGAGAGAGGGAAAGGAGAGTGGCGAGCGCGCTTGCTTTTCGCTATAACCTCAGTTACATTTTTATCACGACCAAAGCGTGCGGTTTTGGGGGCGAACTTTTCTCTAAAGAAGAGATGCGGGCGGAGGATTTAATAGTATGCGACACGACCGCCGTTCGAGATTTACCCCTCTTTTACGGGCTGAGCGCGACGGCGACGGTTTATTTAATGGAAAGAGAAATTAACTACGCTTTGCTTTGCGAAGACAGAGGCGAAGTGGGGAGCGTTTATAGGGCGGTAAAAAAGATAATAACCGCCGAGAAAAAGGGGAATAGAGAGGGGATAGTAGAGGGGGCTTTCGCGCTTAAAAATTTAAGGGGCAACGGGGCGACTTCGCTCTCGGCGTTTTATCGAAGGCTAAGGGCGGTTCGTAACGAAAAAAGCAAACCGTTATCGGAAACTGCGGTCATTTTAGCCCCCAAACTGCTTGCGTTTTACCGTCTTGCGCTATCCTTTCCCTTGATAAATTCGACTTTCGTTTTCAATAATAATTCTTTGCTTGACAGCGCTTTTTCCTCCCTTAAAATTAACCCCGTAAAAGCGAGCAAATTTTTAGGAGAATATCTTAAAAGTGAGCAGATTGACGAGCGTATTTTTTGTCTTAATTCCTTTAGGGGCGAACTTATAAAAAAGGCTGAGATTTTTCAAAATTCGGCGGAATTTATCGTTACTCGCTTTAAAAGGCTTTACAAAGACCGTGGTTTTTCGTATAATGGTTATATCGAGGGCGAAACGCTACGAGAGGCGCTCAAATTTTCCTCGGCGTTTAAGGGGGCGAGCGCGCTCACTAATCTTACGATGCAAATAGGTTACTTAAGGTGAAATTATGGACGAAAGACTAAAGAAAATCAAATGTTTTTTGCTGGATATGGACGGCACGATTTACCTTGAAAACGAGGTTTTCGAGGGCGCGAGAGAGGCCGTTGAGAGAATGAGGGCGCAGGCGAGAGTGTTGTTTTTGACGAACAACTGCTCTTCCTCGCGCGACGATTACTTAAGAAAACTCAACCGTCTTGGTTTTAACGCTAAAAAAGAGGAGATTTTTACCGCCGGTAACGCTACGGTGGAGTTTTTGACGCGCAACTATAAGGACAAGCGCGTTTTTCTTTTCGGTACGCCTTCGCTCTTCGACGAATTCCACGACGCCGGCATAAACACCGTCGAGGAAAATCCCGACCTCGTGGTGCTTAGTTTTGATATTTTCTTCGATTATCCAAGACTGGAAAAACTTTGCCGTTTTATTCGCGAGGGTGTTCCCTATATCGCTACTCACCCCGATATAAATTGCCCCACCGCCTACGGCTACAAGCCCGACGTGGGTAGTTTTATTGCGCTCGTGGAAAAGTCTACGGGCGTTTCTCCCTTGCTCGTTTGCGGAAAACCCAACCGTCCGATAGGCGAGAGCATTGAAAGACTGCTCGGACTACGAAGCGAGCAAATCGCTATGTTCGGCGACCGCCTCGCTACCGATATTCGTTTCGCTATCAATAATAAATTTTTGTCCTGTTTCGTCCTCTCGGGCGAAGGCACTATCGACGAGGCTAAAAAAACGGGCATTTACGACGACATTGATATTATTCTCCCCTCAATCGCCCACTGGGATAATTAGCCCGTTGCAAACGGGAGTGACTTCTCGCTTACGCTCGGGGAAGGACGACCAAGGGTTAATGGTTACATAGGCTTGGGAGTTTCTATCACTTCGGCTACGCCTCCGTTCCAGAAAGACACGACCAAGGGGGTGCGCTCCAGAAAGACACCCACGGCGCGTGGGGGGCGACTTCTCGCTTGCGCTCGGGGAAGGACGACCAAAGATTAATGGTTACATAAACTTGGGAGATTCTATCGCTCCACTTCGTTCCGCTCCAGAAAGACACCCACGGCATATACGCGGAACGATTGCTCGTGTTCTCGTTTTCCTATGGCGCGACAGTAAACACCCCGTGGGTGCGAGTGGAGTGTATCTAATACGGCGAGCAGTGGCGACTTTTTAATTTATAGAGTGGGCTAAATATCTTGCCCTTTGCATTTTCGACAAAAGTTTCAAGAAAGTTTATAATTTGGTTGACCAAACGGTTGACTAATTATAAATTTTTTTATATAATTTAATTGACTGGTGGAAATAAAGTTCTCTGTTGGTTTGGAGGCAAATATGGATAAAAACAAAATTTTGAAGATTTTATTAGGCAATAAATATTACACGATAGACGATTTGCGTTATAATAAAAACGTAGGTATATTATTTTCCAAAGACGAGTTAAATGATTTTTTAGACGCAAAAGACGATTTAATTGACGAAGGCTGTGAAAGATTTATTAAACTTCCTCTTAAAACTTTTAACTCTAAACATATATTTTTCTTTTTAGGAAAATATTTGGTGTCTAATCATAAAGAATATTTATCAACGCTGATTAAGGATTATGCAGAAAACAAGGATTTTTTAACGAATCGCAATATTGACCAAATTATGCTTTCCAGAATATTTTCCGAAGTGGAAGGGACTTTGAATATTGAGAACGTTCCGACTACGCATAAAAGGATTAAAGAAATTTTTGAAAGCAAAGAATTAACCGATAAGAACGATATAATTATTAAAAATATGCAAAACGCAATCAATTATATTCTGAGAGAAAAGCCTGCGTTTAACAAAGAGAATTTATATAAATTGTATTCGTTGCTTAGCGACAATTGTTTAGATGAAGAAGATAAACTAAAAGACGGCTTATATTATCGTGATGATTCCGTTTCCATTGGTGGCTACGACGGAATAAATCACCAGTTAATTGAAGAGTATATGAACGGTTTGTTTGATTTGGTTAACGATAAAGAGCAAGCAAAGAAATTAGGTATCTATCTTCCGCATATTTGTCATTACTATATTTTATATTTGCATCCGTATTTTGATTATAACGGTAGAACTGCTCGTATGGTGTCTCTTTGGATTAGCATTATAAACGACCTGTCTTACGTTTCCCCTCTATTTATGAGTGAGGCTATTAACGAATTTAAATCAAATTACTATAAGGCAATCGTAAGTACGAGAAATACGAATAACGATTTAACGTACTTTTTAGGGTATATTTTAGAAACTGCCATAAAATTCAGTTTAATTTATAAGAACATTGAAGAAATCAAGAACAAACTGTCAGTATCGGGCGAATTTTTGTCTAATACGGAGTTAGTTTATCTTAAAAAAATATTAATTCATAATTCGGAAAATTATTTTAATTATAAAATGTTCGTTGAATATATCGGAAACAATATGACTAAACAAGGGGCATTGAAAATATTACGGCATTTGGCAAGTTACGGTATTATTGAAGAGTCTACAAACAAAAAAAACGAGGTCATTTTTAAGATTAATCCTGAATTTATAACGTATAAAATGCACTAACGTTATGATATAAAAGCCTCGCTCCGCTCGGTATGACACCCACTGCGAGTGGGGGCGACTTCTCGCTTGCGCTCGGGGAAGGACGACCAAGGGTTAACGGTAGCATAGGCTTGGGAGTTTCTATCACTTCGGCTACGCCTCCGTTCCAGAAAGACACGACCAAGGGGGGCGCGGAACGATTGCTCGTGTTCTCGTTTTCCTATGGCGCGACAGTAAACACCCCGTGGGTGCGTTCCAGAAAGACACGACCAAGGGGGTGCGCTCCAGAAAGACACCCACGGCGTATACGCGGAGATATCGCTTATGTTCTCGTTTCACTTACTTTGCTCGGTATGACATACCAAGCATATACGCGGAGTGTAGTTTATACACAAAACTCACTGTGGCGCGACGGTGCCCCTCACGGCAGTGAGTTTTAATGTAATTTTAATCTTTCTCTAATTTAATTATTATAAAGAAGTTATATCATAGTATTGTAAGGAAGAGGAAGAAACTTGTGAGAGGGCGAGCGAGAGCGCGGATGCGACCTTGTCTGCGGAGCGGTAGATAAACCCGAGCCGAACGGACGAGAGCGCGTTTGGTTTAGTTATATCGCCCACCGTCATTACGACAGAGAAGTCGCCTACTGCGGACAGTTTTTTGCCCGTAGCAAGCCCCGGCTTAATCGAGCCTTCTTTTGCGCTAATCTTTCCGATATCCTCGCTCTTTCCGAGGGCAGAGTCGACGGCGATAATCTTCGAGTTTTTATGCGAAGAGCGTATGAGCCGAATATATCGGTCGAGGTTAAGCGCGGTAACGGGCGCGTCGAGCGTGCCGTAAACGAAACAGCGCGCGTCGTACTTCTTTCTTAAAAGTTCGCCCACGAGTGGACCGAACGCGTCGCCTATAACGAGGTCAGTGCCTATGCAAAGAACGACGGGGCGATGGGGATTAAAAGTTAAAAATCGGGCAATGCTTTTAGTTACGGTATCCATAGAAAAGAGTATTGACCGTATCGAAAAAATATAAACGGTATAAGAATTTTGGAGGTTATAACAATGAGTTATGTTGACATTGCGATTATCGCGGTAGTAGCGTTTTTCGGTCTTTTGGGACTTTGGAAAGGCGTGGGCGAGTCGCTCATCAAGTTAATTTGTTTTGCGGGCGCAACGGTAGTAGCCTTTATTCTCGTGGACTACGTAACGGGCTGGCTACTTGACTGGGATTTAACGCGCGGACTGCTTATAGGCGAGGGATTTTCGCTCCGTTCTCTCTATTACGAGGCAATCGGCGGAGAGGGATTTAGCGCAACGAGTGGCGTTATGGCGCACTACGTTCAGCCTATGATTGATAGATATAGCGCGCTCGGTATCGGCGTTTACTACGGCTCGGTATCGCTCGGCGAGTTCGTTTCGCTCTGTATGGTTTATAACAGCCTTACTATCGTTTGCTGGCTTATCGTTTACGCGGTAGTTCGCGCAATCATTTCGCTTATCGGCTGGATTTTAACCAAAATCTTCGTTCGCGAAGAAAAGAACGCCTTTTCGAGAATCTTCGGCTTTATCGTTGGCGCGGTTCGTGGTCTTACCCTCGTTATGATACTTCTTCTCGTGTCCACCGTTATCTTCCCGTTCGAGTGGGCAACGGGCTATACCGAAACCGTTAGCAACAGTATCTTAGGAAACCCCGTAGCGCAGATTACCTATATGGGTACTGATATGGCGGTTTACGCTGACCCCGCTACCGAAGAACTTATGGTTAAAGTAGGCTACAAGAAACTCACTTTCGACGAGAAAAAATCGGCAAGCAAGACCGCTCTTGACGAGTACAGAGCGTACCTCATTTCTAAGGCAGGCGAGAACGGTTATTCCGAGGCTAACCTCGTCTATATGGACGCTTATATCGCGAGCGGTAAAGCGCAAATCGACGCTATCGTGCTTACCGGCGCTGAGGCTACCAAGGACGACTTTATGGCAGTAGTCGAGGTTGAAGAGAGAACCAAAGAGTTTATGGCGGAAATCTATACCGCAGACCAAGAGGCTCAACTTGCTCAGGAAAAAGTGGACGCTAAAGCAAGCCTCGATACCTATTACAATAACACCGTTGAAACGGTTACCGCGCTTGGAGCAACTCTTCCTTCTTCTTTTGAAAGCACCCACGCCCTCGGTATTGCGGCAATCAATAACGCTCAAAAACTTGGCGAGGCAGAGACTATCCGCGCTGACTACGAGGCGCAACTTAAAGAGATTATTCAGAATATGAATTCCGCTGAGTAACGAGAAAGACGACTGCTAAGAGGTATTCCCGTAGTGATTTAAATGGAATTAAGTTCTAAAACTCGACTTTTGATAGTCGAGTTTTTATTTCATACGCCTAAAACATATTCAATTAAATTTTCGGTTACGCTATAACGAGTTTTTCGGACGGACGAGCGTTTGACGATAGTATACTGACGAAAATAATTGACATAATCGGTAAAGTATGATATAACTATGACGAGAATAACTAAAAAAAAGTAACCAGTTGTTTACAGCGGTCGTCGGGTGTTTATACTTTTTAGAGGATAATCTTATGGATAGGAAAAAGAAATTCACGCTTTCAACTACGCAAATTATATTGCTCAGTTTTCTTGTGACAATTCTCATAGGAAGTGGGCTTTTGGCGTTGCCCATTAGTTCTGCAAGCGGTGAAGCCGTTCCGTATCTTGACGCGCTCTTTACGGCAACTACCTCCACTTGCGTGACGGGGCTCGTTACTCTTCCAACGGTATCGACCTGGAGCGTGTTCGGGCAGATCGTCATATTAATTTTGATACAGATCGGTGGGCTTGGTATCATCACGATTATGTCGGGGCTGATGCTTCTTCTGAACAGAAAAATGGGTATCGGTGACCGATTGCTCATACAGGACGCTTTTAATCTTAACACGATGTCGGGACTTGCAAAGTTTGTTAAGAACGTGTTATTCGGCACGCTAATTATTGAAGGAATAGGCGCTATACTGTATATGTTCGTGTTCGTTCCCGAGTTTGGGGCAAGGGGCGTTTGGATATCGCTTTTCAATTCGGTTTCCGCCTTTTGTAACGCAGGCATTGATATAATCGCTGAAAATAGTCTTTGCAATTACGCTACGAATCCGCTGATAAATATCGTAACCTGTTCGCTAATTATTCTCGGTGGTCTTGGTTATATCGTTTGGTGGGACGTGATTCGTGTCATTAAGAACCGCTCTCCAAAGAATCGCAGGATATTCAAGCATTTGACTTTGCATTCTAAAATTGCAATTACGGTTACCGCAGGACTAATTTTAGTGGGCGCGATTTTGATATTCATTTTTGAGTACGCAAACCCGTTGACCATTGGAGAAATGTCTTTATTTGATAAAATTCAAGTATCGTTTTTTCAATCCGTCACGACGAGAACTGCGGGCTTTGCTACCATTCCACAAGAGAATTTAACGAACGCTACTGCTACCGTATCGATTATCTTGATGTTTATCGGCGGTTCGCCCGTGGGAACGGCAGGCGGTATAAAAACGGTTACTATTGCCGTTCTCGTTTGCTCGGCGTTTGCGACCGTTCGCAATAAAAATAGCGCGACGCTGTTTGGTCGTCGTATTTCCGAGGGTTCGGTAAAAAAGGCAATAGCAGTGGCGATAACCTTTCTTACGATTTGTATCGTGTCAACCGTGCTTTTGATGGCGACGAGCAACGCCTCTGCTCTTGACGCGGTGTACGAAACGGTCAGCGCAACCGCAACCGTTGGGCTATCAAGGAATCTGACGGCAACGCTAAACCCCTTTGGAAAGTTAGTTATCATAGTAACTATGTATTTAGGCCGAGTCGGACCTATCTCTCTTGCAGTGGCGCTTGGTAGCAAAAATGAAAGTCAGAACGTTATTTCCGAGCCGACGGAAGATATCAGTATAGGATAAGGAGAATAGTATGAAAGCAAAGAAAACTTACGCAGTCTTTGGACTTGGAAGATACGGCATAGCCGTGGCAAAAGAACTCGTGGATAACGGTATGGAGGTTATTGCCGTCGATATCGACGAAAGAATTATCAACGACGTGGCGTCGTATTTGCCCGTGTGCAAACGCGCCGACGTGACCGATGCGGAGGTTATTTCCCGTCTTGGAATAGGCAATATTGATACCGTTATCGTTTGTATGGCTAACAACCTTGAAGCGAGCGTTATGGCGGTCACGCTTTGCAAGGAGGCGGGCGTGAAAACGGTTATTGCAAAGTGCGCCAACGAAATGCAACAAAAGATATTGCTTCGCGTGGGCGCAGACCAAGTGGTTATTCCCGAGAACGAATCGGGAATCCGCCTTGCAAAGAATTTGCTCAGTTCGGGATTTATTGATATGATTTCTTTGTCAAAGGACGTGTCCGTCGTTGAGATTGACGTCAGAGATGAGTGGCGCGGTAAGAACTTGATTGAATTGAACCTCCGCAAAAAATACGGATTTAACGTCATTGCAATCAAGAAGGGTGAAGAGGTCAACGTAAACGTCAATCCCGAAGAGGCGCTTGATACTCAAACTACGCTAATCTTAATTGCAAACACGGCAAAATTAGGAAAATTTTCAAAAGCATAGCGCTTTATTTAAACGAAAGGCGCGCTTATCAAAAGCAAAAAGAAGACTAACGAAAACCTATTCGTTAGTCTTTTATATTGTCGAAAATCCTACAAAAGACGATACGCGAGAAGTCGTCGTAACCACCAAGGCTAAGTAGCAACTATGCCTTAATGACGCGCCCGACGGAGAGCGGGCATAAAAATAAGACCTTACGCATAGGATGAGGGTGGAGGAGACGATGAATATTGAGCGGAGAATAATTATTTTATCGGGCGAAGGGAGTGGGAGCGTTAAGGTTACGAGCGTTGAAAACGAGCATAAAATGGAGGTTGCGCTCTTTTCACTTCCCTATAAACGCTACTATTTTCTTATAAAGGAGAAAGAGGTTTACGAGTACGAATTAGAGGGTACGCGTATCGCCGTTTTGCATAAAGGCGAGTTGGATTTATCGCTCGCGCACTTTATAATTTCCGACGGAGAGCGGGTGGTTTTGTACGGCTCGCTTAGCCGAGAAAAACTGTGGAAGAGCAATATGCCGATAAGGAGGAAGAGCGTTGCGAAGACGAATATATCTACTATACCGCCACCGCCGAAGACGGATATTTCGACTGAAAAGACCGATTACGACGACGGGGCTATTGCGAAGGAAAACTACTACGAGCGAAGAGGAATAGACGGAGCGGAGGGGAGTATGGCGTTTAGCGAGGAATACAAGAACTATATTTTATCGAACAGCGAAGTAGAGCGCGCGCAAAAGCCGGTGAGCGTAGAGGGCGCGTTTACTATTCCGCCCGTAAAAAAAGAGGAGAGCGTTATAGCGCGCGGACGAAAACTGACTTTTTTTGAAGAGGTCAAGGAAAATATCGACCGACTTTTTCTCGAGGGCGAGAGAGTGAAAGAACTTGAGGAAAATATGCCTCTAACTCGCTGGGTGAAAGTGCCGTACGGTAATAAATATTATATCGTAGGGCTAATCGGCTCGCCGGCGGAGTATCTGTGCTACGGCTTGCCCTCGCGCTATACTACGCCCCCTCCGAGCGAACTTGGGGAAGGGGTAACCTGGCTACCGAAGGATTTAAGAAAACCGATGGAAGAGGGGTACTTCGTGCTTTATCAAAGTTTAGTTAGCGGAGAAACGATTAAAAATCAATAAAAATTAAAAAGTTAGGGTTAAAATTTGATTGTATAAGCGCTAAACGGTTGACTTGATTTGCAATTTATTATATAATGTTAAATGAATTGTAAAATGGAGTAGTATGATAATGACCAAGAAGATTATCGCAATTTTAACCCTTATTCTCGTAGCGCTTATGGCGTTTACGGGTTGCGCAGGCGACCAGTACGTTAGCGTTCCTATTAGTGGCGCGCAGGACACTTCCTATACCGTGCTCAGCAACGGCGGTAGCGCCGTTCAGTACGGCAACTATATCTATTTCCTCAACGGTACTCGCGGTTACGAAGACAGCGAAGGCGAGGCTAATATCTTTGGCGAAGTAGTTAAGGGCGCGGTTTATAGAGCGGAACTTAACGGCGACAAGCAGAGCGACGGCTCGTTCAAGGTTAAGCGCGACAGCGTAACCAACCTTACCCTTAAATCCACCGTTAAAGAGGACTACAAGGGCGACGAGAGAAACGTAGTTTCCGTTCAGGCTATTGCGCCCAAGACGGTAGGCACGAGCGGATACGCTGAGGGCGGTATTTATATCCTTGGCGACTGTCTTTTCTACGCAAGCCCCAACAACCTTAAGAATAAATCGGGTGAAGTTCAGTACCTTAAGACCGACTTCTTCCGTATGACGCTTGACGGCAAGACCACTCAAAAGATTTACTCGACGGAATCGGACAGCAACTCCGCTCCCTACACCTTCGTTACCAGCGGTAATTTCGTGTACCTCGTAGTTTTGGACGGCACTGACCTTATTTCCGTTAAGATGGACAAGAAGAGTGGCAAAATCGAAGACACGCTCAAGATTGCCGAAGAGGTAACCGAGGCGGTTCTTCCCACCAAGCCCGTTTACTACAACGGCATTAGCGAGAACACCATTTACGACTTTATGTTTATTAAGCGCGCTGCAAAAGAGACGGACACTATTCGCTCGGGAGAAATCCTTGAGTTTATGCGTCCCGACGGCTCGTCCCGTTACATTTTCGAGGCAGGCAACACCTACGACCTTGAGACCGTTCGCGACGGCTACTTCTTCTATCGCAAGGCGGTTAACTACGAAAATCAACTCGTAGCGTCCAACCTCCACACCGCGCTTTCCACTCACGACGCTAAGTATAAGAACGACGAATACAACGCAGAGATTGAGAATATCGAGAGAGTAGTTTATCCCTCCGCGTCCTCCGCTCTTGACAGTTTGTCCGTTTATCCTTTCGTTTCCGGCTACGAATTCGATAGCCCCAAGAGAGGCAACGGCATCAGCGTTCTTACCTATACCACCGCAACCGACGCCTCTACCACCGTTACCCTTTCGCTCTACGTTGACGGCGAATACAAGGGTCAAATCGCATCGGGCGCAGGTCTTACCCTTGAAGAAGTGAACGCAGGCGTAGTTTACTACGCTATCGGCGGAACGCTTTCGGCGGTTGACCTCGGCGAAGGCTACGACTTTAACGCTAAAGAGATTGCTAAAGACACCGTAAGCGGTACTTACGGCGCGGATACTGCAGGCGGTTTCCTCGTTTACTTTGGAAAAGAGGGCGAGGCTAACGACTACGCTCACTTCTACGAACTCGACGGCTTAGAGGGAACGGACTATAACCCCTTGTTCGTGGGCGCGTACGCTAACGGCGAAGAGCCTTCCACCGTTGAAACGCTCACCGTTACCACCACCCCCGATATTACCACCTACGAGGTTGGCGACGAACTCGACCTTACCGGGCTTGAAGTTACCGCTACCTTCTATAAGGATAGCGAGGGCAATCGTCCCGAGGATCTTAAAGTTGCAGTAACCTCCGATATGATTAGCGGTTACGACAAAAATACTACGGGCGAGCAAACCGTTACTATTACTTACAAAAAGCGTACGGCAACCTTTACCGTTACCGTAAACGAGAAGAGCGAGGCGTCTTCGTGCGCTACCGTTGCTCCCGTAGACCCCACCTTCTTTATCGGCGGAGGCTTGCTTATCGTTTTAGCAGTAGGCGTGCTTTTTATCGGCAAGAAGAGTGGCGCTAAGGCGTAAAAAAACGATACCGTATATACGAAAATGATGACGAAGGCGTCATAAAGGACGCTTTTGTTGTAGTAAGACTACGTCGCAATATCTAAGTGATTTTTAACTGAAAAAATACTGCGAAATACTTCGTGTTTCTCTCAGTTACAGACGATAAACCGTATGCGCCTTCGAGAGAACACTCGTCTTTCTTGTATTTTTCTCGTTAAAACGCAACGAGTTGCTAATCACTTATCTATTGTTCCATAGTCTTAGTATTCAAATTATAAAAAACCACAGGAGAAAGAAAATGCAGATAAAAGTTTTAAGTTCGCTTGAAAAAGTTTTTCCCCAAATTGAGCCTACTTTAGTAATTGATAAAGCGTCTATGCTTAAAAACGAGAGATTTAATCTTCAAGTGGCGTTGTTTAACGATATGTGGAGCATAACCGAGTGTAAGATAAAGGTTAGCGGAGATATTGCTAAGAACTGCGCGCTTAGAATGGTTGATTTAGTTTCTGCGCAACTTCCTCATTACGGCAGTCGCGACGACTATTATATCTACGACGACGGCGCGGTTCGTCTTTATCCAGATATTCTTCGCCCCTTTGAGTACGGCGATATGATTTTACGCTCTAAGCAGTGGCAAAGCGTTTGGTGTACGATTTATAATCCCGACGGACTTACCCCCGGCGAGCATACCCTTAAGTTCACGGTAATTGCAGGCGAACAAAAGGCTACTGCGAAGGTTACTATTAAGGTTATCGACGCCGTTTTGCCCGAAAGCGACCTCTATTACACCAACTGGATGCACTACGACGGCATTGCTCAGTATTATAAGGTTAAGCCTTGGACTTCCAAGTTCTATAAACTCTTCGGCACTTTCCTCGATAGCGCGGTTAAGCACGGTATGAATATCCTTTATACCCCTATCTTTACCCCTGCGCTCGATACCAAGATCGGCTGGGAGAGAATGGACGTGCAACTTCTCAAAGTAGAGAAGACGGCGGAGGGCGAGTATAAGTTTGACTTTAGCGAACTTGATAAGTTCGTAGACTTTGCCCTTTCTCACGGGATTAAGTATTTCGAGATGAGCCACCTTACTACGCAGTGGGGTGCGCTCGCTTGTCCTAAGATTATGGCGAAGACGGAAAAGGGCTACAAGAGAATTTTCGGCTGGGATACTCCCTCGCTTGGCGACGAGTACAAAAAGTTCCTCTCTACGCTCCTTCCCCTCCTTGATAAATATTTAAAAGAAAAGGGCATTGCGGACAAGACCTTCTTCCACATTTCCGACGAGCCGTCCGAGGCTCAGTTCGAGCACTTTAGTAAGGTAGCCTCCTTTATCAAGCCTTTCTTGAAAGACTACGATATTATGGACGCAACCTCCACCCCCTCTAACGAGTTCGTGGATATTCCTATTCTTTCGACTACGCATATCCCTGAGGACGCGTCGGGCAAGGTTTGGGCTTACTACTGCTGTTCGGCTTGCGCGGATTACCTTTCCAACCGCTTTATCAATATGCCTTCGCAGAGAAACAGAATTCTCGGTATTCAACTCTACGAGAGAAATATCAATGGTTTCTTGCAGTGGGCTTTCAACTTCTACAACACCGTTTATTCGCTCCGTCCCCTTGACCCGTTCGCAGTAACGGACGCCGGTGGCGCGTTCCCCTCGGGCGACAGTTTCGTTTCCTACCCCGGCACTAAGGGTTGTTGGGATTCGCTCCGCTTGGAAGTCTTCTACGACGGCTTGCAAGACCGTATGGCGCTTAAACTTTTAGAAAAGAGTTTGGGAAGAGAGGCGGTTGTTAAACTCATAAACGACGAGGGCGTTAAGGGCTGGCGCGACTATCCCCGTTCTGCTCAGTGGCATATCGCTTTCCGCGAGAAGATTAACGCGCTCATTGAAGAAAACAACTAAAACCGTAGAAAATGCGTCGATTTTAGACGCATTTTTTTTGTTTTTGTTCGTTAAAAGGCTTGACAAAGGGGGGCGGTTGTGGTAAAATATTATAGCACCTTGACGGGTGTCCTTTGTGCTGTGCAAAAGTTAGCCCCTTTTGCTTATCGCTTAGGACGAGCGTTGGGCGTAGTCGGGTTGGCTCGATGGCGTGAAACTTCGACCGATTTCGCAAAATTAAAATATATTTTATGAAGAGGTAATTTACCGTGAAAACTTTTATGGCAAATGAGCAAACTGCCTCCGCATCGAGAAAGTGGTACCTCGTTGACGCTACCGGGATGACTATGGGTCGTCTTGCAAGTCAGGTAGCAGCGGTACTTCGTGGCAAGAATAAGCCCGAGTTCACTCCTCACGTTGACTGCGGAGATTTCGTTATCGTTATCAACTCCGATAAGATCGTTCTTACCGGCAACAAGTTAGAAGACAAGTACAAATTCCACCATACGCTTTATATGGGTGGCGCTAAGCAAATTCAGTACAAAAAGTTAATGGCTGAAAAGAGCGACGAGGCGCTTTATCTTGCTGTTAAGGGTATGCTTCCTAAAAATGCTCTCGGCAGAAAGATGCTCAAGAAGGTTCGTATTTACAAGGGCGCTGAGCACCCCCACGAGGCTCAACAACCCGAGGTTCTTAATTTAGTAGTAAAGAGGTATAACTGATTATGGCAGCAAAAACTTCCGCAAAGAAAAAATTGCAATACTGGGGTACCGGTAGAAGAAAGAAGGCTATTGCCCGCGTTCGTCTCGTTCCCGGCAACGGCTCTATAAACATCAATAAACGCTCCATCGACGACTACTTCGGTCTCGATACGCTTAAACTCATCGTTAATCAGCCCCTCGTTCTCACCGGCGCTAACGCTAAGTTCGACGTGCTCGTTAACGTTAAGGGTGGCGGTCTTTCCGGTCAAGCAGGCGCTATCCGTCACGGTATCGCTCGCGCACTCGTTATCGCTGACGAGGCTTACAAGGCAGACCTCAAGAAAGCAGGTTTCCTCACTCGCGACCCCAGAATGAAAGAGAGAAAGAAGTATGGTCTCAAGAAGGCGAGACGCGCTCCTCAATTCTCGAAAAGATAATTCTTTTGAGCGCTTTTGCCCGTCCTCTCAGTCAATGTGCTACCTGCACACCTCCTTCGAGGGACGAACAAAATCATCTCAAAATCTCTTATCTTTTTCACGACAACTTATGGACGAAAAGACACGAACTTTTGTTTGTGTCTTTTTTTTGTTTTACGCTACCCCTCTCGCCTTCGACAAAAATCATTTCGAAAATCCTCGTTTTATCAATCGACAACTTATGGCTAAAAAGAACGGACGAAAGTTCGTTCTTTTTTTCTTTCCTCGTCTTGCTTGTTTCTATGACGTTTTACGCCTATGCTGTTCGTTGCACACCTCCTTCGAGGGACGAACAAAATCATCTCAAAATCTCTTATCTTTTTCACGACAACTTATGGACAAAAAGACACGAACCTTTGTTTGTGTCTTTTTTTTGTTTTATGTAAGCCCTCTCGCCTTCGCTCCAGAAAGACACGACCAAGACGGTACGCGGAACGATTGCTCGTGTTCTCGTTTTCCTACGGCGCGACACCGCCCCCACGCTAGTGGGTCACACGCTTTGCGTGTGTCTTCCTGGGGTGTAGCGTTAGCGAAACGATAGGAACTCCGACCGCTATAAAAAGGTAGTATATGCTTGGGAGATTCTATCACTTCGGCTACGCCTTCGTTCCAGAAAGACACGACCAAGACGGTACGCGGAACGATTGCTCGTGTTCTCGTTTTCCTACGGCGCGACACCGCCCCCACGCTAGTGGGTTTACAAAATATTTAGTTGTAGTTAAATAAAAATCGGGCAATGTTATGGAAAAGAGTTGACGAAAGAGGGGGTTGTATTGTATAATTTTAGTAACGAATATGCGACAAAATGCGGAGGAAATTATGAAAATTGACGAAATACTTGACTTAATGCAACATACGCCTTGGAACTTTTTCTATATGAACGGTACTTGGGGCGCTTGGGAGGGAGCCCACGACGACCCTAAGGCTTTTGAGCCGTACAATATTCGTAGAGAAAAGATAGATTATATCGGTTCGACGATAAACACCGTGCCTATGCCTCGATGGTGGGTAGGCATTGACAAATACGATTTTACGCATTTTGACAAGCATATGAGCGTACTTTTGGACGGTCACCCCGACCGTTACTTCGTGCCTCGACTTGGTATGGAGCCTCCGCTTGACTGGGACAAGGCGCACCCCGAAGAACTTTGCGTTTACTGGAACGGACCTACGACGGCGGAAGAGATTAGAGCGCTCGTAGGCACTGAGCATCAGGATATGCACGGTCACGACGGAATTAGCTATCCGCCTTTCCCCGACCAGCGCATTGCTCGTCAGTCGTTCTCGTCGAAAGTTTGGGTAGAGGACGCGTCGAAAGCGCTTGCGGAACTGGTTAAGCATATAGAGAGCAGTCCTTACGCAAATCAAGTTATAGGCTATATGCCCTCGTTTGGAAACTGTGGCGAGTGTATGTGGTGGGGCGACTGGCGTAATCAGGGCGACCCGAGAAAGGGCGACTTTGGTATAAGCCACCGCAAGCATTTCTATAACTGGGCGGTTAAAAAGTACGGCTCGCTCGACGCTCTTCGCAAAGAGTGGAATATGCCAAATTTAACCGTTGACAATCTTCCTATGCCCACGCCCCCTGAGCGTTGGAGCGAGGGCGGAAAGACCTTACGCGAGGTTCTTCTTGCCGACGATAAGCGTCAATACGACTGTAACCTTTTCCACTCGGACGCGTGCTTTGACGCAATCGAGGCTTTTGGTAAGGTTATTAAGGAATACTCCGGCAAGGCTGCAGGCGCGTTCTACGGCTATTTCCAAGACGAAACGGTGGGATACGCAGGACACCTTGCAACCGAAAGGGCAATGACTACGCCCTTCGTTGACTTCTATTCCTCGCCTAAGGGCTACCATTACTGTTTAGCAGGCGACCCCGGAGCAAGCCAAGCCCCCGGTCAGTCTTTCGCTCGCAAGAAGTTGTGGATTGAGGAAAACGACAGCCGTTCGCATCACTCAAACGATTTAGCGAGAAAGAACAAAACGGCGGACGAAACCGAGACTGCTTTCTGGCGTGAGATTTACCGCGCGCTCGTCTTTAAGCAGGGCTTTTGGTGGATGGATATCGGTGGCTTAGGGGACGACTGGTACGCCGACGAGCGTATGGTGGAAATGTTCCGTCACCAAGCCGACTTCTATAAAAAATGGTCGAGAATTGATAGAGAAAATATTGCCGAAGTTCTGTTCGTTGAGGACGAGGAAAGTTGCGCGCACACGACCTATCTTTCTTCTCCGCAGAGAAACCTCCGTCTTCGTCTTGAGCGTGAACTTCGTCACGCAGGCGCGCCCGTTGACCACCTCAGACTTAGCGATATTTTTGAAGTGGATATGTCGAAGTATAAGTTTATCGTGTTCTGTCACGCGTTCGTTATGCCCGAGGAACTTTGGAACAAAATCAAAGAGCGTATTCGCCCCGACGCGCATATACTTTTCAACTACGCCGCAGGCTTGCTCGCTCCCGAGTTTAGTTACGAAAATCAGCATACGGTTACGGGTTTTAGAGTACAAGAGAGCGGAAAACGCCTCCAACACCGCGATATTTATAAGCACATTTACTGGCACTGCACACACCATTGTCCTAAGGATTATCCTCTTCTTCATATAGTTGCGGAAGAGGGACAAGAAGTGCTCCAAACTTCCCCCGACGGCTATATCTTGACGGCAAGGGTTAATCGTGGCGAGGGCAAAAATATTTTCTCGTCCGAGTTCACTTTAAGAACGCCCATTATAAGAAAACTGCTTGAGGACGCAAAAGTTAAAATGCTCGCTCCCGAGTACTGCTCAGTCCACGGCGACGATAAACTTATGGGTTTCTTCCCCCATTACGATTGCCACTTCGACTACGACTTCGACGGCAAGTGGCGTGACGTTATATCGGGCGAAATCGTGAGCGGAAAAACCACCCTCTCTATCCCCGAAAAACGCTTTAGAATTTTTGAAAAGATTTAACGGATTAAAAGTCAAATTCTTCTTAGAGTTTGACTTTTTTACTTTAGACGCTTGGCAAGAAGGGAAAAGTGTGGTATAATAAACATATGGACATATTAGCACTTTTGAAAAAGTACGGCTTTTCCTTTTCGAAAAAGTACGGGCAGAACTTTATAACCGATTACGCGCTCTTAGAGGACATTGCGCGCGACGCGGAAGTAAATAAGGACGATATCGTTTTAGAAATCGGCGCGGGCGCAGGCACGCTCACTTCGGCGCTATGCAAAAAAGCAAAGAGCGTAGTGGCGTTCGAGATTGACCGCTCGCTTGAGGGTGTGCTTAGCGAAACGCTCAAGGATTTTGATAACGCGGAAGTCATTATGGACGACGTTACGAAGTGGGCGGACGAAGAGATCGACGATATCGTAGGCGGAAAATACAAGGTGGTTGCAAACCTCCCTTACTATATAACGACGCCCCTGCTTTTCACCTTCCTTGAGCGCAAAAACAAGCCCTCGTCGATAACGGTAATGGTGCAAAAGGAAGTGGCGGAACGCATTTGCGCTACCAACAAAAAGGGCGATTACGGCGCGCTTTCGGTGTCCGTTGCGCTCCGTGGCAAAGCCAAGATAACGCGAATCGTTAAGCGTGATATGTTCACCCCTCCGCCAAACGTGGATAGCGCGGTAGTGCGCATTGATATGAACGAGAGCGAGGTGGAGAACGCTCAAAAGGTATTCCCCCTCGTAAAAAAGGCGTTCGCAATGAAGAGAAAGACGCTCGTAAACAACCTCTCCGCCGGCTACGGCATAAGCAAAGCGGAGGCTACGGAGATACTTACTTCGCTTGGATATTCGCCCACCGTTAGAGCGGAGGAACTCGCTCCCGAAGATTTTATCAAGATTTCCTATAAATTATAATTTAATTTGCGTGTCCAAAGCGGGCGCGCAAATTTTGTTCGTTTTTGCCCTTAAAACAGTTGATTTATTCTTTAAAATGCAATATAATATATTTGGTGGAAGTTGGATTTCACCGCAAAAAACCTATAATGATTAAAATTTTTTGGAGGTAATTATGGAAACCTACGGAATTGAAAAGTATAACATTATGACGCCTTACGAGGTGTTCCGCAACCTTTCCCCTGCGGTACTTACCGAAGAGGCTCTTGGCACTGAAGAGGACGCTCGTCTTATGGACAGTGGCGCGCTCTTGGTTGAAACGGGCAAGTACACTGGTCGTAGCCCCAAGGACCGTTACGTAGTTGACGAGGAGACTTCTCGCGACAACATTAACTGGAACAACGAGAACAGACCTATTTCCGAAGAGGCGTTCGAGCGCATTTACGGTAAGGTATCGGCATACCTTTCCAACCGCACGATTTACCTTTTCGACGGTTTTGCAGGCGCTGACCCCGAGTACAGAGTGTCTATCCGCGTTATCAACGAGTACGCATCGCAAAACCTCTTTATGAACAATATGCTTATTCGTCCCACGGAAGAGGAACTTGAGAACTTCTCCGAGGACTTCACGGTAATTTGCGCGCCCGGACTTAAACTCAACCCTGAAATTGAGGGCATCAACTCCGAGGCTGCTATTATCCTCAACTTCAAGAAGAAAATCGTTCTTATCGCCGGCTCGAAGTACTGCGGAGAAATGAAGAAATCCGTATTCTCCGTTATGAACTATATCCTTCCCCTTAAGGGCGTTCTCGGTATGCACTGCTCGGCTAATATGGCTACTGACGGCAGTGGCGACACCGCGCTCTTCTTCGGTCTTTCGGGAACGGGTAAAACCACGCTTTCCGCTGACCCCAACCGTGGTCTTATCGGCGACGACGAGCACGGCTGGTCGGATAAGGGTATCTTCAATATCGAGGGCGGTTGCTACGCTAAGTGTATCGACCTTTCCAAAGAGAAAGAGCCCGATATCTACGGCGCTATCCGTCACGGCGCAGTAGTTGAGAACGTAGTTATCGACGAGGACACTCGTAAGCCCGACTATACCGATAGTTCGCTTACCGAGAACACTCGCGTTTCCTATCCCGTTGATTTTATCAATAACGCAGTAGTTCCCTCCGTTGGCGGTCATCCCAAGACCATTATCTTCCTTACCGCTGACGCTTACGGCGTTCTTCCCCCCATCTCTAAACTCACCAAAGAGCAGGCTATGTACTACTTCGTTTCCGGTTATACCTCCAAGGTTGCTGGTACTGAGCGCGGAATTACCGAGCCCGTATCCACCTTCTCCACCTGCTTTGGCTCGCCTTTCCTTCCCCTTCGTTCCAGCGTTTACGCAGAACTCTTGGGCGAGAAGATCGAGCAGTTCGGCTCTAACGTTTACCTCGTTAACACCGGCTGGACGGGTACTGGTAAGAGAATGAGCCTCAAGGCTACTCGCGCTATGGTTACCGCCGCTCTTAACGGCTCGCTCGCTGACGTTGAGTACGTTACCGAAGAGTACTTCGGCTTGGCAGTTCCCCAGTCTTGCCCCGGCGTTGAGAGTGAAATCCTTAACCCCATCAATTCTTGGGCTGATAAGGACGCTTACGACAAGAAGGCTAAAGACCTTGCTAAGAAGTTCGTTGATAACTTCAAAAAGTACGACCATATGCCCGAAAATATCGTTAAGGCTGGTCCTAAGGCGTAAATTATAAACAAAGATAAAAAGAAAGAGAGGTTTCGACCTCTCTTTTTTAGTTTTCTCTTCCGACGAGTTCGTCTATGCTAATGTCAAAATAGTCGGCAAGCAATATTAGTTGGTTTACCGACGGCTCGGTGTATCCCGTTTCCCAGTGCGATATGGTCTTTATCGTTGTAAATACCGCCTCGGCTAACGCTGACTGATTTATATTCTTCGCCTTTCGCAAAGCGCGTATGTTTTCCGCTAACTTCATCATCAATACTCCTAAACATTATTTTATCAATTTTTGAGAATTTTTACTTGACTTTCTCAATAATTGAGAGTATAATTATAGTAAAATACGAGGGAGAGGGCTATGGAAGAGGTCAAAAGAGAATTTTTGGAAGTTGAAGTCGAGGGCAAGAAGTATTTAATATTAGATAGTGGAATAACGGACGAGGATTTCGTTGTTCCGCCTGCCAGCATAATCAATAAAGTATATAAGTTTTTATGTAGTCAACTTAGAAGTATTCCTTTTTATGATATTATAGCAATAATTAAGGCGTTTTACAAGAGCAAGAGGTATGATAAAACGCTAACATTTATTGAATTTTTAGTGGATAATATAACGATTTGTCCCGAGCCTATATTTACTTTACGGTGGCTTATGCCCGTGCAAACGCATTGTTTAAGAGCGTTAAAAAGACCGCAACAGGCTATCGAGATTTTTGAGAAAGAGTGCAAAAGACTTGCCGACGGCGAACCGCTTGCGTTAGTTAACTGCTCTTTAATAGAGGTTGAAAAGTTTCATCTTATAACGCCTTACTGGGTTACTTCAATTAGCGGTGCGTATTGCGACGTGGGACAAAACGACAAAGCGCAAACGGTAATTGAAATGGCGGATTTTTCCGACGAAGAGAGAGAAAACCAGTTTTTTAAGGCTTTAATTGAGCGTATCTACGGTAAGAAAAATAAGGAAGAAAGAGTTTCTAAATAAAAGAGAAATAGAGAGGACGAAAATCCTCTCTTTTTCTTTAGGCTTTCCCACGGCGCGTGGGGACGACTTTTCGCGCCGTAGAGGAGAGAAGAACAAGCACCTCTTTCGCGTATAGGCGTTAGATTTTGAGATACGCTCGACTACACTACACTTCGTTCCGTTCCGCTCGGTATGACATATCAAAGATTAGTGGTAGTATATTCTTGGGAGATTCTATCACTTCGGCTACGCCTTCGCTCCAGAATGACATTTGACCTAAGGGGTACTGTAATCACACGCCTCGCGTGTGTCTTCCTGGAACGGAACGAAGTGGAGTGATAGGAACTCCGACCTTAGAAAATAAAGATACGCTCGACTGCGTTCGCTACCGCTCACTACGCTCGGTATGACGGTTATAGGCTTAAACGCGGAGCGAGGGTTTTTGCTTTCACTTCGCTTAAACGCGACACCGCCCCTCACGGCAGTGAGCGCCCCCACGCGTAGTGGGTATAATGACTTGACAAAATTATAAAATATGTTATAATATACGGGTATGGAATATAGAGAACTAAAATTGACGGCGCAGTTTGACAAAAGCGTAGTATGTACTTTCACGGGCAACCGTCCAAAATCGCTCCCTTGGGAAAGCGAGGCTGACGAGAGGGCGGTGGCTGTTAAAGAAAGGCTTAGAGTAGAAGTCGAGCGGGCGATAAATAGCGGAAAAATCCTTTTCGTGTGCGGTATGGCGGAAGGGGCGGATATGTATTTTTGCGAAACGGTGATTGCGCTGAAGGAAAAGTATCCTCATATTTTGCTTGAGGGGGCTTTGCCTTACCCCGAGCCTGACAAGTACCGCTCGGATTACGAGAGGGCAAGGTACGCTCGCGCGATAGAAAAATGCGATTTCGTAAGCACGATTTCGCCCGTTGGCAGTAAGTTTGCGCCCTTAAAACGCAATCGTTATATGGTGGATAAGAGTTCGCTTTTGTTTGCGCTTAACTACTCGGAGAAGGGCGGAACGGTGTACACTATGGACTATGCAAAGCAAAAAGGCGTGGAAATTATAAAAATTAATAAATAATTTTGCAAAAGGGCTGTAAAACAGTTTACAAAAAGCCCGTAAATGCATATAATATTTGCAGTAAACAAAGGCGCAGTTGCGCTAAGATAAAAAACACGGAGAAATTTATGAGCAAACCTAAATTCGTATTATGTCCAAGATGTGAACTTAATTATATCGAAGAGAGCGAGGGCTACTGTAAGGTATGTAAAGCCTCGATGGGCTTGATTGACTCGAGCGAACTTCTTCCCGACGAGGACGAGATGATGAGCGGAGAGAAGATTTGTCCTATCTGCAAAGTCAATTATATTGCCGAGGACGAGGATATGTGTATCGAGTGCCGTAAGGAGCGCGAGGCTAAGGAACAGCCTGAAGAGAGCGATGATAACTGGCACGACGATTTCGTTGACGAGCCCGAGGACGAGAGTACTGAGATTTCCCTTTCCGAACTTGAGGAAGAGGAGGAAGACGAGGACGAGAGTTTCGACGACGAAGAAAACCCCTCTTACGACGATTTCGATTACGACGACGATATAGTGGACTTCGACGACGAGGAAGAAGAGGAAGAAGAGGAAGACGACGTATAGTCTTTGGGAGCAGGTAATGAACAACACGAGACATACTTTTGACGGTGAGCGCGCGCTTTATAAGGCGATTGCCTCGCTTAAGAACGAAAGCGAAGTGAAGAGTTTTATGGAAGACCTTTGCACCATTAGTGAGATTACTGCAATGGCAGGAAGGCTTACGGCTGCGAAAATGCTCTTTGAAGGTCAAACCTACGAGCAGGTTATAGAAAAGACGAACATTTCGTCCGCAACGCTTTCGCGCGTTTCTAAATGCGTCAAGTACGGCAACGGTTACGCCATAGTTTTAAAAAAGCGATAATGAGGCGTTGTCGCAACATTTGAAGGAATAAATTTTAAAAACTTGGTTAGAATTAGGGTATGCGAAAGTGTATCTTAAAACCCGACGAGGTTAAGCGCAGGGTTAAAATGCTCGTTGGCAAGCCCGTCAAGATTAGCGTTAATCGAGGACGGCGCAAGTTTGCTTGTTACAGCGGAGAAGTTGCGAGCGTTTTTCCGTCGGTGTTTATATTAAAGATAGAGGGTTCGCCCACCATTTCCACGCTATCCGTTTCGTATAGCGACCTCATTTGTGGCGAAGTTAGACTTAAAGTCAAGAAAACGGCAGAAATTTAACTGTCGTTTTTGTCATATTTGAGGAAAATCGCGCGTAGGATATAGAGAATTATTTTGCTTGGAGGCAAAGATATGAACTTTAATCCTATTTATAGACGACTTAAATGCGAGCAAAACCGCTGTTTAGCCAAGACGCAGACGGTAGTCGAGGGCAGGCTTACTCCCCCTCACGCTATTTCCATTAGCAAGGTCCACACGCTCACTGCAGACAGCGTGATAGGTGGCCGTGAGATCTTTACGGGCGAGGCTCGGTATAGCGGTATGGTTACTTTCAAAGCGTTTATCCTCGACGGCGAGGGTAAAGGGCGCGCGCTTGAGTGTAACGCCGACTTTTCGGGTAAAATCGAGAGCGAACTTATTACTTCAGCCTCGGTGGTGGATATCAACGCGCGGTTGCTCGGCGTAGAGGTTACGGCGGTTAGTAGCGGAGAGATTCGCGTGGGCGCGCTCTTTGAAATTACCGCGTGGGCGCTCGAGAGCAAAGAGATTGAGTGCCTTGACTGTGAAACGGAGGGCGTTGAGACTAAAAAGGGTAGCGTTATTCGTGGTGAGCGAGTGGCTAAAGAGAGAGCGGAGTTTGCGCTTTCCAACACTTTTGAAGATAACTCTATGGTTGAGTCGTTGCTCGTTTCTCATCGTGCGCTCGTCCTTAGCGCAAAAGCGGGCGTGGACTGCGTGCGTGCTGAAGGCGTTATCGTTACCGAGATTATCGGCGTCAGGGCGGACGGACTGATCGCTCAAAAGCGCGTTGAGACGGAGTTTAGCGAGGAGTTTTCCGCGCTTGGTTGCAGTCTTGGTGACACGGTTAGTGCAAATGCGGAAGTAAGTTGCGAGCAAATAAGTGAGGAGGGCGAGGGCGTAATTCTTACCTTTAATTACGCGCTAAGTCTTTCTTGCGAGGTGTACGCGCGCTCGACGGCGGAAGTGGTTTTGGACTGCTTTAGCCCTAACCGAGAACTGCTCGTAAAGAGCGAAGAGGCGCGCTTTACCGCCGTTAAGAAAGGCGAACTGCTTTTGGAAAAGATTGACGGCGTGATTGCGCTCAAAAGTGATATGCCACTCGTCGATAGCATTTTAGCAAGCCCCACCTCTATCGTAACCGTTACTAATTCGTGGTGCGACAGCGGAGAGGTTACCGTTGAGGGCATAATTTCGGGCAATATTATCTATTATAGCGCGGAGAGTAACTCGACGAACTCGCTCTCGGTCGAACTGCCTTTTTCTAAAACGCTGACGATTGAGGGCGCGGAAAAGAGCGATAGCGCGGTGGTGGACGCAAAGGTGCGTTCCGTGGCGGTTAAAATTCGTCGGGGCAACGAAATTGAGGTTAAGTCGGAAGTGCTTTTTTCCGTACTTCTTTCCCAAGAACAGAAATGTTCGCTCGTTTGCTCTATTGAAGAGGGCGAGGCGCGAGAGGATACCGAGGGCGTTTTGCGGGCGCATATAGTAGGAAACGGCGAGGGGCTTTGGGAGATTTGCAAACTCTTTGGAGTGAGTGAAGAGGAAGTCAAAAAACAAAATTCTTCGCTTTCTTTCCCCATAAAAAAGGGCGATTTGATAAAGATTTTCAAAGTTCGACAAAATTAGACGCAATCCGACGAAGGTAGCCGTTCATAGACGAAATTCTATTTGACAAGGTTTTGCGATTTATAGTATAATCTTGTTATGGGTGAAATTAAAGTTAAAATTTATTCAAAAATCAATCCTTTCCTCTCGATTGAGGGCGAAGAGAACGGCTATCACAAACTGGACACTGTGTTCGTATCGGTATCGCTTTACGACGAAATCAAAGTTGTTCCGGCGGACGAGACGCGAGTTTTTATTGACTACGAAGAGCGCAACGAGACTAACGCCTATAAAGCGGTAATGCTTATGAAAGAACTGGGCGGATACGACGTGGAAGTGTATATTAAGCGTGGTATTCTCTCGGGCGGAGGCGTTGGAGCGTCGAGCGCGGACGCTGCGGGCGTAATGCGAGCAATGTGTTATCTGTACGATATCGATATAGACGAAGAAACGCTTATTGCGGAGGCTCGAAAAATCGGTAGCGACGTTCCGTATATGCTCAAGGGCGGTTGGGCAAGGCTGAGAGGCACGGGCGAAGAACTGGAGTTTTTCGACGCGCCCACGGGCGAAGAAGTGCTTTTGGCGGTAAAGGGCGACGTGAACACGGGCGAGTGCTTTGCGCGCTACGACCATAGCCCCGTAGAGCATATTCCTGCCGACGAATTTACGAGTATCGTTAAGGAAAAGGGCTTAAAGGGAATAAGCGAGCATTGTTTTAACGCTTTAACTGAACCTGCGGTAAGTATTAACGAAGAGGTTGCCGTTGCGCTTAAGGTTATGAGTGAGAGTGGGCTTACTTGCTCGATGAGTGGCAGTGGCGCAACCGTTTGGGGCGTGGGCAGGGATATTGACCTTGCAATCGCTCAGCGTGAACTCATTAAGTTAGGCTTTACGGTGTTTAGGGCAAAGACGGTTGATAGAGGCTGTGAGTGGTTATAAAAAGGAAAAAAGTGAGCATAATCTCCTTTGACGAAAAGTCAAGGGAGTTTTTTTATGAAAAAGTTTTGTTTTTTGTTGATAATTTTTTGCGTTCTATCAATATTTTGCTCTTGCTCGGTACATACTACAAGCGTAGACGAAGCGCTAATTCGTATTCATATCCGCGCTAACAGTAACTGTGCCACCGACCAAGCGGTCAAAATGGCGGTCAAAAGCGAAATTACCGCTTACTTAGAGCGTGAACTAAAGGGAGTGAACGATTACGCTACCGCCTACCGTGAAATAGAGAAAAGGCTGGATAGATTATCTTCTATCGCCTCCGATGCTCTCAAGGAAAACGGCTTTTCGTATAAGGCGAAAGCGGTTATGAACAACGAGTACTTTCCCACGCGGGCATATAAAGATAGCGTCGTGCCTTCGGGCTACTACGACGCGCTTATCGTAACGCTCGGCGAGGGGAAAGGGGATAACTGGTGGTGTGTAATCTATCCGCCCCTCTGTTTTACGAACACTGAAAAGGACGCGAAAATTCAATACCGTTCGCTTTTTTTTGAGTTTTTTAGTTACCTTTTCGGCTAAAAAAAAGAGGGAGGAAATATGGAAAAAGTAAGAAGAATTACACTCGTAGTTTTAGCAGGACTGTTGTGTTTTACCGTCTTCTTTTCGCTCTTTAGGGTAGAGAGCGCGGAGGCGAAGAACATTATTAAGGGCGATACCGCGCAAAATATCCGCCTCGTCCAAACGCGCCTTTCTAATCTTGGCTATTATAATTATAAGATTGACGGCATTTGGGGTAGTCGAACTAAAACCGCAGTTAGAAACTTTCAGCGCGACTACGGGCTGGTAGTTGACGGCATAGTGGGAGCGAGAACGGAAAAGGCTCTTGGCATTACGCTATCGTCGAATAATAGCAGTTCGCTATCAAGCAGTGATATGAACTTGCTTGCGCGGTGCGTTTATTCCGAGGCTCGAGGCGAGCCGTACGCCGGTCAAGTGGCGGTGGCGGCGGTGGTGCTTAACAGAGTGCGCTCATCTTCTTTCCCTAACACTATTGCAGGGGTAATTTATCAACGGGGCGCGTTTACCGCCGTTAGCGACGGGCAAATAAATTTAACGCCTAATCAGAGCGCGTATAACGCGGCGCGCGACGCTCTTAACGGTTGGGATCCAACGGGCGGTTGTCTGTATTATTATAATCCTGCAACTGCTACGAGCAAGTGGATTTGGTCGCTTAAAGTGGAAATTAGAATAGGCAAGCACGCGTTTGCGAGGGGGTAAAAATGAGAAAAGTTTATGCGTTTATCGTATCTTTGGTGGCGGTAGTGTCCTTTGCGATTATGCTTACGATAGGTTTAGTAGTGTATAATAGCGAGGGCGTTCGCTCAAAAACCGCGCTTGAAAGCGTTTATCGAAAGTCTTTTTACGATACGCTCGATAGCGTAAATAACTTGGAAATCAACCTTTCTAAACTCGTCGTTTCCCCTCAAGAGAGTGAAACTTTGCCCCTTTTGACGAAGGTGTCTTCGCTCTCGGCGGAGAGTAGTTCGGCGCTGTCTAACTTGCCACTTTCCTATCACGACATAGAGAAAACGAGCAAATATTTTAATCAAGTAACCGACTGGTGCGCCTCGTACTCAAAAGCGCTTAGCGAAAATAAAGACACGACCACCTTTACCGAGCAAGCGGAAATACTTTACTCTTTTTCCAAGAAGTTAAACTTAAATCTACAAAAGTTGTACGAAAAATCGAATAACGGTATGCTTTTTTCGTTACAAGAGGGCGTGCTTATGCCTAAGGATTTTTCGCTCGACCTTGGTGAGAGCGGGGAAAACGCTATCGAGTATCCTACGCTCATTTACGACGGACCGTTCTCCGACGCTAAGAAGTTTACTTGGACGGCGCTTGAGGGAAAAGAGGATATTGACGAGAGCGGAGCAAAGTCGATAGCAAGCAAAATCGGGCTTGAAAATATCAAGGTTTTAGGCGTAACGGAAGGAAAGACTACGCTCTATCAGTTGAGCGGAGAGAAGGAGGGCGATACTGCTTATCTGTCCGTTACGAAAAAGGGCGGATATATCGTAAACTACGACCTTTCCCTGTTCCCAGGAGGCGCAACGCTTTCGCAAAGTCAAGCGATAGAAATTGCTAAACAAAAGGCAGGCGAGATGGGTTACGAGGGCTTGGAGGCTATTTGGTATAACACGGTCGACGGCGTGGGGTTCGTTAATCTTGCCCCAAAAATAAACGGCGCGGTGTGTTATCCCGATATAGTCAAGGTCAAGATTGCGCTCTCAGACGGCGCGCTCCTCGGCTTAGAGGCGAGCGGTTACTGTTCCTCGCATAAGGACAGAACGATTTGTCCGACCATTACCGAAAGTACCGCGCTTTCCTTAGTTAGTAGTAAGATTGCCGTGAAAAATATCGGTTTGGCGGTTATCCCCTACGGCGAGGGCAACGAGAAACTTTGTTACGAGGTTAACGGCGAATACAACGGGCTTGACTACTTCGTCTATATCGACGCGTACGACGGTAAAACTCGCGATATTTTAAGAGTAGTTAATAACGACCAAGGTTCGCTTGTGATGTAAAAGAAAATGGAGGCGCGCGCCTTCATTTTTTTTGCCGTTTTATATGCTTGGGAGTTTCTATCACTACGGCTACGCCTTCGCTCCAGAAAGACACCCACGGCGCGTGGGGCGAGAAAACGCTATGGTTGCGACGGGCAGAAACAAAATTTTAACATTTTTTTAACAAAAATATAAGAATAGTATGTTATAATATTCTTGGAGGTTGAAAAATGGCTAAGATTTTGGTTGTAGAAGACGATAGAGACTTAAACCGTTACGCGAGCCTTTCGCTTAGGTCGAGAGGGTACGAAGTAGTTTGTTGTTACGACGGGGCGGAGGCTTTGGAGCAATTAGAAAAGGGCAAGTTCGACCTCGTATTGACGGACATAATGATGCCTAAAGTGGACGGGTTTGCGCTTGCAGAGAGCGTCAGAAGAGAGGATAGCGTTACGCCCATAATCTTTATGAGCGCGAAGGACGATAAGCCCTCGAAAATGTTCGGCTACACGCTGGGCGCGGACGACTATATCACCAAGCCTTTCGATATGGACGAACTTATTATGAAGATTAACGCCTTACTTCGCAGAGCAAAAATCGAGAAGAGCCATATCTTAGAGGTGGGCAACTTCAAGATGAACGGCGAGGAGCGAACGGCGACGGTTGAGGGCGAAGAGATAAACTTTACGATGCGTGAGTTCGACCTACTTTTCAAACTTTTATCGTACCCCAAGAAGACCTTTACCCGTTCTGCGCTTATGGACGAGTTTTGGGACTACGATACTTCCGCTACCTCGCGAACGGTAGACGTGTATATGGCGAAAATCCGCGAAAAAACGGCTAAGTGCGACGGCTTTGAAATACTGACCGTACACGGACTTGGCTACAAGGCGGTGCTAAAATGAGCAAAAAAACCTTTTGGGGTATGATAATATTCTTCCTGACGAATATGCTTACTATTCAGACGGCGGTGCTAATTTTTTCCTATGTGAGAGAAAAGACTGCGGATAATTTTGTAATCGCTATCGTGATGATTGCGGTAGGCTTTGCGTTATCGCTACTCTTTACGCTCGTCGACTACCTTAGAAGAAAGCATACCGAGGAAAAGCCTACGCACGAAATACTTTCCGCTACCGAGCGCATAGCAAACGGCGACTTTAAGGTGCGAATTCCCATTGAAAAGGACTACGAACACTTCGACCAGTACGACCTTATAAAAGAGAATATCAACCTGCTTGCCTCCGCCCTTAGCGAGAGCGAAATGCTGAAATCGGACTTTATATCCTCCGTTTCGCACGAACTGAAAACGCCCCTTGCCGTTATGGAAAACTACGCAACGCTACTACTTAACGAGGATTTAGAAGAGAGCGAGAGGAAAGAGTACGCAGGGGTGCTCGTTAAGACTTCCAAGCGTTTAGCAAAACTCGTAAGTAACATTTTAAAACTCAACCGCCTTGAAAACAGTACGCTCGCGATAAAGAAGGAAAAGTTCAATCTTACCTCGGCGCTTGGCGAGTGCATACTTCGTTACGAGGATAAAATGGACGATAAAGGCATAATCCTCGACTGCGACTTTGACGACTGCGAAATCGTCTCGAACCGCGAATACCTCGACATAGTTTTCTCTAACCTTATGTCCAACGCCGTAAAGTTTACCGAACGGGGCGGAGAGATAGTAGTTACGCTCAAAAAGACGGACGAGGGCGCGGTAGTGTCCTTTCAAGATACGGGCTGTGGCATTTCCTCTCAGAGCGGTGAGAAAATCTTTGAAAAGTTCTATCAAGCGGATAATTCCCACGCAGTTGAGGGCAACGGGCTTGGGCTTGCGCTCGTAAAAAGAGTAATCGACGCGCTCGCAGGCGAGATTAAGGTTAGTAGCGCGCTTGGGGAAGGCTCGACCTTTACCGTTACGATAAGGGACGACGAGCAATGAAAAAACTATGGAAATTTTTCGTTAAGCCTCCCGCGTGGTTTGGCGTTTCGTGGGTGATTTTAGCCCTCGCCACTATAATTTTAGCAATGGTTTGTCTTGCGCTTGACTTAATGAGTAGCGAGTTGGCGGTGCTTTGCTATATCGCGTTCGGCTTGTCGGCGGTGTTCTTAGCATACGGGACTTACCTCGTCGTTCGGTACTTTTCCGCCGTCGTGGGCTTTATTAAAAAGACTATTGAAAACACGCCTTTCCTTAACAAAATGGTCAAAGAAGGCGGATATAGAATGCTCGTTTTGACGATTTTCGGGTTCGTACTCAATATTCTCTTTGCCCTTTATCAGGGAGTTTTGGGAATAGTGTTCCTCTCTGCTTGGGCAGGCTCGCTCTCAGCGTACTATATTATGCTCTCGCTTTATAGAGGTAGGCTTTTGCTCCTTGCTAAAAAGAGTGAGACGAGCGAGAGGGAAGAGGCTAACGCGCATATAACTTGCGGAGTTTTTTTGCTCTTGCTTAATATCGCGCTTTCGGGCGCAATCGCGCTAATGCTGTTCGACGATAGGCACTTTTCCTATCCCGACTGGACGATTTACGCCGTTGCGGCGTACGCGTTCACTAAAATCACGCTCGCAATCATCAATTTTATTAAGTCGCGAAAGAGCGAAAGTCTGAGCGAAAAGGCAACGAGAACGATTACGCTAACGGAGGCTACCGTTTCTATCCTCTCCCTTCAAACCGCGCTCCTTACTACCTTTGGAAAGGGAATAGAGAGCGGAGTTTTCAATACCGCTACCGGCATTGCGGTGAGCGTGATAAATTACACTATGGCAATTTTGACAATAATTCAAGGCGTAAAGGCTAAAAAATCAACGGAGAAAGACAATGAGCAACGATAAATTTAACTACACTTATACGGCGTCGAGCGAAAAGGACAAAAAACTTGCCCGCTCGCTCAGGGGTAAGTACGCGCAAAAAACTAATACTAAAATGGACAGACTGCGCGAAATCGACAAAAAAATAAATACTATTCCCGTTGCGCTTTCGCTTACCGTGGGAGTGGTGGGAACGCTTATCTTTGGGCTTGGGCTTGCGCTCGCGCTCGAGTGGGCGCTCTATCTTTGGGGCGTTATCGTGGGCGTAGTGGGGTTTATCGTGCTAATCGTAGCGTACCCTCTGTATTCGCTTATCCAAAAACACAACCTCAAAAAGTACGAAGAGGAAGTAATGAAACTAACGAGCGAAATCCTCGAAGAGTAGAATAATCAGGTGGTTTCAGTTGTCGTCAACTTGTAGACAACTGAAATTTTTTTTAACGGCGAAATTCTATTGACTTAAACGGCAAATGGTGGTAAAATATTCGTAACTAAATATGCTAATACGAGCATATCTATTTTAAGGAGCAAAAATGGCTTTAATAGAACTAAAATGCGTTAACTGTGGCAAGGAGTTTGAGGCTCTTACGAGCGGAGGCAATTATCCGCCCTGTCCCGATTGCGGAGGCAAGACCGAGCAAAAGTATAGTGGCAAGGTTTGGGTGAACTCCGTTAAAAAGGGCGGTTGCGGTGGTAACTGCGCTACTTGCAAAGGTTGCGGTCATTAATAGGAGGAAAAATATGACTTTTGACGAAATTATGCTTACAAGACGCAGTATAAGGGCTTACCTTGATAAACCCGTTGAGCGCGCTAAACTTGACAAGATTTTACGGGCAGGAGCGTACGCGCCAAGCGCGTTAAACAACCAAGCCCGTCAATTTATTGCGATTACCGACCCCAAAATCCTCAAAAAACTCAATCGCGCCGTGGAAAAAATGGTAGACGAGCAGACGAGGGCGAGGATTAAAGGCAGGAGTGAGAGCGGTGAGTTTAACTTTTTCTATAACGCGCCCGTGCTTATTTTGGTTGCTTGCTCGGTTATGGAAAAATTCCCTGCCGAAGACTGCGCTTGCGCTTTAGAGAATATGTTCCTTACCGCCCACAGCGAAGGCTTAGGCAGTTGTTGGATTAACCAACTCTCTTCCCTTAGCCTCGTTGAGCCGTTCAATTCCTTCCTTCGCTCAATCGGTATGAAGGACGCTTATAAGGTTTACGGCTGTTGCGCGCTCGGTTACCCGGCGGTAGAGGGCAAACTTTCTAAACCCAAACTTAACGATATTATCGTGCTTTAACGAAGGAGAAAATTATGGATATTAAGACTGTTAACATTTCACAACTCTACGGATTAGAGGGTAACGCTACCTTAAAATGCTTTCTTCATAAAGCAGACGGCGAGATGGCGCCTTACAATCAAAACCTCCCTGCGCTCGTGATTGCGCCCGGCGGAGGCTACGGTTTCGTGTCAGAGCGCGAGGGCGACCCTATTGCAGTGGACTTTTTCAACCGCCACTATAATACCTTCGTGCTTACTTACACCATTGCGCCCGAGGGAAGATACCCACTTTCGCTCACGCAGTACGCCTCGGCAGTGGACTACGTTCGCTCGCACGCCGAAGAACTGCATATTAACCCCGACAAAATCACCGTTATGGGCTTTTCCGCCGGCGGACACCTTACCGCTAACCTGTGTAACTTTTGGTGGAGATTGCCTATCCCCTCTCTTAACGGCAAGACTTTAGACGCTAAGCCTAACTCCGCGGTGCTTTCTTACCCCGTAATTGCGCCCTATTCGCATCACGGCTCGTTTATGAACCTTTTGAATATTGACGATATCGACTGCGACGAGGCTCGCGCGCTCGACCTTGAAAAGAGCGTAACGGACAAGAACCCTCCCACTTTCGTGTGGACGACTATGGAGGACAAGGCTGTCAACCCCGTAACTTCGATGCGCTACACCGAAGAACTTATGAAATGCGGTATTCAGTGTGAACTTCATATGTACGCTCACGGCTGGCACGGACTTTCCACCTTCGACGAGCGAACTAATGTTATGCCCGTTGACGGTGAGGACAATATCGTTTGGCTCGACCAAGCGTATACCTTTTTGAAAAATATCGACAAGAAAAGCGTACTTAAATAAAAATGACAAGAAAAGTTGGTATAAATATGAAAAGAAAAGTTGGTATAAATATAGACTGCGTTAAGGGACACTCGCCACTTGGCACGCTTGAACTTATAAAAGCGCAGGGTTTTGAGTGCTTTTTTACGGGCGAGTATATAGTTGACTACGACGAGGTTGCGAGGATTAAAGAGCGTGGCGAGAGGTTAGGGCTTTCTTACGAGTTTATCCACGCGCCCTTTCGCTCGGTAAACGGGATTTGGGGCGACGAGGAGCAGGCTAAACCGTTCGTTGACGGTATCGTGAACGCTATTGATAACGCGAGCCGTTGCGCCGTGCCGTATATTATACTGCACGCCTCGAGCGGATGGACGCCTCCGCCGATGAACGAGCAGGGCTTTAAGCGTTACGATTACCTCGTTTCTTACGCTAAAGAACGGGGAGTAGGGCTTGCAATTGAGAACCTTAGAATTTACGACTATTACGCAAAATTAATAGAACGGTATAAGAATTTTGGTGCGGTTTACTTTTGTTACGACAACGGACACGAGCATTGTTATAATTTCGACGCCGACCATATCGCCGTGTTTAAGGACATTATGAAATGCACTCATATCCACGATAACTTCGGTAAAACCAGCCAAGACCCAAGCGTTGACGACGACTTACACTTTCTGCCTTTCGACGGCAACTTTGACTACGCGCAGATGATTAGGCGTATGGACGAGAACGGCTACGACGGTCCGCTTACCTTGGAAGTGTTTAATTCTTTAAGCCCTCGCTACGAAAACTTATCGGCGGAAGAATTTATCAAAACTTGTTACGATAGAATAGTGAAAATAGCGAATATGTAAAAAAAATCCCCCTCCAAAAAACTTTGGAAGGGGTTTTTCTTTTTTTCGTTGTACACCCAAAAACTATACGCGGAAGAGTGGATTATAAATCAACTTTACTACGGCGCGAAAAGTCGCACCCACTCGCAGTGGGTTAGACGGTGATTTTGCGGATATCGTCAAAGACGAATTCTTTGGTGTAGCAGAGTTTTTTATCGAAAAGTCTGCTTGCAATTCTCTCGCCGTAGCGGATAGCGATATTATCGACGGAAAGGTTAGAGGTAATAACGGTAGTCAAGCCTTTGAGTTGGCGTTCGTTGATAATATGATAGAGGTATTCGAGGGTAACATTTTTAAAAATACTCTCCGTGCCAAGATCGTCGATAACGAGAACGTCGGTTTCTAAAAGCGGTTCGAGATATTCGGCTTTGTTTTGGTCGAAAGTGGTGTGGTACTTAAGCGCGCGGTCGACGAAGTTAAAGGCGGTAATAAACACCACCGTTTTACCAAGCGCGGAGCACTCGCCGGCAAAACAGGAGGCAAGGAAAGTCTTGCCCGTTCCTGCCGAGCCTATAAGATTGATATTCTTTCTCTTACTATCCGCGCCTTTGGAGGCTATCATTTTAAGTTCCGCGCCCGTTTTAAGCACTAAAGCGTGGGCGCTCTGTGGATATAGCGAAAGGTCGAGATCGTCGAACGAGCGCAAAGGGAATTCGATAAGAGCGGAGCGCGACTGCAAGGCTAAACGCTTAGCGCAACTGCAAATATTCCCGTCCGCCCCTCTTCCCGTGTCGTTACACGAAGAGCAAGCAGGGGCAGGGTAAAGGCGCGCGCGAACGCCCAACTTATCAATAATTTTTTCGCGGAGGGCTTTAGCCTTTTCGTACTCCGCCTTTTCTATTTTACCGCTAAAGAAGTCAAGTTCAGCGGAGCGAAAGGACAGTTCGGCGTCCTTAAACTCTGCGTTGCTATCAAGGAGCGTGCGGAAAAACAGTCGAGCCTCGTCAAGAGACGCTCGGCGTTTGTTTACTATTTCGTTGATTGCTTTTCCGTAATCCATAATTATAAATCCTCGTAGTCAAGATTGTCAAAGAGCGCGTTGAGTTGCTCGGTAGTGTAGGAGCGAACGACGGTGTTCTTGCTTGCCGTTTCCTTTTTCTCGGGGCGGAAAGACTTAGCCTTTTCCACGCTATCCACGCCCCCGTTACGCCACGAACCGAGCAAAGCGTTCATATAGCCTACGGGGTTGGAGTTGCCCACGGAAAGTGAGGCTGCGTAGAGAATAACCTCGCGAGAGAACTGCCAAGTATAAGTCCAAGTGCGGTAACTGTCGCGGTCGCGCGAAGTAATGGGACGGGTAACGCCCGCCTTATCCAAGATTTCGCGTATTTCCTCGTCGCGCTTAACCGCCTCACTCATAAACGCGCTGATTTCACTAGACGAGAGCAAGCCTTGACGGTAGAACTTATTGACCGTATCGTTCATACCCTCGAGCGTTCTTACGCCACGCTTAAAGCAGTATTCCGCGATAGAGAGTAGCGCCGTCTCGTCAAAGCCGAAGGATAGCCACTTGCTTATATAAGTCTCGATAATGAAGTCGAGTTGCTCGTAGTAAACGCCGATAATACGGTTTACGGACTTGGTAAGTTCGTAAAGCCTGTCGCGATTAGCCTCGAACGACGCGATTTCCTCAATGGACGAGAGGTGGTTTTCGTAATACTTAACGAGCAGAGCGTCGAGTTTTTCCATACCGCCCTTTTTAACGGACTTTGCAACCTTGATTATCGTCTCGAGCGCAAAGCCGAGGTCTTTCGTCCATTTTTTGAACATACGCTTGTCCTCGAGCGTAGCCGATTTTTTCGAGCCGAGCGACTTGAGAACTGCTATGAGGTCCTTATCGTAAAGGTCGAATTCGCAGAGTTGTTCGGTAACGCGTTCGTAGGTTAAGCAACCCTGATGAGCAAGGTTGCGCGCTACCGCTAATATGTAGGGATAGGTTACGCTTTCGCCCTTTTGACGAATACTGTACGCAATTACCGCCAAGAGCGCAGGGGGTTCGATATGCATAGCCTCCATAATCGAGTAGTATTCGTTGTACTCGTTAGGGAGAATATTGCGCGAGGGGAACATTGCGTGAAGTTGGTCGTTAAAGTCCTTGTACTTAGTTTTACTGAACTTTCTAAGGGCAAGCGTTGAAGAGTTCACGGGCAGATACTCAACGGAGGGGGGAGTAGTGGAAAGAATATTTATTACGCCGTTGCCGTTCCAGTAGTTAAAAGCCTCGTTTACCGTGCGCTCGTCTAAAGCGAGTTTTTTAGCGATAATATCCGCGCCACCCTCTTCGCCCGTCTGCGCCATTGCAAGCCCTACGAGGTAGACTTTGACATATTCCTCGGGGGCGAACGGCATAAAATGCTCGATAAAAGCCATATCGAGCGTTACTTTGCTATCTTTCGTTAGTTGTGGGGAGAGTTTTGCGAACATTTGATTATCCAAAGGCTTTGTTTCAATATCCAAGTTGTTTTTAACTGGTGAGAGATACGCTCCACGCGGTTGCTACGCAACCTTGGTCGGTATGACATAATAGACTTGGGTCGTCATACCGAGCGGAGTGAGCGACGCGAACGAAGTCGAGTGTATCTAAACTAAGCACCACCACAGTTGTTCAATCGTCTATTGCTCCATAGCCATCCTTAAAAAATAATATTTTTTATATAAGCAGTTCATTTTAGTTGAAAAAACCGCTTGGATAATATATAATATCACTAAAGAGAAAATTTTTCAACAAAATTCGGGCTAATTTTTTTCGATGACAATATCTTGTGTCCGTCGAAAATCTTAGACACAATTTTTCAAGGAGAAACAATGAAAATTCTTCACACTTCCGACCTTCATCTTGGAAAGCGCCTTTTCTCGCGCAGTAGGTTAGCCGAGCAGAGCGAAGTTTTAGAGGAAATCGTAGCGATCGTTAAAGAAAAGGCGGTGGATATCGTGCTTATTGCAGGCGATATTTTCGACACCCCCGTTCCGCCCTCCGAGGCTGAGGAACTGTTTTATTCGTTCTTGCTCGCCCTCTCAAAGCACGCTCTTCCCGTGGTAATTGCCGGCAATCACGACGACGCTACCCGTCTTCGCGCGCCTTACGGCATTGCCAAAGCGAGCGGTATAATCCTTACGGGCGACGAGGACTTGAAGAGTTTTAACTTTACTTCTTCTCGTGGAGAAAAGGTTACGGGGGGCGAGGGCTATCTTAAAATCGAAAAGGGGGGAGAGACGCTCAACCTTGCTATTTTGAACTATCCCTCGTCTGCTAAACTTATTGACTTAGCAGGGGGCGAGGACTACGCGACGACCGTCTCTACGCTCGCTAAAAAGAACTGCGAGTGCTTTAGAGAGGGTGAAATCAATATTTTTATGAGCCATCTTTTCGTAGTGGGAGGCAAGGAAGAGGGTGAACTTGGGGGCAGTAAACTCGTTCCCACCGCGCTTTTGGATATTCCGCTTTGCGACTATATCGCCCTTGGACATATCCACGGATACGCGAAAATGAGCAAGGACAAAAATATCTACTACTGTGGCGCGCCCCTGTTCTATTCCTTCGACGATGACACGAAAAACGCTAAACGGGTATTGATTTTTGATACCACGGAGGGCAAAAAAGAGGTTTATCCCGTGTTCTTAAAGTCGGGAAAAACGCTATGTAAAGTTACCGTGAGGACGGAAGAAGAGGCGGAGACAGAACTAAATAAACGCGAGGGCGAACTCGTTTGGCTAACTTACGAAGGCAACGCGCCCCTCTCGTTTAGGGCGGTAGCGAACTTTAAGAAAAAGCCGTGCTACTGCGGAATAAATATATTGACGGAAAAGAGGGAAGTTGCGACGGAGCGAAGGGGCAAGAGCGACGAGGAACTTTTCACGCTCTTTTACGAGAGCAAGCGCCAGGGCAAAAAGCCTACCGCCGATATGATAGATATGTTCGTAAAAGCGGTTAGCGGAGAGGATTTTTAAGGAGGGCTTATGAGACCGATAAAACTTACTATTGAGGGAATTAACAGTTTCGTTAGCGCTCAGACGGTGGACTTTGAAAAGGCGGGCGCGAATAATCTTTTTTGCATATCGGGTAGCACGGGAAGTGGAAAGACGACCATACTTGACTGCATAATCTTGGCTCTATACAATAACCATAGCGAGAGAGGAAATCTCACGGACTACATTAACCTTAGGTGCGAGAGCGGTAAAATCCAGTTTACCTTTGAACTTTTGGGGGATATTTACCAAACGGAGCGCGTGCTCTCAAAAAAGGAAAACAAGAACAGTATGCTCCTTAAAAAGATGGGCGAGGAAATTCCGCTTTTCGAGGGGCGCAAAGCGTACGAATTCTTAGCGGAAAAAATCGGGCTAACGGTAGCCGAGTTTACTAACGTGGTCGTTCTTCAGCAAGGGCGATTTGCTAAATTCTTAAAGGCGGAGAAGAGGGAGAGAATTGAACTTATAAATAAACTTTTCGACCTTCGCCGTTTTGAAAATCTTTACTCTAAATTCAATAGTAGAGCGCAGGAAAAACTAACGGAAGTCAAGGGTTTTGAAAACTCGCTCGCCCTTTACGACGGCTATACCGACGAGGGCGTAGAGACTGCTCTTAAAGAGTACGAAAAAATCAAAACGGAGGGGGACGTATCCCTCGATTTGTTAAAAAAGGCGAAGGAAAACGCTGAAAAATTACGCCTTGCTTACCAAAAATACGCCGAATTTTTGAAGGCTAAGGGCGAAGTAGAGAGGGCTGAGGGTAAACTAAGCGTACTGAAAAACAGAGAAGAGAAAAAGAGAGAGTACGAAGAGGAACTTCAAAAAAGAGAGAGCGCTCTAAAGGAAAAAGAAAAGACGCGCGATAAGATGGTAGAGCGCGTGGGCGCGCTTAAAACCGCGCTTGAAAAGAGGGCGGAGGCGAGCGAGAAAATTAAGAGAGCGGACGAAGAGTTATTTAAGATTGAAGAAGAGAAAAAGAATTTATCGTATCTTAGTCAGCATATTGAAAAACTGAAGATTGAAGAGGCTGAGTGGGCGAAAAAAATCGCAACACTTAAAGAGAAAATCGACTACGATTTTAGCGGAAACGACGAACTTGACGGTCGCGAACTATCCTCCGCTCTTGCCTCGGACAAGACGAGCAGAGAGCACGCCAAGAAAAATCTTGATAGCGCGAAGGAAAAGAGCGAGAGAGCGAGGGAGGAAGTTAAACGCCACCAAGAGCAGTGGACGGTTATGCAGTCCGCTCACGCTAAACTTGAAGAGGGCGAGAAAAGGGCGAAAGAAGAGCAAGAGCGAATTATCTTGGAACTTGAGGACGCGCTCAATAAAAACTCTGCTTACCGCGTTCAAGCCTCGCTAAAGGTGGGCGACTTATGCCCCGTTTGCGGAAACCATATCGTAGAAAAGCCCACGCTTACGCTTGGGGATATCGACGCGCTTAAAGAAAAGAGCGAGAGAGCAAAAGCCGATTACTTGCTCGTTCTGTCCGCTATGCAGAAGTCCCAAAGCGCGCTATCCGCTTTTGCCGAAAGGCTCAACGGCGCGTTCAATAAAGAGAAAGAGAGCGAACTTGCGCTTTTAGAGGCGCAAAAAGAGAGCGAGAAGTGGGATAAGGCAAACTTAGATTTTAGAGACGAGCAGGTAAAAGCGTTCGTCTCTGCAGTATCGAGCAAAGCCTCGCTTAGTAAAGATATTGAAACGCTTGTCGGCGATATTAAACTTATGCAAGAGAGCGTAAAAGTTCGCTATTCTTCCGCGCTTAGCGTTAAGACGGAGGGCGAAGAGGCTAAAAAGCGGGCGGACGAAATTATCAATGGCGACGGCGAAGAGGAAATTAAGAGAATACGGACCTCCCTATCCTCGCTTACTTTAGAGCGTGAGGAGTTAGATCGCGACAAGGCGAAAGCGGTTGATGCGTCTATGCAAATCGAGGGCGAGAAAAAGAGCGCGCTTGCCTTACTTGAGAGCGCGAAAGAGCGACTTATTCCTTGCGACGAAGTTACCGCGGAAACGCTCAAAGGCGCGGAAGAGACGGCTAACGCGAGGGAAAAGGCGCATCAAGGCTTGCTCGTCGAGATTGAGGGCAAGAGAAAGGACTACGAACACCAAAAGGAAAGGCTTAGCGAGAAAAAGGAACTACTAAAGGGCAAAGCGGAGGCGGAAAAGGGCTATAACCGTTATCACGATATGGCGTCGCTGTTCTATCACAACGCCTTTAACGAATTCGTGGTTGCGGAGTTCGTCAAAGAGTTTACCGCTCTTGCCTCCGTTCAACTGGGGGAACTTACGGGCGGAAAATACTCGCTCGACTACGACGAGGACAAGGGCGACTTTTTCGTGCGCGACTTTCTCTCGAATAACGAGCGACGCTCCATTAAAACGCTGTCGGGCGGAGAAACTTTTTTGGCGTCGCTATCTCTTGCAATCGCCATATCGCGAGAACTTTCGCGCAATAAAAACTACGAATTTTTCTTTATCGACGAGGGCTTTGGAACGCTATCGCCCGACTCGATTGATATGGTGGTGGAGGCTCTTTGCTCGCTATCAAAGGAAACGCTCGTGGGCGTTATCACGCATAGAGGCGAACTTATCGAGCGCATTGACGAAGTGGTAACCGTAACGGGCGCGGACGAGGGCGAGGGCAGTAAAATTAGTCAATAATCCACCGTTTTCACGAAAATTACATAATCTTTAACGCACTTTTTAGACAAAGTGCGTTTTTTTACTAAAAAAACGGGGTAAAAGTTTTGACTTTATTTAATAATTAAGGTATAATAAAAAATAGCGTTATTGCGATTTTTTCACGAAAAAAGCGTAAAAACGCCCAAAATTAGACTGAAGGATTTAGTATGATAGCAGTATTTACAGAGCAAGAAAAAAAGGACGCTTTCAAAGAGAAGAGAAAACTTTGGACGATTTGGTTCATTGCCCTCGGCGTTTATCTTCTCATTGAGGCGGTTATGATAACGATAAATATCGTTTTAATCGTAACGGAGAGAAGTAGAGCGGTGTACGAGCCGTTTATGATTACTTCAATGGTTTTGGGAGTAATCTTCGGTTTTTCGACGATGTTTTTCTTCTCGATAAAATTCCGCCTTACCTCGAAGTACTGCAAAATGCTCAGAGAAATGAAAGAGGGACTAAAGGATAAAACGCACGGCAAGTTTATCCGCATTGAAAAGGACATCGTGGAAAAGGACGGCGTGTTTTTCTACTCGCTCGTTCTCGACTGTCCGCCCCTTAGAAGAGGCGACATTACCGAGCGCAAAGTTTTGGTAGAACGCAATCACTCGCTCCCCGACTTCGAGGTTGGCGAGAGGATTGATTTTATAACGCACGCTAACATTTTGATGGCGTACGAAAGAGAAAAGAAAGAAAACGCTTAACTAAAAGGAGAAAGACTGTATGAAAGCGATTGTAACGGTAGTAGGAAAGGACAAAGTGGGCATTATCGCCAAGGTTTCGGGCGCGCTCTCTGAGATGTCCGCAAACGTTGAGGATATTTCTCAAACGGTAATGCAGGGCTACTTTGCGATGATGATGATGGTAGAGGTTCAGAGCGAGAAGGCTCTTCCCGAGATAGCGAAAAACCTCGACGCGTTGGGCGCGGAAGTAGGAGTATCAATTCGTATTCAGCACGAAGACATTTTTAACGCAATGCACCGCATCTAAGGGAAACGACTATGCTTACTAACAACGAAATTTTTGAAACGATAAGAATGATAGACAATCAAAACCTCGACGTGCGTACCATTACTATGGCGCTGTCGCTTTTCGATTGCATATCCACTTCTAAAGAAGAGACGGCAAATAGAGTTTACGAAAAGATTTACGCTCGCGCGAAAAACCTCGTTGCCGTTGGCGAAGAGATAGCGGGCGAGTACGGTGTGCCTATCGTAAACAAGCGCGTTTCCGTAACTCCCGTAAGTTTAATAGGCGCTGCGAGTGGTGGCTATATCGAGATTGCAAAGGCGATGGACAAGGTCGCTGAAGATATCGGCATAGACTTTATCGGCGGATACTCCGCGCTCGTTCACAAGTCCTCGACGAAGGGCGAGAAGGAGTTTATGGACAGTATTCCCGAGGCGCTTGCTTGCACGAAAAAGGTTTGCTCGTCCGTAAACGTGGGCTCAACCAAGAGCGGAATAAATATGGACGCGGTTAAACTTATGGGCGAAAAGGTGGTAGACCTTGCCCGTCTTACCAAGGATAACGACAGTATCGGTTGCGCTAAACTGGTAGTTTTCTGTAACGCCGTTGAGGACAATCCCTTTATGGCGGGCGCGTTCAACGGAACGGGCGAGGGCGACGCCGTAATCAACGTGGGCGTTTCGGGCCCGGGCGTAGTTCAGTACGCAGTATCTAAGCATAAAGGCGCAAGCATTGACGAGATTGCCGAGGTTATCAAAAAGACCGCGTTTAAGATAACGCGAGTGGGCGGTCTGGTTGCTCGCGAGGCAAGTAGAAGACTTAACTGCGAGACGGGTATCGTTGACCTTTCGCTTGCTCCCACCCCCAAAATCGGCGACTCCGTTGCGCATATTTTGGAAGAAATGGGGCTTGAGAGCGTAGGCGCGCACGGAACGACCGCTTGTCTTGCTCTCCTTAACGACGCGGTTAAAAAGGGCGGAGTTATGGCGTCTGGTAGCGTAGGCGGACTTAGCGGAGCGTTTATCCCCGTTAGCGAGGATATCGGTATGATTAACGCCGTAAGGAAAAACGCGCTCTCGCTTGAAAAGTTAGAGGCTATGACCGCCGTTTGCTCGGTTGGTCTTGATATGATAGCAGTGCCCGGTAACACGCCTGCGTCCACGATAAGCGCAATCATTGCCGACGAGTGCGCTATCGGTATGGTAAACAACAAGACTACGGCGGTAAGAATTATCCCCGTGTTCGGCAAGGGCGTTGGCGAGGAAGTGCATTTTGGAGGCTTGCTCGGTAGCGCGCCCATTATGCCCGTAAGAGAGGCGTCTGCGTCGGAGTTTATCGCTCGTGGCGGTAGAATTCCCGCGCCTATCCACAGCAACAAAAACTAAGGCTTGAAGGAGAAGACTATGAAGAGAAACGAAGTAAAAATCGAAGACAAGTGGAGAGTAGAGGACATTTTTGAAAGCGACGAGGCTTGGGAGAGAGCGTTCAAGGACTTTACTGCGGATATTAAGAGAGTTGCGCAGTATAAGGGCAAACTTTCCAACTTCCGTCATCTGCTTGCTTGTCTTAAATATATCGACGCGCTCGATCAAAAGATGGAAAAACTCTATTGCTACGCGCACCTCAAAAAAGACGAGGACTCGGCAAAAGACGAATATATCGCTATGTGCGAAAAAATTGACGGCGCGGTAAACAACTATTCCGCCGTGTCCGCTTATATCAACCCCGAACTTTCCAAAATGAGCGACGAATACCTCGACCTTTTGGTAAATATCCCCGATTTTTCCGATTATTCGTATATGTTCTCGGATATTAAGCGCAGAAAAAGTCATATTTTAAGCGAAAACGAAGAGAAAATTCTTGCAATGTCGACGAGCGCGACTAATATGTTCGACGAGATTTTCGGCAAGATTGACTATATCGACCTCGCTCTTCCCAAGATGAAAGACGAGAAGGGTAAGCGCGTTCAACTTACGCAAGGACTGTATTCGTACTTCCTTCAATCCCCCGTTCCCCTCGTTCGCAAGCACGCTTTCGACGGGCTTTACAAGGCGTATTACCGCCTCATTAACACCATAACTTCGGTGTACGTGGGCTCGGTTAAGGCGGATAACTTCTACGCGAAGACGAGAGGATACAATACCGCGCTTGAAAAGGCGATGTTCGAGGACAACGTTCCCCCGAGAGTGTACGAAAACCTTATTGAAATGGTAGACAAAAACCTTTCCAGCCTTCACGACTACGTAACGCTTAGAAAAATGGCGCTCGGCGTTAAAAAACTGCATATGTACGATATGTACGTGTCTATCGTTCCCGACGCAGAACGCAAGATGACTTACGAAGAGAGTTTCGACGAAGTAGTTAAAGGTCTCGCGCCCCTTGGCGAAGAGTACCGCGAACTGCTCCTCACCGCTAAAAGAGAGAGATGGATTGACGTTTACGAGACGGAAAATAAGCGTTCGGGGGCGTACAGTATGGGAGTTACGGGCGTTCACCCCTTCGTACTTCTCAACCACACCAACACCCTCCACGACGCCTTCACCATTGCTCACGAACTTGGACACGCAATGCACTCGTACTATTCGACCAAAACTCAGCCCTACGCGAAATCGCATTACTCGATTTTCGTAGCGGAAGTTGCCTCGACGGTAAACGAAGTATTGCTCCTTAAGTATATGATAAAGAACGCTAAGACTAAGGAAGAAAAGCAATATCTTCTCAACTACTATCTTGAGATGTTCCGTACCACGCTTTTCCGTCAAACGATGTTCGCGGAGTTTGAAAAGATTAGTCACGAAATGGAGCAAAAGGGTGTCCCCCTTACCCCCAAGTCCTTGTCCGACAAGTACTACAAACTCAACAAAAAGTACTACGGCAAGAGCGTTAATCACGACAACCTTATCCGCTACGAGTGGGCAAGAATTCCGCATTTTTACAGCGCGTTCTACGTATATAAGTACGCAACGGGTCTTACCGCAGCGGTCAATATCGTAAACAATATCCTTAAAAACGGCGAGAGCGCGGTGGAGGACTACAAGAAATTCCTGCAAAGCGGTGGCTCGGGCTCGCCCTACGAACTTCTTCAGATTGCAGGCGTTGACCTCGTGAAGAAAATCCACTTTAGAGTGGCTATGGAAGAGTTTAACGAAACGCTGTACACCCTCGCCGACGAACTTGGTTTAGAACTTCCCAAAGAAGAGAGCGAGGACGAGGAATAAAAAGAGGCTTAAAAGGAAAACTAATAGGTAAATTCAAAGATATCAAGGTGAGATTTTGAATAGAATTGTTAAAAAAACGACGGTAATTACCCTAATAATTACGCTTATGCTGGCGCTTTTTGGTTGCGGAGCGAGCGTTGATTGTATTTATACTGTGGACGCTTACGGGCGAAACTACCAGTATAATATCGTTCTGCCCGTTGAAATGGTAGACGCTTTAGAGGACGGCGCTACGGCGAACGGATTAGGCAAGTGGACGGTGGAGGATTATCTTTCCACTCTTTCGGTAATTACTTCCGCTACCTATTACGGCAAAACCGAGGACGGTGGCGATATCGTCTATATCTTGCTCCGCTCTGGCGTTGAGAGTAACGAGAGCGGTGACGAGGGCGAGAGCGCAAAGCCTGAAGTTACGAAGGGCTTTTTGCAAAACCGCTATCGTTATATAACGGACAATCCCTTTAACGGACTTAGAGCGGAGTACGACGACGGCGAAGGCGAGGGCGTTATGTCCATTTTGAAAAAGGGCGTAACGGTAACGAGAGGCAATACCGAAGTTAAACTCCCTGCCTTTAGCGAGGCTTTCCCCGTGAGCCAAACGCTTGGCGATTTAAGCAACATAACGCTCAACTTTTACTGGCTTAACAACAATATCGAAACTATTAACGGCGAGCCTTACTCCGACTTTTTCAGTGGGAAGAAGGGCGCGGTTTGGCAGTCAAAGTTCGACTTAGAGGACCGCAATATCGAGTATTACTATTACGCGCCTAATCCTTGGGGGTGGTATCTTATTATTCTTGTAATAGGCGTCGCAGTAACGCTGATTATAATTCTCACGGCAAGAAAGAGCCGTCAACAGCCTAAAATGGTTACGCCCGGAAAGAGAAGACAACGCCGAGTTAGAGTGGTTTATATCACGCCCGACGCTCGCCCGACGAACGATAGAACGAGACGGTCGCGCCCCGATATTTATTCCGACGACCCCTTTGAAGAGTATAAGGATAAAGAGCGTCTTACACCCGAAGAGCAGGCAAGACGCGACCTTGAAGACATTTTTGGTTCAAACGACCACAACGACGAAAAATAAGGACTTACTATGACTAACGAACACATAAGAAACGTAGCAATCATCGCGCACGTTGACCACGGCAAGACCACGCTCGTTGACGCTCTTCTCCGTCAAGGCGGAGCGTTCCGTTCTAACCAAGTGGTAGCGGACAGAGTAATGGACAGCAACGACATTGAGCGCGAGAGAGGAATAACTATCCTCGCTAAGAACACCGCCGTGAAGTACGGCAACTACAAAATTAATATCGTCGACACCCCCGGCCACGCGGACTTCGGTGGCGAGGTTGAACGCATACTTAAAATGGTAAACGGCGTAGTGCTTTTGGTAGACGCTTACGAAGGCACGATGCCTCAAACCCGTTTCGTTCTCCAAAAGGCGCTTGCCCTCGGTCACCCCGTTATCGTGGTGGTTAATAAGATTGACCGCCCCGACGCCAGAGTTAGCGAGGTCGTGGACGAAGTTTTGGAACTTTTTATGGAACTTGACGCGACTGAAGAGCAACTCGACAGTCCCGTTATCTACTGCTCCGCTCGTCAAGGCGTTGCAAGTGAAACGCAAGGGGTTATGGGCGAGGACTTAATTCCCCTGTTTGAAAAAATCGTTCGATATATTCCTGCGCCTAAGGGTAGCGCGGACGAACCCGTGCAAATGCTCGTCTCCGCGCTCGACTACTCCGAGTATGTCGGCGCAATCGGTATAGGCAGAATTGAGAGAGGCACGCTCCGTCAAAACCAACAAGTTACGCTCGTAAACTACCACAAGCCCGAGCAGAGCATAAAGGCTAAGGTAACCAACATTTATCAGTTTGAGGGGCTTTCGAGAGTGGTATGCGATAGCGCGACGGTGGGCGACATCGTGTGCGTTTCGGGCGTTGAGGGAGTGTCTATCGGCGATACGCTTTGCGACCCGAGTGACGCAACCGCCATTGAGTTCCCTGCAATTTCCGAGCCAAGCGTAGAGATGACTTTCTCGGTAAACGATTCGCCGTTTGCCGGCAAAGAGGGTAAGTTCGTAACCTCGCGTCATCTTCGCGCGCGACTTTACAAAGAGCAAATCCGCGACGTATCCCTTAAAGTGAGCGACACGGACAGTTCCGAGGCTTTCACCGTTTGCGGAAGAGGCGAAATGCACCTTTCAATCCTCATTGAGAATATGCGAAGAGAGGGCTACGAATTCCAAGTTTCAATGCCCAAAGTACTATTTAAGGAAATCGACGGAGTTCTTTGCGAGCCTATTGATACGCTCGTTGCCGACGTTCCCGAAACGGTGGTGGGCGTGGTTATGGAAAAAATGGGTTCGCGCTGTGGCGAACTTAAAAATATGACGCCGTTTGGAAACCGTATGCGCCTTGAGTTCTCCGTTCCAAGCCGTGGACTTTTTGGATACAAGTCGGAGTTTTTGACGGACACCAAAGGCGAGGGAATACTCACCTCCACCTTTGAAAAGTACGACGCGTATCGTGGCGACTTCGAGCGTCGCGCTTGTGGTTCGCTCGTAGCCTACGAGACGGGCGAGACGATAACCTACGGACTTTTTAACGCGCAAGACCGCGGTCCGCTTTTCGTCGGTCCGGGCGTGAAAGTTTACGAGGGTATGGTCGTGGGCGAAAACCCCAAAGGCGGAGATATCGTCGTAAACGTTTGCAAGCGCAAGCAAATGACGAATATGCGCGCGGCAGGTTCAGACGAGAGTTTGCGCCTCGTTCCGCCCGTAACTATGTCGCTTGAGCAGTGCCTTGAGTTCATTGCCGACGACGAACTTTTGGAGGTTACGCCCAAGAGTTTAAGAGTAAGAAAGAAAATTCTTGACGCCTCGCTTAGAGCGAAAGCGGAATATCGTAAAAAACAAGGAAATTTATAAACCGAGGGGTACGCCCCCTACGGTTTTGATAGGAGAAAAGAAAAAATGGCAGTAAAAAGAGGCGAAAGAACACCTGAGCATCCTAATATTAAGGCTCGCGTGCTCCCCCACAACGACGAGGCGGAGCAAGCGCTTTTAGGGTGCATACTTATAGGCGAGAACTCCCCCGTAACGATTATGAGCGAAGTGAAAGCGGACGATTTTTATCAGCCGGCGCACCGCGAACTTTTTCAGGCAATGCTTAACCTTTATAATAAGGATAAGCCTATCGACTTCGTAACGCTCGTTCAAGAGGTTGAGGAGATGGGCGTAAGCGAGAGTACGGGCGGTATTACCTATATCCAGATGCTCACTAACGTAGTGCCCAGCGAGGATAACTTCCAGCACTATATGGAAATCGTCAAGAAGAACTCGCTACTTCGCGCGCTCATATCTTCCGCGCAAAAGATTATGGATAAGGCGTACTCGGTTGATGGCAACGACGAGGCTCTTGCCCTTGCCGAGCGTGAGATTTACGCGCTTGCCGAAAAGCAAGACCGCCACGACCTTATCGACATTAACGAGGCGGTGGAAGAGGCTATAATCGAGATGGACGAAAAGCAGAAAAACCCCACCGACCAGAACACCGTTCCTATTCCTTTCGTGGGTCTAAACGAACTTTTGGGCGGTTTCCATCCCTCCGACTTAATCTTGATTGCCGCTCGTCCCGGTGAAGGTAAAACCTCGCTTGGTATGAACCTCATTTCTCACGCCGCGCTCTCTAAACTTCGCAAAACGCCCTCGGGCAAGGTTGACCCCTTCCGTTGCGCAGTATTCTCGCTCGAGATGAGCGCAAAGCAGATTGCAACCCGTCTTATCTGTTCGGTTGCAAAGGTTAGTATGGCTAACGCAAAGAGCGGTAACCGTTCCGCTGACGAGATTTTGGCTATCAATCAGGCGGTTAAGCAACTAAAAGACGCGAAGATTTTCGTGGACGACAACGCGCTTACCACCCCTATCGAGATACTTTCTAAATGCCGTCGCCTCAAAAGAGAGCACGGGCTTGACTTGATTATGGTCGACTATCTCCAACTTATGAGTTCGGGTAAGAGAGTAGAGAGCCGTCAGCAAGAAGTTTCCGAGATTACCAGAACTATGAAGATTGCCGCGAAAGAACTCAACGTGCCTATTCTTCTTCTTTCGCAGATGTCCCGTGATATTGAAAAACGCCAAGACAAAACGCCCGTTATGAGCGACCTTCGTGAATCGGGCGCAATCGAGCAAGACGCCGATATCATTATCTTCCTCCACCGTAAGCATAAGCCTAACGACCTCACCGTCGACGAGGATACCAGAACGAGATGCGACCTCATCGTAGCAAAGCACCGTAGTGGCGCGCTCGGTACTATAACGGTTCGTTGGCACGGCGAATACACCACCTTTACCGACCTCAATCCTCAAACTTCCTTCGTTGAAAAGGAAGCGCCCGAGCCCGTCTTCCGCACCTCTTTCGTGCCTCTTGACGAAGTGTACGACGACGCCTCGCCCATTACGGGTTACGACGCGCCTCCCCCGCCCCCTCAAGAGAGTGGCGACTTTGCGCTCGGCGATAACCCCTTCGACTTCGGCGATGCTCCCAAAAAGGACGAGGATATAATATAGTCTCTCTCGCAATATCTAAATGATTTTTAACGAAAAAACGCTGGCGAAATACTTCGCGTAAAGAGTATAAAACTTCAAAAATCCGTCTACCATTAAGGTGGGCGGTTTTTTTATGCAGACGAAAGTATGGTTAAAGCGAATAACGTTTTTAGTTTTAATAGCGTTGGTATTTATAAGCGCGCGTCTCTACGACAACGGGCTTTGCTCGGTTATAAGGGCGGGGGAGTTTTCCTATTTTAACGAGCGCGACGAAGAAATTTATTGTCCTCAACCGCTGTTTTGCAGGTACGCTTATCAAAAGATAGAACTTGATAGAAAAGAGGCAAAAGAGGTTTTAGAGCCGTTGATGATAGAGGTAGTAACGACCGAAAATTTTGATACCGTATGCGTTTTTTACGGACGAACGCCCTTTATTTATAATAGTATAGAGATTGACGGCAATAAGGTCAATATTATGATAGCGGTAAGAGAAGATAAAGTTTTAGTGGGTTCGCCCGTCCTTAAAGGAAGTTTTTGAAAAACCTTAGTATAAAAAACGAAAAACGGTCAACAATCATTTGCGGAGGTAAATAGCAATGAAAACTTATTATAATTCCGACAGAGTAAACTCACGCAGTCAGCGTATAGCGTATATCGTAATAATCGCTTGTTCGCTACTCATCTTAACTTCGACCATTATTCTTGGCGTTCTTTTATCAATGGAAGTGGACGCGCCCGTCGACGCGCCCGTTATCGACACGCCCACCGACAAGCCTACGGTAACTCCGCCCGATAGCGACGAGCCCGTAGTAACGCCACCGCAATCCGACGAGTTGGACACGCCCGTAGTGAGCGAACCCGTGTACGCTTTACCCGTAGAAAACGGCGAAGTAATCCGCCACGCGTCTCTTGATACGCTCGTGTATATGCCCTCAATCAATATGTGGAAAACACATAACGGAGTGGACTTTTCCGCTACCGAAAACGCGCCTATCCTCGCTATTTCCAAAGGCAAGGTAACTTCCGTTACTCAAACGACGCTCGAAGGCGTTGTGGTCAGTATCGAGCACGAAAAGGGCGTAGTTTCCGTATATAAATCCCTTTCTTCCGCATCGGTAGAAGTGGGCGACGAGGTTTCTTTAGGTCAGAGCATAGGCGTAGTTGGTACTATGATGACCGAAGAGAGCGACGGAGTTCATCTTCACCTCGAAATCACTCGGGGCGGTGAACTCATTGACCCGCTCTCTATCCTCGACGCCGAAATCAATAAATAGTCTTTTTCTTCTTTTTCTTTCCTTCGCTTGTCCTTTCAATATCGAGAGGGCAAGCATTTTTATTCCCTTGACAAGTGGAAATATATTATGCTATAATATATTTGGTGGAGTGTGCGTTCCACTAAGAAAGTAAGGAGGCAAGAATTATGCCCGTAAGAATTCCTAAAAATCTACCTGCGAGAAAACACTTAGAAAACGAGAACGTTTTCGTTATGACCTACGAGCGCGCAGAAAAGCAAGACGTTCGTCCTTTGCGCGTAGCGGTGCTTAATCTTATGCCCAACAAAATCGACACGGAAACGCAACTTCTCCGTCTTATCGGCAACACGCCCCTTCAAGTAGAAATCGTGTTCCTAACGACTGCAAGTTACACCGGCTCTCACACCCCCGAAGAGCATCTTAAGTCGTTCTATAAGACTTTTGACGAAATCGTTGCATCTGGCGAGAAGTTCGACGGACTTATCGTAACGGGCGCGCCCGTGGAAAAACTCGACTTTTTGGAAGTCGTTTACTGGGAAGAACTGTCCGCCATTATGGAGTGGGCAAGCCGTAACGTCTATTCGTCAATGTACATTTGCTGGGCGGCGCAAGCGGCTATGTATTACTTCTACGGCGTCAACAAAACGCTCAAGGACAATAAGATTTTCGGCGTTTTCCCCCACAAAGTTTACCACAAAACCAACCCCCTCGTGCGCGGTTTCGACGACTTCTTCTACGCTCCGCACTCTCGCCATACCGATATTGCGCCCGACGAGTTCAAGTCCATTAAGGATATAACCGTCCTCGCTAAAAGCGAAGAGGCAGGCGTGTACCTTGCCGCCTCTAAAGACCTTCGTAAAGTCTTCGTCTTCGGACACGGCGAGTACGATAGCGATACCCTCGCTAACGAGTACGAACGCGACAAAAACAAAGGGCTCGATATCGCCCTCCCCAAACACTATTACCCCGGTGATAACCCCGCCCTTTCGCCCCCTCTCACTTGGCGCGCTCACGAGTCGCTCTTGATATCCAACTGGCTTAACTATTGTGTGTATCAGGCGACGCCCTACGATATCGACGAAATCCGCTAAACGAGCGATATGCGTCGCATTACTGTGTCAGTGGCGTTCGGTTGGGTAATCGAGTACCTCTTTAAACGCTTGAAAAACTTCGTACTACTGTGTCAACCTTGCGTTTCGCGTTCGGTTATGTACCTTTTAGTACACGCCCTCCGCTCATCCGCGGTTTCCTTGTATTACTTGTTTTTGAAGCGTTTAATCCTCGACCTAAGCCGAGCGAAAGCGAGAAGTGCCCCTCACGGCAGTGAGCGCGCCCTCGCCCCACTTCGCCCTTTCCTTGTACTGCTCGCATCTCACTCGTTTAACCATAGACCAAACCGAGCGGAGAGAGAAGACACTCCCGTTTGCAACGGGCGAGCGAAAGCGAGAAGACACTCCCGTTTGCAACGGGCGAGCGAAAGCGAGAAGACACTCCCGTTTGCAACGGGCAATTACACTAACAAAAAGGAGTTCCTATAATGAGAAAGACCAAAATCGTATGTACCCTCGGACCTTCTACCGACAATTACACGACGCTAAAGAAATTAATCCGCGCAGGTATGAGCGTGGCAAGGCTTAATATGAGCCACGGCGACCACGACGAGCACGCGCGAAGAATAGAAATGGTCAAGCGCGCAAGGAAAGAACTTGACGTGCCCGTAGCCATCTTGATGGACACGCGCGGACCTGAGATAAGAATTAAGACTTTTAAGTCTGGCAGAGTAGTATTAGAAGAGGGCGCAACCTTTACTCTTACTACCAACGAAATCGAGGGCGACGAGAACGCCGTTTCGGTAACCTATCCCGATTTTCCCAAGCATCTTAAAGAGGGCGACTCGGTACTGCTTAACGACGGTATGATAGAACTGAAAGTGGACGAAATCAGCGAGAGCGAAGTTAAATGCACCGTTGTGGACGGAGGCGAACTGACCGACCGCAAGAGCATAAACCTTCCTGGCGTAGAGATTGATATGCCCTATCTATCCTCCTCCGACCGTGACGATATTCGCTTTGCAGTAGAAGAGGACGCCGACTATATCGCGCTATCCTTCGTGCGTTCTGCCGACGACGTTCGACAAGTTAAAAACCTCCTTACCCTTTGCGGAGGGGAGCATATACAGTTAATATCCAAGATAGAGAACCGTCAAGGCGTAAATAACGCTCAGGAAATCTTGGACCTTAGCGACGGAATAATGGTTGCGCGCGGAGATATGGGCGTGGAAATTCCCTTTGAAGAACTTCCACATATCCAAAAGCAACTAATAAAAAAATGCTACTCAAGTGGCAAAAAAGTAATAACGGCAACGCAAATGCTCGAGTCAATGATACATAATCCTCGCCCAACGCGTGCCGAGATTAGCGACGTAGCAAACGCCATTTACGACGGCACGAGCGCAATAATGCTCAGCGGAGAGACTGCGGCAGGCAAGTACCCCGTTGAAAGCGTTAAGACTATGGCTAAAATTGCCGAGAAAACGGAAAACAGCATAGATTACCGTAAGCGTTTCCGCTCGTCCGACTTCAAGATTGCTAATATCGTCGACGCAGTATCGCACTCGACTTGCGCCGCGGCGTTCGACCTTAACGCTAAAGCGATAATAACCGTATCGCAATCGGGCTATACGGCGAGAAAGGTATCGCGTTTCCGCCCCGAGTGTGTAATCATCGCGGCGACCACGAGCGAAAAGGGTTATAACCAACTCGCGCTCAACTGGGGCGTTCTGCCCGTTCGCTCCGCCGTTCAGTCTTCGCCCGACGAGGTTTTCCGCCACGCAGCCACCTGCGCGCTCAATACCGGCGTCGTTAAGCAAGGGGATTTGGCGGTGCTTGTTGGAAGTTCCGAAGTCAATAAATCGGGATTTTCTAACACTATGAGAATTGAAAATCTTCAATATTAGGAGGGAAATATGTACCATATTCTGATTGTAGAGGACGAACCGAAAATCGCGCGTTTCGTATCGCTCGAACTTAAGCACGAGGGCTACGAGACCACCGTTATTGCTGACGGACGAGAGGCGCTCGATAGCGCGCTCGAATTCGACTACGACCTTATTATCCTTGACGTTATGCTCCCAACGCTCAACGGCATTGAAATTCTTCGTCGTCTCCGTCAGAGCAAGGATACCCCAGTGATTATCCTTACCGCTCGCGACCAGATAGTGGATAAAGTTGCGGGGCTCGATATCGGCGCGAACGACTATATGACTAAGCCCTTCGCTATTGAAGAACTGCTCGCGCGCATTAGAGTTAATCTTAAGAAAAAGACTAACCTTTACGAACTTGGCAAACTTCGTATCGACACCAGTTCGCATATCGCCTCGTACGACGGCAACCTCCTCGACCTTACCAAGAAAGAGTTCGACCTCCTCGTTTACCTCATCGCTAACCGCGGTAAAGTCATCTCTCGTGAGCAAGCCCTCGACGCCGTTTGGGGCTACGACTTCATCGGTAACACCAACGTCGTCGACGTCTACGTCCGCTACCTTCGTGCGAAAATCGACGATACTTACAAAGTAAAGATGATTGAGACGGTGCGCGGTTTCGGCTACGTAATCCGCTAAACGAGCGATATGCGTCGCATTACTGTGTCAGTGGCGTTCGGTTGGGTAATCGAGTACCTCTTTGTACACTCATACCCACCCTCACGCCCTTTCCTTGTACTGCTCGCATCTCACTCGTTTAACTCTTGACCTAAGCCGAGCGTATTGTAATCACACGCTTTGCGTGTGTCTTCCTGGAGTGTAGCGTTAGCGAAACGATAGGAACTCCGACCTTAGAAAAATGGTAGTATAGTCTTATGAGATTCTATCACTTCGCCTAACGGCTCGTTCCAGAATGACACCTATAAGCCGATACGCGAACACTTTGCTTATAAACCAACTTCCGCCATAGCGCGACCTTCACTCCCGTTTGCAACGGGCGAGCGTAAGCGAGAAGTCGCCCCCACTCGCAGTAGGTCACACGCTTTGCGTGTGTCTTCCTGGAGTGTAGCGTTAGCGAAACGATAGGAACTCCGACCGTTAAAAAATAAAATCGTATGGAAAAAGAAAAGATAAAAAATCCTGAAGAAGTAGAACAAACTCTCGAAGAACTGCGCAAAGAAAAGCAGGAGAGTAAGAAAAAGGGCGGTTTTTTTAGAAGTTTAGGAACTGTCCTTGCTTTTCCGTTCGTTCAAATGGGTAAGTTTTGGAAGTTTCTCGGCTCTAAAATCAAAGTGCCTATTACGGCAAAGATGACGATAATATTCACCGTTTTGTTTACTTTAGCGATAGTTGCTTTGGATATTTTCATCGTAAGTTCAGTAAGTCAGCGTTTAATTATGCTGGGCGTAGACGATAACGGCTATATTTTGCAACTGATACTGACGAGCGTAATACTAATCGTGATTTCGGTATCGGTAATGGCGGGCTTGGGGGCAATCGCAAGCACGGTAATGATGTCGCCGATACGAAAAATCATCAAGCAGATTGATAGCATAAACGCGGACGACTTATCCAAAAGAATAGACGACGTAGACAGCCAAGACGAACTTAGGGAACTGTCCGATAGAATAAACGCAATGCTTGAAAACCTCGAAAAATCCTTCGAGGCGCAACGCAAATTCGTTTCCGACGCGAGCCACGAACTTAAAACGCCCATAGCGGTAATACAGGGCTATTCAAATCTACTCGAGCGTTGGGGCAAGGACGACCGCGAAGTTTTGGACGAGAGTGTAGAGAGTATTGCGCGCGAGGCGGAGAATATGAAACGCATAGTCGAGCAACTTCTTTTCCTTGCGAAAATGGGAAAATATATGCTTAAAATCGAGCCAACCGACCTAAAGAGCGAACTTTTATCGGTGGTAGAAGGCTACGCGCTCGTTTGCAAAACGCACAAGGTCGAACTTGAGTGCGAAAATAAAATTCTCGCGCTCGTTGATAAGAATATGTTCGTAGAGTGTATTCGCGCGCTCGTCGATAACGCAATAAAATACTCGCCCGAAAACACTGCCGTAACGGTTATTGCAAGCGTAGAAGAAAAACGCGCAAAGGTAGAAATAATCGACCAGGGCGTAGGCATAAGCGAAGAGGACTTGCCTAAAATCTTCGATCGTTTTTACCGCTGTGATAAGGCGCGCTCGCGTGATAAAAACAGTAGTGGTCTCGGTCTTACTATCTGCAAAAACCTCGTCGAAATGATGAACGGTAGTATCTCCGTTAGTTCTACCGTAGGTAAGGGCACGAAGTTTACTATCTTTTTACCGCTTGTCGAAAAAAATCAAAAAAGTTAGAAAAAAACGAATACGGTTGCGTTTTTTTGTGTCGAAAAGCCCAAGTACTCGCGCCGTTAGACAAATTATTTTTTAAAAATCGCTATCAAATCATTGACAAAATATCATTTATCAATATATAATGTATAAAGAATAAAGCAAAACGGAGGACTATGAAAATGAATAATTGGAGTAAAAAATGGAACAAAATATTCTTGTGGGCTACGGGTTATCTTTCTATCGTAGCGTTCGCAGTAGTGGGCGGATATGCGCTCGTTAAAGGCGACGAGGACTCGAAGAAAACGGCAAAATCAGTGCTTATCGCTACGCTTATCTTTGCAGGAATTTCCGCAATCCTTACCATTATTAGTACCGTCGGCGGACTTTTTGATGGATATTACAGTTCGGTTTTCTACGATTTCTACCGCGTGCTTAACGCCGTTACCGTAGTAGCGAAGATTGCCGTTTACGCGCTCAATATCATCTTTGAACTTTTCAAAAAGGAAGAGAAGAGCGTAGACAAAGTTGAAACGGTAGACGAAGAATAATTTAATTAAAAAAACAAGAAAACCTCTCTTTTGGTAGAGAGGTTTTTTCGTTTACTCGATAGGGGAGAACTTAATTAAAAGAGTTGAGTAGTTGCGCGTTTTTATAAAGAGCGAAAAATCTTTGGTTGAAATATACTCTTCGCGAAGAAGAACCATATCGTTATCCTTATCGACCAAATAGAACTGCGCCTTAATTCCGTTTTCGTTAGGAATATCCTTAATGGAAAGTTTAATATCGCGGTAAAGATTATCCTCGTCGTTGTCCTCGAAATGCGAAAGCATAACTGCGCTATCCGTTCCGTTAGTGGAGGCGAGTGAATAAACGAAATCGGTGTCCTCGCTATCTACTGCGTTACCTAAAGCCCTGATATCCCTAAAGCAAGCAAAGGCGTAATAGGGTTTTTGGGGCTTGCCGAACTCGTCGAAAAGACCGCAATAAAGGCTTGGTCTACCCTCGTAGTACATAAGCATTGAAAGGCTTGATTTTTGACCTACCGCCATCATCGACGAGACGAACGCCGAGCCGTGATAGTCGTTAATATAGCGCATACTCTTGTCGTATTCGTCGCCAAGCCAAGCCCTAATGTAGTTCCACTCGTTTAGCGAGGTTTCGATATGTTCTAAGCCGAACTGCTTTAAGTAGTCGTCGCATCGCTCGATATCGCGCCTAAGTTTTTTGGGATCGCGAGAGTAGTGGTGGTAGGAAAAAAAGTCGAGGGGGACTTGGCGTTCCTTAATAAACTTAAAAAAAGGTATACACGCCTCGTCGTAAACGCCCGTAAAGGCAGGACCGCCTATTTTAAGATGAGGGAAACAGGACTTAAGGTGTTTTGCGGTAATCTCGAAAAGGTCGTAGAACTGTTCTACCGTTCCTTGCCAGCAGGGATTAGAGCCGTCTGCGTTACGGCAGTCAGGTTCGTTCCAAATTTCCCAGTACTCGATATCGAAGTTAAAACCGTTCCAAAGCCCCTCGGTGTAGTGGCGAATAATCTTTTCGCAAATTACCGCCCACTTTTTGAAGTCCTTGGGAGGATAAGTGCCTTTTTTGTAGCCGTGCTCAATGCTTGCGCCAAGACGATAAAAAACCTTCGTGCCTACCGCGTTAATGTCCGATAGATAGATATCGGTGGGCGTGAAAAGGTAACTATCGGGGTCGTTTTCGTCCTTACTAAAGTCGGGGAAAATGCGATGAACATCCACGATATACTGACCGCTACTGTTACCGTAAGCAGAGTAAAAAGCAGAGTCGTGAGTGCGCGCGTAGGGGATCTCAAGAGCCTCGTAGTAAGGTGAGTTGCCCTTGGTAGCGCGAACCTTTGAACCGCTTGGACCGTTGTTTACGGCGTTCATAGGCTTAACTTTGCCCGTAATTTTGCTAAAGTTTATATTTATAGTTTCCATAAATTTTCTCCGTTGGTTTAACCGAAATTTTCACTACCGTTATAATTATTTACGAACTTTTTAGCCTTTTCGTTGCGAAGCGTTAGTAGCCACGAGAACACTTCGTCAGACTTATAAGTCGCCGTCCAAGAGTCGTGGTAAGTATTATCGTACAAAGTAAGACGCGCTCGTCCGCCCATAGCGTTAATGCTCTCGCACATTTTAATGCTTTCCACTACGTCCACTACGTCGTCGTCTTTGCCGTGGAAAGCCCAAACGGGAGTGGAGACGAGCATACCGCTATTCCAAGGCTTACCGCCACCGCAAATGGGTACGATACCTGCTAAAAGATGCGGGATAGATTCGCCAAGCGCCCAAGTCCCGTATCCGCCCATACTGTTGCCCATAACGAAAATCTGCTCTTCGTCAACCGCCGATAGCGAGGCGAGATAGAGAACGAACCGCTTTAGCCTTTCGCCAAAGTCAAACCAAGTGTTAAGCCCGTTGCAGTGAGGCATAACCCTAATGAACGGGAAGTTTTCCTTCTCGTTGGTGATAGTAACGAAAGCGTTACCTAATATGATAGAAGGGTCTTCGCCACGCGTGCCTGCTCCGTGTAAAAATAGAATAAGCGGACAGGGTTTTTCCGCGCTTTTCGGCATAGAAATATAGTAGTTCATCCCCTCGAAATTTTTAAGTTCCATAAGTTTCACACTCCTTGGAAGTATTATACACTAACGAAAACAAAAAAACAAGCGTTTTCCCTTACTAAAATCCTTGTTTTTTACGAAAGTATATGCTATAATTACTTTATTACGATAAAGAAGGTATATCTATGGGCTACTTATATCTTATTCTTTCAAAACTATCGGCAACGGGCAAAATCGTTGCAATGAAATACTGCGCTATGAACGCCCCCGGGGCAAAGAATAGCGTGCTTATTAATCTCTGCCGTAGCGGTATTTGCGCGCTCGTCGGACTTTTAATATGGCTTATCGGCGGAGCAACGGTAACGACCGGGGCGGAAGGCTATCTTATAATACTTCTCTCGGGTATTGCTAACGCGCTTATCCTTTTCGTGTGGATTATGGCGACTTCCTACGCCTCCGTCTCGCTTATTGAAGTGTTCTCAACCCTTGGCGGAGTAATAATCCCCGTTCTGCTTGCGCCCGTGCTTTTCCCCGGCGAGACGGTTTCTATTTGGCAACTGCTCGCGACCGCGCTCCTTATCGTTTCAGCGGTGCTTTTCTCGGGCAAGGGCAACGGCGAAGAGAAAAAGGGCGGTGTGGTTAAGTGGATACTTATGGCGCTCGTCGTTCTTTCTATGGCAGGCGTGTCCCTTTCCCAAAAACTCTTCGCAAATTACGATAGCGCGAATATCAATTACTTCAACTTCCTTACTTTCCTCTTTGCGTTCGTAGGTTTCGTGATTTACTATCTTATCATTACGCTTAGCCAAAAGCAAAAAGTTCAAGCAACGGAAACGGAAGAGAGTAGGGAAAAGGAAAAATTCCCTATCGGCAAGGTTTGGTACCTTATCGTAATAGCCTCCGTTACGCTCTACGCTTTCCAAGTTCTTATGACGCTTGCTACTGGACTTTTGGACGCGGGAATCGTTTATCCGCTCAGTTACGCAGTAGGTCTTATTATGGTGTTCGTAGTGGATATTATACTATTTAAAGAAAAAATAACGGTAAAAAACACCGTTGGACTCGTTCTTGCTATCGTAGCCTGCGTTTTAGCAAATTTGTAGATAAAGGCACTGTCGCAATATTTGACTGATTTTTAACGGAAAAATACTACAAAAGTCTTCGTGTTTCTCTCAGTTACAGACGATGAACCGTATGCGCCTTCGAGAGAACACTCGTCTTTTTTGTATTTTTCTCGTTAAACCGCAATGAATTTGCTAATCACTCATCTATTGCTCCATTGCCTTGTAAAAAAATATTTAAAAACCCGTGAAAACGGTTGACATATTTTTTCAAAAATGATAATATACCACCATAAACGCTGTGAAGATATTATGCGTGTCGTCAAAAACCCTTCAGAGAGTTATCGGTTGGTGCGAGATAACGGGCGGACGGGATAGCAGTCTCGTATCGGAGCGGAATTCCGGAACTTATAGTAAGGAATTACGGGCGCGCCCGTTATAGCGAACGGACTTGTTGGAGTTCTATAAGAGGTCGTATTTTACGGCAATGACGGGTGGTACCGTGGTTCTTTGTAATCATCCCGCAGAAGAGAAGGAAATCTTCTCATCTGCGGGTTTTGTTTATGTATTTGACTTTAGGAGGCAATAAATTATGAAAAAAATCATTACTATAGACGCAACGCTCAAGACCATTGAGAAGGAAAACTTTACCTTCCGTGAAAGACTAAACCTATGCGCGCTACTTGACAAGAGCGGAGTGGATATTATTTATTTGCCTTTCCCCGGCGTTAGTAAAGAGAGCGAAGTAATCTACAAAACGCTCGCTGAGTCCGTTAAAAACGCAAAAGTTGCCGTAGAGGTAGGCGATAGCGAAAAGGGAATAGAGCGCGCCTATGCTTGCGTTAAGGGAGCGGTTGCCCCTGCGCTCGTAGTGTCTATGCCCGTTTCCACTGCGACTATGGAGTACAAATATCATCTTAAAGCCTCGGCTATGCTTGAAAAAATAGCGTTGCTTACCGAGTGCGCAAAAGCAAAATGTAGTGAGGTTTTCGTTATGCTCACCGACGCTTTTAGAGCGGAGGAAGGCTTTATCGAAAAGTGCGTTAAAGCGGTAGAAGAGAAGGGCGCAAGCGGAGTAATTATTTACGACGAGGCAGGCGAGGCTTTTCCCGAAGATTACGCAAAAATGCTCGAAAAAATCAATACGGTATCGAAAATTTCCGTCATTGCTTGTCCCTCGGACGCTCTTTCTTTAGCGAGCGCGAACGCTATTAAGGCTATTGAGAGTGGCGCGGACGGTGTGGTAACTTCCATTAGCGGAGCGTTCCTTCGCCCAGCGGTTTTTGCCGAGGTTATTAGAGCAAAGGGCGGTACGCTCAACGCGAGCGCAAACATTGATATCACTTCCATTAAAAACATTAGCGAGCAAGCAAGCGCGGTAACGGAAAAAGAGAGCGAGGAGGAGGAAAAGACGGTTAAACTTTCCTCTTCAAGCACGCTTTCTGAGGTTAGCGCGGTAATAAAATCGCTTGGATACGAACTTACGGACGAGGACACGGGCAAGGTTTACGACGAATTTAAGCGTCTTACCGTTCGCAAAAAGTCGGTTGACAAGCGTGAACTTGAGGCAGTAATCGCCTCCACCGCTATGCAAGCGCCTTCTACCTATCACCTCGTTAGTTACGTTGTAAACAGCGGTAGCATAATTTCGGCGACTGCGAACGTAACGCTTGAGAAGAACGGCGAGCGTTTTAGCGGAGTAAGCACGGGCGACGGTCCTATCGACGCGGTGTTCCACGCAATTGAGCAGGTCGTAGGACACCATTACGAACTTGACGACTTCCGCATTTCCGCAATCACGAAAGGCAGAGAGGCGGTAGGCTCGGCCATCATTAGACTTCGCGCTAACGGAAAACTTTACCCCGGCAACGGCGTTTCAACCGACATTATCGGAGCGTGCGTTCGCGCGTACGTAAACGCCCTTAACAAAATCGTACACGAGGAAAAATAACTATGAAACTTGCATTTTCTACTTCGCTCGTACCCACTAAAAGTTTCCTTGAACTTTGCACCGCTACGGCGCATTACGGGTTTTCGGGCTTTGAAATATCGTCGATAGAAGAACAGATTAGCGCGCACGCGGACAGTATTTTCCGCGAGGAACTTACCGTTGACCAAAAGCGCAAACTTATCAACCGCAGAATTGCCATAGCGGTAGTGGGCTATCCCAAGATTATCGACCAAAACACCAACCCTCAGGATATTATCGAAACGATTAAGCAAGCAGGACGCGTAACTGCTCCGGGCGTCGTGGTTACCTTTGGCGAAATTACGGAGGAAAAAATCAAGGAAATCTTTACCCCTGTAATAAAGACGGCGGAAGAGTACGGCGTTGATATTTTAATAGAGACGGCGAACGCGCTTGCTCACACTGAGAAAATCTTGGGCGTTATAGGTATGCTGGGCTCGGCGTCGGTAAAGGTGTGCTGGAATATCCGCGAGACCTTCTTTAGAGCGAAAGAGACTGCCGACCGCACTATTCAGACTTTGGGCGCGTACATTGAGTACGTTAAAATCGGCGATATGCTTGATGGCGAAGACACGCTTATGGGCGAGGGCGAACTGCCCGTAGGCGAGTTTATAAGCGCGCTCCGTTCCCTTAACTACGACGGTTATATCTGCGCGCTTTCCGCCGGCGAGGTTACTAACCCCGATATTTTGCTCACGCACTTTGAAAGTTTTATGAGTTCGATTGAACGGGCGAGCGCAAAACCCAAGGAAATTTTCTATAATAGAGATAAGAGCGGAACGCACCCTTGGAAAAAGTACGAAGTTCTCGACCTTACCTTTTCCGAGGTTCTCGACACTATGGTAGAGCATTATCCCGACCAGTACGCTTTTAAGTATACCACGCACGATTATACGCGTACCTATCGCGAATTCCGTGACGAAGTGGATAAAGTAGCCGCCTCACTTATATCCCTTGGCGTGCGCCCCGGACACCACGTGGCAATTTGGGCGACGAATATTCCTCAGTGGTATCTTACCTTCTGGGCGACGGTAAAAATCGGCGCGGTTCTCGTTACGGTTAATACCGCTTATAAAATCCACGAGGCAGAGTACCTCCTCCGTCAGTCCGACACGCATACGCTCGTTATGATTGACAGTTGCAAGGACAGTAACTATAAAGAAATAATCGAAGAACTTTGTCCCGAACTTAAAAATTTAACCCCCGCCCAGCCCCTTTACTCAAAGACCTTGCCTTTCCTTCGCAACGTAATAACGGTAGGCTTTAATATGGACGGATGCTTAGAGTGGGAAGACTTTATGAAGAGGAGCGTTCTCGTTCCTGACGAAGAGGTTAGAAGACGCGCCGCGCTCGTTCGCCCCGACGACGTGTGCAATATGCAGTACACTTCGGGTACTACGGGCTTTCCTAAAGGCGTAATGCTCACTCATCGCAATATCGTCAACAACGGTAAAATCATAGGCGACAGAATGGATATGTCCACGGCGGACAGAATGATGATACAAGTACCTATGTTCCATTGCTTTGGTATGGTGCTTTCAATGACGAACAGTATGACGCACGGCGTAACTATGTGTCCTATGCCCTACTTCTCGCCAAAAAGTTCGCTTGCTTGCGTAAACGACGAGCATATTACCGCCTTTAACGGCGTTCCCACGATGTTTATCGCTATGTTCAACCACCCCGACTTTGCTAAAACGGACTTTTCGTATATGCGAACGGGAATAATGGCAGGGGCGAACTGTCCGGCAGACCTTATGCGCAGAGCGTCGGCGGAAATGAATATGCGCGAGATAATCAGCGTTTACGGTCAGACCGAGGCAAGCCCCGGGTGCACTATGGGCGAAGTCAACGAGGACGAAGAGCATAGAGTGGAAACGGTAGGCTCGGCTTTCCCCGGCGTTGAGTGTAAGGTTATCGTCCCCGAAACGGGCGAGGAAGTTCCCGACGGTGAGAACGGCGAGTTCGTTGCGCGCGGTTATAATATAATGAAAGGCTATTACAAAATGCCCAAAGCAACCAGCGAGGCGATTGATAGAGAAGGCTGGCTCCATAGCGGAGATATCTGTTGCAAAACTGCGGACGGATACTATAAGGTTACGGGCAGACTTAAAGATATGATTATTCGCGGTGGCGAAAACCTCTATCCTCGCGAGATTGAAGAGTTCTATCTTACTCACCAAAAAGTTCGCGACGTGCAAGTAGTGGGCGTTCCCGACGAGAGATACGGCGAAGAATGTTGCGCTTGGATAATCCTTAAAAAAGGCGAAACGGCGGACGAGGCGGAAATGCGCGAGTACGGTAACGCTAATATGGCTAAACACAAAGTACCCCGTTACTTCGTGTTCGTCAAAGAATTCCCGATGAACGCTGCGGGCAAAATTCTTAAATATAAGATGAAAGAGCAGAGCGTGGAAATGCTCGGCATAAAGGGGTAAGGTATGATTATCGACTGTCATTGCCATATTTACCCCGAGAAAATCGTTGAAAAAGCAGTGGAGAGCATAGGCAAGTTCTATTCTATCCCGATGGACTACGACGGACGAGTGGAAACGCTTATAAGCGAGAGTGAGAAGAACGGCGTAACGCACTCCGTTATTTTCTCCGTTGCAACTAAGCCCTCGCAAGTCCGATCCATAAACCACTTTATTGCGGATATGGTTAAAAGCCGTCCCGACCGCTTTATCGGACTTGGAACGCTCCACCCCGATAGCGAAGAGGTGGAAAGCGAAGTGGAAGAGATTATATCGCTCAATCTTCACGGCGTAAAACTCCACCCCGATATTCAAGCAATCGCGCTTGACGACCCACGATGCGACAAGATTTACCGCGCAATCGAGGGCAAAATTCCCTTGCTTATCCACGCAGGCGATAGCCGTTACAATTATTCTAACCCCGAAAACCTCATAAGCGTTTTGGAGCGTTTCCCAAATCTTACGGTAATTGCCGCGCACCTCGGCGGATATTCCGTTTGGGAAGAGGCGGTGGAAAAACTTGCGCCCTATAAGCAGGTTTTCGTGGATTGTTCAAGTTCGCTTGCAATGATTTCCCCTCAAACCGCTACCGCCGTTATAAGAAAGTACGGCGCACAAAGAGTGCTTTTCGCTACCGATTTTCCTATGTGGAAGATTGACGAGGAAATGGCGCGCTTTAACGCTTTGGGCTTAACCGAAGAGGAGAGAGAGCAGATTTTTTACAAGAACGCAATAAGGGTATTTAACTTGAAAAACTTGTAAAAAAAATTTAAAAAACCCTTGTAAAATCGTTGACAAAGAAAAAGCGTAGTGCTATAATAGGCGCATATAAAGGCTGTGACGAAGACGGTTGGATAAATAGTTTTCCAGAGAGTCGGGTTGCTGAGAACCGATAAACGAAGAGTCCGCAAGACCTATCACTTCCGAGCCGAAAGCCCCAAAGAGCGATTGCTTTAGTAGGCGCTTTCCGAGTCCGCTGCGTTAGTGCGTAGGGTTTGTTTGAACCTGATAAGTGGCATAATTTTTTATGCAAGTTGAGTGGTACCGCGAGTTATTTTAACCCGTCTCAATGTTAGAATCATTGAGATGGGTTTTTTAGGTCTTCGCCTTAAAGACTATTTGCCCCCTCCGCTCACAGCCTTAAAAAATAAAAAGGAGATTAGAAAAATGGAAGACAAGAACACTATGAACAGACTGACGGAAGTTGCCCAGCGTATCAAAGAAATGCGTAACGTAATGGGATTTTCGGTATCGGAAATGGCAAATCGCGCTGAAGTTAGCGAGAGCGATTACATTAAATACGAGTCTGGTCGAATAGATATTCCCTTTTCATTTATTCATAAATGCGCGTTAGTTTTCGGCGTAGAACTTACCGAACTTCTTGAAGGTAACGCTGCGAACCTATCTTCTTATACGGTAACGAGAAAGGGACAGGGACAGTCGACGGCTAAAGAAGAGGGCATCGACATTAAGAACCTTGCGCCCAAGTTCCGCGATAAAATTGCTCAGCCTTACTGGGTAAGATACGAGTATTCTGCGTCGCAACAGAATAAGCCTATCCACCTTACCACCCACGGCGGTCAAGAGTTCGACCTCGTTTTAGAGGGTTCGCTTAAAGTACAAATCGGCGAGCATACGGAAATTCTTAACGAGGGCGACAGCATTTACTATAATTCGTCCACCCCTCACGGTATGATAGCAATCGGCGGACGCGACTGCGTGTTCTGCGCGGTAGTTCTTCCCGGCGAGGACACCAAGGAAGAGGTAGTAAGAAAGAGCGTAGTGGCGCATCAGGAGTCCGAGGAACTTATTTGCGAGAAGTTCGTCGAGACCACCGAGGACGAGAACGGCACTCTTACCGACATTAAGTTCAAGAATACCGACACCTTTAACTTCGGCTTTGACGTTGTGGACGAGATTGCGAATAAGTACCCCGATAAACTTGCTATGCTCCATATAAGCCGTGATTTAACGGAGCGCAGATTTACCTTTAAGGATATCAAAAAAGCCTCTAACCAGTGCGCGAACTACTTCCTCTCGCTTGGAATTAAGAGAGGGGATAAGGTAATGCTCGTGCTTAAACGCCATTATCAGTTCTGGTTCGCTATGGTCGCTCTTCATAAAATCGGCGCGGTCGCAATCCCTGCTACCAACCAACTCAAAGAGCACGACTTTGAATACCGCTTTAACGCAGCGAGCGTAAAGGCTATCGTTTGTACTGCCGACGGCGACGTTTCCGACATTGCCGAGCGCGCGTCGAAGAACTGTCCTTCCGTGGAAGTTAAGTTGCTCGTCAACGGCGAAAAAGAGGGCTGGCATAACTTTAACGAAGAGTACACGCGTTTTTCGAGCAAGTTCGACCGCGCAGAGAACGCCTCTGCCGGCGAGGATACCGCGCTTATGTTCTTCACTTCTGGAACGACGGGCAATCCTAAAATGGCGGCTCACAAGCACACCTACGCGCTTGGACATTACGTTACCGCTAAATACTGGCATAACTGCGAGCGCGACGGACTACACTTTACCATTTCCGATACGGGCTGGGGCAAATCGCTCTGGGGCAAACTGTACGGTCAATGGCTTTGCGAAGGCGCGGTGTTCGTTTACGACTTCGACGTCTTCAAGGCAGAGGAAATCCTTCCTATGTTCGCAAAGTACCAAATCACGACCTTCTGCGCTCCCCCAACTATGCTCAGAATGTTCATAAAGAGCGACCTTGGAAAGTACGATTTTTCCTCCGTTCATCATATGACCACGGCAGGCGAGGCGCTCAACCCCGAGGTTTACCGTCAGTTCGAGCACGCTACGGGGCTTAAGATTATGGAGGGCTTTGGCCAAACGGAAACCACGCTTACTATCTGTAACCTCCGCGGAACGACGCCCAAAATCGGCTCGATGGGTAAAGCGTCGCCCCAGTACAGAGTGGATATCGTGGACGACGAGGGCAATTCTCTTCCCAACGGTGAGACGGGCGAAATCGTTATCCATACCGACGAGTCCGTTCCCTGTGGACTTTTCAAGGAATATTACAGAGCGGAAGACCTTACCGCTGACGCTTGGCACGACGGCGTTTACCACACGGGCGACACCGCTTGGCGCGACGAGGACGGATATTTTTGGTACGTTAGCCGTAAAGACGACGTTATCAAGTCGTCTGGCTACCGCATCGGACCTTTTGAAATCGAGAGCGTTATTATGGAACTTCCCTACGTGCTTGAGTGCGCCGTGTCCCCCGAGCCCGACGATATTCGTGGTCAGGTAGTTAAGGCGAGCGTAGTTTTAACCAAAGGAACGGTGGGAACGGAAGAACTTAAAAAGGAAATCCAAGCCTACGTTAAGTCCCATACCGCGCCCTATAAGTACCCCCGTATCGTAGTCTTCCGCGACGAACTGCCCAAGACTATCTCGGGTAAAATCCAAAGAAATAAATTATAATTATATAGTATAGTATAAATAATGTAAGAAACCTTTGAAAAATCGTTGACAAACCATATTAAAAATGGTATAATTGCCCCGTAAAGACTGTGACGAAGAGTGTTCTTTTTGGGTAACTTTTCAGAGAGACGGACGAAGGTGTGAACCGTTAAAGTGAGAAAAGAACTGTAACTTCCGAGTCGGAAGGAAGAACGGGCGCTCGCCCTATTAGAACCTTCCCGTGACGACTGCGTAAAAGTCTACGGCTTGTTTGAGCCTGAGGTGGCGCGCTTGCGCAATTTGAGTGGTACCGCGGGTAATACGGAAAAGTATGCTCGTCTCAAAGATGATTTTTTGAGACGAGCGTTTTTTGTAGGCTCTGTTCCATAGCCTATGTCTATTGAACGATAGCCTTATTATTCGCTTACTTATAGGAGTAATTATGTTTAACAGTTTAGAAAGCAAAATAATGGAGATGGCACAGCGTATTCGCACTTTGCGTGAAATCGAAGGACTTTCGATTGAAGAAATGGCGCAAAAGACGGGCGTAAGCGAAGAAGAGTACGCCTCTTGCGAGAACGGTAGTAGCGACCTTAACTTTGCCTTTTTGTACCGTTGCGCAGCCGCTTTAAAGGTTGACGTAACCGAAATTATCGACGGTAGCGGTCCTCGACTTGCAGGATACACGGTAACGCGAAAGGGCGAAGGTCAAGAAATTCAAAAGGCTCACGGTATGGTTTACTATAACCTCGCCTCCGCCTTTAAGAACAGAATTGCCGAGCCGTTGTTCGTAGTGTCCTCGTACGACCCTCTCCAACAAAATAAGCCCATAGAACTAACCTCGCACGAAGGACAAGAGTGCGACGTGGTAGTATCGGGCGCGTTAAAAGTACAGGTAGGAAATCATATCGAAATTCTCCGCGAGGGCGACAGCATTTACTACGACAGTTCCGTTCCTCACGGTATGATAGCGGTGGACAACGCAGACTGCGTGTTCTACGCGTTCGTTCTTAACCCTGCTCGCGAGTCCGTTTCTACCATTACCCACGCAAAAATCAACGAGCCCGACGTGGTGTTCGCGCCTCCCAAGAAAAAGGACGAGGGAAAACGCGTTTGGGAAAAGTATATCACGACTACCGAGGACGGGAGAGGAGTACCTACTTCCATATCCTTTAGAAACGACGATACCTTTAACTTCGGCTTTGACGTGGTGGACGCTATTGCGGACAAAGACCCCGACAAGACCGCGCTTATGCATATATCGAACGACAAAACGGAGCGAAGAATTACTTTCCACGACCTTAAACGCGCCTCTAACCAGTGCGCAAACTACTTCAAGGCGCTTGGAATTAAGAAAGGCGATAGGGTAATGCTTATCCTCAAACGCCACTATCAGTTCTGGTTCGCTATGGTCGCTCTTCACAAGATCGGCGCAATCGCAATCCCCGCTACCAACCAACTTAAAGAGCACGATATTACTTACCGTCTTAACAAAGCGGGCGTAAAAGCAATCCTTTGTACCGCTGACGGCGAAGTGTCTTTCGAGGTGGAAAAGGCAAAAGAGAACGCTCCCTCGCTCGAGCATATCATTATGGTCAACGGCAAGCGTGAGGGCTGGAGAACCTTCGACGAAGAGTATACGCTCTATACGGGCAAACTTGAAAGAGGCGAGGACGCTCCTTGCGGAGACGATATAATGCTTATGTACTTTACCTCGGGTACTACCGGCAATCCCAAGATTGCTATGCACAACTACAAGTACCCCTTAGGACACTTTATAACCGCAAAGTACTGGCACTCGGTAAACCCCGACGGACTACACCTTACCATATCCGACACGGGTTGGGCAAAGGCAGCGTGGGGTAAACTTTACGGACAATGGCTTTGCGAGGCGGGACTGTTCGTTTACGACTTTGACCGTTTCGACGCAAACGACATTATGCCTATGTTCGCAAAGTACCATATAACCACTTTCTGTGCTCCCCCGACTATGCTTAGAATGATGATAAAGCAAGACCTTTCCAACTTCGACCTTTCCTCAATCGAGCATATGTCAACTGCCGGCGAGGCGCTCAACCCCGAAGTTTTCCGTCAGTTTGAAAAGGCAACGGGACTTCAGATTATGGAGGGCTTTGGTCAAACGGAAACCACCGTTGCGCTTGCTAACCTTGCAGGCACGACCTCGCGCCTTGGCTCAATGGGTAAGCCCGTACCCCTATACGACATTAAACTTCTCGACGCCGACGGCAAACCTACCGCGGTGGGCGAAGTGGGCGAAATCTGTATCAAGACCGAGCACGGCAAACCCAACGGCTTGTTCGTGGGCTACTACGACGACGAGGAAAAGACGGCGGAGTGTTGGCACGACGGATATTACCATACGGGCGACACCGCTTGGCGCGACGAGGACGGCTATTACTGGTACGTAGGACGCGTTGACGACGTTATTAAGTCGTCTGGTTACCGCATCGGACCTTTTGAAATCGAGAACGTCATTATGGAACTTCCCTACGTGCTTGAGTGTGGCGTTTCCGCTCAGCCCGACGAGGTTCGCGGTCAAGTAGTTAAGGCGAGCATAGTGCTCGTTAAGGGAACGGAGGGCACGGAAGAACTCAAAAAGGAAATCCAAGCCTACGTTAAAGAACGCACCGCGCCTTATAAGTACCCCAGAGTAGTCGTATTCCGCGACGAACTTCCCAAGACGACTTCGGGTAAAATCCAAAGAAATAAATTATAGATTATACTATTTTTAGAGAGGTATATATTATGAAATTCGATATTAAAATTACTAAGACGACAAGTCCCAAGCAAAAACCTCAAGACGAGAGCAAACTGGGTTTTGGTAGAGTGTTTACCGACCATATGTTTATTATGAAGTGGTCGGAGGACAAGGGCTGGTACGACGCTCAAATCGTACCTTTCGCGCCTATCCCCGTTCATCCAGCGTCCACCGTTCTTCACTACGGCGCGGAGATTTTCGAGGGTATGAAGGCTTATAGAACTGCCCAAAACGAGATTGCAATGTTCCGTCCTTTAGAGAATATTCGCCGTCTCAACAATAGCGCGGAGCGTCTTTGCTTGCCCCAAATCGACGAAGAGGCTTGCCTTGATATCTTAAAGACTATCGTAGAAGTGGAAAAGGACTGGGTTCCTCACAGCGAGGGAACTTCCCTTTACCTTCGTCCCTATATGTACGGTAACGACCCACACCTTGGCGTTCACGCAGTACACGAGGCTATGTTCGTGGTAATCTGCTCGCCCGTTGGCGCGTACTACGCAGAGGGCATTAACCCCGTTAAAATCGCTATCGAGCAAAGCGACGTCAGAGCGGTTCGCGGTGGTACGGGTTACGCTAAGTGCGGTGGTAACTACGCAGCCTCCCTTAGAGCAGGCAAGAGAGCGGAAGAGAACGGTTATACCCAAGTTCTTTGGCTTGACGGCGTAGACAGAAAGTATATCGAAGAAGTAGGCAGTATGAACGTAATGTTCAAAGTGGACGGAAAGATTATCACGCCTGCGCTCACCGGCTCGGTTCTTCCCGGTATTACCAGAAAGTCTTGCGTAGAACTTCTCAAAGAGTGGGGCTACGAGGTTGAAGAACGCCTTTTCTCCGTCGACGAACTCTTTACCGCGGCAAAAGAAGGCAAACTTGAAGAGGCTTGGGGAACGGGAACGGCGGCAGTCGTTTCGCCCATCGGCAAACTCTTCTACGACGGCGTTGAGTACACCGTATCGAATAACGAAATCGGCGCGCTCACTCAAAAACTCTACGACAACTTAACGGGTATTCAGTGGGGCAAGGTAGAGGATACTCACGGCTGGATGTGTAAGGTATGCAAGGCGTAGACAAGCGCGTCTATATAATCGCAGGGCATTACGGTAGCGGAAAAACGAATATTGCGGTCAACCTCGCGCTCGCGCTAAAGGGCGAGGGGAAAGCGGTAACGCTCGCTGACCTTGATATCGTCAACCCCTATTTTCGCTCGGCGGATAGCGAAAGAGAGTTAGTGGAGAAGGGCGTAAAAGTTATTCTTCCTGCTTTCGCTAACACTAACGTAGACCTTCCTTCCCTTCCTCCCGAAGCGTACTCAATGTTCCAAAATCGCAATACGGTTGCAATAATTGACGTCGGTGGCGACGATAGAGGAGCGTACGCGCTGGGAAGATATACCCCCTATATTTTAGAAGAAAACAATTACGAAATGTGTTTCGTGGCTAACTTTTATCGTCCGCTAACGAGAACGGCGGAGGACGCTATCGAGGTTATGCGTGAGATTGAGAGCGCGTGCAAAATCAAGTTCACCGCAATCATCAACAACTCTAACCTCGGCGACGAGACTACCGCAAACGATATCTTAGCGACTAAAGACGAGTGCGAAAGACTTTCCGCTTTGACGGGACTAAAGGTGCTTTTCACGACTTCTGCCGTGGAAATGGAGGGAGCGTTCCCCCTCGTCCTTCAAAGCAAATATTACGATATTAAGGAGTAAGACAATGGCAAAAGTTACGATTGAAGTAAACGTGTGCAAGGGTTGTGGACTTTGCGTTCACGCTTGCCCAAAGAAGATTATTGAACTTAGCAAGACCGTCCTCAACGCGAAAGGACACTCGCCTGCGGAGGTTATCAACCAAGAGGCGTGTATCGGTTGCGCTTTCTGCGCTACGATGTGTCCCGACTGCGCGATTACGGTGGAAAGATAAGGAGAACGAATTATGGCTGAAAAAGTTTTAATGAAAGGTAACGAGGCGATAGCGGAAGCGGCTATTAAAGCAGGTTGCAGACACTACTTTGGTTATCCCATCACGCCTCAAACGGAGATTGCCGCTTATATGGCTAAGCGTATGCCCAAAATCGGTGGAGTATTCTTGCAGGCTGAGAGCGAAGTTTCCGCAATCAATATGGTTTACGGCGTTGCAGGCGCAGGCTTTAGAGTAATGACTTCCTCTTCAAGCCCCGGAATTTCCCTTAAACAAGAGGGTATTTCCTACATAGCCGGCGCAGACCTTCCCGCGCTTATCGTCAACGTTCAGCGTGGCGGTCCCGGTCTTGGTGGTATTCAGCCCTCGCAGTCGGACTACTTCCAAGCGACCAAGGGCGGTGGACACGGCGACTATCATCTTATAGTGCTTGCCCCTGCCTCCGTTCAAGAGATGGCGGACTATACGATTAAGGCGTTCGACTTAGCGGACAAATACCGTATGCCCGTAATGCTACTTGCAGACGGAACTATGGGACAAATGATGGAGCCCGTTTCTATCCCCGAGAGTAATTCTACGCCCGTTGAAAAGCCTTGGGCTGCTAACGGAACTAAGGGCGAGAGAAAGCATAATATTATCAATTCGCTCTATCTTAAACCCGAGATTTTGGAAAAGACGAATATTGAACGCTTTGAAAAGTACGCTAAAATCCATAAGGACGAAGTTTTATACGAAAGTTATATGATGGACGACGCGGAGTACTGCGTAGTAGCGTTCGGTATCGCGGCAAGAATTTCCAAAAACGCGGTAACCGCAGCGAGAAAGAAAGGCGTAAAAGTGGGACTTATTCGCCCCATTACGCTTTGGCCTTTCCCCACCGAAGTTTTGAAAAAGACCGCAGAGCAGGTTAAAGGCTTTATTTCCGTAGAACTTTCTATGGGTCAAATGATTGAAGATATTCGCCTTGCGACCGAGTGCAAACGCCCCGTATGGCTCACGAGCAGAACGGGTGGTATGTTGCCCTCGCCCGACGAGGTGCTTGCAAGCATCGAAAAGATGTCGAAGGAGGTTAAATAATGGCTATCGTATTTAAAAAACCCTCTACGCTCACCGATACGCCCTTGCATTACTGCCCGGGCTGTACTCACGGTATTATTCACCGTCTCGTAGCGGAGGCTATTGAAGAACTTGGCATTGAAGGTAAGACCATTGGCGTTGCGCCCGTTGGTTGCGCGGTTATGGCTTACGACTACTTTACTTGCGATATGTTAGAGGCGGCTCACGGACGCGCGCCCGCGGTTGCAACGGGACTTAAACGCTGTATGCCCGAAAATATCGTATTTACTTACCAAGGCGACGGCGACCTTGCCTCTATCGGTATGGCGGAAACGGTACACTCAGCAACCAGAGGCGAGAATATCACGATTATCTTCGTAAACAACGCTATCTACGGTATGACGGGCGGACAAATGGCGCCTACCTCCCTTCCCGGTCAGGTAACGCAAACCTCCCCCTACGGTCGTGATACCGCAACGCAGGGCTTCCCCATTAGAGTTAGCGAAATGCTCGCAACCTTGGACGGTCCTGAATATATTGAGCGCGTTGCAGTTAACTCCGTTAAAAACGTAAAGAACGCTAAAAAGGCAATCCTTAAAGCGTTCCGTAACCAAGTTGAAGGCAAAGGCTTTTCGCTTATCGAAGTCGTTTCTTCTTGCCCTACCAACTGGGGTATGACGCCTCAAAAGGCGCTTGAGTGGGTAGAGGAGAAAATGCTCCCCTATTATCCCTTAGGCGTTTACAAGGACAGAAGCGCGAAGAAGGAGGACTAAGACTATGACGAAACAAATCTTAATTGCAGGCTTTGGCGGTCAAGGCGTACTCTTTGCAGGTAAGTTCTTGGCGTACAAGGGACTTTTCGAGGATAAGCAAGTAAGTTGGTTGCCCTCTTACGGTCCTGAAATGCGTGGCGGTACGGCAAACTGCAGTATCATCATTTCCGACGAACCCGTTGGCTCGCCCATCGTGTCTAACCCCGATATCTTAATCGCAATGAACCTTCCCTCGCTCGATAAATACGAAAACGAGGCGGTTGCAGGCTCGGTAATCGTCGTTGATAGCACGCTTATAGAAAGAAAAGTGGCAAGAGAAGACGTTAACGCTTTCTATATTCCCGCTACCAAAATGGCGAAGGATATGGGCGCGCCCACCCTCGCTAATATGATTATGCTCGGCAAAGTCATCAAAGAGAGTGGCGTCGTTTCTATCGAGGGCTTAGAAGAGGCTATGAAAAAAGTCGTTCCCCCCAAGAAAGCCGACCTTATCGAAATAAACCTCAAAGCAGTAATGCTCGGTTATAATTACTAATAAAAAGAAAACCTCAAGCGTAAAAACTTGAGGTTTTTTTGTATTTTAATTACTAAAGCATATACGCGGAAAAGACACTCGTGAACCAACCTTCGCAAAGGCGCGAAAAGTCGCCCACACGCGCCGTGGGAGATACACTCCACTCGCCTAACGGCTCGGTCGGTATGACAGTAAAGGGTGGTGCTTTCACTCGGCTTGGTCGTGTCATTCTGGAGCGAAATGCAATGGAGCGCGGTCGTAAGACCAAGGGCGCTTGCGCCTGCCTAGAATCTCCCAATTTGGTGCAACTACTAAATTAAGGTCGTCATACCGAGCGGAACGAACGAAGTGAGTGCAGTCGAGCGTATCTTAATTACTAAAGCCTATACGCGGAAAAGACACTCGTGAACCAACCTTCGCAAAGGCGCGAAAAGTCGCCCACACGCGCCGTGGGTCGTAATTTATTCGTTTGCAGTTAAAAAGAGGTTTTCAAAGCATCGTTTAACGGCGGTAACGGTAATATCGGTGCGAGGTGCGAGCGTGATTTCAGAGTTGAACACTCCGTCGTAGCCCACCTCTTCAAAGGCTTTAATGACCGCCGTCCAGTCAATTTTACCGCGAGTGGGCAAAAGATGACGCTCGTCGATAAAATCGTAGTCGGAAATATGCGTAGTAACTATATACTTGCCGAGTTTTCTAATGCCCTCTTGCGGAGTTTCAAAGAGGAAGTGATTTACGTCAACGCAAGCGTAAATTCCGCCTATGCGCTCAAGAAGTTCAAGTCCTTCTTCCGCGGTGTTAAATAAACAAGTCCTCGGCAAATTCTCAATAGCAATCTTTATCGAAGTAAGTTGCTTAATTTCGTTAATGGATACGACGAGAGCGGTTTTATGCGCCTGGCGAAGAGCAGGGTCGATGGGCTCGAACGAGGGATGAATAACCAAATAGTTAGGCGCGTATTCGTTTATAACGGGCAAAATTTCGCGAAGATTATTCATCGCCTTAACCCTAACCGCCTCGTTTGGCGAAGAGAATTCCCAGTCAAGCCCGAACGATATATGCACGGAGTTGAGAACGAGCGAAGATTTCTTGATTTTTTCAAAAGCAGGGCGGAGGTTTTTATAAAACTCCTTTTCCTTTTCTCTGTCCGACCAAAGCGCGCAAAGTCCAAACTCAAGAGAGTAAAAGCCCGCCTTTTCCGCCTCTTCTAAACGCTCTTCAAAGTATTCGTTAAAACCTATTGAACAACCGTGTCTAAGATTATACATAATTTCCCCTCCTAATATTTCATAACGGCTATGTTACGAAAAAGCATAACCGTTATCGTTTTTTTATGACAATTTACTTAAAATATGCTGGGCGTAAAGACGCGCAACGTTGATAGAAGTCGCTTTTTCAAAGCCTCCGAAAAAGGCGTTGGAGTTTACTTCGCAAACGAGATAGCCGTCCTTTGAAAAGAGTAGGTCGATACCGCAGTAGTCGAGCGAGAGCGCGCTCATAATCTTGCTTGTAAGCGACTTAATTTCTTCCGTTACGGGCATAGGCGTTGCCGTGCCTCCAGAGAAGAGATTAGAGCGGAAATCGTCCTCGTTCTTTCTCTCGATTGCGCCCACCGCTTTTCCGCCTATACCGATGACGCGCAAGTCCCTGCCCTTGCTCTCTTTGATAAACTCTTGAAAAAGGTGGGGCTTACATTTTAGTTTTTCCATAACGGATAAAAGTTCCGCTTTGGTTTTTACCAAGAACACAGATTTACCAAGACTTCCGTAACTTTCCTTGGCGATAAGCGGAAGGGAAAGTGACGATATAATTTTCTCTACGCTCTCGTCCGTGACGGTGGCGTTTTGGTTGTAGCAAAGAAGTCCGGGGAGAGTTTTGGGCATAGGCACGCCCTCGTTAGATAAAGCAAGAGCAGTGAGCATTTTGTCGTCGCAAACCTCGATAGCGGAGGCGCAGTTAAAGGTGGGGATTTGGCATTTTTCCAAAGCGCGCAAAACATATTTGTCCTTATCAAGATACACGCAAAAATCGTAGTTTAGTTCGCGTTTAAGCGAGCCGTCCTCAACGGAAAAAGGGAAAAAGTCGTTGCGCTTTATATTAGCGCTAACGCCGAGAGCGGAAAACTCCTCTAAAAGCCGAGCGGGTTGATAGTCAGCCTCGGGCGAATTGAAAAATGCATTTGTCAGTATCAAACCTTTCATAGATAATATTTTACTATTATACGCAATCTTTGTCAATTAAAAAGAGCGTATTACCCCTAAAACGATTGTTATTAAAGATAAATTGTGCTATAATTGAATAGAAGTTATGGAATATTTGTTTTTCGACATAGAATGCTCTGACGGCATACATATTTGCACTTTCGGTTATACTCTTTTCGACGAGAAATTTAACCTCGTAAAGAGAGAAGATATTATCATAAACCCCGAAACGCCTATCTTGTCTTCGCTTATGAAAAAACGCGCGGGCTTTACGCTTGCATACCCTTCCAAAACTTTCAAAAAAGCCCCCGTCTTCCCGCATTTTTACCAAACGATTAAGGATTTACTCACCGCGAAAAACCGAGTGAATATCGGACACGCAGCGTACAACGACGCGCGCTTTATCAAGACCGCTTGTCTTCGCTACGAACTGCCCGTTTTCGACTTCGAGTTTAAGGACACCCAGCAACTTTTCAAGCATTTTATCCCCTCGCTCGAGGTTGAAGGCTTAACGCCAAGCACGGATATAGGACTTGATAGGCTTTGCGAAATCTTGGAAGTGGCGGTTGAGGACTTACACCGCTCCGACGCCGACGCGTTTATGACTAAGCAGGTTTTCGTAAAGATGAGCGAAAAGTTTGGCGTTAGCGTAGAGGAACTGCTCAAAAAACAGAACGGCGGAGGGGGAATTAGGCGAGGCGACGTCGAACTTGACAAGCCCAAGCGTATGCTCAGCGACGAAAAACTGACCACCAACGATATGTCCAACAAGAACCGCAAACTGCTTAAGCGCGTTTTAGAGCGAATTACGGGCGACGAGGGGTATGAAAGAACGCTCGAAAACCGCAAAGTCGCAATAAGTTTTGGCTACGAGAACAGGAATTTTACTTCGCTACTCAAGATTATCAAAGAGATTTACAATCGAGGCGGAGAATATATAAACGACGGGACGGAGGCGGATATCTTTCTTTATCGAAAGAAGGGCGGAAACCCTCAATGTATGCGCCAACGCCAAGCGCTCGAACGCTCGAAAAAGGGCCACTTGGTTGAGTTTATGACGGTGGACGAGTTCTTGCTTTTGCTTGGCTTTAGGGATAGAGAGCAACTTGAAAGCAAGCCTCTTCCCTCTGTTGACCTCAACGGCAAGACCGTTCGTTCGCTTAAAAAGAATACGCCCGTTCGCTACAAGGACAAGGGCTCTGCCTTTACGGTAGGCGGAGCAATCAAGACTACGAGGAGTTAGCAATGGAAAGAATAATTAGCGCAATCGACCGCTCGTTTTCCGCGTATCAAGTGGTGGAAGAGAGCGAAAAAATACTATTAGAGCAAGGCTTTACGCCCCTCTATGAACACGAAGAGTGGAAAATCGAGGAGGGCGGAAAGTACTTCGTTACGCGCGGAGGCACGGCGCTTATCGCCTTTAGAGTGGGCGGAGGCGAGAGAAAGTTCAAAATCGTATCCGCGCACACTGATATCTGCGCGCTCAAGATTAAAAATCCCGGCGTAAGCGGAACGGATACTAAAAAGATAGCCGTCGAGTACTACGGCGGAGGAATTTGGCGTTCGTTTATTGACACGCCTCTTAAAATAGCAGGAAGAGTGGTTTACAAGAAAGACGGCGAGATTATTTCAAAGCCCGTCTGTTCAAAGGAAAACTTCGTAATTCCCTCGGTAGCAATCCACCTCAATCGCTCGGTAAACGACGGCGAGAGCATTAAAATCCAAGACCTTAACGCGCTACTTTCTCAAAAAATAGGCGAAGAATATTTTGCCTCTCTTTGCGAGGGTGAACTTCTCGGTTACGACCTTTACCTCGTAAACGGCGTAAAAGCGTTCTCGTCGGGCGCGGAAAACGAGTATATTTCTTGCCGTGGACTTGACAATAGAGTATGCGTTTTCTCTTCTCTTTACGCGCTATGTGATAGCGAAGTAGCGGAAGGAATAAACGCCGTATTTTTAGCGGACAGCGAAGAGGTTGGCAGTATGAGTGCGAGCGGAGCGGACGGCGACTTTGTGCAAAAAACTCTATACCGTATAGCGAATTTGCTGACAATCAAGGGTGAAGACTTTAATAAAATGCTCGCAAAATCCTTTATGGTAAGCGCGGATAACTCGCACGCAACTCACCCCTCGCACCCGGAACTATCCGACGCTCTAAGCAATACGGTTATGGGCGGAGGAATTGCTATTAAGTTTAACGGGAACGGAGCGTACACTTCTACCGCGCTCACTTCCTCGCTCTTTGAAGAGATTATGAAAAAGGCAGGCGTTACCGTTCAGCGTTACTACGCGCGAGCGGATATGAAGAGCGGAACGACGCTTGGACCTATTTCCCTTCGACACCTTACTATTCCTTCGGTTGATATCGGCGCGCCCCAACTTGCAATGCACTCTTCGCTTGAGACGATGCTTAAAAGCGATATTGACGAAATGAGAAAGGGGCTTACCGCGTTTTTTAAAGCGAAGTTTAGCGTAAAAAACAACGGCTATAAACTTGACTAAAACGGCAAAACGATATATAATTAACTAACGATATATAAAAGGAGCAAAATTATGGCACGCATTACTTACAAAACGCCTATCGTAGAAATGCAAGGCGACGAGATGACGAGAATACTTTGGGACTGGATTAAGGAAATCTTAATCGAGCCTTTCGTTGAACTTAACACTGAGTTTTACGACCTCGGACTTATCAACCGCGAAAAAACCGCAGACCAAGTTACCGTGGACGCGGCGAACGCTATAAAGAAATATAAGGTTGGCGTAAAGTGCGCAACCATTACCCCCAACGCTCAAAGAGTGGAGGAGTATAACCTTTCAAAGATGTGGCTTTCCCCCAACGGCACGATAAGAGCGGCGCTTGACGGAACGGTATTCCGCGCGCCTATTCTCGTTGACGGCATTAAGCCCTACGTTCCTGCGTGGACTAAGCCCATTACTATTGCCCGTCACGCTTACGGCGACGTTTACAAGAACAGTGAACTTAGGGTTGAAGGCGAGGCTACGGCGGAACTCGTGGTAACCTACAAGGACGGCAGAGTAGAGAAAAAGAAGATTGCCGACTTTACCGGCGCAGGCGTAATTCAGGGTATTCACAACCTTGACGCGTCCATTACTTCCTTTGCGCGCTCTTGCTTTAACTACGCGCTTTCCGTAAAGCAAGACGTGTGGTTTGCAACCAAAGACACGATATCCAAAACCTACGACCATCGTTTCAAGGATATTTTTGCCGAGATTTACCAAAACGAATATCAAGAAAAGTTCGAAAAAGCAGGAATTCGCTACGACTACACGCTCATCGACGACTCCGTTGCGCGTATTATCAGAAGTAACGGCGGATTTATTTGGGCGCTTAAAAATTACGACGGCGACGTTATGAGTGATATGGTTTCTTCTGCTTTCGGCTCGCTTGCAATGATGACTTCCGTTCTTGTTTCACCTGACGGAAAATTTGAGTACGAGGCGGCTCACGGCACGGTAACCCGCCATTACTATAAATATCTTAAAGGCGAAAAGACTTCAACAAACCCGATGGCAACGATATTCGCTTGGTCGGGCGCACTCAAAAAACGCGGTGAACTTGACGATATTAGCGAACTCGTTAATTTTGGCGAAAGTCTTGAAAAAGCTGCGCTTGAAACTATCTCTGACGGCTATATGACTAAAGATATTGCGCCTTTAGTTAGTGAAGGCGTTGAAGTTAAGCCCGTTTTAACCAGCGAATTTATTGCTCAAATTAGGGCGCGTTTAGAAAAGAAATTAAACGCTTAACCCTTGTAGCGGACAGTTAAAGACTATAAAAAAGAAAAGCATCGATTAAGGGCATCACTCCTAGGGATTTTAATTGAATATTTTATAAGACTCGACTTGTGAAAAGTCGAGTTTTCTTCTACCTACGTAAAACAGATTGAATTAAAGTTAATTTTATGTTATAATAAAGTCATTGATAAATAAGAATTTGCAGATCGATTTTCAGGATGATGAATAATTTGGAGGGGTGTTTTTTATGATCCAAAAAAGAAAGACTGTTATTACCGCGATAGCGCTGTCTGTTTTGTTGGCTATAGGGATAAGTCTTACATATCTTTTTGCTGTGGCATTGCCACAAAAGCGAGAGAAGGAGCAATTATAAAAAGCGATGCAGGAGTATAATGATGCAAAGCTTGCTACGTATACAGCGGAAAAGGAGAAATATGACGACTATGAGGTGGACGTTGCATTCCTTGGCGACAGCCTTTCCGACGGATACGATCTTGAAAAATACTTTCCACAATATCTTG